>NZ_AKJT01000039.1 GCF_000282195.1 Pseudomonas sp. GM18
GATTGCACGGCACTGGCAACACCATCGCTGCCGTTGGCCAGGGTGTAGGTCCACTGACCGGTGCTGCTGTCGACAGCGATCGAGCCGTAGCTGCCGGTATTGGCCCCGGCGATGCTCCAGGTGGCAGTGGCCGCGTGGTCGATGTCGGTCGAGCTGAACTGGCCGCTGATGCTGAGCGTGGTGTCTTCCTTCACAGCCCCGGCATCGTTACCCGTGGCGAAACTTAGCACCGGCGCATCGTTGCTGCCGGTAATGGTGATGGTGACAGTCTGCGTCGCCGAGGCAGCGTTAGCTGCGCCGCTGTTGTCGGTGGCGACGACCTTGTACGAGAAGGTGATGGTTTCACCCGCGCCGAGGAAGTCGAGGTTCTGGTTGGTGCTGTAGTCCCAGCTGTTCTGATCGACCGAGAAACCGGCCACCAGTGCCGAAGCCACGCCCGCATTGAGCGTGCCGCCGCTCCAGGCGATGTTGCCGTTGGAGGTGTGCGACACAGTCACCACGTCGATGTTGTCCACATCGGCAAAGCTCAGTGCGCCGCTGTCGCTCAGTGTGGCCGCACCGTTGCCTTCGCTCATTGCGCCGGTGGTGTCGGCAATCGTCAGCGTCGGCCGGTCGTTGGTGCCGGTGATGGTAATGGTCACGGTCTGTACCGTGCCGTCGCCGATCGCCACGTTATAGGTCTGGGTGAGGGTCTGGCCTTCGCCCAGGAACTGCACGGCGGCGTTGTCTACCGCGAAGTGCCAGCCCAGCGAACCGCTGCCGGTGCCGGTGCTGTCGTGCAGTGGATCTGTGGTGAAGCTGCCCAGGTAGCCGGAAGCGCCCGGTGTGACGGTGACGCTGTGAGTGTCGATCAGGTCGGCGTCGGTGAAGGTGATGCTGCCGTTGGCAGCGTAGTCGCCACTGTCTTCCTTGGCATCGCCGGTCTGCACACCGCTGGTGATCTGTACCTGGTCGTTGGTGCCGGTGATGGTGATGGTCACATTCTGCGTTGTCGACGAACCATGCCCATCATTGATGGTGACCACATAAGTTTCGGTAGCCGTCTGACCCTGGGCCAGGTACTGGGCTGCCGCATTATTCACGGTGTAAGTCCAGTTAACGGTGCCATTAGCCGCATTGGCCGCTTCAATGACAGAGGCAAGGGCGAAGTTGCCCAGCGCTGTGGTATTGCCTCCCGCCGCCACGAATGAGGCGGTATGCGTGTCGCTCAGATCGACATCGCTAAACGCAATCGTCCCCGTCGTGCTCAGCGAGTCAGTCGTGCTCAGCGTCGTGGTCGCATCTTCGGTTACGGTGCCGGCCTGTGCGCCGAGGCTCATCGTCACGCTGTCATTCACACCTGCGAATTGCACCTGCGCAGTGGCCCAGCTGAGCGTGCCATTGCCGAGACGAATCGCATACGTAAAGCTGTCTGTCAGCGAAGCTCCGGCAGCAAGCGCCTGAAGTTGCGCCTTGAATTCAGTCGATAACATAGTAGCGTCGTAGCCGACTTTGCCATCCGAGGTAATCCAGATCTTTGCCCCATTGAGGCTGGTGTCGGTACTCGTCGCCTCAATTCTGCACGTGTCCTGGACCAGCAGATCGGCCGGCGCATAAACCTTGGTGGCAGTAGAATTACTGATCGCGTTATCGAGTGACCAGAGTGTCTTTGCGTTGCCGCCCAGGTCATTGGACATAACGTCCAGGTACACGACCCCCAGCAAGTCTTCAGTGATGGTCCCGCTGCTCGTGCCAATGACACCTGTAGTGAAAATGTCGTCCTGCGCCTGCGGTGTATTGGAAAACGAAGTAGCGGTGCCGCCGCTGGTTGTGGTGGTGGTAGCCATGTCTTTCTCCCGAGAATGCTTTTTTTATTGGAATCGCCAGGAACTGCTGACAGGACGAAGTCCCGTGCTTGTACCGCTCAGGGTGTTCAGGAGCGGTGCGAGGCGGCCGCCGGACATCGTCGGCCGTCCGTCCCCGGCGCAATAGGCGCTGCCGACAGAGGGACGCTGGTGTCGCGGGGGTGAAGAAGTTCGCCGCACTTGAGGAGCGAATCGCAGGAGCGGTCGGGCGAACGTGGGCCCAAGCCTGGGGCTGCGCTGCGCTTGGCGCGCAGTAATCTGAGAGCACCCATATCGCAGGGACTCCTGAAGTGATGGCTAGGTGAGGCCGTGTTTTGGTACGGCACTGATTCAGGGATACGGCCTTTCCTGATATCAGTTTGATAGGTGTTTAGTTGTGGGGTCAGGCTTTGTAAAGGTGTTAAACGAAGGTAACAGTACGATGTGCCAATATTCCGACAAGTGGATGTTTTGGTGTCAATATTATGTCGATTTGTTTTTGGCGAAGGGGCCGCAGGCACTCAATAGTGGTGCGCCTAAAATGAGCTGGAACCCTTGTGCGGCAAGGGCTGCTTGCGTAATTCAAGTGCTGGGACAGCCTCAAGTTGCAAGGTCAGCGGTTAAAAAAGTCCGCCAGGGCATTCCTCTGGCGGTTTTTTCATGCTCGAACCACACGACGACCTACATTGAAAGCCTGTCATGACAGCCAAATACGCGATTGCACGCCCGCCGCTTCAAGGGAACACGACTACTGGCCGATAACCCGAACGGTCGTTGTGATTTTCGTCACTGGCGGCTGGCAATCGTCATCACGGGTTTGTGCGAAATTGCTTGATAGCCGATGGCCTCCCGCTATCATCTGCGCGCCAAAAGGGCCGCGAAGCAGAGCTCGCTCGTGTCGTGCCTTTGGATTGTTCTTCTTAATTTGCCTGGAAATCTTCGATGCTGTCGTATCACCAAAAAAGCTTTCTGATCGTCGATGATTTCTCGGATTTCCGCAGCTCCGTCAGGTCCATGCTGCGGGAGTTGGGCGTCAAGGACGTCGACACCGCCGATACCGGTGAGCAGGCGCTGCGCATGTGCTCGCAGAAGTCCTACGACTTCATCCTGCAGGATTTCCACCTGGGCGATGGCAAGAAGAACGGTCAGCAGGTGCTCGAAGACCTGATGATCGAGAAGCTGATCAGCCATGAAAGTGTGTTTGTCATGGTCACCGCCGAAACCAGCCAGGCCATGGTGCTCAGCGCACTGGAGCATGAGCCCGACGCTTACCTGACCAAACCGTTCAATCGTTCCGGCCTGGCCCAGCGCCTGGAGCGACTGGAACAGCGCAAGACCTTGCTCAAACCGATCCTGCAAGCGCTTGACCGGGGCAAACCGGTTGAAGTGCTCAATGCCTGCATCGCCCTGTGCAAACAGGACATTCGTTATTCGCCGCTGTGCCTGCGTTACCGCGCCGATGCGTTGCGCGACCTGAACCAGAACGAAGCGCTTGAGCGCCTGTACGACAGCATTCTGGCGGACCGTCCTTTGCCCTGGGCGTTTGCCGGGTTGGGCCAGTTGCTGTTCAAGCGCGGTCAGGTCAGCCAGGCCAAGGGCATTTACGAAAAAGCCTTGAAAGTCTTCCCGATGATGCCGGCCCTCTACGATGGCATGGCCGACGTGCTGGTCGCCGAAGGTGACAACAAAGCGGCCCAGAAAGTGTTGGAAGAGGCTATTCGCCTGTCGCCGCTGGCGGTACGCCGGCAAGCGTTGCTGGGCAAGCTGGCAATGGCCAACGAAGATTTCGACACTGCCTCCAAAGCCTATCGCCAGGCCGTGAATCAGGGGGCGCAGTCACGCTTCAAGGATGCGGAAAGCAACCTCGGCCTGGCCCATGCCTTGATCAGCAAAGGCGCGGAAAAGGGCCTGGACACTCGGACCCGCCTTGAAATCAACACGACGCTGAGTGCGGTGGCGAAGGAAAATCCTTCCGATCCGGGCTTGCAGATTCGTGCGCGTCTGATGAAGGCCACCAGCCTGTTGCTCAACGATGCCGAAACCGCCGAGAAGCTCACCGAGCAAGCGATGATGCGCCTCGATGGCATGGAACAGTTCATGAGTGCCGAAGCGGCGCTGCTGGTGGCCAAGCAGTTGCAAATGCTGGGGCAGGCGAGTGCCGGTGCTTCGATGCTGAAAAACTGTGCGGAAATCTACGGCGACGATCCGACCGTGATGAAGGGCATCGCTAAGCTGACCGACGACCCGACCATCCTCAACTCGGGCAACGCCGCCGCCGACCTCAACCGTCAGGGCGTGCGCGTGTACAAGACCGGCAACCTGGTGGAAGCCCGGGAGGTGTTCCGCAAAGCTTTGGCGCTGCAACCGAAGAACATCAGTATTGCCCTGAACATGGCGCAGTCGCTGCTGCATGGCACCGACACCAGCGTGCCGTCGGCCGAGCTGGAAGAGTGCCGGGCTTGCCTGAAAACGGTCGGCCTGATGCCCGATACCGATGCGCGTTATCCGCGCTACCAGAAACTGAAAATCAAGGCGTTCGGCGAATGATCGACAGCGAACCGTCACTCGACTTCTCCACGGTGATTGCCTCCACCGTGCACGACATGAAGAACTCTCTGACCATGCTGATGCAGGCGCACAGTCAATGGCTGGCACGCTTACCCGAACCTGAGCAGCACACCCCGGAGCAGGGCGTCATCGACTTCGAGTTCGCCCACCTCAATGGCATGCTGGTGCAGTTGCTGGGGCTGTACAAACTGGGCGTCAACCAGATGCCGTTGCAGCCGGCCTACCATGAGCTGGATGACTTCATTGAGGCGCAACTGGCGGCTCATCAAGAAGTGTTCGCCAGCCGCGGCATTATCGCGACCTATGAAGTGGACCCGTTGAGCCCGCTGGGTTTCTTCGATCGGGAACTGATTGCCTCGGTGCTCGGCAACAGCATCAACAACGCCATCCGTTATGCCCGGCATGCCTTGTTGATCAGCGTCAGCGATGAGGCCGGGCAATTGGTGCTGACCATCAACGACGATGGCGAGGGTTATCCGGCCGAGATGATCGAGCGTCAGGCCGACTATGTGCAGGGCATCAACCACAGCAGCGGCAGTACCGGCCTGGGCTTGTACTTTGCCGGGCGGATTGCCGCCTTGCATCAGCGCAATGGTGTGGGCGGACGCACCGAAATCAGTAATGGCGGCCCGTTGGGCGGTGGTGTGTTCAGCCTCTATCTCCCCTGAGCAATACGGTCTCAACGGGGATTGTGCCTTTTTGTTTGACGCTGCTTGATATTCCGAACGGCCGGAGCCTATTTTGTACGGGTCGCCGTTCGCGGCTCGTACAACAACAAGGATTGCGTCATGACAACCGATGGCCATCGTTCACTCGCGCAGCGATTGACGGGCATTGATGAGATTGAATGTGTCACGCCGGACCTGAACGGCGTACCACGCGGCAAGGTAATGACCGCCGAAGGATTTCTTGAGGGGCGGCGTTTGCAGATGGCGCGGGGAGTGCTGCTGCAATGCATCATGGGCGGCTATCCGCCCGCGCACTTTTACGGCAGCGATGATGGCGACCTGGCGCTGGTGCCTGATCCGGCGCAGATCCACCGCTTGCCCTGGAGTTCGCACCCTCGGGCACTGGCCATATGCGATGCGCAGGAGCTGACTGGCGAGAGTTCGCACCTGTCGACTCGCGGCCAACTCAAGGCGGTGATCGCTCGCTACGCTGCCCTCGGTCTGGCACCGGTCGTGGCGACCGAGCTGGAATTCTTTGTGTTCGCGCCCAACCCTGACCCGACGCAACCCTTCCAGCCGCCAGTGGGCCTGGACGGTCGTCGCGAGGACGGTCATTCGGCATTCAGCATCAGCTCCAATAACGGCTTGCGGCCGTTCTTCACTGAAGTCTACGCAGGCATGGCGGCGCTGGGCTTGCCCCGCGATACCTTCATGCACGAGATGGGCGTCAGCCAGTTCGAGATCAATCTGCTGCACGGTGATCCGCTGCTGCTGGCCGACCAGACCTTGCTGTTCAAGCATCTGCTCAAGGAGGTGGCGCTCAAGCATGGCCTGACCGTGGTCTGCATGGCCAAGCCATTGGCCCACACGCCGGGCAGTTCGATGCATATTCACCAGAGCATCGTCGAGATCGACACCGGGCGTAATGTGTTCAGCGACAAGGCCGGCGAGCCGACCGCGACCTTCCGTCATTTCATCGGTGGCCAGCAGGCCGGCCTGGCGGATTTCACCGCGTTGTTTGCGCCGAACGTGAACTCCTATCAGCGCCTGTGCCATCCTTTTGCGTCGCCGAATAATGCCTGCTGGTCCCATGACAACCGCGCGGCCGGCCTGCGCATTCCAGCCAGTTCACCGGTCGCTCGTCGGGTCGAAAACCGCTTGCCGGGGGCCGATGCCAACCCGTATCTGGCGATCGCCGCGAGCCTGGCGTCTGGGCTGTATGGCATCGAAAACAAACTGGAACCGAGCGCAGCGGCCCAGGGCGAATTCGTGGTGCCGGATAATCTTGCGTTGCCGTGTACCTTGCATGCCGCTCTCGAACGTCTGAAACGTAGCCATTTGGCGAAGGAACTGTTCGGCAAGGAGTTCATCGAAGGCTACATCGCTTCGAAGACCCTGGAGTTGACCAGCTTCCTCGATGAAATTACTCCCTGGGAACGGCGTGTTCTAGCAGCCCAGGCCTGACGACCCGTCGCCATCGGGCTATCGTTGTCGATAGCCCGATACTCACTGCAAGGAGCCGCTCGGAACGCCGATGCGCCAAATCCTGAAATCCTTTCGAGGACTTTATTTCGCCTCGCTGATGATGTTGATCGGCTCGGGCCTGTTGAGTACTTACCTTGCCCTGCGCCTGGCGGCCGATAAGGTCGACAGCCTGTGGGTCGGCGCATTGATGGCGGCCAACTATTTCGGCCTGGTGCTGGGCGGCAAGATCGGCCATCGGCTGATTGCCCGGGTCGGGCATATTCGAGCTTATTCAGCCTGCGCCGGGATCGTCGGTGCGGCGGTGCTGGGCCATGGCCTGGTCGACTGGCTGCCCGCGTGGCTGTTCCTGCGGGTGATCGTCGGCCTGGGCATGATGTGCCAGTACATGGTGATCGAAAGCTGGCTCAATGAGCAGGCAGAAGCCAAGCAGCGTGGCGTGGTGTTCAGCGGCTACATGATCGCCTCGTACCTGGGGCTGGTGCTGGGGCAGCTGATTCTGGTCATGCACCCGGGCCTGGGCCTGGAACTGCTGATGCTGGTCGCGTTGTGCTTCGCCCTGTGTCTGGTGCCGGTAGCCCTGACCCGGCGGATTCACCCGGCGCCATTGCACCCGGCGCCGATGGAACCGCGCTTCTTCATCAAACGCGTGCCGCAGTCACTGAGCACGGTGTTGGGGGCGGGATTGATCGTCGGTTCGTTCTACGGCCTGGCACCTCTGTATGCTTCCCAGCAAGGATTATCCACCGAGCAGGTCGGTCTGTTCATGGGCTGCTGCATTTTTGCAGGCCTGGTGGTGCAGTGGCCGTTGGGTTGGCTGTCGGATCGCTATGACCGGGCGGTATTGATCCGCAGTTTTGCGTTTAGCCTGGCACTGGCTGCGCTACCGCTGGCGATCATGCCGCAGGTGTCACTGGAGGTGCTGTTCATCGCCGGGTTCCTCTGTTCGTTGGTGCAGTTCTGTCTGTATCCGTTGGCGGTGGCGTTCTCCAACGACCACGTCGAGGGGGATCGCCGGGTGTCGCTGACGGCGATGCTGCTGGTGACTTACGGTGTCGGCGCGAGTGTTGGCCCCTTGGTGGCAGGGGTATTGATGAAGTTGTTCGGCAGCCAGATGCTCTATGCTTTTTTCAGTTTTTTTGCGTTGGTGCTGGTATGGCGAATCCGCCCGAAAGCGGTCACCAATCTGCATCAGGTGGACGATGCTCCGCTGCATCACGTGGCCATGCCGGACAGCATGACGAGTTCGCCACTGGTGGCTTGCCTTGACCCGCGCGTCGATGAGCAGGTGGTGCAGGATCAGATGCAGAATCCGGTCAACCCGGAGCCCGATCTGGAGCCGGATACCGAGCCTGAATCAGTAACGGAGTCAGAAGACCCCGATACGGCGCGCGAGCAAGGCTTTACCGAAGCGCGGCCTTGATCAAGGCATAAAAAAACGGGCAGTCACCGCAAGGGACTGCCCGTTTTTTATTGGCGGAGGGTATCAGAAGTCGTCTTTATCGAAGCGCCGCGCTTCACGCTGAAGCTGATAGACGAACCGCTCGACCTGCCGTTGCACCAGGCCGCTCATGTTGTGAAAACGCACGCCGGCGAAGGTGGTGTTGATCTTTTCTTCAAAGTGCAGGTAACGCAGCTCGACCGGTGCCGTCATGCTGCCGAAGGGCAGGGCGGCGATGAAGCGGTCGTAGACCTGGCCCAATTGCAGCTTGGCGGTGATGTCGCCTTCGAAGCGCAATTTGCAGCCGGTGGCGGAGATGTCCAACAGTTTGCCGCCGATGGGCGACTTGAGTTTCTCACCCCCCAGCTCGACATTGACCAGTTGTGCCAGCTTCAACGCAGCGCGGAAAGCATTGCGGCGCTGGTGGTAAACCACCTCATCGGGCAGCGTGCCACGGTAGCAGCGGCCATCGCCGGACTCGTCGATGGTCAGCGTGCCATTGCTTTCCCAGGCGATGCGCACGCCGTCGTGGAAGCCTTCGACCTTGAACGGTTCGCCGGCCAGCAGAAAGCGTTCGCCGTCGCGGGGGATCATTTCGTCCAGGGCGATCATGTTGCTGTCACGGTCGACGTCCACCAGATAACTCTGGAAGCGCTGGCTGCGCTCGTGGAACGTGATGATCAGCGGGTCATGGCTGTCTTGCAGCTGACGCAGGTTGCCGGAGATTTCCAGGGGCGTGGTGAGCACCTTGGGTGGCTGCGGAGCATCTTCCGCGCTTAAGGCATTGAACACGGGGTATCAATCTCCAGACAAATATGACTACTAGCCGGCATTCTGCCAGCATGTTGCGCGTCTTGATAGGGCGTGCTCATTGAAAGGCTCAAGCCTGACTGAGCGGGCGTGGCTTGGCGAGCTTGGAGGTTGATCCGCGGGCATCGTAGAGCGCTGGCGGCTCGCCGCCGGTGAGGATTTTCAGCTGGTTGGCCGTGGCGGCCTGCTGCACCAGAATCGACTGGCCATTGTTGACATTGGCGGCCTGGCACTGGGCCAGGAGGTCGGTCAGCACGTCGCTCTGTTCCAGCAACCGTTCGCCAATGCTCGACTGGCTGGCGAGTTGCTCCAGGCCCTGGCGGTTGGTTGGCAGGTTGAGGCTGGCGAGGATTTCACTGCGCTTGCGGCCATGCTGTTCGAGCAGAATGATCAATGCCTGCTTATGCGCCAGAATTTCTTCGAGCAGTGGCATGTCGCGACCGTGCAAGGCGAGGGACTCGGTTTGCAGTAGCTCCAGCAATTGTTGCGCCGGGGCAAAGTCGTCGATGATCAGTTGCAGTAAATGAGTGTCGTGCATGGCTGGCCTTGGGTTTTAAGCGTCCAAAAGCCTGGCGCGGGCCGTGGCCTAGCGCTGGGCTTCGAAGTTGAGCAGTTTGCTGGCTACACGGTTGCTGTCGACTTTATAGCTGCCATCGGCAATCGCTGCTTTCAACTCGGCCACGCGGGCGTTGTCGACGGCAGGCTGATCGCGCAGCTTGTCAGTGACCTTCTGCAACTGTTGAGCCTCATTGCTGAGGTGTACCGATTCCCCGCTTTTGGTGGTACTGGCCTGTTCGGCCGGGGTATTCAGCGGCGCGGATTGGCCGGCTTCGGCGGTTTCCTTCGCGGTGCTGGTACGCGTACTGCCCGTAAGTGACGAGGAGCTGTTTAAACGACTGAAATCGATGACCATGACAAAAAACCTCTGGATATTTGGACGCTTGCCATGTTTTCGGCGATTCCCCGAAAAACTTTAGGCCCATTTATCAATGAGCTTGCATGCGCCAGCGCATGCCCTGCATGCGGCACAGTTTAGGCAACCGCCAGGCGGCGCGCCATCACTTCACAAACACAGAGCCTCTACATGGCCACTTCCACCTGGCCGGGCGCTGTGACTTGCGCCTTGATGACCCGCTGGGAGTTAAGGTTTTTGACGCGAATCTGTTCGCTCAGGCCACCGTTGGACAGCGCTTCACCCGGCATGCGCACACTGAGCGTACCACTGCGAGCGGTAATCACCACTTGGTCACCCTTGCGAACCACTTCCGCCTGTTCGAGATGCACCAGCGTGATGATCTGATCGGCGACCATTGGTCGGGTAAGTTTTTGCCCGATCGCCTGATCGACGGAAGTCAGAAACCCCTGATTTATCAGGCTGATATCACGCTCGCGCAGGGTGACGTCCTGAGGTTCGATAATCCCTGTGCGCTTGAGCGGACGAGTGGTCGTCACGATGTCGCGAAACAGCTTCACCTGAGCGGGCACGAAGACCGTCCAGGGCGAGGCGCCATCGCAGCGAACCTTGACCGTGACCCGTCCCAGAGGCCTTGCCGGGCTCTCGAGGGTGGCTGTCAATTCCTTGTCGCACATAGGCATGCGCAGGCGCGGATCGAGCTGGTTGACCTGGATTTCGTAGCGACCTTGCGTTTGACTGGTGGCCAGATAGTCCTCTACGGTGAATTCAAGAAAGCCCTGGGTGACGCCGATAAGCATGTCAGGCAAGGTAACCGTATCAGCAAGGGCAGGGCTGCCAGCGTTGAACAGGCAGGCGGCCGACATCGCACAGAGCAATCTGCGGCAGGTTGATTTCAGGTGTCGGAAAAATGTCGGTTCTGTGTTCATAAGAGTTAAAAAAGCAAGCGCCGTGCCGTTTCGTGATGAATGTGCGTCGCAACACACTTAGCGTTGGTGTAGGAGTCTGGGCATGGCTGGTGTAATGGATTCGGTGAACCAGCGCACGCAACTGGTAGGGCAGAATCGCCTTGAGCTGTTGTTGTTCCGTCTCGACGGCCAGCAGCTGTATGGGATCAACGTGTTCAAGGTTCGCGAGGTGCTGCAATGCCCCAAGCTGACCCTGATGCCCAAGTCCAGTCCTGTCGTGTGCGGTGTGGCGAATATTCGTGGGGCAACCATTCCGATCCTGGATCTGGCGATGGCGACCGGGGCCGGTCGGTTGCTGGACCAGAGCAATCCCTTCGTGATCATCACGGAGTACAACACCAAGACCCAGGGTTTCCTGGTTCGGTCGGTGGAGCGCATCGTCAACATGAACTGGGAGGAGATTCATCCGCCACCCAAGGGCACGGGGCGCGATCACTACCTGACGGCTGTGACTCGGGTCGACAATCAGTTAGTCGAAATCATCGACGTCGAGAAGGTGCTGGCGGAAGTGGCGCCGACACCGGAAGCGATTTCGGTCGGCGTGGTCGATGTTGAAACCCAGCACAAGGCGCTCTCGTTGCGCGTATTGACGGTCGATGACTCGTCGGTGGCGCGCAAACAGGTGACCCGTTGCCTGCAGACGATCGGTGTCGAAGTGGTGGCGTTGAACGACGGTCGGCAAGCACTGGATTACCTGCGCAAGCTGGTCGACGAGGGCAAGAAGCCGGAAGAGGAGTTCCTGATGATGATCTCCGATATCGAGATGCCGGAGATGGACGGGTACACCCTGACGGCCGAGATCCGCGCCGACCCGCGCATGCAAAAGCTCCATATCATCCTGCATACTTCGTTGTCGGGTGTGTTCAATCAGGCGATGGTCAAGAAGGTCGGTGCCGATGACTTCCTGGCCAAGTTCCGTCCTGATGACCTGGCATCCCGGGTAGTCGACCGGATCAAAGCAGCAGATAACAGCTAGGGGCCTTCTGCTCCTGGCGGTCAACACGATTTAAGAGGCGGCATCTTTGTCTACGGGTAATTTGGATTTCGAACAGTTCCGGGTATTCCTGGAAAAAGCCTGTGGCATTTTGCTCGGTGAAAACAAGCAATATCTGGTCTCGAGCCGTCTCAACAAACTGATGGAACAGCAGGGCATCAAATCGCTGGGTGAGCTGGTCCAGCGCATCCAGACCCAGCCGCGCAGCGGTTTGCGCGAGATGGTGGTGGATGCCATGACCACCAACGAAACCCTGTGGTTTCGTGACACCTATCCGTTTGAAGTCTTGAAGAACAAGGTATTGCCTGAAGCGATCAAGGCCAGCCCCGGTCAGCGCCTGCGGATCTGGTCGGCGGCGTGTTCGTCGGGTCAGGAACCGTATTCGCTGTCGATGTCCATCGATGAGTTCGAACGGGTCAACATGGGCCAGTTGAAGATGGGCGTGCAGATCGTTGCCACCGACCTGTCCGGCACCATGCTGACCAATTGCAAGACCGGCGAGTACGACAGCCTGGCCATCGGTCGCGGTCTGTCGCCCGAACGCCTTCAGCGTTACTTCGACCCCAAGGGGCCGGGGCGCTGGGCCGTCAAGGCACCGATCAAGAGTCGGGTGGAGTTTCGCTCGTTCAACTTGCTGGACAGCTACGCGAGCCTGGGCAAGTTCGACATCGTGTTCTGCCGCAACGTGCTGATCTACTTCTCCGCCGAGGTGAAGAAAGACATCCTGTTGCGCATTCACAGCACGCTCAAGCCGGGCGGTTATCTGTTCCTTGGCGCGTCCGAAGCGCTGAACGGTTTGCCGGATCATTACCAGATGGTCCAGTGCAGCCCGGGGATCATTTACCAGGCGAAGTGATTCGTTGACGGCATAAAAAAAACGGGAGTCCACAGAGGCTCCCGTTTTTTTATGCCTGCTGATTTTCCGTCAACACCACAGGGTAAGTGTTGTTCTTTCGATCGTGATAAGCGGCAGAAAAGCGGCAGGCGGCGGAAATCGGTTGCCGCTTTTCTGGCATTGCCGCCTTGCCACTGCCGGCAAAGCCCCGGTTTACGGGCTTTCTTTAATTGGCACGCCGCTTGCTTTGTTCACGTTACGAAAAATCAGGTCACCCGAAGGTTTCCCGACATGAGCATCAGCTTCGATAAAGCGCTCGGTATCCACGAACAAGCCCTGGGCTTCCGCGCTCAGCGTGCCGAAGTCCTGGCCAACAACATCGCCAACGCCGACACCCCGAACTACAAGGCTCGGGATCTGGACTTCTCGAAAGTGCTCGCCGAGCAGAACGAGAAAACCAAAAACGGCAAGTTCGCCTTGAGCATGACCAACAGCCGTCACATCGAAGCTGAAGGCCTGGGCAATGGCGACGAGTCGCTGATGTATCGCACGCCGATGCAACCGTCGATCGACCAGAACACCGTGGACGCCCAGCTGGAACAGTCGAACTACGCGGAAAACGCGGTCAACTTCCAGGCCAGCTTCACCCTGCTCAACAGTAAATTCAAAGGGCTGGTGTCAGCCCTGCGCGGAGAGTAATTCATGTCCCTGTCCAGTGTTTTCAACATTGCCGGTAGCGGCATGAGTGCCCAGACCACTCGCTTGAACACCGTCGCCAGTAACATCGCCAACGCCGAGACCGTTTCGTCGAGCATCGACCAGACCTACCGCGCCCGTCACCCGGTGTTCGCCACCATGTTCCAGGGCGGTCAGAGCGGCGGCAGCGATTCGCTGTTCCAGAACCAGGACGCGGCCGGTCAAGGCGTGCAAGTGCTGGGTGTGGTCGAAGACCAGAGCAACCTTGAAGCGCGCTACGAGCCGAACCATCCGGCCGCCGATGCCAAGGGCTACGTCTACTACCCGAACGTCAACGTCGTCGAAGAAATGGCCGACATGATTTCCGCGAGCCGTTCGTTCCAGACCAACGCCGAAATGATGAACACCGCCAAAACCATGATGCAGAAGGTCCTGACCCTGGGTCAGTGATAAGGGGCGACTTTCGATGAGTGTTACCGATACCACCAGCGGCGTAAGCATCAAGGATGTCCTGGCCAACTCTTCGGTCAAGACCACGACCACCAGTGATGGTCTTTCCGCGGCGACCAGCAGTGCCACCGGCAACAAGGCGTTGGGCAAGGATGCGTTCCTGCAACTGCTGGTCACCCAGCTGAAAAACCAGAACCCGCTCGATCCTCAGGACAACAGCGCGTTCGTAGCCCAGTTGGCGCAGTTCAGTAGTCTGGAAGGCATCACCACGCTGAACGACACCGTCAGCGGCATTGCCGGCAACTACAACTCGTCGCAAGCCTTGCAGGCTTCTTCGCTGGTGGGCCGTTCGGTCATCGCGCAGACCGACAAAGCCGTGGTCGACACCTCCAAGAGCCTCAACGGTACCGTCGTGGTGCCGACATCGGTTTCCGCGGCCACCGTCAAGATCACCAACTCGGCAGGCACGGTCATCCGCACCCTCGACCTGGGCAGTCAAAGCGCCGGCAATGCCAGCTTCATTTGGGACGGCAAGGACAGTTCGGGTGCGGTGGCACCGGCGGGTACTTACACCTTCGGCGCAACGACCACCATCGACGGCACGAACACCTCACTGATTACTTACCTGCCGGCAACGGTCAACAGCGTGACCATCAGCCAGACCGGCGGTGAGTTGATGCTGAACCTGGCAGGCCTGGGCAGCGTTGCCCTGTCCAAAGTGCAAACCATTGGTCTATAGAGCCGACTAACACGGCACAAAGGAGTGGAATATGTCTTTCAATATCGGCCTTAGCGGTCTCTATGCAGCCAACAAACAACTGGACGTGACCGGCAACAACATCGCCAACGTCGCGACCACCGGTTTCAAATCGTCCCGTGCAGAATTCGAAGACGTGTACTCGGCCACTCGCCTGGGTACCGGCAGCAAGACCATCGGTAACGGCGTGCGCCTGGCCAACGTTTCCCAGCAGTTCAGCCAGGGTGACGTGAACAACACCGGCAACGTGCTGGACATGGGCATTCAGGGCAACGGCTTCTTCATCCTCAGCGACAACGGTTCCCTGAGCTACACCCGTGCCGGTGCGTTCAAGACCGATGCTCAAAACTATGTAGTCGATAACAACGGCAACCGTCTGCAGGGTTATGGTGTCGATGCCAACGGCAAGATCATCAACGGCGTGTTAACTGACTTGAAGATCGATACGTCGAGCCTGAAGCCGAATCCGACGACCAAGGTTGATCAGACGATGAACCTGAACTCGGCGGAAACTACGCCGACCGTGGCCCCGTTCAGCCCGACCGATACCAACAGCTATAACAAGACCATCTCCACCAAGGTCTACGACAGCCAGGGTAACGAGCACACCATGGATCAGTACTACGTGAAAACGGGTACCAACGCGTGGCGTATCTACACGTATATGGACGGCCGTACCCCATCGGACCCGGCCAACAACACCCTGACTCCGGCGGTGGCGGATATCAGCTTCAACTCTGACGGCAGTATTAACACGCTGGCCGCAGTTTCCGGCTGGACCGTAAGTGGTAAAACTTTGACCATGAGTAACTGGGTTCCAGGTGCTGTGACCAACGCCGCAACGATTCCTGTGACCTGGGGCCCGAACGGTTCTGTCGCTGCCACTGGCGGTATCGCGTTCAACATGGCGCTGACCACTTCTTACAACTCGGCGACCGCCCGTACCGCCCAATACCAGGACGGCTACGCCACCGGCCAGATCTCCAGCCTGACCATCGACGCCAGCGGCGTCATGACCGCCAACTTCAGCAACCAGCAAACCAAGGCTATCGGCCAGGTGGCGGTGGCCAGCTTCGCCAACGAGCAAGGTTTGCAGCCAGTGGGCGGTACCCGCTGGAAAGAAACCTTCGCCTCCGGTGTGGCCGGTGTCGATGCGCCGAAGACCGGTACCTTGGGTTCAATCGTGTCCAACTCCCTGGAAGAGTCCAACGTCAACCTGACCAACGAACTGGTTGACTTGATCAAGGCGCAGAGCAACTACCAGGCGAACGCCAAGACCATCTCCACCCAGAGCACCATCATGCAGACCATCATTCAGATGACTTGATGCTTGATAGTGCTGCATAAGAAACCCCTCGCAAGAGGGGTTTTTTTTGCCTTGCAGAATCAAGATTTCGACCTTAAAGGCAGGCAAAAGAAAACCCCCGGCAAGCCAAAGGCTCATCGGGGGTTTCAGGTAAGCGCCCTGGAGCGCCTACCGGCTCAGCTTATTGGCAAGCTTCGCAATCCGGCTCGTCGATGGCGCAGGCCTTCGGCACTGGCGCAGGACCGGCCGGGGCTGCCAGGACCGAGTCGTCACCGTGGTTGCCGCCGCTGGAAACAGCGTTCAGCTTACCGGTGTTGATGGTCGACTTCTCGGTGCTGGTCGCGGCCAGGGCACGGAGGTAGTAGGTGGTTTTCAGACCACGGTACCAGGCCATGCGGTAGGTCACGTCCAGCTTCTTGCCCGAAGCGCCGGCGATGTACAGGTTCAGCGACTGAGCCTGGTCGATCCACTTCTGGCGACGGCTGGCGGCGTCGACGATCCACTTGGTGTCCACTTCGAAGGCAGTCGCGTAGAGCTCTTTGAGTTCTTGCGGGATGCGCTCGATCTGCTGCACCGAACCGTCGTAGTACTTCAGGTCGTTGATCATGACCGAGTCCCACAGGCCACGAGCCTTCAGGTCGCGAACCAGGTACGGGTTGATCACGGTGAATTCGCCCGACAGGTTCGATTTCACATAGAGGTTCTGGTAGGTCGGTTCGATCGACTGCGACACGCCGGTGATGTTGGCGATGGTTGCGGTCGGTGCGATGGCCATGATGTTGGAGTTACGAATGCCTTTCTGTACACGGGCGCGAACCGGTGCCCAGTCCAGGGTTTCGTTCAGGTCAACGTCGATGTACTTCTGGCCACGCTGCTCGATCAGGATCTGTTGCGAATCCAGCGGCAGGATGCCTTTGGACCACAGCGAACCCTGGAACGTCTCGTAGGCGCCACGTTCGTCAGCCAGGTCGCAGGACGCCTGGATCGCGTAGTAGCTGACCGCTTCCATCGATTTGTCGGCGAACTCGACGGCAGCGTCGGAACCGTAAGGGATGTGCTGCAGGTACAAAGCGTCCTGGAAGCCCATGATGCCCAGGCCGACCGGACGGTGCTTGAAGTTGGAGTTCTTCGCTTGCGGCACCGAGTAGTAGTTGATGTCGATCACGTTATCGAGCATGCGCACGGCGGTGTTCACGGTGCGTTGCAGCTTGGCGGTGTCCAGCTTGCCGTCGACGATGTGGTTCGGCAGGTTGATCGAGCCCAGGTTGCAAACGGCGATCTCGTCCTTGTTGGTGTTCAAGGTGATCTCGGTGCACAGGTTCGAGCTGTGAACCACGCCTACGTGCTGCTGCGGGCTGCGCAGGTTGCACGGGTCTTTGAAGGTCAGCCATGGGTGGCCGGTTTCAAACAGCATGGACAGCATTTTGCGCCACAGGTCTTTGGCCTGGATGGTCTTGAACAGCTTGACCTTGCCCGGGTACTCGGTCAGGGCTTCGTAGTACTCGTAACGCTCTTCGAAGGCCTTGCCGGTCAGGTCGTGCAGGTCCGGTACTTCGGACGGCGAGAACAGGGTCCACTTGCCGTCATCGAAGACACGCTTCATGAACAGGTCAGGGATCCAGTTGGCGGTGTTCATGTCGTGGGTACGACGGCGGTCATCACCGGTGTTCTTGCGCAGCTCGATGAACTCTTCGATGTCCATGTGCCAGGTTTCCAGGTAGGCACAGACAGCGCCTTTGCGCTTGCCACCCTGGTTAACGGCGACGGCGGTGTCGTTCACCACTTTCAGGAACGGCACGACGCCCTGGGATTTGCCGTTGGTGCCCTTGATGTACGAACCCAGCGCACGAACCGGGGTCCAGTCGTTGCCCAGGCCGCCTGCGAATTTCGACAACATGGCGTTGTCGTGGATCGCGTGGTAGATGCCCGACAGGTCATCCGGCACGGTGGTCAGGTAGCAGCTCGACAGCTGTGGACGCAGGGTACCGGCGTTGAACAGGGTTGGGGTCGAGGACATGTAGTCGAAGGACGACAACAGGTTGTAGAACTCGATCGCACGGTCTTCTTTGTGCTTCTCTTCGATTGCCAGGCCCATGGCCACGCGCATGAAGAAAATCTGTGGCAGTTCGAAGCGGATACCGTCCTTGTGGATGAAGTAACGGTCGTACAGGGTTTGCAGGCCCAGGTACGTGAACTGCTGATCGCGCTCGTGGTTGATCGCCTTGCCGAGTTTTTCCAGGTCGAAGGACGCCAGAACCGGGTTCAGCAATTCGAATTCGATACCTTTGGCGATGTACGCGGGCAGTGCCTTGGCGTACAGGTCGACCATTTCGTGGTGGGTCGCGCTGTCGGCGACACCGAGGAAGCCCAGGCCTTCGGCACGCAGGGTGTCCATCAGCAGGCGGGCGGTCACGAACGAGTAGTTCGGCTCACGCTCGACCAGCGTACGGGCAGTCATCACCAGGGCGGTGTTGACGTCGGTCAGGGCCACGCCGTCGTACAGGTTTTTCAGGGTTTCGCGCTGGATCAGCTCGCCGTCGACTTCTTCCAGGCCTTCGCATGCTTCGGTGACGATGGTGTTCAGGCGACCCATGTCCAGCGGTGCGAGGCTGCCATCGGCGCGGGTGATGCGGATCGATGGGTGAGCGTTGACGGCTTCTTCGGCAGGGGTGTGCGCTGCGCGCTCTTTGGCGCGGGAGTCACGGTAGATCACGTAGTCGCGGGCTACTTTCTGCTCGCCGGCACGCATCAGGGCCAGTTCGACCTGGTCCTGGATTTCTTCGATGTGGATGGTGCCGCCTGAAGGCATGCGACGCTTGAAGGTCGCGGTGACTTGTTCGGTCAGGCGGGCAACGGTGTCGTGGATTCGCGACGAAGCGGCAGCGGTGCCGCCCTCAACTGCAAGAAACGCTTTGGTGATGGCGACGGTGATTTTGTCATCGGTGTAAGGAACGACAGTGCCGTTACGCTTGATCACGCGCAGTTGGCCAGGCGCGGTGGCGGACAGATCCGAATTCGAATCGGCGGCCTGCGGCAAGGTGCCCTGCGGGTTCTCGCGAGTTGTGTCGGTTTGCATGGGGGGGTATCTCCACATTCTCTATGTTTGTTTGGGCACCATCACGGTGCCCACCGTTCTGTCCTGAAGCACTACAACCGGCGGGGGCCGGGCATACCAACTTCGGGACAGATCAGGAAGGGGGCTATCGGGCGCCGCTTCCATGCCGAAGTCTTTGGTGTCACGCCTTGGGGCCTGAAACCGAATTCCGTTTTGGGCGGCAGTAAATGACTGCAACACCCGTACCGTTATCGCCGTTTCGGGCTTAAAAACAGTAGCCATCCGCACGCGCGGTTTGGTCTTTCGAAAATACGTTTGGTTCAACCGGAAAGAGGCAATAAAAGCGCTTGAAATCGGTGTCCGGTTTGTGTTTGGTTTTTGGCATGAAACCCTACATGTAGGGTTTTTTTTGCGCCGAGGTACAAGATAATGCGTTTTGGAGGGTGTTGCAACGTACTGCCTGTGGATAAACCTGTGCGTAAATTGTGTGTGAAAGAGGGAACAGGCGTGTAGGCCGCGACCTAGCTGGAGCCGACCATTTTTCACTGATTTTCAGCGACAGAAAACAGTCATCCGGATTTTTAAGGGCGCGAACCCTATCACAAAAAACCGTTGTGTCCGAACGCATTTACCGGCTTGTGTTCCAGACGTGTGGCGTTTATACAATCGGCCCATGCAGATGCATTCTTATCCTCCCCAATCATTACAAAAAGACGGGCGGATCCTTCCTTAAGCAGTGGTGTTGGCAAGCAGAGGTCATCGTGGAGCAAGAAGCCTGGCAGGTATTGATTGTCGAAGACGACCAGCGTCTGGCCGAACTGACCCGCGATTACCTGGAAACCAACGGCCTGCGAGTATCGATCGAGGGCAATGGCGCCCTGGCCGCGGCACGCATCATCAAGGAGAAGCCGGACCTGGTGATTCTCGACCTGATGCTCCCCGGCGAAGATGGCCTGAACATTTGCCGCAAGGTCCGTGACAAATATGACGGGCCGATCCTGATGCTCACCGCGCGCACCGATGACACCGATCAGATTCTTGGCCTGGACCTGGGCGCCGACGACTACGTTTGCAAACCGGTGCGCCCACGTTTATTGCTCGCGCGTATTCAGGCCCTGCTGCGGCGTAGCGAAGCGCCTGAAGCCGCCCCGGAAAAACTCCGGCGCCTGCAGTTCGGCCCGTTGGTGGTGGACAACGCACTGCGCGAAGCCTGGTTGCATGACAACGGCATCGAGCTGACCAGTGCCGAGTTCGATTTGCTCTGGCTGCTGGTGGCCAATGCCGGGCGTATTCTTTCCCGCGAAGAAATTTTCACCGCGCTGCGCGGTATCGGTTATGACGGCCAGGACCGCTCCATCGACGTGCGCATCTCGCGCATCCGCCCCAAGATCGGCGATGACCCGGAGCATCCGCGGCTAATCAAGACCATCCGCAGCAAAGGCTATTTGTTCGTGCCGGAAGCCTGCACGCTGTGAACTCGATCTTCCTGCGTATTTATGGCGGCATGTGCGCGGCGCTGATTCTGGTGGCCGTGCTCGGCGTGCTGGCCTTGCACCTGCTTAACCAGGTGCGCAGCGAACAGTACCGCGAGCGCCTGGCCCACGGTACGTTCTCGCTGATGGCCGATAACCTGCAACCGATGAACGAAACCGAGCGCCACCGAGCCTTGCTGTTGTGGGAGCGCTTGCTCGGGATTCCGCTGGCGCTGAAGACGTTCCCCCAGACCGACCTCGACCTGACCCAGCGCACCCGCGTGCTGCACGGCCAGGCACTGGTGGAGCAGACCGGCCCGCACGCGGCGAAGGTTTATCGCCTGGTCAGCGACAAGGAACAACTGGTGCTCACCGGTGAAGTCCAGCAGATCAGCGAGCAACTGGCGCGAGCGACTATTTACCTGCTGGCCGATGAACTGGTGCGCTACCCGGTGGCCGAGCAGCCCAAGCGCCTGGCGCAGTTAAAGGAAGAGAAGGGCTTTGGCTTCGATCTGCGGCTGGTGACGGTCGATCAGGCCGACATGGACGAAGACCAGAGCCGCCGCGTATCCGAAGGCGACACAGTGATGGCGTTGGGCAAGGGCGGCGATTCGATCCGGGTGTTTGCCGGCATGGTCGGTACGCCGTGGGTGCTGGAAATCGGCCCGCTGTATCAGATGAATCCTTACCCGCCCGAGTGGCTGGTGCTGATCGCGGCGCTTGGCTTGAGCCTGATTGGTTTGATTGTCTATCTGTTGGTGCGGCAACTGGAGCGCCGTTTGCGCGGGCTGGAAGCCGCCGCCACGCGCATTGCCAAGGGCAGCCTGGAAACCCGCGTACCGGCACGCGGCGCCGACTCGGTGGGGCGGCTGGCCTCGGCGTTCAATGGCATGGCCGAGCACTTGCAACAATTGTTGGCGATTCAGCGAGAGCTGGTGCGCGCCGTGTCCCACGAATTGCGCACACCGGTGGCGCGCTTGCGTTTTGGTTTGGAAATGATCGGCTCGGCCACCACGCCGCAAGCGCTGGAGAAATACCGCGAGGGTATGGACCATGATATCGAGGACCTCGATCGGCTAGTCGACGAGATGCTCACCTATGCCCGGCTGGAGCAGGGCTCGCCGGCGCTGAATTTCCAGCGGATCGATCTGGACGCGTTGGTCAATCAGGTGATCGAGGAACTGGCGCCTCTGCGTGCCGAGGTCACGGTACAGCGTGGCTTGTGCCTGTCGGCCGCCGATTGTGACGGCGCCTGGGTCGAGGCAGAGCCGCGCTACTTGCACCGGGCGTTGCAGAATCTGGTGAGCAACGCCATGCGCCACGCCCATTCACGGGTGACCGTCAGCTATCAGGTGGGGCAGCAGCGCTGTCGGGTGGATGTGGAGGATGACGGGCCGGGCGTGCCGGAAACCGCGTGGGAGAAAATCTTCACCCCGTTCCTGCGCCTCGACGACAGCCGCACCCGTGCCTCGGGTGGGCATGGGCTGGGATTGTCGATCGTGCGGCGGATCATCCATTGGCACGACGGGCGAGCGTTGATCAGCAAGAGCAAAAGCCTGGGCGGGGCGTGTTTCAGTTTGAGCTGGCCGAGGAATCAGGAGCGGCGTTGAAATTGGGCACATGACCCGTAGCAGCTGGCGAAGCCTGCGTTCGGCTGCGAAGCAGTCGTAAATCCTGAGCACGCGATTTGCCTGAAACACCGCAGTGTATGGTTTGACGACTGCTTCGCAGCCGAACGCAGGCTTCGCCAGCTGCTACGGGGGGCTTCAGGCTTTGATACTGACCAGACTCAACAACTGCCCATCCATCACGACAAACTGCGCATCCAGCTCGGTGCCGCTACGCCATTCAGTGGACAGGTCGGTCAGCAACCGCAACCGCACTTCACCGCCTTCACTCCACTCCAGCACTTCGGCGTGTTCGAAGTAGAAGCGCTTTTGGACGATCGGGTAGAGCGCCTTGAACAGGCTTTCCTTCACCGAAAACGTCAGAGTCACCACCATCGCCAACTGATCGCGAGCCCCGGCGGCCATGCGCTGCAACTCAGGCCCGGTGAGAATTTCCCCGGCCAGGCGTTCGGCCCGTTCTGCGTCGAGCAGGTTTTCCAGGTCCATCCCCAAACCGCGCCAATGGGCCTTGTTCGCGACAATCGCCGCGGCCCGACCGGTGCTGTGGGTGATCGAACCGGTGATATGCGCGGGCCACACCGGTGCGCGGTCGTCGCCGATGGCCGGAATGAAGCTCAGCCCTTCAAGTTGTTGCAACGCGGCCCGAGCGCAGACCCGTCCGGCGAGAAACTCGGCCTGACGCTTGGCCACCGAACGCTGGATGCTCGCGGGCGGCTCGATGGCGCTGCGCTGGAAATCATCGCTGGCCAGTTGCTTGGTATCGAAGTGGGTGCCCAGCAGGACCGTATCGGGCAGCACAAACGGCAGCGGCCAATGGGCGTCGAGCGGGGTGCAGCAGGCGGGTAGGGCGGGGACGGGATTCATGACGGGCATTTTGCCGGGTTGCCTTGAGGCTGGGTAGTCCCAAGGTGATCGTTCCCATGCGAGCGTGGGAACGATCACTGTGTCAGCCAAAGATCTTCTTGAAAAACGCCTGCATGTCCGCCCACGATTTTTCATCGGCGGCCTTGTTGTAACCAATGTCCGGCCCGCCATGATCGCCATGGCTCAGACGATCCGCATCAGGGTTGCTGAACCCATGCTTGGCGCCTTCGAGGCTGACGAATTTATAGTCGGCACCGGCCTTGTCCATTTCCGCCTTGAACGCCGTCACGTTTTCCGCCGTCACCATGCTGTCCAGCGCGCCATGCTCCACCAGGATTTTCGCTTTCACGCTGCCGGGCGTTGCCGGCGTATTGGTCGCCAGCGCACCGTGGAAACTCACCACGCCCACCAGTGGCAAGCCCTGCCGCGCGGCATCCAGCACCACCTTGCCACCGAAGCAATAACCGATGCCCGCCAGTTTGGCCGGATCGGTCTGTGGCTGTTTCTTCAGCAAATCGAGCCCGGCCTGAAACCGCGCGCTGGCTGCTGCGCTGTCCTTCGACGCTGCTTGCATGAACGCCATGGCGTCCTTGGGGTGTTCGGTGTTCTTGCCGTCGCCATACATGTCGATCGCCAGCGCGCTGTAGCCCAGACCGGCCAGATCGCGGGCGCGCCGCTTGGCGTAGTCGTTGAGCCCCCACCATTCATGCACCACCACCACGCCCGGGCGCGGGCCTTTGATGGCGTCGTCGTAGGCGTAATAGCCGATCAGTTTTGTGCCATCGGCACTTTGATAGGGAATTTCCTGGGTCTTGATGGCGGCCTGGCTGAGCCCGCTCACGGCCAGCAATACAAGGGCGAGGAACACACGCATGGTTGAATCTCCTTATAAAAAAACGCCAAGACAGCGTAGTCGATTTGATTCAGCTCAGGTTCAGAGTGCGTTCAGGGGGCGTACAGGGTGAGGTCAGTAACCTTGCCCCGTACCCAAAAAGCACATAGCGCATGAGGAAATTCCCCAATGACTACTTTGAAAAAACTGCTGCTGGCTTTCACCGTGATGGGCGCCAGTGTTGCCGCCCACGCCGACACCACCAATTTCGCCGGCCTGACATTTGGCCAGACCAGCGACAAGGTTAAAAAATCCAACGCCCTGAACGACAACCTCAACCACCCGAACGCCGACGGTGTGATCGGCAAGGACAACACTTGGGGGTTGCGTGTGGGCCAGCAAGACAGCCAGGGCCGCTACTACGCCACTTACGACAACGTGTCGGGCTCGCATAATGGCATTAAACTGCGTCAGGAAAACCTGCTGGGCAGCTACGATCTGTTCTACCCGGTGGGTGGCAGCACCAAACTGTTCGGCGGTGCCACGGCCGGTTTGACCAAAATGACCCAAGAATCGCCAGGCTTCAGCCGCGACAGCGACGTCGGTTACGCCGTTGGCGGTCAGGTCGGTGTATTGCAGCAAGTTTCGCAGAACACCTCGGTCGAGCTGGGTTACCGTTACCTGCGCAGCAACGCCAGCACCGAAATGAGCGAGCGCGGCGGCAGCAAACAGGGTTCGCTGGACTTGACCAGCAGCGCCCAGACGTACCTGTCCGCCAACTACGCTTTCTAAACAGCGTTTGGTTGCCAGTCAGTTAAGCCGCTCCCACAGGGGGGGCGCTTAACTGACCTTTGGAGATGTTGATTTGCCCCGGAGAGCCTTATGAAATTGCTGGTCGTCGAAGATGAAGCGCTGCTGCGCCATCACCTGCAAACCCGTTTGACGGACAGCGGCCACGTGGTCGAGGCCGTGGCCAACGCCATCGATGCGTTGCATCAGGCCGAGCAGTTCAACCATGACCTGGCGGTGATCGACCTCGGTCTGCCGGGCATGGGCGGGCTCGACCTGATTCGTCACCTGCGCTCCCAGGGCAAGACGTTTCCTATCCTGATCCTCACCGCACGCGGCAACTGGCAGGACAAGGTCGAAGGCCTCGCCGCCGGCGCCGATGACTACGTGGTCAAGCCGTTCCAGTTCGAAGAGCTGGACGCCCGGCTCAATGCCTTGCTGCGCCGTTCCAGCGGTTTCACCCAGTCGACCATCGTCGCCGGTCCCTTGCTGCTGGACCTCAATCGCAAACAGGCGTCCCTCGATGACCAACCGCTGGCGCTGACCGCCTACGAATACCGGATCCTCGAATACCTGATGCGGCATCACCAGCAAGTGGTGGCCAAGGACCGCTTGATGGAGCAGCTCTACCCGGATGACGACGAGCGCGATCCGAATGTGATCGAAGTGCTGGTCGGCCGCTTGCGCCGCAAACTCGAAGGCCCGGCCGGGTTCAAGCCGATTGATACCGTGCGTGGCCTTGGCTACCTGTTTAATGAGCGCTGCACTTGATTCGTTCCCTTCGTGTCCGCTTGATGCTCGCCGCCACCACCCTGGCGGTGTTGTTCATGCTGGCGTTGCTGCCGGCGATGCAGGGCGCGTTCAGCCTGGCATTGCAGGACTCCATCGAGCAGCGCCTGGCGTCGGACGTCACCACCCTGATCTCCGCCGCCCGGGTCGATAACAATCGCTTGCAGATGCCGGCGCAGTTGCCCGATGAGCGCTTCAACCTCACCGACAGCCGTTTGCTCGGCTACATCTATGACCGCGAAGGTCACCTGGTATGGCGCTCGAAAGCCACCCAGGAAGAGAACATCAACTACAAGCCGCGTTACGACGGGCGCGGTAACGAGTTCGCGAGGATTCGCGAGGCCAATGGTGAAGAGTTTTTCGTCTATGACGTCGAGGTCAAGCTGCTCGGCGGCAAAAGCGCGGCGTTCAGCATCGTCGCGCTGCAACCGGTGCGCGAATACGAAATCACCCTCGAAGGCCTGCGGGAAAACCTCTACCTGGGCTTCGGTGCCGCGTTGCTGGTGTTGCTCGTCTTGCTCTGGGTTGGCCTGACCTGGGGCTTGCAGGCGTTGAGCCGGCTGAGCCAGGAGCTGGACCAGATCGAAAGCGGCACCCGTGAAAGCCTCAGCGAACAACACCCGCGCGAACTGCTGCGCCTGACCGGCTCGCTCAACCGTTTGCTGCACAGCGAGCGTGAACAGCGCAGCCGCTATCGCGACTCCCTCGATGACCTGGCCCACAGCCTGAAAACCCCGCTGGCGGTGTTGCAAGGGGTCAGCGAAGACATGGCGCAAAAGCCGCAAGAGCGCGAACAGGCCTGGGTGCTGCAAACCCAGATCGAACGCATGAGCCAGCAGATCAGCTATCAACTGCAACGGGCCAGCCTGCGCAAAAGCGGCCTGGTGCGTCATCAGGTGCGCCTGCGGCCGGTGCTGCAAAGCCTCTGCGACACCCTGGACAAGGTCTACCGCGACAAGCGCGTGCGGGTCGCTTTCGATCTGCCGGATCAGTGTTACGTGCCGATCGAGCAGGGCGCCTTGCTGGAAATGATGGGCAACCTGCTGGAAAACGCCTATCGCCTGTGTTTGAGCGAAGTGCGCATCAGCGTGCGCGAAACCCTCAGCGGGATTGAGCTTTGCATTGAAGACGATGGCCCCGGCGTACCACCGGACCAGCGCGCGCGGATTCTCGAGCGCGGCGAGCGGCTGGACCGCCAGCATCCGGGGCAGGGGATTGGCCTGGCGGTGGTCAAGGACATCATCGAGAGTTACAGCGCCAAGCTGACGCTGGGGGATTCGCCGATGGGCGGGGCGGCGTTCCGGATTCATTTTCCGGTGGTTTGATGTAGGGGCTTGGCCGAAAAGATCGCAGCCTCGTTGCACTCGACAGCTCCTACAGGTGGACGCAAATCCCTGTAATCCCTGTAATCCCTGTAGGAGCTGTCGAGTGCAACGAGGCTGCGATCTTTTGATTTTAAACGGTGATGTTTAACCGACACTTCCAGAAACTCACCCAACCTACACATCCTTGCGCCGCTGCCTACGACTACGCCAGAATCCGCCGGCTAGTACGCCTGTGGCCCGGGCTATATCGTTTCCCTGTCGCTGACCAATCAGCGATCGGGTTTAGCAGCCCGGGTCATCTCTAGGCGTACAACGTTAGTCGTTCATGTTATGGCGGCTTTGCGTGGGGCACTTCGGTGCGCCGGGTTCTAGAGTCCTGGTCTGCTAACCCGCGTACAGCCGCCACCTCTTTTTCGTTTAGCAGCGATATGTAGCGGCTCCATTACTCTAGGAGCGTCATATGTTCAAGATCACACCGAACCCACCGGAAACCGATCCAACATCCCCCTACGAATCCCTTGATTCCAAAAAGCTCCACGAAGCCGCCGACCGTGCCCTCGATCACTACCTCAAACCACCCACCCCCAAAGACACCAAGCGCAAACCCAGCACCATTTACCATGTGGGTGCGAAGGTCGATAACGAAACCCTGCTGGTCAACGCCTGCGAATCCCTGGCGTCAGCGAGCGTGATGCTCAGTGAGTTCGCCGGGTTGATGGACATGCCACATCGCAACATGATGTTGGGGATTCAATCGGTGGTCATGCTTGGGGAGTTGGCGGTCAATCGGGTGCTGGATAACCTCGATCCGCAAGGCTAGCGAAGATGATCGTTCCCACGCTCCGCGTGGGAATGCAGCCCGGGACGCTCCGCGTCCCTTCCAGAGCCGAACGCAGAGCGTCCGTTGAGGCATTCCCACGCAGAGCGTGGGAACGATCAGTTCTTAAAGCTCCTGAGCCCGGTACGCCCCCGGTGTAAGACCGGTCCACTTCTTGAACGCCCGATGAAACGCCGACGGCTCGGAAAACCCGAGCTGCTCGGCAATCTGTTGCAACGACAGATCCGCCCGCCCCAGGTGATAAATCGCGATGTCCCGGCGCAGCTGATCCTTCAATTCCTGAAAACTCGTGCCTTCCTCGCGCAAATGCCGACGCAAGGTTTGCGGGCTGATGTGCAGGTGCGCCGCCACCGCTTCCAGGTCCGGCCAGCGCGCGCTGTCGCGGCTGAGCAAGCGCCGCAACTGGCTGCTCAGGCTGTCGCCTTCGTCGGGGCGCGACAGCAGGTCGGCGGGGGAGCGCTCGAGAAAGTGCTTGAGGGTCCGTTCGTCCTGCAACAGCGGCATGTTCAGGTAGCGACTGTGGAACAGCAGGCTACTCTGAGTAGTATCGAACGTCAGCGGGCAGGAAAACAGCAAGTCGTACTCGGCCCCGTGCTCGGGCCTCGGGTAGCTGAATGTGGCGTGTTCCAGACGAATGCGCTGGCCGATCAGCCAGCTGCCGAACCGATGCCAGATCACCAGCAGGCTTTCGCTGAGGAAGTGGTCCGGGTCCCACAGCGGCGAATCGTCGAGGCTCAGGCGAATCATCTCGCCTTCGCGGTTCAGCGTCAGGCGCGGCGCCCCGGGAAACAGGCTGTAAAACAACAGGCCGCGATTGAGCGCTTTCTCCAGCGTGCGGCAGTGGATCACCGCGTGGCACATCATCGCGAAGCTGCCGGGTTTGCTCGGGGCCTGCCCGAAGCCCAGGTATTCGTCGTCCAGGGCCAGCCACAATCCCTGGATCAACCGGGTGAACTGTTCAGGCGCGATTCGCGCGCGCGGTTCTTCAAGCAACTCGGGGCTGATCCCCAGTTGCTGCAGCAGGTTCGAATAGTCGTAGCCACGTCGGCGCGCGCCACCGAGGGCGGCACGGGCGAAATGGCTGGCGATGGTGCGTTCACGCATGAGGGCAGGTCCGTCCACTGAGCAATGGATGGTAGCGGTGCCCGTCGACGATGAACAAGGCGGATATCCGCCAAATTGCAGGACGAGGTCAGGCGGGTTGGCGGATATCCGCCACATGGTTGTAACCGGTTGGTGACCAAAAGAAACCTGTAACCCTTGATGTCAAAAGGCTCGCAGGCTTTTTGGCGAATGTGGCACGGGCCTTGCGATACAACGAGCAGATGCCTGCCGTTGCGCAGCTCGACAAAACAAATCCCTCCAGTGCAGGAGGGTTCGCAATTGAAGTGTCTTGGGCAACAGATGGATGTTGTCACCGGCACTCTTGAGGAACTTTGCAATGACGACTCGTCAGCCACTGTACAAATCCCTGTATTTCCAGGTGATCGTTGCCATCGCCATCGGCATCCTGCTCGGTCACTTCTACCCGCAGACCGGTGTAGCCCTCAAGCCGTTGGGTGACGGGTTCATCAAACTGATCAAAATGATCATCGCTCCCATCATTTTCTGCACCGTGGTCAGCGGTATCGCGGGCATGCAGAACATGAAGTCGGTCGGCAAGACCGGCGGTTACGCGCTGCTGTATTTCGAAATCGTTTCGACCATCGCCTTGCTGGTCGGTCTGGTAGTGGTGAACATCGTTCAGCCGGGTAACGGCATGCACATCGACGTCACCACGCTGGATGCCTCCAAAATCGCTACCTACGTGGCTGCCGGTGCGGATCAAAGCGTCGTTGGCTTCTTGCTGAACGTCATCCCGACCACCATCTTTGGTGCGTTCGCCACGGGCGATATCCTGCAAGTGCTGATGTTCTCGGTGATCTTCGGTTTCGCCCTGCATCGCCTGGGTGCCTACGGCAAGCCGATCCTGGACTTCATCGATCGCTTCGCCCACGTGATGTTCAACATCATCAACATGATCATGAAGCTCGCGCCGCTCGGTGCCTTCGGTGCCATGGCGTTCACCATCGGTGCTTATGGTGTTGGCTCGCTGGTGCAGCTGGGTCAACTGATGGCCTGCTTCTACATCACCTGCCTGCTGTTCATTCTGGTCGTGCTGGGCGGTATTGCTCGCGCTCACGGCTTCAGCGTGCTGAAAGTGATTCGTTACATCCGTGAAGAGCTGCTGATCGTGCTGGGTACTTCCTCTTCGGAGTCGGTACTGCCACGCATGCTGATCAAAATGGAGCGTCTGGGCGCGCAGAAATCCGTGGTAGGTCTGGTGATCCCGACCGGTTACTCGTTCAACCTCGACGGTACCGCGATCTACCTGACCATGGCAGCGGTGTTCATTGCTCAGGCAACCGACACCCACATGGACATCACTCACCAGATCACTCTGCTGGTGGTGTTGCTGCTGTCCTCCAAAGGCGCTGCTGGCGTGACCGGTAGTGGCTTCATCGTACTGGCCGCGACCTTGTCCGCTGTTGGCCACCTGCCGGTTGCCGGCCTGGCGCTGATCCTCGGTATCGACCGCTTCATGTCCGAAGCCCGTGCGCTGACCAACCTGATCGGTAACGCGGTTGCCACCATTGTTGTGGCCAAGTGGGTCAAGGAGCTGGACACCGACGTGCTGCAATCCGAGCTGGCCTCGGGCGGTCGCGGCATTGCCGACGAGCCTAAAGACGATGTTTTGGGCCACGTCGAAGGTGCAACCCCGACGAACGCCAAGTAAGCCTTGTTGTAATGAAAAACCCGCTTCGGCGGGTTTTTTGTTGCCTGCGGTTTGAGCGCAACGGTCAGCGTAACTGGCGCATAAGGTGATTGCTGCAATGTCCGGGGCTGCCTAGGCTTTGGGGATCGCACTGGAGAACGCTCATGCTCGGTCCACTGGCATCACTCAAGGTTCTGGATTTCTCGACATTGTTGCCGGGGCCGTTCGCCTCGTTGCTGTTGGCGGACATGGGCGCCGAGGTGCTGCGCATCGAATCGCCGACCCGCATGGATTTGCTGCGGGTGTTGCCGCCCCATGATCAAGGCGTGTCGGCCAGCCACGCCTACCTCAATCGCAACAAGCGCAGCCTGGCACTGGACCTCAAGCAGCCCGAGGCGCTGGAGGTGATCAAGCAATTGCTTGCGGACTACGACATTGTGCTGGAGCAGTTTCGCCCCGGCGTGATGGAGCGGTTGGGCCTGGGGTATGAAGCCTTGAAGGCGGTCAACCCGCGGCTGATTTATGTGTCGATCACCGGCTACGGCCAGACCGGCCCCTACAAGGACCGCGCCGGCCACGACATCAACTACCTGGCGCTGGCGGGGCTTTCGAGCTACACCGGTCGCGCCGACAGCGGCCCGTTGCCGTTGGGCATGCAGGTGGCGGATGTCGCGGGCGGTTCGTTGCATGGGGTGATCGGGCTGCTGGCCGCGGTGATCGCGCGGCAACAGACCGGGCAGGGGCAGCATCTGGATGTGAGCATGACCGACTGCGCCTTCAGCCTGAACGCCATGGCCGGCGCCGGGTACCTGGCCTGTGGCGTTGAGCCGGGCAGGGAAGACCAGATGCTTAACGGCGGCAGTTTCTACGACTACTACCGGTCGCGCGATGGCCGCTGGTTGTCGGTGGGCAGTCTGGAGCCGGGGTTCATGCAGCAACTGTGCACGACGTTGGGCCGTCCGGAACTGGCGGCCGAGGGACTGTCGCCTGACCCAGCCCGGCAACAGGCGCTCAAGGATGCGCTGAACATTGAATTCGAAAAACACGACTTTGCCTGGTTGTGTGAGCTGTTTGCCGGGGTCGATGCGTGTGTCGAGCCGGTGTTGAGCCTGGGCGAAGCGGTCGGGCACCCGCAGTTGAAGGCGCGGGAATTGGTGACAGAGGTGCCGCGGGGCGATGGCTCGACCCAGGCGCAAATGGCCTGCCCGTTGAAGTTTTCAGCGGGGTTGCCTGAGCCGCGGCACATTGGCGCCCGGCTGGGGCAGCATACGGATCAGGTGTTGAGGGAGCTGGGGTTTAGTGCACAGCGGATCGAGGAATTGCGTATGGCGAAAGTAGTGAGTTGATCGTTCCCATGCTCCGGGGAACGATCATGGGGTCATTCGACCCGCATCTCCCCACTGAACACCAACGTACTGCGACAACGCCGGCACAAATACCGCCGCCCCTGGCGCACCAGGCTATGGCGCTGGGCGGAAAACGGGAAATCGCTGTCGGCGCAGGGGCATTTGTAGATGTAGCGGGTCACGCTGCGGCGTTTGACGTCATAGGTGTGGCAGCGGTTGGGCGGCAGTTCGTAGACGCCGCGCATGATCAGTTGCCACTCTTCGCCGTGGGGCTGGATGCGATCGCCGAACAGTTGATGGGCGATCAGGTGCGCGACTTCATGCGCCACGGTCTGCTTGAGGAAATCTTCGGTGTTTTCCCGGTACAGCTGCGGGTTGAAACGCAGCAGGTTCTCGTGCAAATGCGCGACACCGGCTTTTTGCCCGCGCAGCTTGAGGCTCACCACGGGGCGTTTGAAAGGTCGTTTGAAAAAGGATTCGGCTTGCAGGAAACAGTCTTCGACGCGGGTATTGAGTTGCTCGGGCATGCTTGATGGATCTCCAAGGATGTCGAGTATGCCGCAACCCCGAGGGCTTGCGAATCGCTCAGGTGCCGAATGGTCGTTGCTCGCAGTAGAAGGCCGCCTTGCGGCGGCCTGTAGTGGCGGAACGTGTTTTTATGTGGGCGCCCGGTTGTCAGTTGGTATAGACGGGTCCCACGCCCAGGCCCCAGACAATCACGGTAAACGCCATGATGGCCACCAGCACCACCAGTCCTACGGCGAGCACCGAGCTCGAAAACAGGAAGCCCTCGTCCGATGGAATGTTCATGAAGGTCGGCAGGCCTACATACAGCAGGTACACCGTGTAACAGACAGCCGCGGTGCCGACGATCATCCCCAGCCACAAGTGCGGGTACAGCGCCGCCAGGCCGCCGATGAACAGTGGGGTCGCGGTGTACGTGGCGAACGCGATACAGCGCGCCAGGCTCGGGCTGGCGTCATAGGTGCGGGCCATCCAGTGAATGAAGGCGCCCATCACCGCGACACCGCCGAGCATCGCCAGGTACGACATGATGGTCATCCATAGCGCGCTTTCCATGGTCAGCATCACCGGCGCTCGATTACCGATGACCCAGCCGACTTGCGTGGTGCCGATAAACGCCGATACGGCAGGGATCGCCGCCAGAATCAGGGTGTGCGTCAGGTACATGTGGCTGATGCTTTCTTCCTCGTCGCCACGGATTTCTTTCCATTCCTGGTCAGGGTGGGTGAAGAGCCCCACTACGTGATGGATCATGCCAGTCACTCCTCTTGTTGTTGCCATCGCCCCCCAGCGGAGCGCTTACGGGCCAAAGTGGCCAGGTAAGAACAGGTCTGAATACGTGTGCGACCTTATGTCGCAGTATAGAAAGGAGTTACTTGCAATAGTGCGAGGGCTTTAGAGCAAATCGCGCTGTAAACAAACCTGTTAATCGCCGCCGGGTCTGTGCCTGTTGACCCCCTGTGGCGAGGGAGCTTGCTCCCGCTCGGCTGCGCAGCAGTCGCTAATCAGCCGGCAGGGATTGCCTGACGCACCGCGTCGGATGGTTTAAGGGCCGCTTCGCGCTGGAGCGCCAGCCCGGCCCAGCGGGAGCAAGCTCCCTCGCCACAGGGGTATGCTCAAGTCATATAAGTGCAGGCTTCGCCCCGCCAGGGTTTTTGCGTAAAATGCCGGCCTTTCGTCACACCTCACGGATTTCGCGTCATGGGCACTCTTACGGTCAACCAGAACAAACTGCAAAAGCGCCTTCGCCGCCAGGCCGGTGAGGCTGTTGCCGATTTCAACATGATTGAAGACGGCGACAAGGTCATGGTCTGCCTGTCCGGTGGCAAGGACAGCTACACCATGCTCGATGTGCTGATGCATTTGCAGAAAGTCGCCCCGATCAAGTTCGAGATCGTCGCCGTGAACATGGACCAGAAGCAGCCGGGCTTCCCCGAGCACGTGCTGCCGGCTTACCTCAAAGAACTGGGCATCGAGTACCACATCGTCGAGAAAGACACCTACTCGGTGGTCAAGGAGCTGATCCCGGAAGGCAAGACCACTTGCTCGCTGTGCTCGCGCCTGCGTCGCGGCACGCTGTACACCTTTGCCGACGAAATCGGCGCGACCAAAATGGCCCTCGGTCACCATCGTGACGACATCGTCGAGACGTTCTTCCTGAACATGTTCTTCAACGGTTCGCTCAAGGCCATGCCGCCAAAGCTGCGCGCCGACGACGGGCGCAACGTGGTGATTCGCCCGTTGGCCTACTGCAACGAAAAAGACATCCAGGCCTACTCGGACCTCAAGCAATTCCCGATCATCCCGTGCAACCTCTGCGGTTCCCAGGAAAACCTGCAACGCCAGGTGGTTAAAGAGATGCTGCAGGAGTGGGAACGCAAGACCCCGGGCCGTACCGAGAGCATTTTCCGCAGCCTGCAGAACGTGATCCCGTCGCAACTGGCGGACCGCAACCTGTTCGATTTCACCAACTTGCGTATCGACGAAAGCGCGGCTTCGCGCTTCGTCAACGTAGTGAACCTCTGACGGTTCAAGTCACTCAGACACACGGCGCTCGCGGGCGCCGTTTTCATTTCATCCCATAGGAGAGGGCATGCGCGATTACAAGTGGCTGCACGAATACTGTCTGAACCGCTTCGGTTCGGCGGCTGAACTGGAAGCCCATCTGCCGGTTCCCAAGACCCCGGCGCAATTGCGCAAGATCAGCGACGACCGCTACCTCTCGACCATGGCGTTACGGGTATTCCGTGCCGGGCTCAAGCACAGTCTGGTGGATGCCAAGTGGCCGGCGTTCGAAGAAGTGTTCTTCAAGTTCGACCCGGAAAAAGTCGTGCTGATGAGCGCCGAACATCTGGAGCGCTTGATGCAGGACGCGCGAATCATCCGCCACCTGGGCAAGCTCAAGAGCGTGCCGCGCAATGCGCAGTTCATTCTGGACGTGGCCCATGAGAAGGGCAGCTTTGGCGCGTTGATCGCCGACTGGCCGGTGACCGATATCGTCGGCTTGTGGACCTACCTGAAAAAACACGGCCATCAGTTGGGCGGGTTATCGGCACCGCGATTCTTGCGGATGGTCGGCAAGGACACCTTCGTGCCGAGCTACGACGTGGTGGCGGCGCTGAATGCACAGCAGATCATCGACAAGGTGCCGAGCAGTTTGCGCGACCTGGCCACGGTGCAGAATGCGTTCAACCAGTGGCACGAAGAGAGCGGTGGACGGCCTATGAGCCAGATATCGATGATGCTCGCGTACACCGTCAACCATTGAGACCGCGTCGCGGCCATCGCGGGCAAGCCCGCGATGGCGTCAGATCAGGCGACGGAGATCTCGCCTTCACCCGCCAACTTGCGGTTCAACTGATACCGCCACCGCACATACAGCAACGCCGAGCAGAACAGCGCCAGGCTCGCGCCCATCTCCAGTAAACCGAACAACTGCCGGTTCGGGTCATAGGCGGCCAATGCGCCCTTGATGAAATACAGATTCACCACAAAACACATCCACGAATGCCCACGGGCGCTGCCGACGATCATCCCCGGTGCCAGCAACAGCAGCGGCACCAGTTCGATCAGCAGAATCACCCACGGCCGCGCACCATGCAGGTCGGCGAACACCAGGTAGTAGGCGCAAAGCAGCCCCGCCAGGCCGAAAAAGCACAGCAGGCTGATGACGCGCATCGCCCGTACGCGCGGTTCGAGCCATTCGATGGGAGGCAGGATTTTCGGCTTCTTGGCCACCCTCAGCCCTCCAGTTTCTGTGCAGTCTTGGCCAGACGCATACCCAGTGCGCGGCACAGCGCCACTTCGTGCCCGTCCAGGCCACTTTTGCCATCGGCCCCTGCGTGATGGCTGGCGCCATAAGGCGTGCCGCCGCCCTGGGTTTCCAGCAGCGCCGACTCGCTGTAAGGCAGGCCGGTGATGAGCATGCCGTGGTGCAACAACGGCAGCATCATCGACAGCAGGGTGGTTTCCTGGCCGCCGTGCAAGCTGGCGGTCGAGGTGAAAACCCCGGCCGGTTTGCCCACCAGGGCGCCGGTCAGCCACAGGTTGCTGGTGCCGTCGAGGAAGTATTTCAACGGTGCGGCCATGTTGCCGAAGCGGGTCGGGCTGCCCAGGGCCAGGCCGGCGCAGTTCTTCAAATCGTCGAGGCTGGCGTACAGCGCGCCTTCATCGGGAATGTCCGGCGCCACGGCTTCGCATTCAGTGGAGATCGCCGGCACCGTGCGCAACCGGGCTTCAAGGCCGGCCTGCTCGACGCCACGGGCAATCTGCCGGGCCATTTCATTGGTCGAGCCGCTGCGGCTGTAATACAGCACCAGAATGTATGGCGCGCTCACGGCAACAACTCCAGCACATTCTCCGGCGGACGACCGATAATGGCTTTGTCGCCGACTTCGAGAATCGGCCGCTCCATGAGTTTCGGGTGCGCGGCGATGGCGGCGATCAATTGCGCTTCGCTCAAACCGCTGTCAGCCAGGTTGAGGGTTTTGTACTCGTCCTCGCCGGCGCGCAGCAATCGCCGGGCGCTGATGCCGAGTTTGCTCAGCAGGCTCTGGATTTGCGCGGCGTCCAGCGGCGTTTCCAGGTAGCGGACGACCGTTGGCGTCAGGCCACGGGCTTCGATGAGTTCGAGCGCACCGCGGGATTTCGAGCAGCGCGGGTTGTGATAAAGCGTCAGATCGGTCATATGCGGGTCGCTTCTTGCGTAAAGTGGCGGCTATTCTAACTGTGCGGCGCGTAATCCAGAACCTTGGGAGGCGATGGGTCGCAGGTGCATTCTATTTTTGACAAGGATTGAGAAATGACAAGGCGACTGGCAGCGGCATTGGCGATCATGGGGGCGTTATTGCTGGGGGGCTGTGGCAACGATTATGGCATCGACCAGAATGGTCACAAGGTCGCCGCCGAACGTCTGGACAAACAATGGCTGGTGCTCAATTACTGGGCCGAATGGTGCGGCCCGTGCCGTACCGAGATCCCGCAATTGAATGCCCTGGCCGAGCAGCTCAAGGGCAAGAAGATCGGTGTGTTCGGGGTCAACTTCGACAATGTGCAGGGCGAAGAGCTGAAAAGCGCCAGCGAGAAACTGGGGATCAAGTTCACTGTATTGGCCCAGGACCCGGCCGACCTTTTCGAATTGCCGCGCAGTGAAGCGCTGCCGGTGACTTACATCATCGATAACAAGGGCAAGGTGCGGGAACAGTTGATGGGCGAGCAGACGGCGGCGGGGGTGATGGCGAAGCTTGAGGCGTTGCAGGCGACCAACTGACCTGTTTGATCGTTCCCACGCTCTGCGTGGGAACGCCGCCCGGGATGCTCCGCGTCCCTGTGACGCAGAGCGTCACTTGATGCATTCCTTTGCTGCGCGTGGGAATGATCGGTCAACTGAGGGGTATCAACCCTCTTCAAGCCACCAACGCAATGGCTTGCCTTCGGCCGGCCAGAAGCGCATCTGGTCAATCGGTGAGACGTCCCAGCGCTGGACGTTTTCCAGCGCCTGCAGGAAGCGTTTTTCCTGCTCCATCAACGCCGGCGCGCAGAGTTTGCGGGTGCTGCCGATCTTGCCGAAGCTGAGCTTTTCACCTTCCAGGGAATACGGCGCGAACCAGTGGTTGCAGCCGCCGTTACCGTAGGCCCGACCGTCGTCACCGAGGGTGATGGTCAGGTGGCTGTAGTCCATCAACGGACGTTCGCCGATCCACTCCAGAATGTAACTGCGGTTCTGTTGCAACTTTACCGGCTCGGCGGCGCAGCCCAGCAGGCTGGCACCGACCATCGTGGTCAGAGCAAGGCGTTTCATCACGCAGGCTCCCGGCATTTCGGGCACAGGTGTTTCTCGCCGGCGGCGGTCCAGCCCAGCTCGGCAATCCGTGCGGTGGCGGCCGGCTTTTCAGCCTTGTTGCCCAACTTGGCATCGACCGCGAACTCGAAGCTCAGCTCTTTGGCGCAGCTGTCGCAGTTGACGTTCCAGGTGTGGATCGCCAGTTCGCCGAACACCGGACCACTGGCCACCGCGACCCATTGGCCGGGCGGGTTGATCAAGTGGCGAACCGTTTCGACGGTCAGGCGCATGGACAAGTCCTTGCTGCCTTTGAGGGTCACTACCAGCACGTCGTTATTACGAATCGAGCCGCCGTTGCCGGTGACTTGATAACGCCCCGGCACCAGGGCGCGGCATTCGGTGAGGGTGTGTTGCGGGTTCATCAGGCTGTAGCGGAAATCGTGTTCGACCATGGGTCCTCCAAATATGCGCGATATGCTAGCACGGGCTTCAACGCAGCATGGCGCGGGCATGTGACCTTCGATCTGGTTCAAATGACCTGCCGACTCATGGCACACTGCCGCCTTTGTATTTCCAAGGGAACGGACATGGCGTTAATCGAGTGTTATGAGTGCAAGCAACGCATCAGCTCCATCGCGCCTGCTTGCATTCATTGCGGTGCACCTGCGGCAACGGTGCCAGCGGCCACTTCGACGGCAGCGCCTGTGGAAGCCCCGCTTTCTTTCGGGCGTTTGCCGAGCAATGAGAGCGTGCCTCGGGTGACCCCGGCCGCATTCGGGCGTAGACGAAAAACCGAAGTTCAGGCTGAGGTCCCGGCACCGGTGCTCAATGGGCCGCGTCCGGTGGAACTCTGGCTGAAACTGATGATTTTCTTTCTGCCGCCGTTTTTTGTCTGGTTCCTGCTGCGTCGCGGACATTCGCTGGGGCAGCGCTTGCTGGGCTTCGGCTGGCTGGCGCTGATGATCCTTTTGTCCAAGACCTGATCAGGTCAGCCCTCGACCCGATTCTGTGGCGAACCGGCCGCCCAGGCCGCGATGTTCTGCAACGTGGTCACGGCAATCGCGCCCAGGGCTTCGCGGGTCAGGAAGGCCTGGTGTGCGGTGATGATCACGTTCGGAAAGGTCAGCAGGCGCGCCAGCACATCGTCTTGCAGTGGCAGGTCGGAGCGATCCTCGAAGAACAACTGCGCCTCCTCTTCATAGACATCCAGCCCCAGATACCCCAATTGACCGTCTTTCAACGCATCGATCAGCGCCGGTGTGTCCACCAGACCGCCACGCCCGGTGTTGATTAGCATCGCGCCGGGCTGCATGTGCGCCAGTGACTCGCGGTTGATCAAATGTTTGCTCTGCTCGTTGAGCGGGCAATGCAGGCTGATGATCTGCGACTCGGCCAGCAGTTGCGGCAAGCTCAGGTAGCGTGCGCCGAGGGCTTCGACCTGTGGGTTCGGATAGGGGTCATAGGCCAGCAATTGGCAGCCGAAGCCGTGCATGATTTTCGCGAAGGTCGCACCGATCTGCCCGGTGCCGACCACGCCGACGGTCTTGTTCACCAGGTCGAAACCGGTCAACCCGTGCAGGCTGAAATCGCCCTCGCGGGTACGGTTGTAGGCGCGGTGCAGACGGCGGTTGAGCGCCAGGATCAACGCCACCGCGTGTTCGGCCACGGCGTGGGGCGAGTAGGCCGGGACCCGCACAACCGTCAGTCCCAGGCGCTTCGCCGCCGCAAGGTCGACATGGTTGTAACCGGCCGAGCGCAGGGCGATCAGGCGTGTGCCGCCAGCAGTCAGGCGTTCAAGCACCGGGGCGCTGAGGTCATCGTTGATGAAGGCGCAGACCACCTCGTGATGCTCGGCCAGCGCCGCCGTGTCGAGGCTCAGTCGCGCCGGCTGGAAATGCAGTTCGATGCCGGCGGGCAGGTCGGCGACGAGAAAACTGTCGCGGTCGTAGGTCTGGCTGCTGAAAAGAATCGTGCGCATGCTGTCCTCCTGGAAGTCTCAAACCCCGTAGCAGCTGCCGAAGGCTGCGTTCGGCGGCGCAGCCGTCGTAAAACCTGCATCCGCGGTTTACCTGAAAGACCGCAGTGCCTGATTTCACGACGGCTTCGCCGCCGGACGCAGCCTTCGGCAGCTGCTACAGGATTTGAGCTTAGCCTTCAGGGCGCCCGGTGTTATTGCGCTGCATCAGGCATTGATGCGCGCATGGGCTGCCAGGCGATTGATGGCGCGTTCGAGTTCTTCCAGCGCGACGGGGGCTTTCGGGTCCTGTTGCTTGAGCAGGGTTTCGCTGCGCTGGCAGGCGGCGCGCAGTTGCGGGACGCCGCAATAACGGGTTGCCCCGTGCAGGCGATGGACCCGCTCGATCAGGGCGTTCTGGTCGTTGGCTTCACGGGCCACGCGGATGGCCTCGCGGTCGGCTTCCAGGGAGGCCAGCAGCATGGCCAGCATGTCCGCCGCCAGATCGGCCTTGCCGGCCGCCAGGCGCAGGCCTTCTTCGTGGTCGAGCACCTGCAATTCATGACCGCTGTTGCTGTCGCTATTACGCTCCGGACCCTGATTGCGCAGCGCCAGGCCCGTCCATTTCAACACCACTTGCGCCAGTTGCCGTTCGCTGATGGGTTTGGTCAGGTAGTCGTCCATGCCGCTTTGCAGCAATGCGCGTTTTTCATTGGCCATCGCATGGGCGGTGAGGGCCACGACCGGCAGTGGCGTGCAATGCCGCTCGCTTTCCCATTGGCGAATGGCTTCGGTGCTTTGGCGCCCATCCATGCCGGGCATTTGCACGTCCATCAACACCAGGTCGAAAGTCTCGTTCTGTACGGCCTTGACCGCGGCGTAACCGCTTTCTACCGCGAGCACCTTGGCGCCCATGTCTTCGAGCAGGGTTTGCACCAGCAGCAGGTTGGCCGGGTTGTCGTCCACGCAAAGGACCTTCGGCGCGCGGCTGGAAACCGGCTCGGCGGGGTCGCTGCGCTGCTGGCGCGGGTTGACCAGATCAGACAGGGCCCGACGCAGCTTGCGGGTGCAAGCGGGTTTGGACTGGAGCTGGCTGTGGGGGTTGGGCACTGAGAGATGGAACAGCGTCAGTTCGGTGGTCGGGCACAGCACCAACACTCTGCAGCCCAGGTGTTCAAGGTCCCAGATGTGCTGGTTGAGGCGCTCCGGCGGCATGTCGTTGCTGGTGATGCCGAGCACCGCCAGGCCGATTGCCTGATCGGTCTGGTGGGCGCCGGTCACGCCATTGGCCAGGCTTTCCAGGGTATTGAACGGCGTGACGCTCAGGCCGCAGTCTTCCAGTTGATGCTGCAATGCCTGACGGGCCAGTTCATGGTTCTCCAGGACAGCCACCCGCTGCCCGAGCAACGGTGGGCCGGGCAGGTCTTCGGCGTCGTCGCGGGTTTTGGGCAGGCTCAGGCTGATCCAGAATTCCGAGCCTTCGCCCGGTGTGCTGTCGACGCCGATCTCGCCGCCCATTTGTTCGATCAACCGTTTGGAAATCACCAGCCCGAGGCCGGTGCCACCGGGCTGTCGGGACAAGGAATTATCGGCCTGGCTGAAGGCCTGGAACAAGGCGCGCACGTCCTGGTTCGACAAACCGATGCCGGTGTCCTGAATGCTGATGCGCAGTTGCACGCTGTCTTCATGCTCTTCTTCGAGCATCGCCCGGGCGACGATGGTGCCTTCGCGGGTGAACTTGATTGCATTGCTCACAAGGTTGGTGAGGATCTGCTTGAGTCGCAGCGGATCGCCCACCAGAGACAGTGGCGTATCGCGATAAACCAGGCTCACCAGCTCAAGCTCTTTGGCGTGGGCGGCCGGGGCGAGGATGTTCAAGGTGTCTTGCAGCAGGTCGCGCAGGTTGAATGGAATATGGTCGAGCACCAGTTTGCCGGCCTCGATTTTCGAGAAGTCGAGAATTTCGTTGATGATCCCCAACAGGCTGTCGGCGGACTTTTCAATGGTGCCCAGGTAATCGAGCTGGCGCGGCGTCAGTTCGCTTTTTTGCAGCAGATGCGTGAAGCCGAGAATGCCGTTGAGCGGCGTGCGGATTTCATGGCTCATGTTGGCCAGGAATTCGGATTTGATCCGGCTCGCCTCCAGGGCTTCCTTGCGTGCCAGGTCCAGCTCGATGTTCTGGATTTCGATGGTCTCCAGATTCTGACGCACGTCTTCGGTGGCCTGGTCGACGCTGTTTTGCAATTCTTCCTGAGCGTTCTGCAGGGTCCCTGCCATGCGGTTGATGCCGGATGCCAGTTCATCCAGTTCCTGGCTGCCGAGGGGCGGCAGGCGGGTTTCCAGATGACCGTCCTTGAGTTGCGCCACGGCTTGTTTGATCTGGCTCAATGGCCGGTTGATGGTCCGGCCCATGCGCAACGCCAGCAGCGCCGCACCGGCCAGGCCCCCGCCGATCAGCAGCAGGCTGGCGAACAGGCTGCGGTAACCGCGCAGCAGCATGCCGTTGTGGGACAGTTCGAGTTCGACCCAGCCCAGCAGGCGGTCGGCTTCATCGGGGATCAGGTCGCCAGCCAGGTTGCGGTGCTTGCCGAACACTGGCAGCAAGTAACGCGTGGCGTCATTGCCACTGCGGCGCAGCAACTGTGAGCCGTTGCCCAGGGGCGCCTGATTGAGCATGGTCGGGCCGGCATGGGCCAGCGGCGTGCGATCGGGGGCGAGGAAGGTCACCGCGCGCACGTCGGTCTGCTCCAGGGACTGGGTGGCGATGCGCTCCAGAAGCTCGTTGTCTTTGTGACTCATGGCCGGGGCCACCAACGGTGCCAGCTGTTCGGCGATCATTTCGCCGCGTTGCATGAGTTGGGCTTGCAGGTCCGATTGCTGCATCCAGGTGAAATAGCCGCCCAGGACCAACGCCATCAGGGTGGTCGGCAACAGGGTCAGTAACAGCACGCGGCCTTTAATTCCCAGTTTCTTGAGCACGCATCTCTCCTGCATCCAGCTGTTTATTGACCTGCACATGCGTCCGGCACGCGCCACCTGCGCAGTGTAGCGATTTGCATGCGGGCAATCTTCGTAAAATTGATGTCGTCATTCGTCGGTCAGTTCAATGCTTTGGTCCAGGAAGACAAACCTTGGGTTGCCCCTGGAGAGGCAATCTTGAATAATCAGCAATTGAGAATTATTTGCAGATACTCATGACTCCCATCGCTGTTGGCCATCCTCGCATCCTCTCTATCGAAGACGATCCGGTGCTCGGTGCTTATGTTCATGAGCATCTGGGGCGCTGCGGTTTTCAGGTGACCTGGTGCCAGAACGGGCAGGAAGGCCTGGCGATTGCGCGCCAGCAGGCCTTCGATGTGGTGTTGATGGATATTCTGTTGCCGGGGCTCGATGGTCTGGCGGTGCTGACCCAATTGCGCCAGAGCCATTCCACGCCGGTGGTACTGATGTCGGCGCTGGGCGCCGAGGCGGATCGCATCAGTGGCTTTCGCCTCGGGGCCGACGATTACCTGCCCAAACCCTTCAGCATGGCCGAATTGCGGGTGCGCATCGAAGCGATCCTGCGGCGGGTGGCGCTCGACCGTCGACCGGTGCCGGCACCGATTGCCCCGGCGATGGACTGCCTGCGTTTTGACGATGAACTGGGCGAGGTCTTTTGGGGCGACTACGCGGCCGGCCTGACCCGCAGTGAGTACCGGTTGCTGGACACGCTGAACCGCAACGGCGATGAAGTGTTGAGCAAGCCGTTCCTTTATCAGCAGGTATTGCAGCGCGGTTATGCGCCCCATGACCGCAGCCTCGACATGCACATCAGCCAGATCCGTCGCAAGCTCAAGGCCATCGGTTACACCGAGCGCGAAGTACGTACGGTCTGGGGCAAGGGGTATGTATTGAGTGCGGCCGATGAAGTGGTCTGACGTGTCGGGCCCCACGGTGGCCCTGCAACAGCAACTGCTGCGCGATCTGTCCCACGAGTTGCGCACGCCGCTCAGCCGGTTACGGGTGGCCTGCGAAAGCGAGCAGGACCTGGAGCAATTGCGCGAACGCATTAGCCGGGAAGTAGACGGCATGCAGCGCCTGGTCGAGGATGCGCTGCAACTGGCCTGGCTCGACACTGAGCGCACGCCGTTGCCCGATGAAGCGATCCAGGTCCAGGCCTTGTGGGAAATGCTCACGGAAAACGCCTGCTATGAAAGTGGCTGGCCGGCGAGTCAGTTGCACTGTGCGGTGGATTCGTCCTGCTGGGTGCGCGGCAATCTCAATACGTTGGCTCAAGCGCTGGAAAACATCCTGCGCAATGCCATTCGTCATTCACCGAAGGGCGGTGTCGTGACGCTCGATGGCAGGCGCGATGGCGACTTCTGGCATCTGTGGCTGGAAGACGAGGGCGGCGGGGTAGCTGATGCGGATCTTGAACGGATCTTCTCTCCCTTCATCCGGCTCGAGGGTTCGCTGCCCGGGGAGGGTGGGTTCGGGTTGGGGTTGAGCATCGCGAGGAATGCGGTGCAGCGGCAGGGCGGGAGTTTGTGGGCTGAGAACACTGAGACTGGGTTGCGGTTGAATATGCGGTTGTTCGCACATGACGTTTTAACCGTGTCGTCGCCATCGCGGGCAAGCCTTGCTCCTACGGGATGTGTGTTGCCTTGAGGCTGTGCGGGTTTACCCGGTCGAACTTGTTTCGCATGCACCAGTTCTATGAGACTTATCACGCTGAAGAGAAAGTCGCACCACTGGTGCGACAATTGTCCTGGTCGCACAACCTGATCATTTTCAGCCAGAGTGAATGTCGCGCAAGGTGAAGAGTACTGATCCAGCCCCTTATTCCCATAAGCCATAAGCCCCTTACTTTGCGTGATATGGCCTGCGCACGTTTGCCGGTATGATAGGCGCCCCCGCAGTCCGGATTGCGAATACGCCATGACCTTGCAGTACCCAACCATCGCCGATTGCGTCGGCAACACTCCGCTGGTCCGTTTGCAGCGCCTGCCTGGCGTCACCAGCAACACTCTTTTGCTCAAGCTCGAAGGGAACAACCCGGCGGGTTCGGTCAAGGATCGTCCGGCGCTGTCGATGATCACCCGCGCCGAATTGCGCGGGCAGATCCACGTTGGCGATACGCTGATCGAAGCGACCTCGGGCAATACCGGGATCGCCCTGGCCATGGCCGCCGCGATCAAGGGTTACAAGATGATCCTGATCATGCCGGACAACTCCAGCGCCGAGCGTAAAGCCGCGATGACGGCCTATGGCGCCGAGCTGATTCTGGTCAGCCAGGAAGAAGGCATGGAAGGCGCGCGCGACCTCGCCCAGCGAATGGAAGCCGAAGGCCGTGGCAAGGTGCTGGACCAGTTTGCCAACTTCGACAATCCCGAGGCGCACTACACCACCACCGGTCCGGAAATCTGGCGTCAGACCCAGGGCACCATCACCCATTTCGTCAGCTCGATGGGCACCACCGGCACCATTATGGGCGTCTCGCGCTACCTCAAGGAACAGAACGAGAACGTGCAGATCATCGGTCTGCAACCGATGGAAGGCTCTGCAATTCCGGGCATCCGCCGCTGGCCGCAGGAATACCTGCCGAAGATCTACCAGGTCGATCGTGTGGACCGGATCGTCGACATGGCGCAAAGCGAAGCCGAGGACGTGACTCGTCGTCTGGCGCGCGAAGAAGGCATTTTCTGCGGCGTGTCCTCGGGCGGTGCCGTGGCGGCGATGCTGCGCTTGTCCAAAGAAGTTGAAAACGCGGTGATCGTCGCGATCATCTGTGACCGTGGCGACCGTTACTTGTCGACCGGCATTTTCGACGCGCCCAACTGATGGCCAAGCAAGAGAGAGGCCTGCGCTTCCAGCCCACGGGCGGCAGCAAGGCCCCGCAAGTCCCGACCGGCAAAAAGCAGCGCTTGACCATCGAGCGCCTGGCCAATGACGGTCGCGGTATCGCGTTTTTTGAAGGTCGCACCTGGTTCGTCATCGGCGCATTGGCCGGTGAAGAAGTCGAGGCGCGGGTCTTGGGTGCCCACGGTAAAGTGGTCGAGGCGCGTACCGAACGGGTGTTCCAGGCCAGCCAATTGCGTCGCCCGGCACCGTGCGCCCATGCCGGTCGCTGCGGTGGTTGCAGCGTGCAGCATCTGCCCCACAACGAACAGCTCGCCCTGAAACAGCGCATGCTCGCCGAGCAGTTGTCACGGGTCGCCGGCGTCGAACCCGAAGAGTGGGCCGCACCATTGAGTGGTCCGGAATTCGGCTATCGGCGTCGTGCCCGGGTGGCGGTGCGTTGGGACATGAAGGCGAAAAAACTCGAAGTCGGTTTCCGCGCCGCCGGCAGCCAGGACATCGTCGCCATCAACGAATGCCTGGTGCTGGTACAGCCTTTGCAACCGATCATGACCCGCTTGCCGGACATGCTGCGGCGCTTGAGCAAACCTCAGGCACTGGGGCATGTGGAATTGTTCAGCGGGTCGTCATTGGCGGTATTGCTGCGGCACATGGCGCCGTTGTCCGAAGCCGACATGACGATCCTCAAGGAATTCTGCGCGTTCCATGAGGCCCAGTTGTGGCTGCATGGCGACGGCGAGCCGCAACCGGTCGAGGCCGATCAGTCCCTGGGCTATCGCCTAGAACAGTGGGATTTGAACCTGGCGTATCGGCCGGGAGATTTCATCCAGGTCAACGCCGGGGTCAACGAAGCGATGGTCGCCCAGGCGCTGGAGTGGTTGGCGCCCAAACCCGATGAGCGGGTTCTGGATCTGTTCTGCGGGCTGGGCAATTTTGCCTTGCCGCTGGCCAAGACCGTTCGCGAAGTGGTGGCGGTGGAAGGCGTGCAGGCCATGGTCGAGCGGGCCGCCGCGAATGCCGCTAGCAACAATCTGAATAATGCGAAGTTTTTTCAGGCCGATTTATCCCAGCCTTTGGCTGATGCCGAATGGGCCAGCGAAGGCTTTTGTGCGGTACTCTTGGACCCACCTCGCGACGGTGCTTTCGAGGTGGTGCGCAAGCTTGCGTCCCTGGGGGCCGAACGATTGGTTTATGTGTCGTGCAACCCTGCAACTCTGGCGCGCGACACGGTCGAATTGATCAAGCAGGGCTACCGGTTAAAACGTGCCGGGATTCTCGATATGTTTCCTCAAACGGCGCATGTCGAGGCCATGGCGTTATTTGAAGCGAGCTAGGATGGCTCGTCTGGTCCGACTGACCGTCCGTGCCGCCACGCATCAGCCCGGCGGGGCGCCCGGACAATGAAGGTCAGCGATTTGACGCATTGAATCTGCGTCGTAGGGAAGGTAAAGCAAGATGGTACAGGTGAGAGCACACCAGCCGATCAACACTGACGGCAGTATCAATCTCGAGGCTTGGCTCGATCACGCGGTCAGTATCGATACGGCACTGGATCGCGAAGCCTTGAAAGAAGCCTGCGAGTTCGCTCGCGAGGCCGAACAACAAGCCAATGCGGCGAAAAACCTGTGGTCCGAAGGGACCTCGAGTTTCCGCACCGGCCTTGAGATCGCCGAGATTCTCGCCGACCTCAAACTCGATCAGGATTCGCTGGTCGCGGCAGTCTTGTACCGCGGCGTGCGCGAAGGCCAGATCCAGTTGCCGGCGGTCAGCCAGCGCTTCGGCCCGCTGGTCGCCAAACTGATTGACGGCGTGCAACGCATGGCGGCAATCAGCGACAGCCTGAGTCCGCGTAAATCCATGGTGATGGGCACCCAGGGCCAGGTGGAAAACCTGCGCAAGATGCTCGTGGCCATGGTCGACGACGTGCGCGTCGCGCTGATCAAACTGGCCGAACGCACCTGCGCGATCCGCGCGGTGAAAACCGCCGACGACGAGAAGCGTAACCGCGTCGCCCGTGAAGTCTTCGACATCTATGCGCCGTTGGCTCACCGCCTCGGTATCGGTCATATCAAGTGGGAGCTGGAGGACTTGTCCTTCCGTTACCTCGAGCCCGACCAGTACAAGCAGATCGCCAAGTTGCTCCACGAGCGACGGCTGGATCGCGAGCGTTTCATCAGCGATGTGATGACCCAGCTCAAAAACGAATTGCACGCCACCGGCGTCGATGCCGACATCAGCGGCCGGGCCAAACACATCTATTCGATCTGGCGCAAAATGCAGCGCAAGGGTCTGGAGTTCAGCCAGATCTACGACGTGCGCGCCGTTCGCGTGCTGGTGCCGGAAATGCGCGACTGCTACACCGCGCTCGGCATCGTCCACACCCTGTGGCGGCACATCCCGAAAGAGTTCGACGACTACATCGCCAACCCGAAAGAGAACGGCTACCGCTCGCTGCACACCGCGGTGATCGGCCCTGAAGGCAAGGTGCTGGAAGTGCAGATCCGCACCCACGCCATGCACGAAGAAGCCGAGCTGGGTGTTTGCGCGCACTGGCGTTACAAGGGCACCGACGTCAAGTCCGGCTCGAACCACTACGAAGAGAAAATCTCCTGGCTGCGTCAGGTCCTCGAGTGGCACGAAGAGTTGGGCGATATCGGCGGCCTTGCCGAACAGCTGCGGGTCGATATCGAGCCGGACCGGGTTTATATCTTCACTCCCGACGGTCATGCCATCGACTTGCCGAAGGGCGCGACACCGCTGGACTTCGCTTACCGCGTGCACACCGAAATCGGTCACAACTGCCGCGGCGCCAAGATCAACGGGCGCATCGTGCCGCTCAACTACAGCCTGCAAACCGGTGAACAGGTCGAGATCATCACCAGCAAGCACGGCACCCCGAGCCGCGACTGGCTGAACCCGAACCTGGGTTACATCACCACGTCGCGGGCCCGGGCGAAGATCGTTCACTGGTTCAAGTTGCAGGCCCGCGATCAGAACGTCGCTGCCGGTAAAACCTTGATCGAGCGCGAACTCAATCGCCTCGGCCTGCCGCAGGTGGATTTCGACAAGCTGGCCGATAAGGCCAACATGAAGACCGCCGAGGACATGTTCGCCGCGTTGGGCGCAGGCGATTTGCGCCTGGCGCAACTGGTGAACCTGGCGCAGCAACTGGTCGAGCCGGAACGCGGCAACGAACAGCTGGAACTGATCCCGCGCAAAGCCACCGGCTACAAACCGGGCAAGCGCGGTGATATCCAGATCCAGGGCGTCGGCAACCTGATGACCCAGATGGCCGGCTGCTGCCAGCCGTTGCCGGGGGACGCCATCGTCGGTTACATCACCCAGGGCCGGGGCGTGAGCATCCACCGTCAGGACTGCGCCTCGGTGCTGCAACTGGCCGGGCGCGAGCCGGAGCGGATCATCCAGGTCAGCTGGGGGCCGGTGCCGGTGCTCACCTATCCGGTGGACATCATCATTCGCGCCTACGACCGTTCCGGTCTGCTGCGTGACGTATCGCAGGTGCTGCTCAACGAGCGGATCAACGTGCTGGCGGTCAACACCCGCTCGAACAAAGAGGACAACACCGCGCTGATGTCCCTGACCATCGAGATTCCGGGGCTGGATGCACTGGGGCGGTTGCTGGGGCGGATTTCCCAGTTGCCGAACATCATCGAAACCCGCCGTAACCGCACACCATAAGCGGTGAACGGTCTCCCTGTGTAGGAGCTGCCGAAGGCTCGGGCCGCTCCTACAGTGGTCGGCGATTGAATGAGAGTGATTGATGTACAGCCTTGAAGACCTGCTGCACCTGATGAACCGTCTGCGCGACCCGCAGTACGGCTGCCCGTGGGACATCAAGCAAACCTACGCCACCATCGTCCCGCACACTCTGGAAGAAGCCTACGAAGTCGCCGACGCCATCGAACGCGGCGATTTCGATCACTTGCAGGGTGAGTTGGGCGACTTGTTGTTCCAGGTGGTTTATTACAGCCAACTGGCTCGGGAAGAAGGGCGCTTTGAATTCGTTGGCGTGGTCGACAGCATCACGCGCAAGTTGATCCGCCGTCATCCTCACGTATTCCCCACCGGTGATCTGTACGCGCCGCTGGACGTCCCTCGTTTGAATGAAGAGCAGGTCAAACAGCGCTGGGAAGAGATCAAGGCTGAAGAACGTGCCGAGAAGTCTTCGGCGCCGGAGCAGTTGTCCTTGCTCGATGACGTACCTGCGGCACTTCCGGCGTTGTCCCGTTCGGCAAAACTGCAGAAGCGCGCGGGGCAGGTCGGTTTCGACTGGCCGGACGCCTTGCCGGTGCTCGACAAGGTTCGCGAAGAGCTCGATGAAGTGCTCGAAGCCATGGCCGACAATGACTCGGCGGCGATTGCCGATGAAGTCGGCGACCTGCTGTTTTCCGTGGTCAATCTGGCGCGACACCTCAAGGTCGATCCGGAAACCGCACTGCGTGGCGCGAACACAAAGTTTGAAAGACGCTTCCGATTTATCGAACAGGCATTGCGCGACACCCACCGTCCCATAGAAGATTGCACCCTCGAAGAGTTGGACGCCTTGTGGGGCGAAGCCAAACGTCAGGAAAAGAATTTGCCCAGCTGCGGCTGAGCTGTTGCCTAAGTGAGTAAGCACCATGAGCCTTTCCCTTCGCGACCAGTTGCTCAAAGCAGGGCTGGTCAACCAAAAGCAGGCCAAACAGGTCGGCAAAGAAAAACAGAAACAACAGCGTCTGGCCCACAAAGGCCAGATCGAACTCGATGACTCCCAGCAACGTGCGGCTCAGGAAGCCATGGCCGAGAAGGTCAAGCGCGACCAGGAGCTCAACCGTCAGCAGCAGGAGAAGGCCGAGCAGAAGGCCCGCGCCGCCCAGGTCAAGCAATTGATCGAAGTCTCGCGCCTGCCCAAGCTGAACACCGAGGACTACTACAACTTCGTCGACGACAAGAAGGTCAAGCGCATCTCCGTCAACACCCTGATGCGCAACAAGCTCAGCAGCGGTTCCCTGGCGATCGTGCATCACGCTGGCGGTTACGAAGTGATCCCTCGTGAAGCGGCCCTGAAGATCCAGGAGCGCGATCCACAGCGCATCGTGCAGCTGAGTGTGAAGACAGAAGAAGTCAGCGCCGAGGACGATCCATACGCGGCCTATCAGATTCCTGACGATCTGATGTGGTAAGCCGTTAGCAGCTGCAACAACGACAAACCCCGCTCATGGCGGGGTTTGTCGTTTTCAATGCGGCGGTTATGCAGAACGCGCTTCGCGTTGCTGCTCCAGTGTTTCCAGTTCGGCCTTGTATTGGTGGGCTTCGGTCTCGGAGTGGAACATCCCGACCAGCAGGTTTTGTTGATGTACGTCCCAGATGCGGATACCGGCGGCGATGCCTTCATGGGACATATGTGAATCGTCGCGTTCAGTTACTTTTACAGTCATCTGCTAGCTCCAATCTCTGTTATCTGCAGCAAGGCGTGTGCAGGCCTTTGTTATAAGTTTTGTTAGCTGGCTAAGTAAATGACTGAAATCGGCAACGGACTTTTGCAAAATCGAAGAAAGTGCTGCAGCCCGCGAAATACGCGACATTCAGTCGCAGGCTGTTGAGTTTCATGACAGATGTTTCATGTTTCAGGGCCGTCCGGCCGCACATAAAACCTGGCCAAAAAAAAACGCCCCGAACCAGTCGGGGCGTTTTCATGTGTGGCGTAGGCGGGGTATTACTTACCCTGCCAGCGCTTCAGTACCAGCGTGGCGTTGGTGCCACCGAAACCGAAGCTGTTGCTCATCACGGTGTTGATGGTGGCGTCTTCGCGAGTCTTGGTCAGGATTGGCATGTCTGCCACTTCCGGGTCCAGCTCGTCGATGTTGGCGGAACCCGCCATGAAGTTGCCTTCCATCATCAGCATGCAGTAGATCGCTTCGTGAACGCCGGCGGCGCCCAGGGAGTGACCCGACAGGCTCTTGGTGGAGCTGATGGCCGGAGCGTTGTCGCCGAACACTTCACGCACACCTTTCATTTCCATCACGTCGCCGACCGGAGTCGAGGTGCCGTGGGTGTTCAGGTAGTCGATCGGTGCGTCAACGGTGGACATGGCCATCTGCATGCAGCGGATGGCGCCTTCGCCGCTTGGGGCGACCATGTCGTAGCCATCGGAGGTCGCGCCATAGCCAACGATTTCCGCGTAGATCTTCGCGCCGCGGGCCAGAGCGTGTTCCAGCTCTTCGACCACGACCATGCCGCCACCGCCGGCGATGACGAAACCGTCACGCTTGGCGTCGTAGGCACGGGAAGCTTTTTCCGGGGTTTCGTTGTATTGGCTGGACAGCGCGCCCATGGCGTCGAACAGGAACGACTGGCTCCAGTGCTCTTCTTCACCGCCGCCGGCGAACACGATGTCCTGCTTGCCCATCTGGATCTGTTCCATGGCGGTACCGATGCAGTGAGCACTGGTGGCGCAGGCAGAAGCGATGGAGTAGTTCAGGCCCTTGATCTTGAACGGGGTGGCCAGGCAAGCGGAAACAGTGCTGCTCATGGTCCGCGTTACGCGGTATGGGCCGACGCGCTTGACGCCTTTCTCGCGCAGGATGTCCAGCGCTTCCATCTGGTTCAGTGTGGAGGCACCACCGGAACCGGCGATCAGGCCAGTACGCGGGTTGGAGACTTGCTCTTCGGTCAGACCGGAGTCTGCGATGGCATCTTTCATGGCCAGGTAGGCGTAAGCCGCCGCGTGGCCGACGAAGCGATAGATCTTGCGATCGATCAGCTCTTCGAGGGGAAGGTCGATGGAGCCGGAAACCTGGCTACGCAGACCCATTTCGGCATATTCCGGATTGAACCGGATGCCAGGGCGGCTTGCACGCAGGTTAGCGGAGACGGTCTCTTTGTCATTGCCCAGGCACGAAACGATGCCCAGACCAGTGATAACGACGCGGCGCATGCGGATAACCCTTAGAAGTTGTCAGTGGAGGTGAAAACGCCGACCCGAAGGCCTTCGGCGGTATAAATTTCGCGGCCGTCGACGGTCACGGAACCGTCGGCGATGGCCAGGTTCAGCTTGCCTTTGAGGACGCGCTTGATATGAATGTTATAGGTGACTTTCTTGGCGGTCGGCAGTACCTGACCGAAGAATTTCACTTCGCCCGAACCCAGGGCGCGACCGCGGCCCGGCAGACCTTGCCAGCCGAGGAAGAAACCGACCAGTTGCCACATGGCGTCAAGGCCCAGGCAGCCCGGCATCACCGGATCCCCTTCGAAGTGGCAACCGAAGAACCACAGGTCAGGAGTGATATCCAGCTCGGCGACCAATTCACCTTTGCCGTACTTGCCACCCTCTTCGGTGATCAGGGTGATGCGATCGACCATCAGCATGTTCGGGGCGGGCAGTTGCGCGTTACCTGGGCCGAACAGCTCACCACGACTGCAGCGCAGCAGGTCTTCCCGGGTAAAGGCGTTTTGTTTGGTCATGCGAGCTCCTCAATAGTCCATGCGGCAGGGGGGCGAACTTCCCGGCCGATCGAAGCGTTCATGCCTCGAGTCAGCAGCCTACTCATAGACTATTGCGTTGTAGTGAAAGTCACAGCACCAAGGACATGAATGTACACTTGTGCACTGAAATTATTATTCAAGCCCCTTTTAGGGCCTGTTCGGGTGCCTAAGACTGCCGCACTTTCGTCTTTCACGCCAGTCGCAGATAGCCGAAAGGCCTGCACTACTGCACCCAACGCTGCAGAATTTGCTGCAGATCAGTGCGTTTAAAGGGCTTGGCCAGGTAATCGTTCATCCCCGCGGACAAACAGGCTTCGCGGTCGCCCTGCAAGGCATTGGCCGTCAGGGCAATGATCGGCACGTCAGCGCAGCCGGGCAGTTGGCGAATCTGTCGGGTGGCCTCGTAGCCGTCAATGACCGGCAGTCGGCAATCCATCAGAATCGCTTCGAAAATCAGGCTCTCGGCGCTGCGCACCGCTTGTGCACCATCGGTGACGACGCTGACAGTAAAGCCCAGGCTGCGCAACATTGCTTCGACGACGGTGCGGTTGACCGGGTTGTCTTCCACCAGCAACACATTGCGACCTTCGCCGTGGCCATTGCCGGTATGTACTCGCGGCGTCAGCACCGGTAACGACTGCTTATACAGCGCCAAAGGAATTTCCAGGGTGAACACCGAGCCAACGCCTTCTTCGCTCTGAGCACGCAAGGTGCCGCCCATTCGTTCTGCCAGGGTGCGGGCAATCGGCAGCCCCAGCCCGGTGCCGCCGTAACGTCTTGAAATAGAACTGTCGGCCTGCTGGAACGCGTTGAACATCAATTCCAGGCTTTCAGCCGGGATGCCAATCCCGCTGTCGCGCACGGTGCAGGTGAACCACAGCAATTCGTGATCCAGCGACTGCCACTGCGGTTCGATCGTGACGCGACCCCGTTCGGTGAACTTCAGCGCATTGCCGACCAGGTTGACCAGTATCTGCCTGATCCGCGTCGGGTCGCCCTGAACCTGCAGGGCGCGCATGTCCTCGGGGATCTGCAGTTGCAGGTCAAGCCCGCGTTGCACTGCGCTGTGCTGGAACGACTGGGCGCAACTGGTGATCAGGTCCGCGAGGTTGAACGCAATGTGCTCCAGCTCCAGTTCCGAACGCTCGATGCGCGAGAAATCGAGAATGTCGTTGATCACTTTGAGCAGGTGTTCAGTCGATTCAGAAGCCAGCGCGGCGTACTCGATCTGTTCCTCGGTCATCGCGGTGGTTTCCAGCAGTTGCAACATGCCCAGCACGCCATTCATCGGCGTGCGCAGTTCATGGCTCATCATGGCCAGGAAATCGGATTTGGCGTTGTTGGCCTTTTCCGCTTCCTCGCGGGTCTGGATCAATTGCGCCATGGCCTGATGCTGTTCGCGGCTGGCTTGTTCAAGGCCCAGGGCAAGGTTGTTGATGTGTTGCGACAGGGCGCCCAGTTCGGTGTCGTCGACAATCGGCAGGGGCGTTTTGTAGTCGCCTTTCTGGATTGCCTTGACCGCATTGCCGATGTCGTGGATCGGTTGCGACAGGCTGCTGGCCAGGCGCCGAGCCAGCAGAAAGGTAAACAGCAGGGCGAACAGGGCCAGGATCCCGGCCTTGAACAGGATTTCCTGCTGGCGCTGGTTGAAGGCGTCATTGGACAGACCGACGATCACCCGGCCCAGGTAATCCTCGCCCGGCTTCGTGGGGGCGGTGCGGCTGTTCTGGAAGAAGTCATTGTTGAGCGCGATACGTTGCAGCCGCACCGGTGCCTGGAACACTTCGACCTGGTGCGAGCGGTGGTGGGTTTCCGACGGTTGTTCGACGTACACCAGAATCCGGTTGGTGCTGTCCTGAACTTCCAGAAAACGCACATTGGGCGTGGCCAGGGTGGCTTTGAGCAAACTTTCGAGCACCTCGTTATTACCCGAGATCACCCCGTATTCGGTGGCCGGCGCCAGTTGGTTGGCGATCAGTTGACCGGTGTGATTGAGTTCCTGGCGCAGGTCCTGGATTCGCACGAAGGTGAAGAAACTGATCAGCAGCAACGTCAGCAGCAGCGCCGGGCCGAGGCTGATGATCTGGGTACGGGTATTGATGTCCCAACCGCTACGGAAGGTCATGGGCGGTGTTCTCCTTCGGCCAGCTGTGTTGCGACAGAGGCTTCATCCATTGGCTCAATGCTTAATGAACGAGCTACTTGCGGGTTGCTCAAGGCCTTGAAGTGCTGCGGATAAAGAGTGCGCGGCCAGGTGCTGGAGGGGCGGTCGAGCAGTTCGTCGAGAATCTTCAGCCAATCGCTCTGGTCGCTGTAGGTGCTCGCGAGGCTGCCTGCCCTGACGAAGGCGGCATTGGGACCGATCAGCGGCAGTTGCCGTGCGTAGCTGCTGAGCAGCAGGTTTTTCACGGTTTTGGGGTTGTACAGATCAGGATCATCCAGGCCCAGCAGCACATCACTGTTTTTCAGCAGGGCCTGCAACGGGCGGCTGTCATTGGTGTTGTCCCAACGCTCGGTGACCACTTCAAGGCCCAGGGGCAGGGCGGCCTGATGCAGTTCCTTCAACAGGAATTCGCTGTGGCTGTCGAAAAGCACGCCGACCCGTCGGGCCTCGGGCAGGACGAGTCGGGTCAGGCGCAATTGTCGATCCAGCGGCGGATCGCTCCAGAGCAGGCTCAGGTGCGGTGGCGAAACATCGCCAAAGCGTTGGTGGGCTTGCAGACGGCTGATGCGCAGCACCAGCGTTGCCGGGCCCTGGGCGTCTTGCAGGCGCCAGTCGAGGCTTTGCAGGTCGAGCAGAATCAGGCGGGTGCCCGCGGGCAGTTGGCCGGGCGCCGGCAAGCTGGCGACCGGCTGGAAACGCACGCTGTCGGTGGGGTGCAACTCGCTCAGGGCCTGGACGAAAGACTGCACGCCTGGGCTGTCTTCGGCGCCGGTCAGCAGAATGTCGGCGGCCCGGGCCGGCAGATTACACAGCAGCCCGGCAAACACCAGGCACAACCCGGCCAGCAGGCGGCCAAGGGTTGGCGTCTTCCGTGACAGGCAATATTGCATCTTAAAACTCCAGCTCCGCACTGAAGTAGAGCACCCGGCGCTCGTCGTAGTTGTTGTCGACGAAAGTGGTGGGCTGATTGTCGAGGCGTTGCTGGAGGATCCCGGCCAGCTCCAGATTGGCCTTGCCCAGGCCGATGCGTTTGGCGATGCGGGTGTCGACCCGTTCGAAGCGGTAACCGTTGAGGGCGTCGGCGCCATAGTAGAAGAGCGCGCTGTTCCAGCCCTGGCCCCAGTTGCGCAGCCAACCGGCGGAGCCGCTGTTGCGCGCCGTTTGTTGTGCATCCAGCGGGTTGCTCGCCTCGGCATCGACATAGGCATAGGTCAGGCGCAGACGATCGGCGCTGCTGACGCGCCAGTCCAGCTGGGTTTCAGTCCCTGAGAATCGTGAGCTGTTCGAGTTGCTGGCAATGTACTGATTGTTGCGCAGCGGTTCACTGATCATGCCGTTGATTTCGTCATAGAACAGCTTTACATCGACTGTCAGCCCCCACTCTGTGAAGTAGCCGTTGTAGCCCAATTCCCGGGAGCGCATGCGTTCCTGTTCGAGGTCTCCCGGGCCACGGGTCCTGACGAAATAGCGGGCGCTGGTCTGGCCGTAGGCACTGGGTTGCAGGTTGGTCACCTGGTAGCTCCAGTTAACGCTGTTCTCGAACATGTCCGGCGAGCGGACGGCTTCCGAATACACCGCGCGCAAACCGTGGCGCGGGTTGATCAGGTAGTTGACCGCCACCCGTGGGGTCAGCGAACTGCCAGTCAATTGCGTGTCTTCGAACATCGCCCCGCCCTGCAGCAACCAGTGCTCGGTGGCGCGCCACTCGAGTTGGCCGAACGCCCGCCAGGTGGTGTCGTCGAGCGTGCCATTGAAGTAGGTCTCGGAATCTGCCCGGTCGTAACGATAGTTCATGCCGCTGACCAGTCGCAGCGTGTCGGACAGGCTGAGGGTGTCTTGCAGTTCGAGATCGTACCGCGATTCCCGGGCACTCTGGTCGATGTCACCGCACAGCGTTTTGTTCGCGCCGTTTCGCCATTGCGCCAGAACCTGATTGGCCAGGTCTTGTTCTGCCGCCGTGCCGGGGGGCGCGCCGGTGAAACGTGCGATGTTGCGCGCCAGACGTTCGGTGTAATTGGGATTGAGCTGCCAAAGTTGGGTCAGCTCCGGGCTGAACGAGATCTCGGCATCGCAGGCACGCCAGGTCTGCTGACGATCCCAGTGTTGCGCCGAGCCTTGAATATAAAGGCTGTGATCGGGGTTGACGTCCAGGTTCCAGCGCAGCGAGCCGGCGTAGTCCTTGGCGATGACGTCGGAATTGTTCCCTGCGGCGGTAATCCCTGAGAACACCGGGCGGTAGGTATAGGGCCGCTGGTTGGTCCCGTCCTTGGCGTTCAGTTGCCAATCGATGCTCTGGTTTTCATTGAGCGTCTGGCTGACGGCGAGGCTGAAGCGATTCAAGCGACGGTTGTCGCGGTAATCGGCGCCGGTGCGGTCCGAGTCGAACCCATCGTCTTGTTGGCCGGACAGCGACAGACGCAAGTCGCCGCTGTCCCAACCCATGCCCTGGCTGGCGTAGAAATCGTTGATGCCGCGTTGGCCACGGGTGATTTTCAGCCGTGTGCCGTGGCTGTCGGCCGGTTTGCGGGTGATGATATTGACCACCGCCATCAGCGCGTTGGCGCCGTAGCTGACGGTGTTCGGGCCACGGAAAACCTCGATGCGCTCGATGTCTTCCATGGCTACCGGAATATCACTCCAGTCCACCGTGGCCAGGCCTGCGCGGTACACCGAGCGGCCGTCGATCAGCACTTGCATGCGCCGCGCTTCGCTGGCGTTGGTGCCGTGGTAATTCACCGCTGCCTGATTGCCGCTGATATTGCCGACCATCATCCCCGGCACCAGGCGCAGCAACTCACTGATGTCCCGCGCGCCGCTGGCGTTGATCAGTTCGCTGTCGATCACCGTCATGCTGCCCGGCACGGCCGCGGGCGACTGCTTCAGGCGCGTCGCGGTGAGCACTTGCGGCAACGGATCGTTGTCCAGGAACAAGTCGTCGGCCAGCAATGGCGAGCTGAAAATCAGCGCCAGCACCAGTGGCGAGCGAGGATAGGGAGAGCCAAAAGACACGGCACGGCCTTGATAGCGATTAATTGGCGCGCATGTTAACCGAGCGCAATGACTTTTCCAGTCACGTTGTGGGCATTTTCCTCGGTTTTCTTGGTCTTCTTCCTACAAGTGCCGGTAATTGATGTCGGGGCTGGCCGCCACTGGGCCGCTCCGTATAATGCGGGCATCGCCACTGGTATGGATTAACGGATTGCATATGACTGAACAGCGCCCAATTGCGGTCCTGGGAGGCGGAAGTTTTGGTACCGCCGTGGCTAATCTGCTGGCCGAGAACGGGCATCAGGTCCGTCTGTGGATGCGTGACCCCGAGCAGGCGGAGGCCATTCGGGTCGATCGCGAGAACCCGCGTTACCTCAAAGGCATCAAGATTCTTGCGGCGGTGGAGGCGGTCACAGACCTGCAAGCCACCCTGGAGGCCTGCGACCTGTGCTTCGTCGCGCTGCCGTCCAGCGCGCTGCGCTCGGTGCTGGCGCCCTACGCTCAGCTTTTGAGCGGCAAAATGCTGGTGAGCCTGACCAAAGGCATCGAAGCCCATACATTCAAGCTGATGAGCCAGATTCTTGAAGACATTGCTCCGCAAGCGCGCATCGGCGTGCTGTCCGGGCCTAACCTGGCCCGTGAAATTGCCGAACACGCGCTGACCGCCACGGTGGTCGCCAGCGAAGACGAAGACCTTTGCCAGCAGGTCCAGGCCGCGCTGCATGGCCGGACCTTTCGCGTGTACGCCAGCGCCGACCGTTTTGGCGTGGAGCTGGGCGGGGCGCTGAAAAACGTCTACGCCATCATCGCCGGCATGGCGGTGGCGTTGGGCATGGGCGAAAACACCAAGAGCATGCTGATCACCCGGGCGCTGGCGGAAATGACCCGCTTCGCAGTGAACCAGGGCGCGAACCCGATGACGTTCCTGGGGCTGGCGGGCGTCGGCGACTTGATCGTCACCTGTTCGTCGCCGAAAAGCCGCAACTACCAGGTCGGATTTGCCCTCGGCCAGGGCTTGAGCCTGGAGGATGCGGTGACGCGTCTGGGCGAAGTGGCCGAAGGCGTGAACACCCTCAAGGTGCTCAAGGCCAAGGCTCAGGAGGTGGGCGTATATATGCCGCTGGTCGCCGGATTGCACGCGATTCTGTTCGAAGGGCGCACGCTTGATCAGGTGATTGGGTTGTTGATGCGTGGCGAACCGAAAACCGACGTGGACTTTATTTCCCCCAGTGGTTTCTAAGCACTTAACCGATACGAGCAGGGAGCGAGACAGACATGAACGATCCGAAAGTAGAGGGCAAGTACGAATCCATCCTGCTGCGAGTGCTGTGGATGATTGTCTATGTGCTGGTCTGGCAAGTAGCGCAATTGATCCTCGGCGCGGTGGTGCTGGTACAACTGATCTATCGTTTGATTTATGGCGCACCGAGCGCCAGCCTGATGAATTTCGGCGACAGCCTGAGCCAGTTTCTGGCGCAGATCGGTCGTTTCGGCAGCTTTCACAGCGACCAGAAGCCGTGGCCGTTCGCCGACTGGCCAGCGCCGCGTACACCGGAAGGTGAAGCCCCGCACGTTGTGGCGCCGGCGCCGCATCCGGCCCGAGATGAGGAACCGAAACTATGAAACTCTGGGTATTGCGTCATGGTGAAGCCGAACCTCACGGTACTCGCCCGGACTCCGAGCGGGCACTGACCGACAAGGGGCGCAAAGAGGTGAAGCGAATCGCGGCCAAATTGAAGGGCAAACACCTGACAGCCATTTATGCCAGCCCTTATCTGCGAGCGCAGGAGACTGCATTGCTGGTACGTAAGGAGCTGGGTTTTGCACCGGAGATTCGCACCGTCGAATGGCTGACGCCCGACAATAATCCGCAAGCAGTGGCGGAGCAGTTGGTGTCCGTGGATCACGCGCTGCTGGTCAGCCACAACCCGCTGGTCGGTAACTTGCTGGGTTACTTGCAGCATGGTCATGTACAGGAACCGGAGCGAGTCGGCACCGCCGGGCTGGCTGAGCTTGAGGGCGACGAATTGCTGGTCGGGGCGATGAAGCTCAACGGCATCAAAACCCCGTAACCTGCCTTTGCTTCTGCTTTTGTAGGAGCGAGCGGTGGCGTTCCGTTCTTTTTTGTGTGAAATAGTCAACCAAGCACTTGCTTGGTTGACTACGCTTGCTCCAGACCAAAAATAAGGGAGCAAGTCGCATGTCTGCTGCTTTTCGTTTGCCACTTGACGTCTTCTACGAGCGCGAAGCACGTCATCCGCGCCAGCGCTTTCTGGTCCAGCCAACAGGGGACGGCCAGGTCGAAACGCTGACCTGGGCCGACGTCGGCCACCAGGCGCGCTGTGCCGCCCACTGGCTGCGGGCTCGTGAGTTGCCGCAAGGCAGCCACATTGCACTGATCTCGAAAAACTGCGCCCACTGGATCATCGCCGACCTGGCGATCTGGATGGCCGGGCATGTCTCGGTGCCGCTGTACCCCAATCTGACCGCCGATTCCTTGGCCCAGGTGCTTGATCATTCTGAAGCTGCATTGGCGTTCATCGGCAAGCTGGATGACTGGCCGGGCATGTCCATTGGAGTCAAACCCGACCTGCCGACAATCAGCCTGCCGCTGTGCCCGGTGGGTACTTTCGATTTCAGCTGGGCCGACCTGCAACGCAGCTCACCGATTCAGGACGACCCCAAACCCGCCGCCGATCAACTGGCGACCATCATTTACACCTCTGGCACCACGGGCCAGCCCAAAGGCGTGATGCACAGTTTCGGCACGCTGGGGTTTGCCACCACCCATGGCACTCGGTTATTCGGCCTGAATGAGTCGGATCGCCTGCTGTCCTACCTGCCACTGTGCCATGTTGCCGAGCGGATGTTCGTCGAGCTGGCAGCGATCTACACCGGGCAAACGGTGTTTTTCGCCGAGAGCCTCGACACCTTCCTCACCGATTTGCAGCGTGCCCGGCCGACCGCGCTGTTCGGTGTGCCACGCATCTGGACCAAATTCCAGATGGGCGTGTACAGCAAGATCCCGGCAAAGCGCCTCGACTTCCTGCTCGGTCTGCCTTTCATCGGCAAACGGGTAGGGCACAAAGTCCTCGCCGGGCTGGGGCTGGACGCCTTGCGCATTGCCTTGTCCGGCGCGGCGCCAGTGCCGCAGACCTTGCTGCAGTGGTACCGAAAACTGGGGCTGGACGTGCTGGAGGTGTACGGCATGACCGAAAGCTGCGGTTACTCCCACATCGGCCTGCCCGGTCAAAACAACCCCGGCTGGATCGGCAAGTCATGCCCGGAGGTCGAAGTGCGCATCGAGCCATCAGGTGAAGTGCTGGTGCGCAGCGGCGCGACCATGCTCGGCTATTTCAAGGAGCCTTTGAAAACCGCCGAAACCCTCACCGGGGACGGCTTCCTGCGTACCGGTGACAAGGGCGAGGAAGACGCCGAGGGCAACCTGCGCCTGACCGGGCGCCTGAAGGAAATCTTCAAGACCAGCAAAGGCAAATACGTGGCCCCGGCGCCGATCGAGAATCGCCTGGCGGTGCATTCGCGGATCGAACAAGTGTGCGTGGTGGGCGATGGCTTGAGCGCACCACTGGGTTTGTGCGTGTTGTCGGCGGTCGGTCAGCAGGATGCCAGCGGGACGGCGAGGGCGGGTTTGCACTCAAGCCTGGAAAAACTGCTGGAGGAGGTCAACGGCGTCCTCGACAGGCATGAACGCTTGCGTCGGCTGGTGGTGGTCAAGGACAGTTGGGCGGTGGAAAACGGCTTCCTGACACCGACCCTGAAGATCAAGCGCAACATGATCGAAGCGGCTTACGGCGCGCGCTTCGAAGAATGGAGCGCGCGCAGCGAGGCGGTGCTGTGGCAGGATTGAGCCACGAACAACTCCAACAAAGGAACGCAACGATGAGTCTGTGGCGCACCACTCCCAACATCGAGCAATTGAACGCAATCCAGAAAAACACCATCGGCGAAGTGCTGGATATTCGCTTCGAAGCTTTCGATGAAGAGTCCCTGACCGCGAGCATGGTCATCGACCACCGTACGCACCAGCCTTATGGCTTGCTGCACGGCGGCGCCTCGGTGGTGCTGGCCGAAACCGTCGGCTCGATGGCCAGTTTCCTGTGCATCGACGCCAGCAAGTTTTATTGCGTGGGCCTGGAAATCAACGCTAACCATTTGCGGGGGCTGCGCAGCGGGCGGGTGACGGCGGTGGCCAAGGCGATTCACATCGGGCGCACCACCCATGTCTGGGATATTCGCTTGACCAGTGATGAGGGCAAGGCCAGTTGTGTGTCGCGCCTGACCATGGCAGTGGTGCCGTTGGGGGAGAATCCGCCGGTGCGTTGAGTTTTGACACGTTTTTTGTAGCAGCTGCCGAGCCTGCGAGGCTGCGTTCGGCGGCGAAGCCGTCGTGAATCCGGTTGACGCAGTCTGTCTGACGC
>NZ_AKJT01000040.1 GCF_000282195.1 Pseudomonas sp. GM18
AGAGCGTGGGAACGATCGGTGACGGGGGCTATCCAGCGGCCGGTTCTCGGCCAGTTTTCTTTGCTGATGGGCTAGTCAGGTGAATGTCTCAATGTCATCAAGGGTGTCCACCACAGTCCCTTCCAGTGAGGGGGATTTTTTCTTCACCTTCTCAAGGGCCGGAAGTACAACATCCAAGTCCAGATCACCCTGTCTGCGGGCTATGTGTCCGAGAGCGGTGATGGCCGCTGCTGCAACCGATTCGGTTTCACTCTCGAGGTACTTCAGGCAGGTGTGCTGAGCCCAAATCATGTCTTGCTCATTCAGGCCGATAGAAATCAATGCGGCGACAACGTTGGTTTCTATGTCGCTCGCCGGGTTTTGCGGGGTCTATCTGTTCACCTGTTTCGTGGTTGAACTCGCCAAGATGCTTACCTTGCTTGTCATACATCTCTATTGCGCCTGTCTTGCTATCCCATTCATATATTCGCCCCTTTCGGTCTTTCCACCGACTGCGTTTACTCCCCCCGCCCTGAACACTGCTTTTTGATTTAACAGGAAGGGCATCTGGAAATGCTTCGAACCATGAGCGTCCCGGTTTCATCTTTTGAAAGCGATGTGGACGCTATATCAACGGGCATTGGATAGATGTAGGACGGGTCTGAAACTCTGGCCGTAGTTTTTGATCGTTCCTATGCTCCGCGTGGGAATGCCTCACCGGACGCTCTTTGGGACGCAGAGCGTCCCTGGCTGCGTTCCCACGCAGAGCGTGGGAACGATCAGTCACCCTGACTTGCCAGCCACGGCAATATCGGTAACTATGCCTGCCTAAATAGGGGTAGGGGGTATAGGTATGTCGCACATCCACGAACACAAAGACGATTTGCTCAACCGTGTCCGGCGCATTGCCGGTCAGGTCCAGGCGGTGGAGCGGGCGCTGGAGTCCGACGCCGATTGCGCCAAAACCCTGCACCTGGTTGCAGCGATCCGCGGTGCGGTCAACGGTCTGATGGACCAGTTCATCGACGCCCACGCCCGTGAACATGTGGCGCGTCCAGGCCTCAGCGACGAAGCGCGCGCCGAAGGCGTGGAAGACTTGTTGCAAGCCATCCGCCGTTACGCGAAATAGAGGCCAGCCCCATGACACTGACACCTCAGGCTTCGCGTTTTACTCACGATCACCTGTTTCTGGGCGCCGCCCACGATGAAAACGCACGCCGCACGCTGTGGGTGGTGGCGCTGACGTTTGTGATGATGATTGGCGAGATTGCCGCCGGTTATATCACCGGTTCCATGGCGCTGTTGGCGGATGGTTTTCATATGGCGACCCACGCCGGGGCCTTGGGCATTGCCGCGGCGGCCTACAGTTTTGCCAGGCGACACGCCAACAATTCGCGCTTCAGCTTCGGTACCGGCAAGGTCGGGGACCTGGCGGGTTTTGCTTCAGCCGTGGTGCTGGGGCTGGTGTCCCTGGGCATCGCCGGCGAATCCATCGTGAGGCTGTTTCAACCAACCACCGTGGCTTTCACCGAAGCGACGATAATTGCCGTGGTGGGGTTGGCGGTGAATGTCGTCAGTGTGTTGCTGCTGGCGGGCAACGATGGGCATCACGGCCATCATCACGATCACAGCCATGACCACGGCCATCATCACCATCACGACAACAACCTGCGCTCGGCGTATATCCATGTGCTGGCCGATGCGCTGACCTCGGTACTGGCCATTGCGGCGCTGTTGGCCGGGCGCTACCTGGGCTGGGTCTGGCTGGACCCGGTCATCGGCATTGTCGGCGCCCTCGTGATCGCGAAATGGGCTTATGGCTTGATGCGCGACAGCGCCGCGGTGTTGCTCGATACCACTGATGAGCACGTCGCCGCCGAAATTCGTGAGTTGCTCGAGTCGACGGACGATGTTCGCATCAGTGACCTTCACGTCTGGCAAGTCGGGCCCCAGGCGCGGGCGGCGATTGTCAGTGTCGTGGCTGCGGCGAGTGTCAGTGCTGACGCCGTCCGCGAACGTTTGGCGCCGGTTCATGAGTTGTCTCACCTGACGGTCGAATATCGCAACGTTTGAGGTGAGTCCCCGGTAACCGCTACCGCGAGGCCGAGGCCATGAGTACGCCAAAACCGGCGAAGGTCACACCCGAGACTTTCGCGGCCAGCCAGGAACCCTTCGAGCTCGACAACCAGCCTTTGGCGGCATTGGCGAGCAAGGCATAGCTGCCATGCACCAGGATCACCAGTACGCCGTAGGAGGCGACCAGCTTGATGAACTGGCTGTAGAAGTGCGCCGAAGTGTCGATGAATTGCGGGAACACCGCCAGAAAGAAAAACACCGCCTTGGGGTTCAAAAGCTGCATCGAAGCCGCTTCAAGAAAACGATAACCGGGGCTTGAAGGCCGCGTTTCGAGCAGCGTGCTGAAACGATCCGAGCGCCAGCTTTTGTAGCCCAGGTACAACAAATAGGCGGCCCCTGCGTATTTCAATGCGGTAAAGGCATTCGCGGAGGTGTTGAGTATCAGGCCAACACTGGTGGCGCTGATGGCGGCGACGACAAATGCCCCCGACGCGATCCCCAGAATGCCCGGCACGGCGCCCCTCCAACCGTGGCGCACCGCGTTGGACAGGGTCAGGACCACACCAGGCCCCGGGCTCAAAATGGTCAGGGTGGCGAAAAGTACAAAGAGGCCGTAGCTGTTCATGGCTTGCTCCGTCAGGTGGCATTGGCTGCGTGCTGGCAGATTGGCGTGGCGAGGAGGGTGTGACAAACGCTTTAATTACAGCGCATAGGTGACTAAATTAGACACATGATGAATCAACTACCGCCTCTTAATGCTGTTCGCGCCTTCGCCGTTGCTGCTCGTCATCAGAGCTTCAGCCTGGCGGCCGAAGAGCTGCATGTCAGCCACAGTGCCGTCAGCCGGCACATCAAATTGCTCGAGGAGTACCTGGGTGTGCTGCTGTTCGAGCGGCGTATCCGTCAATCGGTGCTGACGCCGGCCGGCCAGCGCTTTTATGAGCAGGTTAGCGCCGGGCTGTCGCAGATCGCCAACGCCGCCGCTGCGCTCAAGCAGCATGCCTCGCTGCCTACCGTGAAGATCAATGTGCGTCCGTCCTTTGCCATGCTTTGGCTGACGCCCAGGCTGGCGGATTTCGTTGCGCAGTACCCAGGCATCAAGCCGCAGGTGATCACCCAGACCCAGGCTCCCGATCAGGCTCGCGACGGGTTCGATATCGTCATTCGCCGTGGTCGTGACGATTGGGCGCCGGCGATTGAGGCGCGAGCACTCTTCGAAGACGAACTATTGCTGGTCGCGGCGCCATCGCTGATCGAGCGCCTGCCACTTGAAGACCTCACTTCCCTGAGTCGACATACGTTACTGACCGCCAAGGCCCGCCGCGAAGACTGGCACAATTGGGTCATGCACTTTGGTCAAAGCCAGTCAGCCACTCAGGTCACCCGGCAGTTTGATCACATGCACCTGGTGCTTCAGGCCGCCGTGGATGGACGGGGCATTGCCCTGTGCCCGACCTCTTTGCTGGGCAGCCACATCTCGAGTGGACGCTTAATCTGTCCGTTGCCCGAGTTGCGCATGCCGTTGCCGCGTTATTACTACGGTGTTGCGCCGGACGTGACGGCGCACACACGGATCTTTGTGGAGTGGTTATTTGCCCGGATTGCTCAGGATGAGCTGAGTTGGCAAACACCTCGAGCGGTGACCGCTACGCCCTGAAATCCCAGACGATCTCCACCACCCGCACCGCCAGCACCAGATAAACCAGAAACAGAATGATCTGAAACGAGGTGTGATACTGCAACCTGGACAACCGGCGTATTCCGTCGCTGACATTGAGCAGCATCAGCAGTGCTGACGTTGCAATCAACCCCCAGCCGGCGAGGCTTGAAGCGAACAATCCCATGAACACGTGATGGCCGCCGTGCAACGCGTTGGTGCCCGCTGCGAACAGCAGGGCGCACACCAGCAGGTTCTTGATGTTGTCGAACACTTGCGAGGTGAAGTCGGTGTCCAGCAAGGCCAGATACTTTCGCCAGAGTTTTCCCATGGTTTTGGTGGCACCTGTTGATGGCGGTTGCACGTGGCAAGTCTAGTGGCGTTTTGCACGAAACGCGGACGAAAAAAAGCCCGGCCTTCAATGTGATGGCCGGGCTTTTGTATTCAAACGGACAGCCGCGTCAGATCAAACCTTGACGATCCAGCCCGCTGGCGCCTCGATGTCGCCGGTCTGTACACCGGTCAGCTCTTTGTAGAGCTTCTGGGTGACCGGGCCGACTTCGGTTTCGCTGTGGAACACGTGCAGCTTGTCGTTGTAGCTGATGCCGCCGATCGGGGTGATCACCGCAGCAGTACCGCAAGCACCGGCTTCCTTGAAGTCGGACAGCTTGTCGATGAACACGTCACCTTCGACCACTTCCAGGCCCAGACGGGTCTTGGCCAGTTCGATCAACGACAGACGGGTGATGCCCGGCAACACCGAAGGGGAATTCGGGGTGACGAACTTGTTGTCGTGGGTGATCCCGAAGAAGTTGGCCGAACCGACTTCTTCGATTTTGGTGTGGGTCATCGGGTCCAGGTAGATGGCGTCGGCGAAGTGCGCCTTCTTGGCCTGGGAACCTGGCATCAGGCTGGCGGCGTAGTTGCCACCGACCTTGGCCGCGCCGGTGCCTTGTGGGGCGGCACGGTCGTAGCTGGAGATCAGGAAGTTGTGCGGGGTCAGGCCGCCCTTGAAGTAGGCACCGACCGGGATGCAGAAGATCGAGAAAATGAACTCCGGCGCGGTACGCACGCCGATGTTGTCACCCACGCCGATCACGAACGGGCGCAGGTACAGCGCGCCGCCGGTGCCGTAAGGCGGGATGAAACGCTCGTTGGCACGGACCACGTCCTTGCACGCTTCGATGAACTGTTCGGTGGACACCTGCGGCATCAGCAGGCGCGCGCAGCTGCGTTGCATGCGGGCGGCGTTCTGGTCCGGGCGGAACAGGTTGATCGAACCGTCCTTGCAACGGTAGGCCTTCAGGCCTTCGAAGCACTGCTGGCCATAGTGAAGGGCAGTCGAGCCTTCACTGATGTGCAGCACGTTGTCTTCGGTCAGGGTGCCTTTGTCCCACTCGCCATTACGCCAGTGCGACAGATAGCGCTTGTCTGTTTTGATGTAGTCAAAACCCAGCTTGTCCCAATTGATGCTTTCGTTACCCATGACACCCTCTATCACTTAACAACCGCCGAAACGGTTCAAGGCTTCTGACGTTTTTCTGGATGGGGACAACAATACTTCATTCCGGGGCTAAATCGCAGCCCGGATTACGAACTCCGCGACCATCGATGCACCTCGTTGTAGCAGCTGACGAGCAACGCGAGGCAGCGTTCGGCGACGAAGTCGTCGTAATCCGCCTGACGCGGTCTGCCTGAAAGAATACGATGACCGGTTTTGCGACGGCTTCGCCGCCGAACGCTGCCTCGCGTTGCTCGACAGCTGCTACCAAGGGTTGCGTCAGTCTTTAAAGGTGTAGGGCGTGCCCCAACGCACGCAGCGCTGCTTCCTGCACCGCCTCGCCGAGCGTCGGATGCGCGTGGATGGTGCCGGCGATGTCTTCCAGCCGCGCGCCCATTTCCAGGCTTTGGCCGAATGCCGTCGACAACTCCGATACACCGACACCAACGGCCTGCCAGCCAACAATCAGATGATTGTCACGCCGCGCCACAACCCGCACGAAGCCGCTTTTGGACTCCAGCGTCATCGCCCGGCCATTGGCGGCGAACGGGAAGCTGGACACGATACAGTCCAGCCCCGCAGCCTTGGCCTCGTCCGGAGTCTTGCCAACCACCACCAGTTCCGGGTCGGTAAAGCACACGGCAGCGATGGCGGTCGGGTTGAACTCGCGGTGTTTGCCGCTGATCAGCTCGGCAACCATCTCGCCCTGGGCCATGGCCCGGTGGGCGAGCATCGGTTCGCCGCTCAGATCGCCGATGGCGTAGACATTGCGCATGCTGGTCTGGCAACGGTTGTCGATCTTGATCGCCGAACCGTTCATGTCCAGGTTCAAGGCTTCGAGGTTCCAGCCCAGGGTGTTGGGTTTGCGACCGACGGCCACCAGCACCTGATCGGTTTCCAGGTTCAGGTTGTCGCCGTTCGGGTCAATGACTTGCAGTGTATTTCTAACAGAATCAAAGCCTTGAACGCTGTGCTTCAAGTAAAGCTTCACGTCGAGTTGTTTGAGTGCTTCGTGCACTGGATGGGTCAGTTCGGCATCGTAGGCCGGCAGAATACGATCCTGCGCCTCGACCACGCTGACCTCGGCACCGAGCTTGCGATAAGCAATCCCCAGTTCCAGGCCAATGTAACCGCCACCGACCACGACCAGCCGTTTCGGCAAGCTTTTCGGCGTCAGGGCTTCGGTGGAGGAGATGATCGGCCCGCCAATCGGCAGCATCGGCAGGTTGACGCTTGTCGAACCGGTGGCCAACACCAGGTGCTCGCACTGAATCCGCGTGTCGCCGACGGCAACGGTTTTGCCGTCGATCACTTTCGCCCAGCCTTGAATGACCTGGACCTTGTGCTTCTTCAGCAACGCCGAGACGCCGGTGGTCAGGCGATCAACGATGCCGTCTTTCCACTCGACGCTTTTGCTGATGTCCAGGGTCGGCGCCGATACGCTGATGCCCAGCGCCGAGTATTGGCTGTGGTGCTGCGTCTGGTGGAACTGTTCGGCGACGTGGATCAACGCCTTGGACGGAATGCAGCCGATGTTCAGGCAGGTGCCACCCAACGACTGGCCTTCCACCAGAATGGTCGAAATGCCCAACTGACCGGCACGGATCGCCGTCACATAACCGCCAGGGCCGCCGCCGATGATCAGCAGCGTGGTGTTCAGAGTCTGTTGCATTCCTTACTCCACAAACAGGGTAGCGGGTTGTTCGAGCAGGCTGCGCACGGCCTGGATGAATTGCGCCGCGTCCATGCCATCGACCACGCGGTGATCGAAGGAGCTGGAGAGGTTCATCATCTTGCGGATCACGATCTGGCCTTTGACCACCATTGGCCGTTCGACGATTTTGTTGACGCCGACGATCGCCACTTCCGGCAGGTTCAACACCGGGGTGCTGACGATGCCACCCAGGGCGCCGAGGCTGGTCAGGGTGATGGTCGAGCCGGACAATTCATCGCGGCTGGCCTTGCCAGTGCGCGCGGCAGTTGCCAGACGGGAGATTTCCGTAGCGTTGTCCCACAGGCTGCGGGCTTCGGCATGACGCACCACCGGCACCATCAAACCGATCTCGGCTTGGGTGGCGATGCCCACATGCACCGCGCCGAGGCGGGTGATGACCTGGGCTTCGTCGTCGTAACGGGCGTTGATCTGCGGGAAGTCGCGCAGGGCCACGACCAGGGCGCGGACCAGGAACGGCAATAAGGTCAGCTTGCCGCGGGTCGCGCCGTGTTTTTCGTTCAGGTGTGCGCGCAGTTCTTCCACGGCGGTGACGTCGATTTCTTCGACGTAACTGAAGTGGGCAGCACGCTGGGTGGCGTCCTGCATGCGCTGGGCGATCTTGCGGCGCATGCCGATCACCGGGATTTGCTGTTCGTCGTTACGCTGGGCGTAAGCGGCAACGGTGGAGGATGCATTCGACTGCCCCTGAGCCAGCCAGGTATCGAGGTCTTCGTGCAGAATCCGCCCGGCAGGGCCGCTGCCACGGACCAGGCGCAATTGAATGCCGAGGTCCAGCGCATGCTTGCGCACGGCCGGCGAGGCCAGCGGACGCTCATCGGCCTCGCGCGCGACCATCGGGCCTTGGCAAACGGCAGCCGGACGCGGCGCCGCTGCAGCCGGTTTGCTTTCTACGACAGCTTCAACTTTCGGCGCCGCCACAGGGGCTTCTTTAATAGCTGCCGCTGGCGCAGTCGATTCCTTAACGTTGCCCGCGCCTTCGACTTCAATGCTGATCAGCACACTGCCGACCGCCATGACTTCGCCTGGCTGACCGCCCAGCGCAATCACCTTGCCGTGCACCGGGGATGGAATATCGACCATCGCCTTGTCGGTCATCACATCGGCGAGTACCTGGTCTTCGACGACCATGTCGCCGACCTTGACGTGCCACACCGACAATTCAACTTCTGCAATGCCTTCGCCAATGTCCGGCATTTTAATAACGTGCGTGCCCATTCAGACCTCCATAACCCGATGCAAAGCCGCGCCCACACGGGACGGACCAGGGAAATACGCCCACTCTTGCGCGTGCGGGTAGGGAGTGTCCCAGCCGGTGACGCGCTCGATCGGCGCTTCCAGGTAGTGGAAGCAATGCTCTTGCACCAGCGCGACCAGCTCGGCGCCGAAACCGCAGGTACGGGTCGCTTCGTGAACAACCACGCAGCGTCCGGTTTTCTTTACCGACTTGACGATGGTTTCCAGGTCCAGTGGCCACAGGCTGCGCAGGTCGATGACTTCGGCGTCGATGCCGGTTTCTTCAGCGGCAACTTGCGAGACGTAGACAGTGGTGCCGTAAGTCAGCACGGTCACGTCCTTGCCCGGACGCGCGATGGCGGCGACGTCCAGCGGCACGGTGTAGTAACCGTCCGGCACTTGCGCGGCGGGGTGTTTCGACCACGGGGTTACCGGGCGGTCGTGGTGGCCGTCGAACGGGCCGTTGTACAGGCGTTTTGGCTCGAGGAAGATCACCGGGTCATCGTTTTCGATGGAGGCGATCAGCAGGCCTTTGGCGTCATAAGGGTTGGACGGCATGACGGTGCGCAAACCGCAGACCTGGGTGAACATCGCCTCGATGCTCTGGCTGTGGGTCTGGCCGCCGTAGATGCCGCCGCCACAGGGCATGCGCAGGGTCATCGGCGCGGTGAACTCGCCGGCCGAGCGATAACGCAAGCGCGCCGCCTCGGAAATGATCTGGTCCGACGCCGGGTACACGTAGTCGGCGAACTGGATCTCGGCCACCGGCCGCAAACCGTAAGCCCCCATGCCCACGGCGACGCCGACGATGCCGCTTTCGGAGATCGGCGCATCGAATACGCGGGAGGTGCCGTACTTGGTCTGCAGGCCTTCGGTGCAACGGAACACGCCACCGAAATAACCGACGTCCTGGCCGAACACCACGACGTTGTCGTCACGCTCGAGCATCACATCCATGGCCGAGCGCAGGGCCTGGATCATGGTCATGGTTGTGGTGGTCATGGCGGTTTCCAACTGAATATTATTGTTGTGATCGTTCATGTCAGATCCCCAACTCCTGACGCTGGCGCTTCAAGTGCTCCGGCATCTCTTTGTAGACGTCTTCGAACATGGTCGCGGCGCTCGGAATCTGGCCGCCGGCGAGGGTGCCGTACTGCTCGGCTTCTTTCTGCGCGGCGATCACTTCGGCTTCCAGTTCGGCGCTGACGGCGGCGTGTTCCTCCTCGGACCACTGACCGATTTTGATCAGGTGCTGCTTGAGGCGCGCAATCGGGTCACCCAACGGGAAGTGACTCCAGTCGTCGGCAGGACGGTATTTGGAAGGATCATCGGAGGTCGAGTGCGGGCCGGCGCGGTAGGTGACCCATTCGATCATGGTCGGACCGAGGTTGCGCCGCGCGCGTTCGGCAGCCCAGGCGGATGCAGCGTAGACCGCGTAGAAATCGTTGCCATCGACCCGCAGGGAGGCGATGCCGCAACCGACGCCGCGTCCGGCAAAGGTGGTGGCTTCACCGCCGGCAATCGCCTGGAACGTCGAGATCGCCCACTGGTTGTTGACCACATTGAGGATCACCGGCGCACGGTACACGTGGGCGAAGGTGAGGGCGGTGTGGAAGTCCGATTCAGCGGTGGCACCGTCACCGATCCAGGCCGAGGCGATTTTGGTGTCGCCCTTGATCGCCGAGGCCATGCCCCAGCCCACCGCCTGGATGAATTGGGTGGCGAGGTTGCCGGAAATGGTGAAGAAACCGGCCTCTTTGACCGAGTACATGATCGGCAACTGACGACCCTTGAGCGGATCGCGCTCGTTGGACAGCAGTTGGCAGATCAGGTCCACCAGCGGCACTTCGCGGGCCATCAGAATGCTTTGTTGACGGTAGGTGGGGAAGCACATGTCGTCGATATTCAGGGCCAGGGCCTGGGCGCTGCCGATGGCTTCTTCGCCGAGGCTCTGCATGTAGAACGACATTTTTTTCTGGCGCTGGGCGACCACCATGCGGTTGTCGTAGATCCGCGTCTTGAGCATGGCGCGCATGCCTTTACGCAGGATCTCGACGGGTACGCCTTCAGCCCATGGACCGAGGGCATTGCCCTGGTCGTCGAGCACGCGAATCAGACCTCTGGCCAGATCAGCGGTATCGGCCGGTTCTACGTCGATTGGGGGTTTGCGCACCGTGCCCGCATCGGTCAGATGCAGGTAGGAGAAGTCGGTTTTGCAGCCGGGACGGCCCGAAGGTTCGGGAACGTGCAGGCGCAGCGGTTCGTACGCTTGGTTCATGGCTTCTACGCTCGATCTTGTGAATTTCTTGTAGTGAGCTGGCAGTCATTCTTCGGTAAAAGAATTCTTGTCCTACAACAATCATAGGCCGGGCCAAGAAGAATATTTCTCTCTGTTTTGTTGCTCTGGTGGTTATTTAAGGATAAAAAATCTGCATAAACATAAAAAACAGGTGGTTTTGTCTCATGCGCAAATTGGACCGTACCGACATCGGCATTCTCAACAGCCTTCAGGAGAACGCGCGCATCACCAACGCCGACCTCGCGCGCTCGGTGAACCTGTCGCCGACGCCGTGCTTCAATCGGGTCAAGGCGATGGAAGAATTAGGGCTGATTCGCGAGCAGGTGACGCTGTTGGATGCCGATCTGCTGGGCTTGCATGTGAATGTGTTCATTCACGTCAGCCTGGAGAAGCAGGTGGAAGAGGCGTTGCAGCAATTCGAAGAGGCGATTTCGGATCGCCCTGAAGTGATGGAGTGCTATTTGATGGCCGGCGACCCGGACTATTTGATCCGCGTGTTGGTGCCGACCATCCAGTCGCTGGAGCGCTTCATGATGGACTTTCTGACCAAAGTGCCGGGGGTGGCGAACATTCGTTCGAGCTTTGCGCTCAAGCAAGTGCGCTACAAGACGGCCCTGCCATTGCCGGCCAACGGCCTGACCCTGGCCAATTGAAAAACGCATTTGTAGCAGCTGTCGAGCACCGCGAGGCAGCGTTCGGCGGCGCAGCCGTCGTAATCCATCCAACGCGGTTTACCTGAAAGAACGCGGTTGCAGGTTTTGCGACGGCTTCGCCGCCGAACGCTGCCTCGCGGTGCTCGACAGCTGCTACGGGACTAGAGTTGGTTCAGAGGAATCTTCAGGTAAGTGACGCCATTATCTTCCGCCGGCGGCAAATTCCCCGCCCGCACATTCACCTGAATCGCCGGCAGCAACAGCGTCGGCATGCACAAACCGGCGTCGCGCTGGGTGCGCATCGTGACGAAGGAGGCTTCGTCGACGCCGTCGTGAATATGAATGTTGCTTCTACGCTGCTCGCCGACCGTACTCTGGCATTGCGGGGCGCGGCCCTCGGGCGGGTAATCGTGGCAGACGAAGAGGCGCACGCTGGCGGGGAAGGCCAGCAGCTTGCGGATCGAGGCGAACATCTGGTTGGCGTTGCCGCCAGGGAAGTCGCAACGCGCGGTGCCGACGTCCGGCATGAACAACGTGTCGCCCACCAGAATCACATCGCCGTCGATCAAATAAGCCATGTCCGCCGGGGTATGCCCGGGCACATGCAGGGCGGTGGCCTTGAGGTTGCCGATGCGGAATGACTCGTCCGGCGCGAACAGGTGATCGAACTGCGAACCGTCGACCCTGAATCCCGGTTCGAGATTGAACAGCGTCTTGAACACCCCCTGAACCTGGCTGATCGACTGACCAATCGCAATCTTGCCCCCCAGCTCCCGACGCAGATACGGCGCGGCCGACAGGTGGTCGGCATGCGCATGGGTTTCCAGCAGCCATTGCACCTGCAACTGGTGTTGGCGAACGAAGGCGATGATCTTGTCGGCCTGGACGGTCGAAGTGCGCCCGGCGGCGGCGTTGTAATCGAGCACCGGGTCGACAATCGCGCAGTGCCCGCCATCGTGCTCGTAGATCACGTAGCTGTAGGTCTTGGAGGCGGGGTCGAGGAAGGCTTCAATCAAGGCGGGCATGGTGGACGTTTCTTCTTGGACAGGTCTTGAGGGTAGTTTCATTTTCCCTGCATTGGCCAGCCCCGCATCCATTCAATTGATGAAAAAAACTGTGCGGGCTCTATCCTGTCACTCAATCGATACCGGGCGTACCCGGCCTTTTTTCGCGGATCACGAGTGTTTTATGTTGCTGGCAAGTTTTTTTGGCCTGGTCATGGGCCTGGTGCTCGGCTTGACCGGAGCCGGTGGCGGTATTCTTGCGGTGCCGGCCCTGGTGCTTGGGTTGGGTCTGACCATGACCCAAGCGGCGCCCGTCGCCTTGTTCGCGGTGGGCAGTGCGGCGGCGGTCGGTGCTATCGACGGTTTACGTCATGGCCTGGTGCGCTATCGCGCGGCGTTGTTGATTGCTTTGCTCGGCGCGGTGTTTTCGCCGGTGGGCATCTACTTCGCCCATCAGATGCCGGAAAAGATCCTGATGGTCCTGTTCAGCCTGCTGATGGTCATGGTGGCCTGGCGGATGCTGCGCCCGGAAAAGCTCGACGCCGGCCCGAGCGACCACGGCCACGCCAACTGGGGCCAGAAAAACTGCATGCTCGATCAGCAGACCGGGCGTTTTTCCTGGACCGCCAAATGCACCGCGACCCTTGCCGCACTCGGCGCGGTGACCGGTGTGGTCTCGGGGCTGCTCGGGGTCGGTGGCGGTTTTCTGATAGTGCCTGCGTTCAAGCAACTGACCGATGTGCAGATGCGCGGCATCGTCGCCACGTCGTTGATGGTGATCAGCCTGATCTCGATCATCGGGGTGATCGGCGCGTTTCACGCCGGGGTGCGGATCGATGGTTTGGGCGTGTCGTTCATTGTCGCCAGCATCGTCGGGATGATCCTCGGCCGAAAACTCTGCGCACGGGTGCCGGCCCGAGGGCTGCAGATGGGCTTTGCCAGCGTTTGCGTGGTGATCGCCGTTTACATGCTGTTTAGAGCGCTCGCCTAGCGACCACCGGTTCCTGTGGACGCCACTCGGGTCCACAGGCTTACACCCTAAGTTCCGGGCCTGGCCGACGGGCGGTCTTACACCGAATTTGCCGTGCGCTACCGGCCACCCCAAAGCACCTGACAACCGCCCCCAAGGCAGCGTATGACGCCGCCTGTCCGCTTTCGATAATCGCCTCCGACATCAAGTCCCCCGTAGCGGAGCGCGCCATGCACAACAATAAGAATTTCAAGCACCGTTTCTTGCCGGCCTTCATCGCCAGCCTGTCATCCCTGGGCCTGAGCTCAATGGCTGAGGCCGAGATCATGCTGTACGACAAGGACCAGACTACGTTCTCCACCGATGGCTACATCAACGCCTTCTATGTGAACAGCGACGTGGACCGGGCCGGCGAGCAGTACGACCGTCGACAGGCGCGGGTGAAGATGGGGTTCCTGCCCAATTACCTGGGCTTCAACATGGGCAAACAGGTCGATGACCTCAAGCTCGGCGCCCGGGCTTCGTTCTGGGTGACCATCAACGACAGCGAAACCAACGGCACCGACACCGCCATCGACGTGCGGCAGTTCTACGGTACGGTGGCCAACCCGGAGTGGGGCGAGGTGCTGATCGGCAAGGACTTCGGCCTGTTTGCCCGTTCCAACATCCTGCTCGACGAACTGCTCGCCGGTTACGGCCAGGTCAGCGATACGTTGGGCCTGGTGGATGGCGGCGGGGTGTCGTTCGGCAACATCGGCAGCGGCTATCCGTACCCGTTCCCGACGTCGCAGATTACCTATCGCACGCCAATGATGGACGGTTTGCGGGTCGCGGTGGGGATCATGGACCCGGTCGACACCAACGACAGCAGCGCAACCGGCAAGGCATACCAGAAGAACCCGCGCACCGAGAGCGAGATCACCTATCAGTTCGACGTTGGCGGAGCGAAGATTTACAGCTGGCTCAACGGCAGCTACCAGACCTCGGACAACACCGACTCCAACGTCGAGTCCGTCACCTCCAAAGGCGTCGGCTACGGTGTGCAGGCGAAGATGGGCGGGCTGTCGCTGACCGGCTCCGGTTTCCAGGCCAAAGGCATCAACCCGTTCTTCACCAACAACGCCGGTGAACCGACCTTGCGCAACGTCGACAGCAACGGTTACTTGTTGCAAGGCTCCTACAAACTGGGCAAGAACCGACTGGCCTTGTCTTACGGCAAGACCAAGGACGACGGTAACGGCGTGGTCGGCAGCGGCGCCGATTACGAAACCCGGGGCATTGCGCTGTTCCATGACGTCAACGACAACCTCAAGTTGGTGGCCGAGTACAACCAGTTCGAAATCAACGGCCACGACACCAGCGCCCAGAATGAAAACACCGATACGTTTGCGGTGGGGGCGGTGCTCACCTGGTAGCCAGTGGCGACATAGATCACCTGTGGCGAGGGAGCTTGCTCCCGCTGGGGCGCGAAGCGGCCCCGATTCTGGTCGCGCATCGGCCAGTATTCGGGGGGACAGCTTCGCAGTCCAGCGGGAGCAAGCTCCCTCGCCACAATTGCGCTAGTCACCCATTGATCAGAGCACGACTCTCATCCCATCGAACCACCCACCCGCTACCCAAGTAGCATTCGTCGCCACCCGCAGGCTTCGTACACTCGAGCCTCATAAAGGCGAGGGGCGACGATGCAGCAGGTTCAGAGCGACGGTGTGGTCAGTGCCATGTCCCAGGCCGGCGATGCCCAGCAAGCGGCGCAGGATTTGGCGCGACAACTGTTGCACCCGCATTTGGGCTTCGTGCTGTTCTTCTGTTCCGCCGAATACGACTTGCAGGCGCTGGGGCAGGCGTTGCAACAGAGTTTCGGCGGCATTCGCCTGGTGGGTTGCACCAGTGCCGGCGAAATCACCCCCCAAGGTTATGGCCGCAGCTGTGTGACGGCGGTGGGTTTCGATCATCGGCATTTTTCCATCTCCACCGAACTGATCGATGAGATGGAGCATTTCAGCCTGATCGATGCCCAGCAAATGGTTGAGCGCCTGGTCAGCGGATGTCGCAGCAATACCCTGGCACCGATCAAGGGCAACAGCTTTGCCCTGACTCTGCTCGATGGCTTGTCCAGCCGAGAAGAAATGGTGCTCGCTGCCTTGAGCGCGGCATTGGGCGACATTCCGCATTTCGGCGGTTCGGCCGGCGACGACAATTACCTGACCCACACCCATGTGTATTTCGGCGGCGAGTTTCACAGCGGCGCGGCGGTGGTGGTGCTGGTCAATACCTGGCTGGACTTCGAAGTCTTCACCTCCCACCACATCCTGCCCAGGGCCGAAAAACTGGTGGTCACCGCCGCCGACAGCACCTCGCGCCGGGTGTTCGAACTCAACGCCGAACCGGCCGCCGAAGAATACGCCCGGCATATCGGCGTGGCGGTGGCCGACCTCGATTACCGAGTCTTTGCCGCGCACCCGTTGGCGGTGCGGATCAACGATCAGTATTACGTGCGGGCGATCCAGCAGGTTCATCCGGACCTGAGCCTGAGTTTCTACTGCGCGGTGGAAAACGGCATCGTCCTCACCGTCATGAAACCCGGCCCCATGCTGCCGAATCTGCAAGGCCTGTTCGACGGTTTGCGCGAGCGTCTCGGGGACTTGTTGCTGACCATCGGCTGCGACTGTTTTCTCCGGCGCCTGGAACTGGAAGATAGCGGCAGTCTCGAGCAGATCGGCGCGTTCCTGCGGGATCAGCGGGTGATGGGTTTCAACACCTACGGAGAACAGTTCAATGGCATGCACATCAACCAGACCTTCACCGGGGTTGCCATTGCCCGAGGCCGCGCCCCTGGACAGCGCTGACCTTCGGGCGCAGATCGCCAGCCTGCAGCACGAAAACCAAAAATTGCAGCGCATCAATGGTGCGCTGATCGAGCGCATCGAGTCCGGTATCACCCGGGGCAACGACCCGTATGCGGCGTTCCAGCATTCGGTGGTGCTGGCCGAACAGGTGCGCGAGCGTACCGACGCCCTGAACCAGGCCATGGCCGAACTCAAGGCCGGCAATCATTTGCTCAGCGACGCACGGCTGCGGGCCGAAACCGCCCATCAACACTTGATCGACGCCATCGAGAGCATTTCCGACGCCTTTGTGCTGTTCGACGCCGAGCAGCGGCTCGTGCTGTTCAACAGCCGCTTCAAGGCGTTTTGGGGCAACAGCCGGGTGCGGATCAACGCCGGCATGCGCCTGCGCGAGGTCAAACGGTTGATGACAGCGACCGGGATGTTCTGCGAAGAACCCCGGGGACATGTCGACGAAAGCCTGCTCTACCGCCTGCACAATGGCCGCTGGTTGCAAGTCAGCGAACGGCCGACCCAGGAAGGCGGACGGGTGATCCTGTTCACCGACATTACCGACGTCAAACTCAGCGAAACCCTGCGCCGAGAGCAGGCCGTAGCGCAAAAATCGCATCTGTTGCAACGGGCGGTCGACAACCTGTCCCAAGGGGTGGCGATGGTCAACGCCGAGGGCATTCTGGAACTGTGGAACCGACGCTTCCTGGAACTCAGCGGCCTGGCCCCGGTAGCGGCTCATCGACCGTTCGCCGAAGTGATCGCCGACAGCGAGCTGAACCTGCTGACCCCGGCCAGTCGCGATGCCAACGGGCGGCAGGTGCAGGAATGCGAGCAGCGCCTCTGCGATGGCCGGGTGCTGGAAATCCGCACGCATCCGTTGCCCACCGGCGGCTTCGTCAACACCTTCACCGACATCACCGAACGCTACCGACACGCCGAAGCCCTGAGCGAAAGCGAACGCTGGATTCGTTTGATCACTGACCATGTGCCGGCGCTGATTGCCTACCTGAATGCCGATCTGGTGTATGAGTTCACCAACAAAGTCTATGAAGAATGGTACTGCTGGCCTCGGGGCGTGATGCTCGGGCAGAGCCTGCGCGAAGCGCACAGCGAGCAGCACTATCAGCGCCTGGAAGCCTACGTGGCGCGGGCCTTGGCCGGTGAGAGTGTGACGTTCGAGTTTGCCGAAACCAACATCAACAATCAGGAGCGCTACATGCTGCGTTCCTACGTGCCCAATCGCCTGGCCAGCGGGGAAGTGGTGGGGATTTTCGTACTGATCCGCGACATCACCGAGCGCCGCCGTACCGCCGAGGCGCTGCATCAGGCCTATCAGAACCTTGAGTTGCGGGTACGCGAACGCACCACCGAACTGACCACCCTCAATGACCAATTGCTGCGCGAAATCGACGAGCGTCGCCGCGTGGAATCACGCTTGCGCGAGGCCAAGCTGGAGGCCGAGCAGGCCAACCTGTCGAAGACCAAATTTCTCGCCGCCGTCAGCCACGACCTGCTGCAACCGCTCAACGCCGCGCGGCTGTTTACCAGCGCGTTGCTGGAGCGCCGGGAACCGGTGGCCAACGAAAATCTGGTGCGCAATGTCAGCAATTCCCTGGAAGACGTGGAAAACCTGCTGGGCACGCTGGTGGACATTTCCAAACTCGATGCCGGGGTGATCAAGGCGGATATTGCGCCGTTCGCCCTCAGCGAATTGCTGGAAAACCTCGCCGCCGAATACACCCAGGTGGCCCGCAGCGAAGGCCTCGAGCTGCATTTCATCCCGTGTTCGGCGTTGGTGCGCAGCGACATTCAGTTGCTCGCGCGGATCCTGCGCAACCTGCTGAGCAACGCCATTCGCTATACCTACAGCGGGCGGGTGGTGCTCGGTTGCCGGCGTCATCACCAGCGGCTGACGATTGAAGTCTGGGACAGCGGCATGGGCATTGCCGAAAACCGTCTGGAGGAGATTTTTCAGGAGTTCAAGCGCGGTGACGTGCAGCGCCCGGATCAGGATCGCGGCTTGGGGCTGGGCCTGGCGATCGTCGAGAAAATCGCCCGTATTCTCGGCCACCGGATCCACGTGCGTTCATGGCCGGGCAAGGGTTCGATGTTTTCCGTCGAGGTGCCATTGAGCGCCACGGCGCCGAAGGCACTGCCGAGCCTGCTGATGAGCGAACCGATGCTCGAACGCCTGCGCGGTGCACGGGTGTGGGTGCTGGACAACGACGCGGCGATTTGCGCCGGAATGCGCACCTTGCTCGAAGGTTGGGGCTGCCGGGTGGTCACGGCGCTGTCGGAGGAGGACCTGGCGCGGCAAGTGGATAATTATCACGCCGAAGCCGACCTGCTGATCGCCGACTATCACCTGGATGACGAGCAGAACGGTGTCGACGCCGTGGCCCGCATCAACGCCCGTCGCGCCTCGGCGATCCCGGCGATGATGATCACCGCCAACTACAGCAACGAACTCAAACAGCAGATCCGTGAACTGGGCCACACCCTGATGCACAAACCGGTGCGGCCGATGAAGCTCAAGACGGCGATGAGTCATTTGCTCGGCCGGCCTTGACGTGATCGTTCCCACGCTCCGCGTGGGAATGCCTCACCGGACGCTCTGCGTCCGCTCTTTGGGGCGCGGAGCGTCCCTGGCTGCATTCCCACGCGGAGCGTGGGAACGATCGACTGAAAACCTCAACGCCGCAAATACGACCCGAAATCAATATCCCCGGCACTCAATATCGCCTGTACCCGGTTGTGCACATTGAGTTTGCGCAAGATCGCCGAGACGTGGGCCTTGACCGTGGTTTCGGCGATTTCCAGGGTGTAGGCGATCTGTTTGTTCGATTCGCCCTTGGTCATGCGCTCAAGCACCAGCAACTGCTTGCGGGTCAGCGCCTGGAGCAGTTCGGGCGGGAAGCTCGGGGTCTCGTTCATGCGCCGGCTGGCGCCGCTTTTTTGCGTGCGGATGATGTCCGGCGGCAGGTACACATTGCCGTTGAGAATCTGCTGGATGGCCTCGGTCATCTGGATGCGTGGCGAGGACTTGGTGATGAACCCCACCGCGCCATAGGTGATGGCTTGCAGCACGATCTGCTTGTCTTGTTCGGCCGAGACGATCACCACCGGAATGGTCGGTGCCTCGTTGCGCAGGTTGATCAGGCCATTGAGGCCGTGCATGCCGGGCATGTTCAGGTCGAGCAGGATCAAGTCCAGGTCATCGTGCTCCTGGGTCAGGGCCAGGGCGCTGTCGAGGTCGGCGGTTTCCATGACCTCGCTGCCGGGGAAACCGTCGCTGATGACGTTATGAATGGCTTCACGAAACAGCGGGTGATCGTCGGCAATCAAAATTTTGTACATGGCCTTTCACCTCATTATTTTTTTCAGGGTGTGGCAACAACACGCAAGCGCTCAAGTCAGGGAAAAGGCTCGGGCCGGGCCTGCGTCACGGGCAGATTCGCCGCTTGCCAGGCATCCAGTCCGTCGCGGTACCAATACAGTGTTTTATAGCCCATGGTGGCCGCGCGTTTTACCGCGTTCCAGCTCAGCCAGCAATCGGAGCGGCAGTAAAAGACCAACGGTTGCGTGTGATCGCCAGCGGTCAATGTGTTCAGGTTACGCGCAAAATAGTCTTGCCAGTCGGGCGTCAGTTCGCCGTCACCGGTATTGGCCAGCCAATGGCTGCCGGGCAGGTTTTCGTGGGGCTGGTCTTCGATGAAACGGCCCTGTAGCCATTGCCGGCGGTAGACATCGATCAGCACCGGCCGGGGCGTCTGCTTGAGCAGGTTTTGCAGGGCGGGCGTGTCGATGATGCTCGCGCCCTGGAGCTGAGTCGGGGTCGGGCTGCGGTACAGGCCGATGCGATAACCGTCGGGGGAGAACAGCGGTGTTTCGGCCTGTGCGGCGCCCAGCAACAGGCTCAGCGACAGCGCAGCGAGAGAAGGGCGCAACAGAACACGTCGGGCACGCGGCATGGGGGTCAGTCCTTATAGTTATGAACCCATTACATGCCAGTAGCGGTGCGTTGTGAATGCGACGATAGACAGGTAAACCAGTACCAAAGTAGTAATTTGATCGTTCCGGTCGGAGTAGTCAGCCGGTTTTGCGCAAGGCCGCATGTTGCGGGTTGAAGGTGAAGACGGCGAGCAGGGCGAACACCAGCGTCAGCCCCACGCACACCGCCAGCGCCAACGGGTTGAAGCGTTCGTACAGCGCGAACCGCACCAGTTCCACCGCATGGGTGAACGGGTTCAAGGCGCACAGCCAATACAGCCATTCGCTGGAATCGCGCATTTTCCACAGTGGATACAGCGCCGATGACAGGAAAAACAGCGGGAAAATCACGAAATTCATCACCCCGGCAAAGTTCTCCAGCTGGCGGATGGCGTTGGACAGCAACAGGCCCAGCGCACTGAGCATCAACGCCACCAGCAGCAACGCCGGCAACGCCAGCAACAGGCCCATGGCCGGCGGTTGCACGCCGTACAGCCAGGCAATCGCCAGGAAGGCGTATACCTGCAACAGCGAAATCAGCGACGTCGCCAGCAATTTGCTGCACAGCAGAAAGGTCCGGGGTAGGGGGCTGGTCAGCAGCACGCGCATGCTGCCCATCTCCCGGTCGTAAACCATCGACAGCGAACCCTGCATGCCATTGAACAGCAGGATCATGCAGGCCAGGCCCGGGATGATGTAAACCTCATAGGGAATATAGGTGTCGTAGGGCTCGATGATGGCGATGCCGAGTGCCGCGCGGAACCCGGCGGCGAACACCAGCAGCCACAGCAACGGCCGCACCAGCGCACTGAGAAACCGCGTGCGCTGCAACACGAAGCGCAGCCATTCGCGCAGCACGATGCCGCTGAAACATTGCCAGTAAGCGTTCATCTGATGACTGCCTCTGAAGAGACCGAGGTGGTCAGGCGGGCGAAGGCCGAACCGAGGTCGCCGCCGTGTTCCAGGCTCAGCGCATCAGCCTGTCCGCTGGCCACCAACCGCCCTTGATGCAGGATCAGCAAGTCGTCGCTGGGTTGCACTTCATCCAGCAAATGAGTGGTCCAGAGCACGCTGATGGTTTGCTCGCGGCACAGGCTGCGGATGTGCTGATTGAGCGCCAGGCGGCTGGCCGGGTCGAGGCCGACGCTGGCCTCGTCAAGCAACAACAGGCGTGGTTCGTGCAGCAACGCGCGGGCGATTTCCACCCGCCGGCGATGGCCGCCATTGAGTTCGCGGACCCGCTCGCGGCGGCGCTCGGTCAGGGCCTGACGCGCCAGCTCCGCGTCGACCCGCAGCCCGGTCTGGCGTCGGGACAGACCATGCAGCGCGGCGTGATAACGCAGGTTCTGCTCGACGCTGAGGTCCAGATCCAGCGTGCTTTGCTGAAACACCACCCCCAATTGCTTGAGCGCCGGGCGTGCCGCATCGCGCAAGGAGCAGCCGCCGACCCGGATATCACCGCGTTGCAGATCATAGAGGCGGGTGAGCAGGGCGATCAGGGTTGATTTGCCCGCGCCATTCGGCCCAAGCAGCGCCGCAAAACGCCCCGGTGCCAGGCTGAAACTCACCTGGCGCAAGGCCTCGCGTGGGCCGTAGGCGAAACTCAGGTCGCTGACCTCGAGGGCGTTCATGGCGTCACCACCACGCCCCACGGATAGCGTCCGACCTTCACCGATTTGCTCACCTTGAGCGTGTCGACATCGATCACCGACACGTCGCCGCTGACGCCGTTGGTGGCCAGCAATTGCTTTTGATCCGGGGTGAACGCCATCTGCCAGACCCGCCGGCCCACCAGCAGGTAATCAACAATCTCGAAGGTCTTGGCATCGATCACCGCCACATGGTTGGCCGGGCCGAGGGCGACGAAGCCGTACTTGCCGTCGGCGCTGAGTTTGATGCCTACAGGCTGGACTTTGTCCGGGTGCACGCCTTTGATCTGGAAGCTCAGGGTCTTGAGGACCTTGCGGCTGGCGACGTCGAGAATCGTCACCGTGCCGCCGATTTCCGCCGAGGCCCAGAGCTGCGAGCCATCGGGATTGAACTCGACAAAACGCGGTCGCTGATCCACCAGCGTATTGTCGGCCAGGGTCTGGGTACCGGTGTCGATCCAGTGCAGCATGTTGGTGGTTTCACTGGTGTTCACTGCCCACTTGCCGTCGGGGCTGACGGCCATGCCTTCGGGCTCGACGCCGACGTTGATCTGCCCGAGCACCTTGGAGGTTTCGGTGTCGATCACCGTCACCAGCGCATCGTCTTCGTTGGAGACATACAACCAGCGATTGTTGGGGTGCAGGGCGAATTGTTCGGGGTCTTTGCCCGAGGGCAGCTCCTTGACGATCTTGCGGGTGGCGACGTCCATTACCTGGACCCGGTCCGAATCGCTGGCGCAGATGTACAGCAGCTTGTTGTCGTGGGACAGCAACAAGCCGCGCGGGCGCTGGCCGACGGGCAGGGTGTCGGTGACTTGCAAGGTCTGCATGTCGATCAGGCTCAGGCTGTTGTCCTTTTCGTTGGAGACCCAGGCAGTGCTGGCCGCCGCATGCCCGGCAGCGAGCAGTAGAGCGCATGAAAGTAGGGTGCGGCGCATGGCAGATTCCTTCTTATTGTGGTGGTAGGGCTGTCAGGGAAAGCGGCAGCTGACCTCGGTTTTGTCGTAACCCAGGCTGTCCATTTCGTTGAAGGGGTGCAGGAAACCGTCTTGCGGCGAAGTGCTGACCAGCGCCCGGGGCTGCACGATGGGGATCGGCTGGCGCAACTGACCGTTCCACGGCCGATAACTGAGCTTGCGGCCCTTGAAGCCGTCCAGCGGTAATTGCTCGCTGATTTCAAGCGTACGAATCGCCATGGCATCGACCTGGCGCAGCTTGCCCACCGCGCTGGCGATGCTGCGTACCGCCATCCACGCGGCGAAATCCCGATCGTTCATCCAGCGCCCGGCCAGGGCTTCGAAGCGTTTTTGCAACTGCGCGGCGCCATAGGTTTCCACGGTCTTGTGCCAGCCTACCGGGGTCAGGCCCTGAGTGCCGGCGACCGGCCGTGGATACCAGGTCTGGTAGGGCACGTACTCGCCGAAGTCGCCGCGTTCATCGGCGACCAGCACCACGTCGTACTCGGCGGTCTGGGTGAACAGCGGCATGTCGGCCTGGGCGCTGCGCCGTTGATCGTTATCGAAGCTCCAGGCTTTCTCGGCCACCAGTTGCAGGCCGAAGCGTTTCGCCGCCCGGCGCAGGGCGGCGGCATAGGCTTGATCGTCGGCGGTCGGGCCGACGATCAGCAGCGCCCGTTGCCATTTGCGCAGCACCAGAAATTGCGCGAGTGCATCGGCCAGCATCGCCCGGCTTGGCAGGCTGTGCAGCACGTTCGGCAGGCAATCGGTAGTGCGCAGGCTGTCATCGGGGCTGCCGGCATTGAACAGCAAGCTGTCGGGGAGCAAGGCGCTGAGTCGGCGCAGGGTTTCCACCGGCGCATTCACCACAAACAGGCGCAGGCCTTGTGCGTGTTGGGCTTTGGCCGCTTCGAGCAGCGCATCCGGATTGTCGACGCTGGCGCTGACCAGGCTGTAGCTGTGATTGAGGAAACGCCCGGTACTGTTGCTGTCGATGATCGCCAGTTCCGCGCCACGCAGGCCGGCATCGGCTGGCTCGGGAATGACGTTTGACAGCAACGGCCCGGGATCGGGGCGATACCCCAGATAGCCGATCCGCACCTGCAACGGTGCATCCGCCGCCTGACTCTGGGTCACCAGCCCGGCGGCGCAGGCAATCGCCAGCAGGTAGATCAAGGCATAAGGGGCGAGCTGGCGCATAAGGCACTCCATCACAGGTAGCGCCAGCATAGGAACCCTGGGCGGGTGGGGAAATATGCAGAAAGTATCGATGGGCCAATACCAAGGTAGTAACGGCGTGTGAAACGTACCTGGGCGGTTCACCACAAGCCCTACTACCAAGGAAGTAGGCCGCGACCACCAAAGCAGCATAGGGTCGGCGCGACGGGGTTCCTAAGATGGCTGCCATAGCCTCTGCGAAGAGGTTTTGCGTGCAATCTTGAGGGCATAACAATGACAACAAAACGCAACGCCTTGCTCGTCGCCGGACTGCTGGCCGGTTTCATCAGCGCAGGTTCCGTCTGGGCCCACGGCAACGTGGTACCCCAGGCCGTCGAAACCAAGGGACTGACCCCGATCAAGGATGCCGGCGTGCAGGTCAATGCCGATGGTTGGGCGGCGGTGAACCCGTATCGTTCCTCCCCGGAGCACGATAAAGCGTTGGAAATCGGTTCTTCGGCCTACAACCAGAATTGCGCGGCCTGTCATGGCCTGGAAGCCAAGTCCGGCGGCATTGCCCCTGACTTGCGCATGCTCGATGTCGGCGAGGCCGGTGATGAGTGGTTCGTCGAGCGGGTGCGCAACGGTGCCGTGCGTGATGGCCGGGTGTACATGCCGAAGATGGCCGACTACTTGAGCCAGGAAGCCTTGTGGGCGGTGCGCACCTACCTGGACAGCGTGCACGTCGAGGAGTGACCCATGCGCCTGCTCGCGGTGTTGATCAGCGCTGTGTGGCTGTGCTGCCAGGCAGCGCAGGCACAAGTCCGAACCTATGACGAAATGATCGCCGCCGCCGAGCTGAAAGTCGCGGTCTACAAGGATTTCGCGCCCTACAGTTTTGAAGACGCCGGCCAGGCTCGCGGGGTCGATGTCGAACTCGCCCAAGTCTTGGCCAAGGCGATGGGGGTACGCCTGAAACTGATCTGGGCACCCGCCGGGGAGAAGCTCGACGACGACTTGCGCGATTACATCTGGCGGGCCAGTCAGTTGCACAATCAGCAACTGGCCGACCTGATGATGCGCGTGCCCTACGATCGCGATTACTCACAGAAACGCAATGAACTGGGCGAACTGGAAAACGGCCATGTGGTGATGTTCGGGCCGTACCAGACCGAACAATGGCAAGTGGCATATGACCGCCGCCGGCTGGACTCGGTGGCCAGCGTCGCGGTGTTCCAGCAGCACCCGATCGGCGTCGAAGTCGACAGCGTGCCGTCGTTTTACCTGACCTCGGTGTTCAACGGCATGCTTGCCGCCAAGACCCACCATTATCCCGGCGTGCCCCAGGCGTTTGCCGCGATGAAAGCGGGTGAAGTCGACGCGGTGATGGCCATGCGTGGCGAGATCGACTGGCAAGTTCATCAGGCCGCCGACCCGCAAGTGGCGCTGGCGGAAAACGCTTACCCGAACATGGGCAAGCAACTCTGGGAGATCGGCATGGCGGTGCATGAAAGCAACCGGCAACTGGCCTATGCCGTGGAAGAGGCGCTGGAAGCGTTGATTCGCGAGGGCACGGTCAAAAGCATTTATGCCCATTACGGCCTGCGCTATGACGTGCCCGAGATGTATCAACAATGAACTGGCACGCGAGTTGGCTGTTGGCCTGTTGGCTGCCCTTGGCCGCGCAGGCGGTTGAGGTCGATCCGGTGCCGTCGGTGATGTGGGCGTTCTATCACAAGCAGATGCTTGGCGACGCGCCGTTCGTGTTTGACGAGCGGGTCAAGCTGCTGGCACCGCCGTTCGCCGAAGACGCCCGGCAAGTGCCGCTGGAAATCGATGCACGGGCGTTCAAGGGCGAGGTGGTGCGAATCCTCGCCTGGGCCGAACTCAATCCGCTGCCGAAAATCGTCGATTTCGAGCCTGTGGCCGACGTACTGCCCTGGCTGTCGATCCGCATCCGCGTTGAACAGGCCACGCCGTTGCGCGCGGCGGTGTTGACCCGTGATGGGCTGTGGCATGTCGGCTCGACCCTGATCGACGCGGCCGGCGGCGGTTGCACGGCGCCGAGTGTGGTGCGCACCCAGCCGGGTTGGGAAGAACACATCGGCGAAGTGCTCGGCGGTCGTTATCCCCGTGGTGAATTCAGTCGTGTGCGTTTGCAAGTCGCGCATCCGATGGACAACGGCATGGTCAGCGGCATCCCGGAATTCTTCCTCAACCAGGCTGAACTGCGGGACCCAAACGACCGGGTGCTGGCGCGTCTGGAGCTGTTTCCGGCGGTCAGCGAAAACCCCAACCTGGCTTTCGACATCGAAGGCGCAGGGCAGACGCGCCTGTTGCTGCGCGACAACAGCGGCAATCAATTCGATGCGGCGATACCCTGACCCAAGGAGCGTGTGATGCGTTGGATGCTGCTGTTGTTCATCTGTGTGAGCCTGCCGACCCTGGCCGATCCCGATTACTCACTCAAGCCCCGGCAGATTGCCGAAGACACCTGGCTGCTGGAGGGCAGCACCGACAACTTCGCCAAGAACAACGGCGGCAACATCGTCAACACCGCGTTCATCGTCACCGGGCAAGGGGTGGTGGTGATCGACACCGGGCCATCGAAGCGCTACGGCGAAGCCCTGCGCAAAGCGATTGCCGCAACCACCGATAAACCGGTGATCCAGGTGTTGCTGACTCATCATCATCCCGACCATGTGCTGGGCAATCAGGCTTTCACAGATGTGCCGATCGGTGCACTGGCCGGCACCACCGAGCTGTTGCATCAACAGGGTGATGCGATGGCCGAGAACATGTATCGACTGGTGGGTGACTGGATGCGCGGCACCGAAGTGGTGTTGCCGACACAGACGCTGACGTCTGGCGTGCAAAGTTTTGGGGACCACGATTTGCGGCTGCTGAGTCTGGGTGGGCACACCGGCGCGGATCTGGCTATTCTCGACCAGAAAACCGGCGTGCTGTTTGCCGGGGATCTGGTGTTTTATCAACGGGCCCTGACCACGCCGAACAGCCCGGGGTTGTCGGTGTGGCTGGCGGATATCGCCACGCTTCAGGGCCTGCCGTGGACGCTGATCGTCCCCGGTCATGGCCCCGTGGCAACGGACAGCAAACCGTTCGAGCAAATGCGCGACTATCTCTCCTGGCTCGATCAACTCATGCGCGACGGCGCGGCGAACGGCAGCGACATGGCCGAGATGATCCGCAGCCCCATTCCCGAGCGGTTCGCCGGTATCAGCCTGAGCCGCTATGAACTGATCCGCAGTGTCAGCCATTTGTACCCGCACTATGAGCGTGCACAGATGAGCCGAGTCGATTCCGCCAAGGATCAGTAATCCATTTCAGATGCGACGCATCCTTTGTAGCAGCTGGCGAAGCCTGCGTTCGGCTGCGCAGCAGTCGTGAATCCGGCCGACACGTTCTGCCTGATGTACTGCAAGCTCTGGTTTTACGACTGCTGCGCAGCCGAACGCAGCCTCGCGGGCTCGGCAGCTGCTACAGCCGAACGCAGGCTCCGCCAGCTGCTACAAGTGGTGAGCCTTCGTTGATTGGCATCATCCGACCCGCTACCAAGGAACTAGAAATCTCCGCATTGCGGGCAATTGTTGCAACGGCGGCGGCGCCCAAGAATCTGCACCAGACCGGGAAAATTTCCCGGGTATAACAAAAACCGCAGAGGTAGCCGTCATGACCCAACCCGCACGTCGCCAACCCTTCGTCTTGAGCGTGCTGCTCAGTGCCATGCTGTTGTCCGGCCAGGCAATGGCCGCAGTCTCCGATCAAGACATCCTCCAGGATCCGAAGAATCCGGAACAGGTCGTCACCAATGGCCTGGGCGTCCAGGGTCAGCGCTACAGCCCGCTGGACACCCTCAATGTCGACAACGTGAAGGACCTGCGCCCGGTCTGGGCCTTTTCCTTCGGCGGTGAAAAGCAGCGCGGTCAACAGGCGCAGCCGATGATCAAGGACGGCGTGATGTACATGACCGGCTCCTACTCACGGGTGTTCGCCGTGGATGCGCGCACCGGCCGCAAGCTCTGGCAATACGACGCGCGCCTGCCCGATGACATCCGCCCGTGCTGCGACGTGATCAACCGCGGGGTTGCGCTGTATGGCGACCTGGTGATCTTCGGCACCCTCGACGCCAAGCTCGTGGCCCTGAATAAAGACACCGGCAAAGTGGTGTGGAGCAAGAAAGTCGCCGACCACAAGGAAGGCTATTCCATCAGCGCCGCGCCACTGGTGATCAACGGCAAACTGATCACTGGCGTGGCGGGTGGCGAGTTCGGGGTGGTGGGCAAGATCGAAGCCTACGACCCGAAAAACGGCGATCTGCTGTGGACCCGGCCAACGGTCGAAGGCCACATGGGTTACGTCTACAAGGACGGCAAAGCGGTAGAGAACGGCATCTCCGGCGGCGAAGCAGGCAAGACCTGGCCGGGCGATCTGTGGAAAACCGGCGGCGCGGCACCGTGGCTGGGCGGCTACTACGACCCGGAAACCAATCTGCTGCTGTTCGGCACCGGCAACCCGGCACCGTGGAACTCGCACCTGCGTCCGGGCGACAACCTTTACTCGTCCTCGCGCCTGGCGCTGAACCCGGACGACGGCACGATCAAATGGCATTTCCAGAGCACCCCGCACGATGGTTGGGACTATGACGGCGTGAACGAACTGGTGTCGTTCAACTACAACGAAGGCGGCAAGGAAATCAAAGCTGCGGCCACGGCGGACCGTAACGGTTTCTTCTACGTGCTCGATCGCACCAACGGCAAATTCATCCGTGGCTTCCCGTTCGTGGACAAGATCACCTGGGCCAGCGGCCTGGATAAAAACGGCCGGCCGATCTACAACGAGGCCAGCCGCCCGGGTGCGCCGGGTTCCGAGGCCAAAGGCAGTTCGGTGTTTGTAGCGCCGGCGTTCCTCGGCGCGAAAAACTGGATGCCGATGGCCTACAACCGCGACACCGGCCTGTTCTATGTACCGTCCAACGAGTGGGGCATGGACATCTGGAACGAAGGCATCGCCTACAAGAAAGGCGCGGCGTTCCTCGGTGCCGGTTTCACCATCAAACCATTGAACGAAGACTACATCGGCGTGCTGCGCGCCATCGACCCGAAAACCGGCAAGGAAGTCTGGCGCCACAAGAACTTCGCGCCACTGTGGGGCGGGGTGCTGACCACCAAGGGCAACCTGGTGTTCACCGGTACGCCGGAAGGTTTCCTGCAAGCGTTCAACGCCAAGACCGGCGAGAAAGTCTGGGAATTCCAGACCGGCTCCGGCGTGCTCGGCTCGCCCATCACCTGGGAAATGGACGGCGAACAATACGTTTCGGTGCTCTCCGGCTGGGGCGGCGCGGTACCGCTGTGGGGCGGCGAAGTGGCCAAGCGCGTCAAGGATTTCAACCAGGGCGGCATGCTCTGGACCTTCAAGCTGCCCAAAGACCTTGTTGCCAAGCACTAATCGCTGCACTGATCGTTCCCACGCAGAGCGTGGGAACGATCACCTACTACCCAATAGCATCGACCCAGACAGAGGCCCATCATGATCTACGCACAACCCGGAACACCCGGCGCCGTCGTTTCCTTCAAACTGCGCTACGGCAATTTCATCGGCGGCGAATTCGTCGCCCCGGTCAATGGCGAGTACTTCACCAACACCTCACCGGTCACCGGTGAAGTGATCGCCGAGTTCCCGCGCTCCAGCGCCGCCGACATCGAAAAGGCCCTCGACGCCGCCCATGCCGCCGCCGATGCCTGGGGTAAAACCTCGGCGCAGGACCGCTCGCTGGTGCTGCTGAAAATTGCCGACCGCATCGAACAGAACCTGGAAGTCCTCGCTGTCACCGAAACCTGGGACAACGGCAAGGCCGTGCGCGAAACGCTCAACGCCGACGTGCCGCTGGCCGCCGACCACTTCCGTTATTTCGCCGGGTGCATCCGCGCCCAGGAAGGCGGCGCCGCCGAAATCAACGAACTGACCACCGCCTATCATTTCCACGAACCGCTGGGCGTGGTCGGGCAGATCATCCCGTGGAACTTCCCGCTGCTGATGGCCGCGTGGAAACTCGCCCCGGCCCTGGCGGCCGGCAACTGCATCGTGCTCAAACCGGCGGAACAAACGCCCCTGTCGATCATGGTGTTCGCCGAGCTGATCGCCGATTTGCTGCCGGCCGGCGTGCTGAACATCGTCCAGGGCTTCGGTCGCGAAGCCGGTGAGGCGCTGGCCACCAGCAAGCGTATCGCCAAGATCGCCTTTACCGGTTCCACCCCGGTGGGCGCGCACATCCTGCATTGTGCGGCTGAGAACATCATTCCCAGCACCGTTGAACTGGGCGGCAAGTCGCCGAATATTTTCTTCGAAGACATCATGAACGCCGAACCGCAGTTCATCGAAAAAGCCGCCGAAGGCCTGGTGCTGGCGTTCTTCAACCAGGGCGAAGTCTGCACCTGCCCGTCCCGGGCACTGGTGCAGGAATCGATCTATGAGCCGTTCATGGCCGAGGTGATGAAGAAGATCGCCAAGATCAAGCGCGGCAACCCGCTGGACACCGAGACCATGGTCGGCGCCCAGGCGTCCGAGCAGCAATACGACAAGATCCTCTCGTACCTGAACATCGCCCGGGAGGAGGGCGCCGAGTTGCTCACCGGCGGCGCGGCCGAGCGTCTGGAGGGCGACTTGTCCAGCGGCTATTACATCCAGCCGACCCTGCTCAAGGGCCACAACAAAATGCGCGTGTTCCAGGAAGAAATCTTCGGCCCGGTGGTGGGTATCACCACCTTCAAGGACGAAGCCGAAGCCCTGGCGATTGCCAATGACAGCGAATTCGGCCTCGGCGCCGGCCTGTGGACCCGCGACATCAACCGTGCCTATCGCATGGGCCGGGCGATCAAGGCCGGGCGCGTCTGGACCAACTGCTACCACCTGTACCCGGCCCACGCTGCGTTCGGTGGTTACAAGAAATCCGGTGTCGGCCGTGAGAACCACAAGATGATGCTCGACCATTACCAACAGACCAAAAACCTGCTGGTGAGCTACGACATCAATCCGCTGGGGTTCTTCTAACTCACAAACACACCACAAACCCTGTGGGAGCAGTCTTGTGTGGCGAGGGGGCTTGCCCCCGTTGGACTGCGGAGCAGTCCCCGGAACTTCTGGTTTTGGGGCCGCTTCGCGACCCAACGGGGCGATGCGGCGTTCTGACAAGCCCCCTCGCCACAAGGGCCCGCTCCCACATTGGTTTTGTGTGTGGTTGAAGGCCTTGCAACACCCCCTACCAACGCACGCCGCCACCTCCTTCGAAAGTAGCATTCGGGCACTCGGCGCCCCGTGCATTAATGGCTTTACCGGAATCGTCCGGCACAAGAAGAGGATTGACCCATGTGGCATAAACCCGCGTTTACCGATCTGCGCATTGGCTTCGAAGTGACGATGTATTTCGCCAACCGTTGATTGATCGCCCGGTCAGCCGTCGCGTTGGCCGGGCCTGCTTTCTGGAGCCTGCCATGCACATCCGCGTTCTCGGTTCCGCCGCTGGCGGTGGTTTTCCGCAATGGAACTGCAACTGTCGCCAATGCGCGGCGATGCGCCACGGCACCCTGCGCGCACAACGCCGCACGCAGTCGTCCATTGCCCTGAGCGACGACGGAGTGGAATGGATACTCTGCAATGCTTCACCAGACATCCGCGCCCAACTCGAAAGCTTCCCTACGCTGCAACCGGCCCGCCGAGTGCGTGACACGGCGATTGCCGGCGTGGTCCTGCTGGACAGTCAGATCGACCATTGCACCGGCCTGTTGAGCCTGCGCGAAGGCTGTCCGCATTCGGTCTGGTGCACCGAACGGGTGCATGCAGACCTGAGCAGCGGCTTCCCGTTGTTCAGCATGCTCAAACACTGGAACGGTGGTTTGCAGTGGCAACCCATCGAACTGGACCGTGAGCCGTTCAACATCGCTGCCTGCCCATACCTGCAATTTCGCGCGATTCCGTTGGTCAGCAACGCGCCGCCGTATTCCCCCAATCGTGGCAACCCGCAGCCGGGGGACACCATCGGCCTGTTCATCGAAGACCTGCGCAGCGGTGCATCGGTGTTCTATGCGCCGGGTCTGGGGCAGGTCGACGCCGAGGTCTTGAGCTGGATGCAGCGTGCCGATTGTCTGCTGCTGGACGGCACGCTGTGGCGCGACGATGAAATGCGCGTGTGCGAAGTCGGCCAGAGCCTGGGCCGCGAAATGGGCCACCTGCCGCAAAGCGGCCCCGGCGGGATGCTCGAAGTGCTGGAGGGCTTCAATCGCCAGCGCAAGGTGCTGATCCACATCAACAACACCAACCCGATCCTCGATGAAGACTCGGCCGAGCGGGCGTTGCTGGATCGGCGGGGGATTGAGGTGGCTTATGACGGCATGGACATTGTGCTGTAGCGAAGGGGCCAGGCCAAACACCGCGAAATCCGGAGAACCGTAATGACTGACACCCCCATGACCCCCGCCGAATTCGAAGCGGCCCTGCGTGCCAAAGGCGCCTGCTACCACATCCATCACCCATTCCACCAAGCCATGTACGCCGGGCGCGCCACCCGCGAGCAGATCCAGGGGTGGGTCGCCAATCGCTTCTACTATCAGGTGAACATTCCCCTGAAGGACGCGGCAATCCTCGCCAACTGCCCGGACCGCGACGTGCGCCGGGAATGGCTGCAACGGATTCTCGACCATGACGGCGTCCCCGGCAGCGAAGGCGGCATCGAAGCCTGGTTGCGTCTGGGCGAAGCGGTGGGCCTGGATCGTGAGCACATTCTGTCTCAAGAACTGGTGCTGCCCGGTGTGCGTTTTGCCGTGGACGCCTACGTCAATTTCGCCCGCCGCGCCTGTTGGCAGGAAGCGGCCAGCAGTTCGCTGACCGAACTGTTCGCGCCGCAGATCCACCAGTCCCGGCTCGACGCCTGGCCCACCCATTACCCATGGATCGACCCGGCCGGCTACGACTATTTTCGTACGCGTCTGAGCCAGGCCCGGCGCGATGTCGAGCATGGTTTGCGCATCACCCTGGGGCATTACGTCACTGTCGAGGGCCAGCAGCGCATGCTGGAGATTCTGCAGTTCAAACTCGATGTGCTGTGGAGCATGCTCGACGCGATGAGCATGGCCTATGAGCTGGACCGCCCGCCGTATCACACCGTCACCACCGAGCGGGTCTGGCACCGGGGGATTGCCCTGTGAACGCGGTCGAACAGCAACCCGGCCCACCGCTGTGGTTGTTGGCGGAGTTGACCTATCGCTGCCCGCTGCAATGCCCGTATTGCTCCAACCCATTGGATTTCGCCCAACAGGGTGAGGAGTTGAGTACAGAAGAGTGGATTCGGGTGTTTCGCGAGGCCAGGGAGATGGGCGCTGCGCAACTGGGCTTTTCCGGAGGCGAGCCGTTGGTGCGCCAGGACCTGGCCGAGCTGATCAAGGCGGCGCGGGACATGGGTTACTACACTAACCTGATCACCTCGGGTATCGGCCTGACCGAACAGAAGGTCCGCGATTTCAAGGTCGCCGGGCTGGACCACATCCAGATCAGCTTTCAGGCTGCCGACGAAGCGGTCAACAATATGCTCGCCGGCTCGCGCAAGGCCTTCGCCCAGAAACTGGCCATGGCCCGGGCGGTGAAAGCCCAGGGCTACCCGATGGTGCTGAACTTCGTCACCCATCGGCACAACATCGACCAGATCGCACAGATCATCGAACTGTGCCTGGAGCTGGAGGCGGACTTCGTCGAGTTGGCGACCTGCCAGTTCTATGGCTGGGCCGAACTCAACCGCGTCGGCCTGTTGCCGACCCGCGAACAGTTGCAGCGCGCCGAGCGGATCACCAATGAATACCGCCAGCGGCTTGAAGCCGAGGGCCACCCGTGCAAGCTGATTTTCGTCACCCCGGACTACTACGAAGAGCGCCCCAAGACCTGCATGAATGGCTGGGCCAACCTGTTTCTCGATATCACTCCGGACGGCACGGCGTTGCCTTGCCACAGCGCTCGCCAGTTGCCGGTGCAGTTTCCCAACGTGCGCGAGCACAGCGTCGAACACATCTGGAACGACTCCTTCGGCTTCAATCGTTTTCGCGGCGATGAGTGGATGAAAGAGCCGTGCCGTTCCTGCGATGAAAAACATAAGGACCTCGGCGGCTGCCGCTGCCAGGCGTTCATGCTCACCGGCGACGCCAGCAACGCCGACCCGGTGTGCAGCAAGTCACCGCAGCACAACGTTATTCTCAAGGCCCGGGACGAAGCCGAGGCGCCGGGGCAGGGCATGGAACACCTGACCTTGCGCAATGAAAAGGCTTCGCGGCTGATCTTTCGCGGATAAAATTAAAACGCGAAGCCCCCACCCCGGGCAGTTGCTACCCATTGGTCTGATTGCATTCGCAGCCGGATGCTTTAGTGTTGGCTTTACCTTCCAAAACAATAAAAACAGGCTTTCCAATGAGCCAGAATCTCAGTCAACTGCGTAAATTCGTTTCACCTGAAATCATCTTCGGCGCCGGCTGTCGGCACAACGTCGGCAACTACGCCAAGACCTTCGGCGCCCGCAAGGTGCTGGTGGTCAGCGACCCCGGGGTGATTGCTGCCGGTTGGGTCGCCGATGTCGAGGCCAGCCTGCAAGCCCAGGGCATCGATTACTTTGTGTACAGCGACGTTTCGCCCAACCCGCGGATCGAAGAAGTGATGCTCGGTGCCGAGTTGTACCGGGAGAATCACTGCGATGTGATCGTCGCGGTCGGCGGCGGCAGCCCGATGGATTGCGGCAAGGGTATCGGCATCGTCGTCGCCCATGGGCGCAACATTCTTGAATTCGAGGGCGTGGACACCCTGCGCATGCCCAGCCCGCCGCTGATCCTGATCCCGACCACCGCCGGCACGTCGGCCGACGTGTCGCAGTTCGTGATCATCTCCAATCAGCAGGAACGCATGAAATTCTCCATCGTCAGCAAGGCTGCGGTGCCGGACGTGTCGCTGATCGATCCGGAAACCACCCTGAGCATGGACCCGTTCCTGTCGGCCTGTACCGGTATCGACGCGTTGGTCCACGCCATTGAAGCCTTCGTTTCCACCGGCCACGGGCCGCTCACCGACCCCCACGCGCTGGAGGCGATGCGGCTGATCAACGGCAATCTGGTGCAGATGATTGCCAACCCGAACGACATCGCCCTGCGGGAAAAAATCATGCTCGGCAGCATGCAGGCCGGGCTGGCGTTCTCCAACGCGATCCTCGGCGCGGTGCATGCCATGTCCCACAGCCTCGGGGGGTTCCTCGATCTGCCTCACGGCTTGTGCAACGCGGTGTTGGTGGAGCACGTGGTGGCGTTCAACTACAGCTCGGCACCGGAGCGCTTCAAGGTGATCGCCGAGACCTTCGGCATCGATTGCCGTGGCCTGAACCACCGGCAGATCTGCGGGCGTCTGGTCGACCACCTGATCGCCCTCAAACACTCCATCGGCTTTCACGAAACCCTGGGCCTGCACGGGGTGAGTACGGCGGACATTCCGTTCCTGTCGCAACACGCCATGGATGACCCGTGCATCCTTACCAACCCGCGCGAATCCAGTCAGCGCGACGTCGAGGTCGTCTATGGCGAAGCCCTCTGACGAACAGCAACGGGCGCTGACCGGGTTGCTCGGCCTGGGCAATCACTCGGCGCGCAAGAGTCATTACCCGGAACTGGCCGCGCGCCTGGATGAACTGGAAGCCGAGCGCAACCGCTACAAATGGCTGTTCGAAAACGCGGTGCACGGGATCTTCCAGGCCAGCCTGCAGGAAGGCATGCGCGCCGCCAACCCGGCGCTGGCGCGGATGCTTGGCTATCAGGACCCGCAGGAGGTGCTGTTTTCCCTGACGGACCTGGCGGGCACGCTGTTCGTCGGCGGCGCGCAAGAGCTGGAAAGCATCGGCGAAATCCTCCAGCGCGAGCGCAGCCTGCTGGGCTATGAAACCCAACTGCGGCGCAAGGACGGCACTGTCCTTGACGTGTTGATGAACCTGCTGCTCAAGCCGGATCAAGAAGGCTTGGTGGAGGGTTTTGTCGCCGACATCACCGAACGAAAACAGGCCCAGGAGCGTTTGCAACAGCTCAATGACCAACTGGAGCAGCGGGTCACCGCGCGTACCAACGAGCTGCTGGAAGCCGCCGAAGCCTTGCGCGACGCCCGTGATGCCGCCGAGGCGGCCAATCGCAGCAAGGACAAATACCTCGCCGCCGCCAGCCACGACCTGCTGCAACCGCTCAACGCCGCCCGTTTGCTGATCTCGACCTTGCGCGAACGCCGCTTGCCCGACGTCGAACAGGTGCTGGTGGAGCGCACGCATCAGGCGCTGGAAGGGGCCGAAGATTTACTCACCGATCTGCTGGATATTTCCCGCCTCGATCAGGCCGCAGTGAAACCGGACATCGCCCTGTACCGCCTCGACGAATTGTTCACGCCACTGGTTTCGGAGTTTCAGTCGGTGGCCGCGGCGGCCGGATTGAACCTGCGGGTGCACATGGGCGATTACGCCATTCATACCGACTTGCGCCTGATGACGCGGATTCTGCGCAACTTTCTCAGCAATGCCTGCCGCTACACCGACGACGGCAGCATCCTGCTGGGTGCCCGGTGCCGGGGCGACGCGCTGCGAATCGAAGTCTGGGACACCGGGCGCGGGATCCCGGCGGATCGTCTCGATTCGATCTTCCTCGAATTCAACCAACTGGACGTTGGCCGCGCCGCCGACCGCAAGGGTGTGGGCCTGGGACTGGCGATTGTCGAACGCATCGCCAAGATCCTCGATTACAAAATTGAGGTGCATTCCCGGCCGGGACACGGTTCGATGTTCAGCATCGAGGTGCCGATTTCCCATGAAATTCCACTGCCGATCAGCCAGGCCGCGCCGCAGCCGAGTACCGGCAACCCGTTGCCGGGCCGGCGTCTGCTGGTGCTGGACAACGAAGTCAGCATTCTTGAAAGCATGAGCGCGCTGCTCGGGCAGTGGGGCTGCGAGGTGGTGATCGCCACCGACGAGGCTACCGCGCTGGCGGCCTTGCAGGGACAGGCGCCGGAACTGATTCTGGCGGACTATCACCTCGATCACGGGGTGGTGGGCTGTGAAGTGGTCCGGCATTTACGCGAGCATTTCAGCCGGGCGATACCGGCGGTGATCATCACCGCCGACCGCACCGACCAGTGTCGTCGCTCGTTGCAGCGACTCGACGCGCCATTGCTGAACAAACCGGTAAAGCCTGGCAAGTTGCGTGCGGTGTTGAGTCAGTTGTTGGCGTAGTGATGGTTGCAAAGATCGCAGCCTTTGTAGCAGCTGCCGAGCTTGCGAGGCTGCGTTCGGCTGCGAAGCAGTCGTGAACCCGGCTGACGCGGTCTGCCTGACGCACCGCAATGTCCGGATTTTACGACTGCTGCGCAGCCGAACGCAGGCTTCGCCAGCTGCTACAAATTGCATTACGGCTTAACCTGCCGGTTTTGGGCTTGCTTCCTCGCCACAAGGGATTTGTGTTTCAGCTGTGGCAAACTGACGATATTCCCGAACCAAGGCCATCGAATGGATCACTACACCCCGCGCGACTGGCAGCCCCACGAGCGGCCCAGCCTGCCCGGTTCGCCCTCGACGCCGTTGCACTCCAACCCCAGGCGGCTGGCCTACGCGCTGGTGGGGGTGTTGGTGGCCTTGACCGGCGGTCTCGGCAACTCGCTGGTGGTTGCCAACCTGCCTTACCTGCAAGGCGCGCTGGGGGCGACCACGGCCGAGATGGCCTGGCTGCCGGCGGCCTACGTGATGACCAACGTGTCGATGAACCTGCTGCTGGTGAAGTTTCGTCAGCAGTTCGGCCTGCGGGCGTTCACCGAAGTGTTCCTGATGCTCTATGCGCTGGTGACTTTCGGCCATCTGTTCGTCAACGACTTGAGTTCGGCGATTGCCGTGCGCGCGGCCCACGGCATGGTCGGCGCGGCGCTGAGTTCGTTGGGCCTGTATTACATGATCCAGGCTTTCCCGGCGAAATGGCGGATGAAGGCGCTGGTATTGGGCCTCGGTACCTCGCAATTGGCTTTGCCCATGGCGCGGTTGTTTTCCGAAGACCTGCTGCAGATCGCCGAATGGCGCGGGCTGTACCTGTTCGAACTGGGCATGGCGCTGTTGTCCCTGGGCTGTGTGTTTCTGCTGAAACTGCCGCCGGGTGACCGCTTCAAGACCTTCGAAAAACTCGACTTCCTGACTTTCGCCATCCTCGCCAGCGGCGTGGCCTTGCTCTGCGCGGTGTTGTCTTTGGGGCGGATCGACTGGTGGCTCGAGGCGCAGTGGATCGGAGTGGCCTCGGCGGCTTCGATCGTGTTGATCCTCACGGGCCTGGCCATCGAGCATAACCGCAGCAACCCGATGCTGATGACCCGCTGGCTCGGCAGCGGGGCGATGATTCGCCTGGCCCTGGCGGTGATCCTGATTCGCATGGTGACGTCGGAGCAGTCCACCGGCGCAGTGGGGTTCATGCAGGCGCTGAACATGAGCAGTCAGCAGCTGCACAGCCTGTATGTGGTGATGTTGATCGGCAGTATCGCCGGCCTTGCCACCAGCGCCCTGACCATCGACCCCAAGCACCTGATCATGCCGCTGAACATCTCCTTGGCGCTGATGGCGGTCGGTTCGGTGATGGACAGTTATTCGAACAACCTGACCCGCCCGGAAAACCTGTATTTCAGTCAGTTTCTGCTGGCTTTTGGTGGGACGTTTTTCCTCGGGCCGACCATGGTCTACGGCATGCGCAACGTGCTGTCCAGCCCGCGCAACCTGGTGAGTTTCTCGGTGCTGTTCGGTATCTGCCAGAACCTCGGGGGCCTGATCGGCGCGGCGCTGCTGGGAACGTTCCAGATCGCGCGCGAGAAGTTCCACTCCAGCCACATCGTCGAGCAGCTGACCTTGCTCGACCCGCGTGTGGCGGCGCGGGTCCAGAGCGGTGGCAACGCGGTCAGCTCAATGATCGCCGACCCGAGCCTGCGCAACCTGCAGGGCATTCGCAGCCTGGCCGCCGCGGCCACCCGCGAGGCCAATGTTCTGGCCTACAACGATGTGTTCATGCTGATTGCCGTGATCGCGGTGCTGACCATGATCTGGATTTCCATTCGCGCCCTGTGGCTGATGAGCACTACCCAGGCCGTCACCCCGGCGCCTGCTACTCCAACCAAACAACCCAGCGGTGCCACTTCTCCATGACCGAACCGACCACCACGACCACCAACACCATTGCCGCCACCCCCGAAGGCGTGACGCCGCCATCCTCGCCGGGCACTGAACCGCGCTCGCTGGGGGTGCGGATCATCTCGTCCCTGGGCTTTGCGGCGATTGCCATCGTCGGTGTGCTGATCGTGTTGTACGCCTGGCAACTGCCACCGTTCAGCAGCGCGGTCGAGACCACGGAAAACGCCCTGGTGCGGGGCCAGGTGACGATCATCGGCCCGCAGCTCAGCGGTTACGTGTACGAAGTGCCGGTGCAGGATTTTCAGTTTGTGAAGGCCGGGGATTTGCTGGTGCGCCTCGACGACCGCATCTACAAGCAGCGTCTCGATCAGTCCCTGGCGCAACTGGCGGTGGAGAAAGCCGCGCTGGCCAACGTGGTGCAGCAACGCAACAGCGCCGAAGCGACCATCAAGTTGCGTCAGGCCGCGGTCGCCGACGCCCAGGCGCAGTTGCGCAAAAGTGAAGCGGATTTGCGCCGTAACAAAGAGCTGGTCGGTGATGGCTCGGTGTCGAAACGCGAGCTGGACGTGACCCTGGCCGCCAACGCCCAGACCGTTGCCGCCGTGGCGCAAGCCCAGGCCAACCTGGACATCGCCCGGCAGGATCTGCAAACGGTGATCGTCAATCGCGGCTCGCTGGAAGCGGCGGTGGCCAGTGCTGAAGCGGCGGTGCAACTGGCGCGGATCGACCTGTCGAACACTCGCGTGATGGCGCCGCGCGACGGTCAGCTCGGGCAGATCGGCGTACGCCTGGGCGCCTACGTCAACTCCGGGGCGCAACTAATGGCGCTGGTGCCGAACCAGTTGTGGGTGATCGCCAACATGAAGGAAACCCAGATGGACAACGTGCGGGTCGGCCAGCCGGTGAGCTTCACCGTCGATGCGCTGAACCACCAGAAATTCCACGGGCGGGTGCAACGGATTTCACCAGCCACAGGCTCCGAGTTCAGTCTGTTGCAGGCTGACAATGCCACTGGCAACTTCGTCAAGATCGCCCAGCGGGTGCCGGTGCGGATCACTGTCGATGCCGATCAGGAACAAAGTGAGCGGCTGCGACCGGGGATGTCGGTGGTGGTGAGTATTGATACCGCAGCGCCGATCACCCCTGACTGACACCGCCCCCTGTAGGAGCGATGTGTTCAGCTGGCGATTATCGGGGGCAGGGTGCCGAGCAGTGAAACCGCCGCCACTGCGCCGATCCCCAGTAACCATTCCAGCACGACGCTGGTGCGCAACACGCCCGGAGACTGCTGGCAATCCTTGACTCGCAGCCGATTGAACAGCGCCAACCCCAGCATCGCGAGCACCAGCACCACCTTGATCGACAGAATCAGCGCAAATCCGGACAGCAACGGCGTCGGCCAGAACACGCCGGTCAGTACGCGCACGTTGATCAGGCCGGTCGTCAGCAACCCCGCCACCAACGCATAACCGATCCCGCTGAAGCGTCGCAGTATCGCGCTCAAGGGATGAGCGTCCGGTTGGCGCAGGATCATCACCAGCAACATCAACCCACCGAGCCAGGCGCCTACGCAGGTCAGGTGAATAATTTGGTTGAGGATCAACAGTTGGCCTTGCAGGCCATCGAGCATGGCGCCATGACCGACCGGGGCCAGGGTTGCCAGCAGCAGGCTGGAAAGGCCGATGCGCAAGGGCACGCTGGAACGCCAGGGCGTCAGCGGCAGCGCCATGAGCAACAGATTGAGCAGCAGATGCCAGCGCCACACCTGACCGAAAAAGGTAGTGCCCAGCACCAGACTCAGCGTCGCCGGGTCGAATGCCGCGCTCGAGGAGCCGGCCATGCTGGCGGTGATCAGCAGCAACCAGCCGACGCCGCTGAGCAACGCCACCACGCTGAGCCAGCGGGTTGTTCGCGCCAGGGCCGGATCCAGCAACGCCGGTTCACGGCCCAACAGCAAAGGCCTGAACACCCAGGCCCCGAATAGCATCAGCACCATGGTGAAATGCAGGAAACGGCACAGCACCAGCGCATCGGCCATGAATTACTGACCCACTTTGAAACGGTAGGCGCCTTCACTTTTATGGGTGTCGACCGACACGGCGTGCCATTCGACTTTGTAATCGCCAGCGGCCAACGGCGCTGCCGGGGTGACGACCAGGGTTTTCTTGTCGCTGCCTTCGGTGGCGAGGCTTTTCACCGGCACATCGGCACCGTCCTTGCTGATCGTCACTTTGGTGAACGATGCTTCAACCCCTTCGGAAAACACCAGGCGCAGTTCTGCAGGCGCGCTCACCGTGCTGTTGGCCGCCGGGGTCTGGCTTTTCAGGTGGGAGTGGGCAAACACCGACGAGGCGGCGAACAGCGAGCCGAGCAGGGCAGCGGTGGTCAGGGCGTTCTTGAGCAGCATCGTGGAGACCTCGCAGGCAGGTTCAAAGTGGCAGCCAGTTTACCTGCCGCAGGACCGCTGTACGAAGTTTCGTTTTCCCCTGTCGCCGCGATGTAGAGCGGATGCTAGTCTTGAGCAACGCTGTTGTCAGGGAGCCCTCATGGGCAATCACAAGATCGAGATTCGTCGCAGTAACGTCGAAAAAATCCTGTTGGCGGCCGAAAAGGTCTTCGCCGAAAAAGGGTTCGGCAGCACCGCCATGGCCGACATCGCCGCCGAAGTGCAACTGCCGCGCTCCAACCTGCATTACTACTTCAGCACCAAGAGCGAGCTGTACAGCGCGGTGCTCCTGGGTTTGCTGGAGGTCTGGAAGCAGGACGCCCTGTGCTTCGAAATGTTTGACGACCCGCGCGTGGTGCTCAGCAGCTACATCCGCGCCAAGATGAACCATTCCCGCAGCCGGCCGTACGGTTCGAAAGTCTGGGCCAACGAAATCATCCACGGCGCACCGACCCTCGGTGAGAAACTGGACGCGAGCCTGTACGACTGGGCCAAGATGAAGGAAGCGAAAATTCGCCAGTGGGTGGAAGACAAACGCATCCTGCCGGTAGAGCCTTCCAGCCTGTTGTACATGATCTGGGCCTCGACCCAGCACTACGCCGACTTCGATCATCAGGTGAATATCCTTAATGATCATCAGCCGTTGTCGGACATGCAGTTCGAGCGGGCGGTGCAGACGGTGACCAGCGTGATCTTGCGCGGGATCGGGTTGGAGCCGTAACCCGATCGTTCCCACGCGGCCAGATCGTTCCCACGCTCTGCGTGGGAATGCCTCAATGGACGCTCTGCGTCCGCTCTTGGGACGCGGAGCGTCCCGGGCTGCATTCCCACGCGGAGCGTGGGAACGATCACTCTCAAACCACAACGTGATACGGATTGCGGGGATCATGGTTCCAATCCAGAAACGGCTTGCCCGTATCCACCGGCACCATCTCGATACAATCCTGCACCGGGCAGGTGATCTGGCACAGGTTGCAGCCCACGCACTCCTCATCGATCACTTCATATTTATGCGTGCCGTCGGCCTGTTTGAGGCTGGCAATCGCCTGGTGCGAGGTGTCTTCGCAAGCGATGTGGCAGCGACCGCAACCGATGCACGCCTCCTGATCAATCTTGGCAATCACCTGATAGTTGATGTCCAGGTACTTCCAGTCCGTGGTATTGCCCACCGCACGCCCGGTAAAATCCGACACGCTGGTGTAGCCCTGACTGTCCATCCAGCGTGACAAACCGTCCTTCATCTCCTCGACAATCCGGAAGCCATGCAGCATCGCCGCCGTGCAAACCTGCACCGAGCCGCTGCCCAGGGCAATGAATTCCGCCGCATCGCGCCAGCTGCCGATGCCGCCAATGCCGCTGATCGGCAAGCCCTGGGTCTGCGGGTCGCGGGCGATCTCGGCGACCATATTCAGTGCAATCGGCTTCACCGCCGAACCGCAATAACCGCCGTGGGTGCTTTGGCTGCCGACGGCGGGATTGGCGACCATGCGTTCCAGATTGACGCTGGTGATCGAATTGATGGTGTTGATCAACGACACCGCATCGGCGCCGCCACGGTGTGCGGCACGGGCGGCGACGCGGATGTCGGTGATGTTCGGCGTGAGTTTGACGATCACCGGCAACGAGCAATAGGTCTTGCACCAGCGAGTAACCTGTTCGACGTATTCCGGCACCTGGCCGACCGCCGCGCCCATGCCTCGTTCCGGCATACCGTGGGGGCAGCCGAAATTCAGCTCGATGCCATCGGCGCCGGTGGCTTCTACCAGCGGCAGGATGTTTTTCCACGATTCTTCAACGCAGGGCACCATCAACGACACGATCAGTGCGCGGTCCGGCCAGTCCTTTTTGACCTGGGTGATTTCCCGCAGGTTGATCTCCAGCGAACGGTCGGTGATCAACTCGATGTTGTTGAAGCCCATCACTTCGCGGTTGGCCCCGAAGTGCGCCGAGTAGCGTGACGACACGTTGACCGCCGCCGGGTCCTCACCCAGGGTTTTCCAGACCACGCCACCCCAGCCAGCCTCGAACGCACGGACCACGTTGTAGGCTTTGTCGGTCGGCGGCGCGGAAGCGAGCCAGAACGGATTGGGGGCTTTGATACCGGCGAAGACAATTGAGAGATCGGCCATTTACGCAGCCTCCACGTTGAGCATGAGTTGAGCGTTGATGGCCTCGGCGGCCAGCTTGCCGTGCTGTACGGCTTGCACGGTGAGGTCTTGATCGAGGCTGGTGCAGTCGCCGCCGGCATATACGCCGGGAATGCTGGTGCGCAGTTGCTCATCGACGAGGATTCGATCGCCCTGACGCTTGAGTTCACGGGCCAGCGGATCGGCGAGGGCACTGGCGTCGAAGGCCTGGCCGATGGCTTTGAAGATCGCGTCGGCGGCCAGTTCGAAGGTTTCGCCGGTGGTTTGCAGGCGACCTTCCTCCAATCGGGTGCGGGCGAAGCGCATGCCGCGCACGTTGCCCTGATCGTCGAGCAGCACCTCTTCGGGTTGCGCCCAGGTCAGCAGGCGCACCTGATTGGCTTTGGCGATGTCCTGCTCGTGAGCGGTTGCGCCCATGTCGTCGACGCCACGGCGGTACACGAGATTCACGTCCCGGGCACCGAGGCGGGCCATTTGCACGGCCATGTCGATGGCGGTGTTGCCGGCGCCAAGGACGATGCAGCGTTCGGCCAGCGGCAGTTGCGTCAGGTCATCGGCCTGGCGCAGTTCGCGGATGTAATCGGTGGCGGCGAGCAGGCCGGGGGCATCCTCGTTGGGCAGGCCCAGTTGTTTGCTGGCGGCCAGGCCCAAGCCGAGAAACACCGCGTCGAATTGCTGATGCAGTTCGCTGAGGGTCAGGTTGTCGCCGAGCTTGTGCCCGTGGCGAATCTCGATCCCGCCAATCCCCATCAGGAACTCAAGCTCCTTCTGTGCGTAATCGTCCACCAGTTTGTACTTGGCAATCCCGTATTCGTTGAGGCCACCGGCCTTTTCCCTGGCCTCGAAAATCACCACGTCATGGCCGTGCATGGCGCTGCGGTGCGCGCAGGACAAACCGGCCGGGCCGGCACCCACCACGGCGATGCGCTTGCCGGTTGCGGCGGCGCGCTGGAACGGGTGTTCGCTGAAGTGGGCGTTGTCCACGGCGTAGCGTTGCAACAGGCCGATCAGCACCGGCGCGCATTCCTGGGCGTTGTTGCGCACACAGGCTTGCTCGCAGAGGATTTCCGTCGGGCAGACCCGGGCGCAACTGCCGCCGAGGATGTTGGCCGAGAGGATTTTCTGCGCCGCGCCCTGAACGTTTTCCTGATGGATATTGCGGATGAACGACGGAATATCGATATCGCTCGGGCACGCGTTCACGCACGGCGCGTCGTAGCAATACAGGCAGCGCGAGGCTTCCAGATGCGCCTGACGCTCGTTGAGTGGCGGCGCCAGATCGGTGAAATGGCCGGCGAGGGCGGCCGCGTCCTCATGGGGATGCGGGAGGTGGTTCAGGGTCTTGATCACGGTGTTGGCCTCACGGTTAATTGAGGTACTGCCTCTGATGGGCACTGGTTCTGTGGCGTCTGGGCCGGCCTCTTCGCGGGCAAGCCTCGCTCCTACATTTGAAAATGCGTTCCCCTGTAGAAGCGAGGCTTGCCCGCGAAGGCCGAAGGCCTCGATTTCAGCGTTTCACAGCACTCGGCTTGTTCAACTCAGCCCGCTTGCTCAGCAAATCGAACACCGCCGGATAGGCCGGCCGTTCGATATACCGGCCCGCACCACGCTCGGCGCGCAAATCACCATCGGCCCACACCACTCGGCCCTGGCTGACGGTGTGGCTCGGCACGCCACGCACGGTCTTGCCTTCAAAGATGTTGAAGTCGACCTGCTGGTGGTGAGTCTTGGCTGAAATCGTCCGCGTGCCTTCCGGGTCCCACAACACCAGATCGGCATCGGCACCGACACGGATCGCGCCTTTGCGCGGGTAGAGGTTGAAGATCTTCGCGGTGTTGGTGGAGGTGAGCGCAACGAAGTGCTGCATCGACAAGCGCCCGGTGTTCACCCCTTCATCCCAAAGCACCGCCATGCGGTCTTCGATACCGGCGGTGCCGTTGGGGATCTTGCTGAAGTCGTCACGGCCGGCGGCTTTTTGCTCGGCGCAGAAGCAGCAGTGGTCGGTGGCGGTGGTGTGCAGGTTGCCCGCTTGCAGGCCATGCCAAAGGGCTTCTTGATGGCCGCGTGGGCGGAACGGCGGGCTCATCACGTAACCGGCGGCGGTCTGCCAATCCGGATGTTGGTAAACGCTGTCGTCCAGCAGCAGATGCCCGGCCAGCACTTCGCCGTAGACCGGTTGGCCCTTGGCGCGGGCATAGGTGATTTCGTCGAGGGCTTCCTTGGTCGAAACGTGGACCAGGTACAGCGGCGTGCCCAACGTTTCGGCGATGCGGATCGCCCGGCTCGCGGCTTCACCTTCCACCTGCGAAGGCCGCGACAGTGGGTGCGCCTCCGGCCCGGTGATGCCCTGGGCCATCAACTTGCGTTGCAGGTGATAGACCAGCTCGCCGTTTTCCGCATGCACGGTCGGCACCGCGCCTAATTCCAGGCAGCGCTCGAAACTCGCCACCAGCGTATCGTCGGCGGCCATGATCGCGTTCTTGTAAGCCATGAAATGCTTGAAGCTGTTGACCCCGTGTTGGCTGACCAGCTCGGTCATTTCCTCGCGGACCTGTTCGCTCCACCAGGTGATGGCGACGTGAAAGCCATAGTCAGACGCCGACTTCTCAGCCCAGCCGCGCCATTGATGAAAGGCCTCCATCAATGATTGCTGCGGGTTGGGTATCACGAAGTCGATGATCGACGTGGTGCCACCGGCCAATCCCGCCGCGGTGCCGCTGAAAAAGTCTTCGCTGGCCACCGTGCCCATGAAGGGCAGTTGCATGTGCGTGTGCGGATCGATGCCGCCGGGCATCAGGTATTGGCCGCTGCCGTCGAGCACTTGCGCATCGGCGGGAACATCGAGGTTTTCACCGATGGCTTTGATCACGCCGTCGGCGCAATAGACGTCGGCGCGATAACTTTCATCATGGGTAATAACGGTGGCGCCACGGATCAACAGAGACATTCCGAGTTCCTCGCAGGCATGACCGACTATTGCCGGTTCTAGATGTTTTATATGCAGCAGACGCCAATCGGTGTATTCCTGTCAGCGCTGTCAAGAATAGACGCTAGCTGCAGTTTATGGATTGAGCAAGAATATTTTTTATAAGCTTATTACTGGTTTAACTAGCTGATAAATAAAGATAAAAAATAAAAATCACCAAAATTGTGAGGCCTCTCACCATTTTGACGCACTTGACAGGTTGGAAATATGGTCAAGATTTTCTATGTGAAATCAGCCGCTTGAGAATGGTCTATGGTTGATGCGCAACCTTGCAAAAAAACATCGACGCACCAGATTGAGTCCTGACTGTTCGGACAACTTGCCTGGCATTCGGCCTGAGTGACAGGGCAACTGACCGGGGACTCGCTAGTTGGATAAATAAAGCTGATTAACATCAGTTGGTTAGCAAAGTTTTATGGCACTGCCCGAGGCGCAAGCGGGGCACCCGGCACGTTTATTGATGCCGCCGCTGACACCGTGGCCGGTCCGTAAAAGTTGTCAGTTTCTCCGGCCATCGTCCGGCTCGCGCGCATTGCGCCAGCCTCTGATGAGCAAAAATAATCAAAAGAACAGTGGAGCGGCCATGCAACAGATCAGATCGCAAGTGACCGAGCGCGACGGCTTGTTTGAGCTCGAGGCCGGCAGCGATGTCCTCGACAGTCCCCGATACAACCACGACATGGCACCGACCAAGGTGCGCGAACGAACCTGGAACAAATGGCACATCACCGCGCTGTGGGTCGGCATGGCGATCTGCGTGCCGACTTACACCCTTGGCGGTGTGCTCACTGCTTACTTCGGCCTGACCGTCGGCGAAGCGCTGCTGGCGATTCTGTTCGCCAACATCATTGTGCTGATCCCGCTGACCCTGAACGCCTTCCCCGGCACCAAGTACGGCATTCCGTTTCCGGTGTTGCTGCGCTCGTCCTTCGGCATCCTCGGTTCCAACATTCCATGCCTGATTCGCGCCTTGGTGGCGTGTGGCTGGTTCGGCATCCAGACCATGTTCGGCGGGCTGGCGATTCACCTGTTCCTCGGCTCGGTGTTCGATGACTGGAAGGCCCTGGGCGGTATCGGTGAAGTGATCGGCTTCATGCTGTTCTGGGCCTTGAACCTGTGGGTGGTGATTCGCGGCGCGGACTCGATCAAATGGCTGGAAACCCTCTCGGCGCCGTTATTGGTGCTGGTGGGCGTGGGTCTGTTGGTGTGGGCGATGCCGAACGTGTCGATGACCGAGCTGCTGGCGATCCCGGCCAAACGTCCGGAAGGCGCCAGCGTGGTCAGTTACTTTGCCGCCGGGCTGACTGCAATGGTCGGCTTCTGGGCCACCTTGTCGCTGAACATTCCAGACTTCAGCCGCTACGCGAAAAGCCAGAAGGATCAGATCGTCGGGCAGATCATTGGCTTGCCCCTGACCATGTTCCTGTTCGCCTCCCTCGGCGTGGTGATGACGGCCGCGTCGGTCAAACTGGTGGGTGTCACCGTCTCTGACCCGGTCACCCTGATCGGCCATATCCAGAGCCCGGTCTGGGTGGCACTGGCCATGGCGCTGATCATCATCGCCACGTTGTCCACCAACACCGCGGCCAACATCGTGTCGCCGACCAACGATTTCCAGAACGTCGCGCCCAAATACATCAACCGCACCACTGCGGTGATGCTCACGGGGTTGGTCGGGTTGGCGCTGATGGCCCATGAGCTGCTGAAAAAGCTCGGGCTGATCGTCTCGGATCTGAGCCTGGAGACGGTGTATTCCAACTGGTTGCTCGGCTATTCGAGCCTGCTGGGGCCGATCGCCGGGATCATGGTGGTGGACTATTTCCTGATCAAGAAACAGCAACTGGATTTGGCTGGCCTCTATCGTGACGACGTGTACCCGGCGTGGAACGGGTTTGGCTTCATCGCCTTCGGCGTGCCGGTGGTGTTGACGCTGCTGTCACTGGGCAGCGATGCCTTCAGCTGGTTCTACAGCTACGGCTGGTTCACCGGCTCGGCCCTGGGAGGGCTGATTTATTACGGGTTGAATGCGATGCGGCCGAGCCCGACTGTAGTGAAATCGGCGGTGTGACGAGTGATCGTTCCCGCGAATAACAACTGCCTGAGGAGATCACCATGAACGCTGCCGTAGACGTTCTGCAGTCCACCCATCAGCACATCAACCGCGACCGTCTGTGGCAGTCGCTCATGGAATTGGCGAAGCTCGGCGCCACGGTCAAGGGTGGCGTCTGCCGGCTGGCCCTGACCGACCTCGACCGCCAGGCCCGGGACATTTTCGTGAAGTGGTGCGAGGAGGCCGGTTGCACCGTCAGCATCGACGCCGTCGGCAACATCTTCGCCCGCCGTCCGGGGCGCAACCCGAACCTGCCGCCGGTGATGACCGGCAGCCACATCGACACCCAGCCCACCGGTGGCAAGTTCGACGGCTGCTTCGGCGTGCTGGCCGGGGTCGAAGTGTTGCGCACCCTCAATGACCTGGGCGTGGAAACCGAAGCGCCGCTGGAAGTGGTGGTCTGGACCAACGAAGAAGGTTCGCGCTTCGCCCCGTGCATGATGGGCTCCGGCGTGTTCGCGGAAAAATTCACCCTCGAGGAAACCCTGGCCAAGGTCGATGCCGAGGGCGTGACCGTCGGCGAAGCCCTGAACGCCATTGGCTACGCCGGGCCGCGCAAGGTCAGCGGCCATGCCGTGGGGGCGTACTTCGAGGCGCACATCGAGCAAGGCCCGATTCTTGAGGACGAACACAAAACCATCGGCGTGGTGATGGGGGCGCTGGGGCAGAAATGGTTCGACCTGAAACTGCGCGGCGTCGAAGCCCATGCCGGCCCGACGCCGATGCACCTGCGCAAGGACGCGCTGGTCGGCGCCGCGGTGATCGTCGGCGCAGTCAATCGCGCCGCCCTCGGCCATCAACCCCACGCCTGCGGCACTGTCGGCTGCCTGCAAGCCTATCCCGGCTCGCGCAACGTGATTCCCGGCGAAGTGCGCATGACCCTGGACTTCCGTCATCTGGAACCGGCGCGACTCGATTCAATGATCGCCGAAGTCCGCGAGGTCATCGAAACCACCTGCGAGCAACATGGCCTGACCTTCGAACTGACACCCACCGCCGACTTCCCGCCGCTGTACTTCGACAAGGGCTGCGTCGAAGCGGTACGCGGTGCCGCTCAAGGGCTCGGTCTGTCGCACATGGACATCGTCAGCGGGGCAGGGCACGACGCGATCTTCCTCGCCGAACTCGGCCCGGCCGGGATGATCTTCGTGCCTTGTGAAGGTGGCATCAGCCATAACGAAATCGAAAACGCCGCGCCGGATGACCTGGCTGCCGGCTGTGCGGTGTTGTTGCGGGCGATGCTGGCGGCTTCGCAGGCAATTGCCAGCGGTGAATTGGCGGCTTGAAATGCTGACGTGCGCTGAAAAAATCGGCGCACGTCACAAACCCGAATCCTCGAGGCAATCGTCAGTTCGACGATTGCGATCTTTTGATCTTCCGGTCCCGGCAGTCGCTTCATTCGCACTATCAGAGCCCCCGGTGGTCGTAATCTTCACAGGGCTGCGCGCAAAGTGCCGCTCAATCGTGGAGATCTTCGAGATGCGTGTTTTTTCGCCGCTGTCACTCGCACTCTGCACGGCGATTCTGGTTGGTTGCGCCAGTCCGCCGCCTCCGCCACCCGCTGCACCACCACCGCCACCGGTTCGTACCTGTTCGACCACCGAAAGCACCGATGTGCAGGGTGATATGAGGGCTGAAGGGCAGGTGACCCGAACCACGACCCTGACCCGTTGCGTCACTCAGTAAACGGGTCGGGTAGAGTCTGAGGTGGCGTTCAGACTTCCTCGATCCTGACCCACCGCGACTCACGTGCAGCCAGACGAATCGCCGTCGCCAGGCGTTCGACTTCCCACGCCTGCTCGAAGTCCGTCCCGTCCTGACCTTGGCCGGCCAGCGCCATGACCAACTCATGCACTTCAAGGGTCTTGAGTTCGTTGTAACCCAACTGGTGCCCCGGCGCCGGGCTGAAGGCGGCGTAACCCGGCAAATCCGGCCCCGCCAGCAGCCGTTGGAAACCGCCTTGCCCGGCACGATACAGCCGCAGTTCATTCAAGCGCTCCTGATCGAACGCCAGGGTGCCTTGGGTGCCGCTGATTTCAAAACTCAGGTGATTCTTGTAGCCGTGTTTGAGCCAGCTGCTGCTGAACGTCCCTCGCGCGCCATTGGCGAACCGCAGCAACGCGTGGACCTGATCGTCGACCGCGACCTCGCGTCGTTCGTGACCGCCCGCCGTCAGGGGACGCTGCGTATGCACAGTCTGGGTATCCGCGCACACCGCCTCGACGTCGCCCAGCAGATGACGGGCCATGGCCAACAAGTGACTGCCCAGGTCCGCCAAGGCGCCGCCGGCGTAATCGGCGTCGCAGCGCCAGGACCAGGGTGAAACGGGATCGGCCATGAAGTCTTCGCTGAACTCGCCCTGGAAACTGATGATCTGCCCCAGCGCGCCGTTTTGAATCAAGTCCCGAGCCAGGCCGATGATCGGGTTGTGTTGATAGTTGTAACCCACCCGCGTCACCACGCCCGCAGCTTTGGCGGCAAGACGCATGGCGCCGGCCTGCTCGAGGCTCACGGCCAGCGGCTTTTCGCAGTACACCGGTTTACCGGCGGCGATGGCAGCCATGGCCATGGGGTAGTGCAGATGATTGGGGGTGGTGATGGCGATCAGGTTGACCTTGGGGTCATCGATCAGCTGTTGCCAGTCACTGTGCGCCGTCTCGAAGCCCCAGGCTTCGGCGCAGTGGCGGGCGCGCAGCGGATCGGCGTCGGCCAGGGCGGCAAGTTTGAGCTTCAGCGGCAATTCAAAAACAGCACTAACGTTGCGAAAGGCCAAGGCGTGGGCACGGCCCATGAAACCTGTGCCGATGAGTCCGATACCGAGTTCGCGCATAGCCGGGGTCCTTTGGATTTTTGTTTTCAGGAGGGCTATTTATGGAATAAAAATTCTCAAAATGCAAATGGTGGAATAAATATTCTTGTGTTGGAGCCGATACGTCCTGCGGAAACGCCGATCCCACCGTAGGAGCTGCCGAAGGCTGCGATCTGATCGTTCCCACGCTCCGCGTGGAAATGCAGCCAGGGACGCTCCGCGTCCCAAAAGAGCGGACGCAGAGCGTCCGGTGAGGCATTCCCACGCAGAGCGTGGGAATGATCAGTGGTGAGTACTGAAAACTAAAAAGGCAGCCCTGAGGCTGCCTTTGGCTTATCCGCAGAACCGAATCAGGACAGAAACCCGCCATCCACGTTCAGCGAAACCCCGGTCGTGTAGCTCGACGCATCACTTGCCAGATACAACACCGCCCCCGCCATTTCACTCGGATCCGCCACGCGCTTGAGCGGAATCTGCTGCAGCGCAGTGTTCAGAATCGCCTCGTTCTTCACCAGCGCCGAAGCAAACTTGGTATCCGTCAGACCCGGCAGCAGGGCGTTGCAGCGAATGCCGAACTGCGCGCATTCCTTGGCGAACACCTTGGTCATGTTGATTACGGCTGCCTTGGTCACCGAGTAGATGCCCTGGAAGATCCCCGGCGAGATGCCGTTGATCGAGGCAACGTTGATGATGCTGCCGCCGCCGTGTTCGCGCATCAGCTTGCCGGCTTCCACCGACATGAAGAAGTAACCGCGAATGTTCACGTCGACGGTTTTCTGGAAGGCGCTGAGGTCGGTGTCCAGCACGTTGCAGAACTGCGGGTTGGTCGCGGCGTTGTTGACCAGGATGTCCAGGCGCCCGAATTGTTCGCGGATGCCGGCGAAGACCTGGGTGATCTGTTCCATCTCACCGATGTGGCAGGCAATGGCGGTGGCCTTGCCGCCGGCGGCGATGATCGCGTCGGCGACGTGCTGGCAGCCGTCGAGCTTGCGGCTCGAAACGATCACATGCGCACCTTGCTGCGCCAGCAGTTTGGCGATGGCTTCACCGATGCCGCGACTGGCGCCGGAGACGAAAGCGATCTTGCCGTCGAGGTCGAACAACTGAGTCTTGGACATGATTTTTTCCTTGTTATGAGGCCCGATCAGAGCCGCGATCAGAGGCTGGATTTCTGAATGACCTGCAAGCTCATCTGCTCCAGCAGTTTGTTCATGTGAATGAACTGCGCGAAGCGTTTGTCCTGGGTCTGACCATGGAAGAAGCGGTAGTAGATCTGCTGCACGATGCCGGCCAGACGGAACAGGCCATAGGTGTAGTAGAAGTCGAAATTGTCGATCTGGATGCCTGAGCGCTCGGCGTAGTAATCGACGAATTCGCGGCGGGTCAGCATGCCAGGGGCGTGGCTCGGCTGGCGGCGCATCAGTTGCACCGGTGCCGGGTCGCCGGCCTCGATCCAGTAGGCGAGGGTGTTGCCCAGGTCCATCAGCGGGTCGCCGAGGGTGGTCAGCTCCCAATCCAGCACGCCGATGATCTGCATCGGGTTGTTCGGGTCGAGGATCACGTTGTCGAAGCGGTAATCGTTGTGGACGATGCTCGACGTCGGGTGATCGGCCGGCATCTTGTCGTTGAGCCAGGCCTTTACCGCTTCCCACTTCGGCGCGTCCGGGGTCAGGGCCTTTTCGTAGCGCTCGCTCCAGCCTTTGATTTGCCGCGCGACATAACCTTCGGGTTTGCCCAGGTCGCCCAGGCCATAAGCCTTGTAGTCGACCCGGTGCAGTTCGACGAATTTGTCGATGAAGCTCTTGCACAGGGTTTCGGTCTTCGCTGAATCAAGGCCCAGTTCCGGCGGTAGTTCGGAGCGCAGGATGATGCCCTTGACCCGTTCCATCACATAGAACTCGGCGCCGATCACCGATTCGTCAGTGCAGTGCACATAGGCTTTGGGGCAGTAGGGAAAACCGTCCCGCAGCTGATTGAGGATGCGGAATTCGCGGCCCATGTCGTGGGCGGACTTGGCCTTGTGGCCGAACGGCGGCCGACGCAGGACGAATTCCTGTTCGGGGTATTCCAGCAGGTAAGTCAGGTTCGACGCACCGCCCGGAAACTGGCTGATCACAGGCAAGCCGCTCAGGCCTGGAATGTGCGCCTTGAGGTACGGATCGATCAGGCTGGCATCGAGTTCTTCGCCAGAGCGGATACGGGTGGACTGGTCAGTAAGCGCCATGCTTATCCCTTCTGCTTATTTTGGAGGCCAGACATCATTGGCTAATCTAATGGCGCGCCGGGGTGGCCACAAGCGCGGCACGGTCTTATAGGTTAGCGTGTTGCCGGATAATCAGCGTTCCTGATGTGCGCGAACAGGCTCGGCGGGCTATGGTTCAGGGAGCACCGCTTCCAGGAAGGAGATTCGACATGGGTTGTCCGCAAGTTTGCGCCACCGCGACCCTGCAATGCAGTTTCGGTGCGGCGCCGGCGGTACTCAACGTGCTGCCGGTGAACCGCACGATGACCGCAGGTATGCCAGCGGCGAACATCATGGACCACATTCCGCTGGTGAACATCATGCCGTTCGGCACGTGCATGAGCATGGCCAACCCGATGGTCGCAGCCGCCACCGCCGCGGCGCTTGGCGTGCTGACGCCGATGCCGTGCATCCCGGCCACCGCCACCCCGTGGATCCCCGGCGGCGCGCCGACCCTGCTGCTGGGCGGCATGCCGGCCATCGATGCCAACAGCACCTTGATGTGCAACTGGGCCGGAGTGATCAAAATCGTGATGCCGGGGCAGATGCAGATGCTGATTCCCTGAACCCAACAACAGTGCTCAGGCCTGCTCGGGATCGCTCCAGCGCCTGAACCACCAGCGCACCCGTGAGATCGGCTTGCCGTCCGCAGCCAGTGGTCGTCCGTCGCTGGCGAAGCCCTGTTCCGGTTCCAGCAATTGACCGTTGAGGTAACGGGCCTCGACGGCCGGTTTGCCGTTGGGATGAAAGCGCTGATAGCGCCCGTCGCGCACGCCGTCGCGGTAGAACTCGACCTCCGCCAGTTGCCCATCGGGAAAGTAATTGAACGCCTCGCCATGCAGCAGCCCCCGGTGGTAAGTCGCCTTGCGCTGCAGACAGCCTTCGGGGGCATAAAAACTGGCAACCCCTTGCAGCTTGTCATGGACAAACGGCAGTTGCGCCGAGACCTTGCCATTGGGGTGGTAGAGCAGGGTGGTGCCTTGCAGCTCGCCCTGGCTGTAGTGCAAATCAGCCTGTGCGCGCCCGTCATCCTTGATGTTCAGTGCGCCGTCGAGCCGGCCATCGAGCAAGCGCCCTTTGAGCTGTTTATCGTTCTGCTGCAAATCCAGCGGCGTGATGGCCATGGGTTTTCCTCGTCAGTTGACCTGCACCAGACCACCCTTGATGGTCAGCATGCCGCCACCATCCACAGTCTGCGAAGCGGCGCCCTTGTTGGTCAGGCTGATCCCGGCGTCGTTGGTCATGGTCGTGCCGGCCTTGTTTTCCAATGAGGTGCCAGCCTGATTGCTCAGGGACGTACCGGCCTTCTGGCTGATCGACGTACTGGCCTCGGCTGCCAGATCGGCGCCGCTCTTGATCGCGAAACTGCCGCCGCTTTGCAGGGTCAGGCTGCCGGTCACTTTGATGGTCAGGTTACCGTCCACCGTCAGGCTGTAATCGCCGGTGACCTTGTGCGTGTAATTGCCACCGGTGCTGTGAGTCTGGTCAGCGCCCACGGTCACCGTGCGACTGTCCTTCACATCGAGCGTGTCGCTGCCGGTCTGGATGGTTACGCTGCGTTTGCCTTTCTCCAGCGTCACGGTCTCGTCGCCTTCTTTCACCGTGCGCGTGCGAGCGTTTTGCACAGTCAGGGTTTCATCGTGGCCGACCGTGGCGGTGGTGTCGTTGAGCACGTTGATCTTCAGATCTTTCTGCGCCTGCAAAAACACCTCTTCGGCGTCTTTTTTGTCCTCGAAGCGCAACTCGTTGAAACCACCGCCGCCCTTGGACGATTGGGTCTTGATCCCGGACTGGGTCTGATTCGCCGGCAGCGCATAGGGCACGGCGTTGTCACCGTTGTAGACGCAACCGGTCACCAGCGGCCGATCCGGGTCGCCGTCGATAAAGGTCACGATCACTTCCTGGCCGATGCGCGGCACGAATTGCATGCCGAAACCCTTGCCGCTCCAGGGCAGCACCACCCGCACCCAACAGGAGCTGGTTTCGTCATTCTTGCCGTCGCGGTCCCAGGGGAACTGCAGCTTGATCCGGCCGTATTCGTCGGTCCAGATTTCTTCGCCCGATTTGCCGACCACAATTGCCGTTTGCGGGTGCATGCGCGGCTTCAGCGTGGTTCGTTGCGGACGAAATGGCGTGGCCTTGGGGATGGCTTCGAAGCGATTGCGATAACTGTCATGGCTGGCTTCGTGAGTCACCGCGGTCACCACCCAATCGATGTTTAACGTCGCGTCGTCATGCCCAGCCAAGGTGAACCAATGCCCCGGCACCAGCCAGCGGCAGTCGCTTTCACCGACGAAGCGTTTTTCCTGACTGCGCAAGCCGTCGACCCTTTGCTTGGTCAACTCATCACCCCGAGCCTTGGCGTTGTAGCCGCCCGGATGTTCGTACATCGACCGCGGCCCAGCCACCGCTTCGGCCTGGCCGTAAAGCGAAGTGGTCGGGGTGGTGAACTCATAATCCGTCGCCCGATACACTCCGGCCACTGCCTGCACGCAGACCTGCCCGGAGCGAATACCGTGTAGTTCACGTTCGCCCAACTGCTGGCCGAGATAGCTCACCTTGGGTCCATTGGGGATCTGCACAAACGCATCGTTACTGTCCCCCAGCACCAGCGTGTGCTTGCCGTCCTCGTGGGTGAAGAACCAGAAAATTCCGTCTTCCTCCAGCAACCGCGAAACGAAGGCGAAATCGGTTTCGCCGTACTGCACGCAGTATTCGCGCGGGGTGTAAGTGCCTGTGAGTGAGAGCTTGAAGTCGGTGAAGGCGTGGGCCTTGAAAATCGTGGTGACGATGTCCGAGGTACTGAGGTTCTGGAACACCCGGTTGTTGCTGGCCAGGGTCAGCCACCAGAGCCATGGCCTTAAAACAAGCTGATAGCGCTCGGCGGTGGCATCGGCGGGCAGTTGGCGGATCTCGGCGACCAGCGCGTCCATCGGACGGGTCAGGGCGTCGTTGTGCAGGGTGGCGGTGACGTGGGTAGCGACGGCGGTGGTCAGGGTGAGGGAGGTGCCGTCGTTGAGGCCGTTGAGGGTTTGCGAGCCAAGAATGTTCAGGGCTTCTTTGCCAGATAGTGACTCAGGATAAAGCGCCGACAGCGAGGTGGCGGTGAGGGAGAGGCTGGTGTTGCTGTCGGTGGAGCGGGGCATTGAGTGGCCTCAAATAGCGGTCAGTGATTCGATTTGGCCGTAGAAAATAAATCTGTCCCCTTTCTCTCGGTCCCCTTTCTCTCGCTTTCTCTTCACTTTCTCTTCTTTCCGGTCAGTGGGCCCAGTCCTCTCAGTCCTGGCGGAATTTCCAACGTACTTGCATCGATGGTCTCGGTTTCAAGGTCGCTTAGGGAGTCGTCATCACTGCTTCCATCTTCACTCTCTTCTTCACTTTCGCTGGAGCTGCTATCGCTTCGCAGATCCTTCTGCCAACTGTTGTGTTCCCAAACGAAGTTGTCTATTTGCTGAGCACTACCAGAATTGGCCAATGGACCGTCCAGTCTTATGCTAGGGGACGGAATGATTGCGTCACGGTGTAGTAAAGTGACGCCGGTGTCAGGGCTCGTTATCACGGCATCTTCTGAATCGGGATTAGGCTTTATGCGATAGACAATAGTCCAGTATTGATGGCCAAGCACTATATTCTTCTTGGTGGCAGTGTTGTAGGCCATGACCCACAATGCGAAACGCGAGGCACCGGATACTTGGCTGAAATTTGCTTTTCCAAAAAGACGTGGATAATCCTTAAACTGGGGAAGATATACTTGAAGGTTGTTGGTCGATAACGCTTTCGCAGGGGCGTTGAAGAAGAAGTCCGCGCGCCCTTTCTCTTGATCAAGGCACTGGAATCTCATGTTTTTTTCGGTTTTTGTTGCTGGTCTTTCGGTTCCATATATCCAGGTACTCTTTCCGGTCAGAACATTCTGTACGTAACCGAATTGCCAATTGTGCAGGGTGGAATCCGGGCTGCTTATGGTCACGTAGGCGCCGACCACACTTAGTCCACCGAGTCCGATACCGACACCTTCACCACCACTGTCGAACCCCAAAGATACGCTGTTGGAAGTTGTTGGGGTCCATGTCAATTTGAATTTCACGTCAACCTCCATTGATGCTCCTGTCAATAAAAAAGACAAAAGGGATAGATTGGTTTTTGGGATGCGGTGAAAATAAATCTGTCCCCTTTCTTCCTTCTTTCTTCCTTTTCCTATGTGCCTCTGGCGGAAAAATTGACACGACCCGTTGGAAAAAATCGGGTCAATGATTGCGAAAAAGCTTGATCCGCTCCATTCAACGTCTGCGAGTAGGTTATTTCCCAGTTGATTGACTCATCTGTGGTCGTTATGAGTTTCGCAAATTTGCTCATGCAACCCTCCTTGTAGAGGTTTGCTCCAAGCCAGAATCCTGCAGAAGCGTCTGGACACGGCATACGAGTAATGAATAACTCGACAGACGTTATCTTTTCGGGAATGTGTGCGTAGAGTGCGCTCCAGGCACGGATGAAATTTTCTTCCGCATGTCCGCCCAAGGTATTGGGTATTTGAGGGGTCGTATATTCTGCCGGATAACTCAGTGATCGTGTTTGCAGCGCAACATACTCTTCCTGAGTTTTAGCGGAAATAAAGCTGGCATGAATCTCCCCGTTATATTTTCTGCCCATCTCGATTGCAGCGTTCGCTCTCTTCTTTTCTATAGTGGCGAGTTGTTCTGCTTTTACTATTCTCAAGCAGCTTTCGTAGTCTTTTGTCCCGCCTTGGCGTTTTTGGAATGCAAGAGCGTCACTCTCGCAGGTCATTTGATCCCTACTAGCTGCCAGGTATAGGTTGTTCCAATAGCTGTACTCTCTTTCCGCTGGGTGTTGATGGATCATTTCCATCTCTCGTTTTACAGAAGATCGTACTGGTGGAATTCTGGGAGCTGGATCGAGTTGAAGGGGCGTTGCACCCATCATTGGAGTGGAGGCCGGAGTGTCATAGCCATTGTTGCGGAATGTGATAAGAAAGGTGTCATTCTTATTGATCCTGCATACACCTCCTACATAGTTTGGGTCATGTTCTGCTTTCGACATCTCTGCGGTACACAGCGTTGAGAAAGTTGTCATATAAGTACCTGTCCATACTGGGTTTAAGTAGAAGAAAGACAAAAAGGGACAGATTTGTTTTTGGGGGGCGGTGAAAATAAATCTGTCCCCTTTCTTTCTTTTCAGGCTCTGACATCAAAAAGAATGGGGCGATGGTCGGGACCGCTCATATCAAACACATCAGCCGGTTGCAAAAGTGGCATTTTGAACTCCGTTTCAATAAGTGCAGAAGTGTTCTGTTGTCCAGTTGCCGTCCTGAGCAAAGCGCTCAATGGTTAAAGCTGGTCATTCCCGATGACTTTGAACGGTGAGGGGACGTTGATCCAGTAGCAGCGGTTCATCCCCAAGCAGCTTGAGTTCTTATGTTCTTCGCGAAAGTCGTCGATATCGCTGCGCAGGGTATTTTCCCTTCGCTGTGCGAGTGCGCGGAGTCTCGAACGTTCGTTGGTCAGCGCGTCCGCCAGCATGGTGAGAATGTTCTGTGCAGCATCCAGCTCGTTGATGGATTCGTTCAGAAGGGCGACTGAGTAGGCTTCGCGATAGGCATCCTGGCAGTCTTTGCACTCGCGGGTCGCCTTGCCTGCGCAGACGTCTGCCGTGTTGTAGGCCTGGCGTGTCGAGGCCGCCAACGAGCGTTCCAGCAGATGCAACGTATTGGTGATGCGATCCTTGTTGGAAGTGGATTCGTCTGTCAGTTTTTTATAGAGCTCACTGATGCCGTAGGACGCGGCGAGATCAAAGGCTTTTGCCAAAACGGGGCCAACAAAGGGGACATGGGACAGTGCGAACGACGCGGCACTGGTGCCTGCCGTTTGGCCATAGCTCGTCATGTCATTGAGTTTTTTTTCCAGTCCGCCGGCTTCCGTTGCGGCGGCACGTTCTTTCGCCAGTGCCATTATTTTGAAGGTTGCATCTGAAGGGATCATGCTGCACTCCTTAATCTTGGTAATTACTCCAACACCCACTCCGCCAACTTCCCCGTCACCTGCGTCATCAACACATTCTCGACATCCCTCGCACCCGCCGCACTGCACTTGGCCAACACCGCCTGCACAATCCCGGCATCAAACTCAAACTGTTTCCCGGTCGCCGCTTTATACCGGCCACGCAATTTCTCCAGCTTCGCCAGCACAATTGCTTCCAGCGTCGCTTCATCCAGCGGCCGATACGCCACCACTGTCATGCGCGCCAGAAACGCTGGGCGAAACGCTTTCAGCAGCACGTTATGCAGCGCTTCGTTGAAGGCATCGGTGCCCAGTTGCGCGGTCGGTGTGTCGAGCAGCAGTTCTGCCCCGACGTTGCTGGTGGCGAGCATCACGGTGTTTTTGAAGTCCACCACCAGCCCGGTGCCGTCCTCCATCACGCCTTTGTCGAACACGTTGTAGAAAGCTTCGAGCACGTCCGGGTGGGCTTTTTCGATTTCGTCGAGCAGTACCACCGAATAGGGTTTGCGTCGTACTGCTTCGGTGAGTACGCCGCCGCTGCCGTAGCCGACGTAACCGGGCGGGGCGCCTTTGAGTTGGCTGACGGTGTGGGCTTCCTGGTATTCGGAAAGGTTGATGCTGATCAGGTTGCGTTCGCCGCCATACAGTGCGTCGGCCAACGCGTAAGCGGTTTCGGTTTTGCCGACGCCGGTGGGGCCGACCAGCAGGAACACGCCGACCGGTTTCTGTGGGTCGGTGAGGCCGGCGCGGTAGGCTTGCAGGCGTTGGGCGATGGTGTTCAGCGCGGTGCTCTGGCCCATGACGCGCAGGCCCATGCGCTGGCCGAGGGTGCGCACGGCGTGGGCTTCGTCGGCGAGCATCTTGCCCACCGGGATGCCGGTCCAGCCGGCGATCACGGCGGCCACGGTTTTGCCGTCGACCTGTTCCGGCACCAGCGGATCGTCCTGGCGAATGGCGTCCAGACCGGCCTCGAGTCGCACCAGTTCGGCGGCCAGATGATCGATACGGCTATCGGTGGCTTCGTCGGGTTTGTCGTTGTCGGCGCGCTCGCTCAAGGTGAGTAATTCGCGACGGGTTTCCAGCAGTTCGCGCACGGCGATCCGTTCTTCGTTCCAGCGAATTTCCAGTTCGCGAATGGCCTGTACGTTACCCACGGATTCAGCTTCCAGCAGGGTGATGCGTTCACGGTGATCGAGCCCGGTGGCCTGTTCGCGACGCAGGCGTTCGACTTCATCCTTGAGGCTCTGTTGGCGATGGCGCAGGCTTTCCAGCGGTGGCGGTACGTCGTGCTGGCCGAGGGCGACCCGGGCACAAGCGGTGTCGAGCACGCTGATGGCTTTGTCCGGTAACTGGCGCCCGGAGATGTAGCGGTGGGACAGTTTCACCGCTTCATGGATCGCCGCGTCGAGCACCTGCACACCGTGATGCTGTTCCAGTTTCGCGGCCACGCCCCGGAGCATTTCCACGGCGGTGATTTCGTCCGGTTCCTCGACTTGCACCAACTGAAAACGCCGGGCCAGGGCCGGGTCTTTCTCGAAGTATTTTTTGTACTCAAGCCAGGTGGTCGCGGCCAGGGTGCGCAACTCGCCACGGGCCAGCGCCGGTTTGAGCAGATTGGCCGCGTCGCTGCCGCCTTCCGCGCCGCCAGCGCCAATCAGGGTGTGGGCTTCGTCGATGAACAGAATGATCGGTTTGTCGGCACTGCGCACCGCGTCGATCACGCCTTTGAGGCGCTGCTCGAACTCGCCTTTGACTCCGGCCCCGGCCTGCAACAGACCGAGGTCGAGTACCCGCAGGCTTACTTCCTGCAACGACGGCGGTACATCGCCGGCGGCAATGCGCAAGGCCAGGCCTTCGACCACCGCGGTCTTGCCCACCCCCGGTGCGCCGACCAGGATCGGGTTGTTCTGCCGACGCCTGAGCAGGATGTCGATGCACTGACGAATCTCACTGTCACGGCCGACGATGGGGTCGATGCGCCCGGCGTGTGCGTCGGCGGTCAGGTCCTGGGTGAACTGGTCGAGCACTGAATCCTGTTTCGGTTGCGGATTGCCGGCACTGACCGGCCGTGTGCCGCCGACGTGTTCGCGCGAGCTTTCGGTCCACTCCAGTAAGTTACTGCGCAAGGCTTCCCGAGGAATTTTCAACAGCGACGAGGCGCTATTGAGCAGCAGGCTGCGGCGTTCGTCACGGTCGAGCAAGGCCAACAACAACAAGCCGGAGCGGATGCTTTCGAGGCCGAGCACGCTGGCCTGAACCACCGCGTCTTCGAGCAGGCCGATGGTTTGCGCCGAGAGCGCCGGGGTGCGGGTGCTACCGGATTTGAACAGTTCGAGGGCCTTGTTGATTTCCGCCGTCAGGGCATCGCGCTCCAGGCCGAAGCGCGGCAGCAGCCAGGCGAAGTCACCGCCCTCGATGTCCAGCAGTTCAAGCAGCAAGTGTTCGATTTCGACGTAATGGTGACCCCGTTGCAGGCAGCGCTGCGCGGCCCGTTCGAGGGCGCGGCGGTTGTCCGGGTTGAGGCGTCCGATCAGGCTGGCCAGTTCCATGTTCAGGTGATCTCCAGCTGACGAAGGCGGGTTTCGATCCGTTGCACGGCGAGGCTGGTCTGGCGTTGCAGGCCGCCGTTCCAACTGAGCAAGGGCGGTGTCTGGCGAGCGAGTTTCATCGGGCTGGCACCGCGTACCAGCAGCACCAGCGTGCACTCCAGGTCGGGGCCGAAATACAAGGCGCTGAGGCTGGCCAGCGCCGGATGGGCTTCGCCGTCCGGCAGAAACCGCGCCGCCTGCGCCGAGGTCAGCGGGCCGAGGGTCAGGCGGATGCCGGCGTGTTCATCCCAGACCCGGGTGCCGGCCACGGCGCTGCGGCCCAGTTGCAGATTGCGCCCGCCCGGTTGCAGACGGCTGCGACTGGCCGGCGGGATCTCCCGCCAGGCGCCTTCATAGGCGCTGAGTTCTACTGGCAGTTCAAAGTGCTCGCGCACGATCGCGGCGAAACCGGCCAACGAACGACGGCCGTCGGCAAACAACGCGCTGCACGCCAGTACCGCGGAATCGGGCACAGCCTGGCGTTCCTGCAAGGCTTTGGGCAACAACCCGGTCAGCGCCCGCAGTTGCGCCTGCACCGGCGACGCGCCGGGGACGGTGAAGCCGACAGCAATCCGGTGTTTGCGCATCACCTTGTACAGCAGGCTGAGCAAGCGATGCTGGAACAGGTCGAGGAACTCGGCCGGTGCATGATCCTTGGCGCGGGCCCGTTGTTGCAGCCATTCCTGATAGGCGTAGGGCAGGGGGCCATCCGGTCCGCCTAGGCCGAACACGGGAGTCGTGAGCGTCGGTGGCTGGCCCGTGTCCTGGGTCAGGCTTTCGATTTCGCTGGCGGAAAAAAGCGGCGTCAATGGCCCGCGCAGGCGCAAGGCTTCGGCTTGAGGCGCGGTGCCGCTGCCCAGGGATTCAGCTTGCGGGTGTTCACGTTCCAGCAGCAGCAACGCCTGCAACAACTCGAACGCCTGCGGATCGCGCCGCAGCTTCTGGCTCAGGCTCAGAGGGACAGCGGCATGCCGGCTTGGGGTTGCCATGTCTTGACCTCCTTGTCTGACTGGACCAGGACCGTGCGCACGAAGCGATTGGCCGTGGCGTAGAGTGAAAAGAACTGCGCCAGCACTGCGGAAAACAACACCGCGCTGCTGCCGACGAAATGCTGCGGATCGAGTTGCAGCTGAACTTCCAGCCCATTACGCCAGCCGCGCCAGGCGTCTTCACCGACATGGGCGATCACCCGTTCGCAGCCGAGGCTTAACAAGCCGTCAATCTGCCGCAAGGCGCTGGCCTCGTCGCGCAGGTTGTGCAACTGGAGGATTTCCTTGAGGGCATCCAGCGCCTGCGGTCCCTCGACCAGTGACAAATGATTGAGGGTCAGCTGCGACACCAGCCGCCAGCGCGATTCGCCGTCCAATCGCGGCAAACTTTGCGGGCTCGGTGGGTTGCGCAAACGGGCCCAGGCCACCGGCCCCGGTCGCTCGAAACCCAGGGGCGTACCGGCGGGCAGGCTTTGGGCGAGGTGCCGGTTGGTGCACAGCAGTTCGGCGGTGAGGCTGTATTCGCTGGCTTCAGTCAGCGGATCGAGTCGGGTGTCGACCAGGCTCACCATCAGGTCGGTGCCCAGGCGATTCGGGGTCATGCCGCTGACCCGGCGCGCATGCCAATAGCACTGTTTGTCGCTGCCAACATGCTGGCTGCCGTAATACGCCGGCACCCGTTGCACGCCCTGGCTTGTGCTGGCGCGCATGGCGCGGATGCTGTGGATCTCGACGCTGTTTTCCCGGTGGCTGTCGGCGACCAGGCGGTACTCGCTGCGGGTGCCGTCCGGGCGCAGGGGCTCCGAGGTTCGCGGAAACAGGTTGATCACCGGCGCGCAGCCCAGGGCGATGTCGCTGGCCTGAAGGTGCAGACGGTTGGCCGGGGCGCGGTCGAAGACGATGTACAAATACAGCGTCTGGCTGTCGCTGGTGGCGCCGGCCAATGGAATATCGAAGAAGTTGAATTTGTCCGGGAAGGCAAAGTACTCGGCGAGCAGGCGCATGCCCGGATGCACGCCGTCCTCGTCCGGCAACAGCACTTCGTCGCTGGCAAAACCAACGATCTGCGGTAACCCGGCCAACACGACGGGTACGCTGCCGACCGGTCCGGCCAGCACCTTCACGGCATGGGCGCCGAGCAGGTCATACAGGCAGGCGTTGATCACCGGCGAGGCGGTCAGGTGCACGCGCAATTGTTTGATGGCCAGCGTCGACCACTGGCTTTCACCCAGGCAACGCAGGCTCAGGCGCAGGGCCGAGCGCGCTTGCGCCACACCGGTCAGGGCCTGGGCTTCGTCGCTGCCCAGCAGCAGCGCTTCGTTGATTTCCACCGGCCACAATCGAACCGCGGCGCTGGTGCGAAAGTGGATGCTCTCGCCTTTGGTGGTGGTGACGAACAGTGGTGTGTCCCGTGGCAATGGATAACCATCGTCGAGGTTGCCCTTGCTCGGGTCCGGCTCGAATTGCACGATCGCGCAGGACGGCAACGGCCGCATGGCCAACGGGTAAAGCTGTTCGAGCAAGGAGTCGCTGAATTCGGCGTAATCGTCATCGAGCCGCCGTTGCAAGCGTGCGGCGAGCAAGGCGAAACCTTCGAGCAGGCGTTCGACATGCGGGTCGGGGCATTCACCGGGGGACAGTTCCAGGCGTCTGGCAACCTTGGGATAACGCTCGGCAAAAACGCTGCCGGCGTGGCGCAGCCAGGTCAGTTCGCGTTGGTAGTAATCGAGCAGTTGCGGGTCAATCGAGTCGCTCATGACGCACCTCAAGGCCATGGCTGGCCTTCTCGATGACAAATGCCACGGGCCAGTGCTGCTGGCCGCTGCGCAACTCGCCCAGTAGCCGAATGCTCAGTTGCTGCGGATGGCCGGGGACCGGATTGACCTGGACCTCGCCCAGTTGCAGGCGCGGTTCGAAATGGCTGATGGCCTCGCGGACTTCCCGCGCCAACTGACGACGGTCATCGCTGCGCTGCTGTTGCAAGGCAGTCCAGTCAGCGATGCCGTAGTCGAGAATGCTCGGCGGGGAGGTCAGCGGACGTGAGCCGCGTCGGGTATTGAACAGGCGCAGCAACTCCGTGTGCACCGAGTCGAGCAGCCCCTGGCGATCGAACACCTGCACTGTGTCGACCTCGCTTGAGGCGAGGCGCTCGAACAATGGTGGGAGCATGCCGGTGCCTGCCATGACCGACGCGTCCGCTTACTTGACGAGCTTGTTGGCGGCCATGTCCCAGGTCGAGGCGGCCGTGCCTTCCTTGGTGCCGTCGTCTTTCTGGGCGGTGAGCTCCCACTTGATCTTGGTGAAGTTCAGGGAAATGGTTTCCACCGGTTTGCCACCCGTGCCGCCGCTGACGCTGACGTTGGACAGCACCACGTTGGTCAGGGTGTAGATGATGAACGGCATCAGCTGACCGCTGCCTTCGGCAGCGTTGCGGCCGATGGTGATCTTGGCTTCGGGGATCGGTTTACCGGCGCAGCAATATTCGTTGAGGGAGGGCGTCGAGCTGTCGACGAATTTGGTCAGGGTGAACTCGCCGATGTGTGGCTTGCCGGAGGTCCGCTCCGAGTTGCTGACGTCGTTGGTCACCTGCATGGCCACGTTGTGGCTGTAGGACATGACTTCGATCTTGTCCTTGTAACCCTCGAGCAGGCTATCGCCTTTGATGTCGCCGCCGAGGTCGAGAATGATTGCATCCATCGCATGAAACTCCTGAAAGTAATCGTGCTAGATAAGCAGGGGAATTCCGCCGGGTTGGCCCCGGCGGGAGGCAGGTCAGGCGGCTACCGGTGGCGGCAGGGTCGCGACCAGGCGGATCGACGCGGTCAGCTCCTCAAGCTGGAAGTGCGGCCGCAGGAACACCGTGGCCTTGTAGGCTCCGGGCTTGCCGGCGACTTCGGTCACATCCACCCGGGCTTCACGCAACGGGTACTGCGCCTTGATTTCTTGCGGCGCGTTGTCGTTGATCAGCACATAGTCGGCGATCCAGTTGTTGAGGTAGGTCTGCACGTTGTCGCGGGTCATGAAGCTGCCGACCTTGTCGCGCATGATCACCTTCAGGTAGTGCGCGAAACGCGAGGCCGCGAGCACGTACGGCAGCATCGCGGAAATCCGCGCGTTGGCGTTCGCCTCGTTGGTGTTGTAGAGCTTGGACTTGTTGGTGGTCTGGCCGCCGAAGAACACCGCCACGTCGCTGTTCTTCTTGTGGCACAGGGCGATGAAGCCGAGGTCGTTGAGTTCTTTCTCGCGACGGTCGGTGATCGCCACTTCGGTCGGACATTTGAGCGACAGGTCACCGGAGGTTGTGCGGAAGGTATGGGCCGGCAGGCCTTCCACCGCACCACCGCCTTCGGCACCGCGAATCGCCGCGCACCAGCCGTACTTGGCGAAGGCTTCGGTGATCCGTTGCGACAAGGCCCACGCGGCGTTGCCCCACAGGTATTTGCCGTGGTCACTGCCGTTGACGTCTTCGACGTAGTTGATGCCTTCCACCGGCGACGTATCAGGGCCATAGGGCAGGCGCAGCAGGAAGTGCGGCAGCACCAGCGACACGTAGCGCGAATCTTCGCTTTCGCGGAACGAGCGCCACTTGATCAGCTCCTGGCTCTCGAACACTTTCGACAGATCCCGCGGCACGGCCAGTTCGGTGAAGCTGTTCATGTCGAACAGCCGTGGGCTGGCAGCGGCAATGAACGGCGCGTGAGCGGCCGCGGCGACGTTCGACAGTTTCTCCAGCAGGCCGATGTCTTGCGGGTGCCGGCCGAAAGTGTAGTCACCCACCAGCAGGCTGAACGGGTGGCCGCCGAAGGTGCCGTATTCCTCTTCGTAGATCTTCTTGAACAGTGCGCTCTGGTCGAACTCGACGGCTTTTTCCAGGTCGTTCTGCAGCTCTTTTTGAGTCACGTTGAGCAGGCGCAATTTCAGCCGGGAACTGGTCTCGGTGTTCTTCACCAGCAGATGCAGGCCGCGCCAGGAGGCTTCGAGTTTCTGCAGGTCCGGGTGGTGCAACACTTCGTTCAGTTGAGCGCTGATCAGCTCGTCGATCTGGCTGATGCGGTCGTTGATCATCGCCACGGTGTCCTTGTCGATGGCCATGCCTTCGTCGAGGACCTGGGTGGCGAATTCCGCGAGCATGTCGCGGGCGTAATCCTGTTGGCTGTCGTCATGGGCCATGCGGCCTTTGGCGATTATTTCGTCGAGCAGGGACAAGGTCTCGGTCGTACTGTCACTGGCTTGGCTTTGGGCGGCGGATGAGGCAGGCATGGCAAAATTCTCCCTGGGTGGATGAACGATCAGGCTTGCGGTTCAGCCGGTGCTTCGCTGTCGCCAGCAGGAGCGGGAGCGGCGGTGTCCGGACGAGCCGACTTGATCTCTTGCAGTCCCTCGGTGTTGGCAATGACGTCACGCAGCAGTTTGTCCAGATCATCGTTGCCATCGAGTTTGGTCAGCAGGTCGCGCAGACGCTGGCGCGCTTCGAACAGACGCCGCAGCGGAGTGACTTGCTCGACCACCTTGACCGGGTCGAAGTCATCGATGTGTTTGAAGTTGAGCTCGATGTTGAGTTTGCTGCCGTCGCCGCTGAGGGTGTTATTGACCTGCAAGGTGGCGCGCGGGCCGATCGAGGCGAGGACTTCATTGAAGTTGTCGCGGTCGATTTCGGTGAAACGCCGTTCATTCAATTTCGGGAGTGGTTCGAGAGGCTTGCCGGAGAGGTCGGCAAGAATACCGACAACCAGCGGCAATTCTTTCTTCTCGATCGCGTTGCCGATTTCGACGTCGTAGGTGATTTGCACCCGGGGTGGGCGAACCCTGTCTAGCTTGTGCTGAGTACTTTCTGCCATGGTGGCTGACTCCGATGCATGAGGCGGGTGCAATGCATCGGGAGGCCCGTTTCATCGCATTCCCTTACTGGACCGTAGGTTAGAAAGGGAGGGCAGAGGACCTGTCATTCCTTTGACGAACCTTCCACATTCGTCGTGCCGACCGAACTACCCAAGACGCTAGAACAGGTCTATAAAAAAGCAAACAAAAAACGTTTTTGGACCGTGTCGAGAAAAGGAAAATTCATTTTGTACGCACGTCTTTTTTCTTTGGTTCTGCTCTTGTCACTCGCCGGGTGTTCGTTGTTCGGGCCTCGCGTCGATCTCGATAACCTGACGCTGGACGTCGCGCCTCGCGCCAACGATGACACCCCGATTGCGGTGGACTTCATTGCGGTGAACGACGCGGATCTGCTCAAGCAATTGTCGGGCATCACTGCTCGCCAGTGGTTCGCCGAACGCGAACAGTATCAGCGCGACTACCGACAGCTGATGACGGTCTGGGGACTGGAGCTGGTGCCCGGTCAATTCATCGACAAACAACCCTTTCCGCTGGGGGGCAAGCGGGCGGCTGGACTTTTAGTCTTCGCCAGCTATACCACTCCCGGAGCACACCGGTTGCGGCTGGACGATCAAAGCAACGCCTGGCTCAAGTTCGACAGTCGTGAGATGACACTGGTCAGCGATCACCCGAACTGAACACAGGGCCAGGCCGCCATTGGTGCGGCGCCACGAGAGGTCGAAGGGAATCGTATGAGTCTGCTTCCTGACGCGGTTTGCTGGCATGAGGGCATGCAGTTGCTGCCCCAGCATTTTCAGTTGCAAGGGCTGCGGGCCGAGGCGTTGGTAGCGCATTTCGCCCAAGCGTGTAATCCATGGTTCTGGGGCGTGACCCGCGTCGAATTCGACCCCTCGGCACTGAGCGCCGGGCTGGTGCGCCTGCTCAATTTGCAGGCGACGTTGCCGGACGGTTTGCCGGTCAATCTGCAGGCCGGTGTCGGGCCGATGCTGGAGCTCGACGTCAGTGCAGCGATCGATGCCACGGACAACGCCACCGTCACCGTGTACCTGGCAGTCAGCCCGCTGTGGCGCGCCGGTCAGTTGCTGCCGCTCAAGGGGCGATTGCAGTCTGTCGTCGGCGACGCATTGCCGGATCTCACCAGTGGCGAGTACCCGGAATCGATCACGGTCTGGCGTCCGAATCCGCGTTTGTGCACACAACTGAACAAGGCCGATTCTGTCTGCCTGCCGCTGCTGAGGATTCGCAAGGAGGGTGGCGGCTTTCTTGCGTTGCCTTACACACCGCCGACGCCATGCCTGTTGCCCGAGTCGGTGGTGGGTCGGCGCGTGGCGGGGCTGTGCGCCAGGGCGCGGGAGAAATGCATGTTCCTCGCCGGTCGTTTGCGCCAGGCGCAGCAGGCCGGCAATCAGGATGACGCGATGGAGATTCGGCGTCAGTTGACGGCGCTGTGGGCGCGACTGCCGGAAGTCGAAGGCCTGCTGAACAGTCGCGTGGCCACGCCGCAGGCGCTGTATGGCTTGCTGCTCGGGCTGGCCGGCGCCTGGTCGGCGCTCGATCCATTGGCCGGGGTTCCGGCGTTCGCCCCGCTGGATTTTCTGGAGTTGCAGCGCGGCTATGAAGCGGTGCTCGACTGGCTGGAAAAGACCCTCGAATTGATCCGCGCCGGTTATCGCAGCCTGGCATTCGAACGCAACGAACAGTCCTTCTCGATTCAATTGCCCGAAGACCAGCCGAGCCAACGGCTGGTCATCGGGTTGCGCATGCCCAACGGCGCCAGCGAGCAGGCCGCCAGCGAATGGCTGCGCGGGGCGATCATCGCGTCGCAGCCGCACATCCCGCTGCTCAGCCGTCAGCGCATGAGCGGTTTGTCCCATGAAGCCATGAGTCGCAATGAGCAAGTGGCCTACGGCGTCGGCGACGATACGCGGTTGTTTGTGGTGACGGCCGAAGGCCAATGGTTCGACGGGCAGTTGCCGTTGCTGATTGCCGCACCGGCTTCCAGGCTGGCCAGCAGTCCATGGCAAGTGGTGTTGTTTGTGGCCCAGGCGAGTGAGAGTGCTTGATCAAGGAAGGAACGTCATATGTCTGAGGGGAATGCCGGGACAGGTACACGAGGCCTCAACGAAGCGCCGCTGAGCAGTGCTTTTCGCCAGGCCTGGCAGCAATGGTCCCAGGACTGGAGCCAGTTGCCCAAGGACAGCGAAGACGAAGCGCTGGTGGAAGCGGTGGTCGAACTCTCCACGCAAATCTCCCAACGCCTTTGGCGAACCGCCTTCGCCAAGGTCGGTGACGCCGCCACCGAGCAAGTCAAAGCACTGGTCTATGCCTTTGTCGCGCTGGTCGATGAAACCTTGCTGTTTACGCCATGGCCGGGCCAGTCGGCCTGGCAGGATAAACCCCTGGAATCGCGGATGTACGCCAGCCGTCAGGCCGGCGAGCGGATACCGTTGGCGATCAAGGAACTGCTGGACGAGCAAATCCCCACCATGCGCGATCTGGCCAATGTCTATTTGCAGTGCCTGGTGTTGGGCTTTCAGGGGCGTCTGCGGGGCGAACAGAATCAGGCGCAGCATGAAAAATGGCGCCTGGCGCTGTTTACCTTTGCCTGGCAGCACGAGGCGGATTATGCCGACGTCAGCTCCCGGCTCGAACAGCCTTCGGCGGTGACGCCGCTGCAATTGCCGGTGCGTCTTTCGTTGCCCGATGGCTTTCGTCTGGGCCTGGGGATTCTCGCCGTGGTCCTGCTGCTGACCGGGTTGGGGCAGTTGTTCTGGCGTGACATTCGCCAGGAGCTCGAACCGGTCTTGCAACTGACCGATTCGGTGGCCACCTCGGAGCAAGACTCATGAGCACGCTGGGGATTATCGGCCTCATCATCGCCGTGCTGTTGGTGCTGGCGATTGTCGCCGTGGCGGTCTGGTGGTTGCGCACGCAAAGCGGTGCGGCGATCCGCAGTTTTTACATGGCGGTGCGGCAGATGGAGCAGGAGCAGGGCACCCAGGATCGTTATCAGATTCCCTGGCTGCTGATGCTCGGCAACGAGACTCAGGGCACCCAGTTGTGCACTCAGTGGCGCTTGCAGCCCACCGACAAACCGGGCTGGTTCGGTCGCTGGTGGTCGGACCCTGAAGGGGCGGTATTGGTGGTACCCCAGGCGCTGTTTTTGCCGGATGAAGGCATGCACCTGCAACGGGGTGGCTGGTGGCGCTTGCTGGGATTGATCCTGCGCTTGCGCAGTCAACGTCCGCTGGACGGAGTGATCTGGACGGTGCCGATCAGTCGGCTGGGCAATGCCGAGCAGGCGGCGGCCCTCGGCTTGGCGGCGCGTCGACGCTTCATCGATTTGTTGCAACGCTTCGGTTTGAGCCTGCCGGTGTACGTGGTCATTACCGGCATGGAAGAGTTGCCGGGCTTTCAGGAGTTGATCAGCGCGTTGCCGGTCGAGGCTCGTGAACGCACACTCGGCTGGTCCTCGCCTCACGGGCCCGATGCGGTCTGGCAGGCGCAATGGAGCGATCAGGCGCTGGATCAGGTCAACCGGGCGCTGGCGGAATCGATCATCGAAATCGGCGCCTTGTCCGGGCAGTTGAGCGTCGATTTGTATGGCTTGCCGGAACGTTTCGAAGCCTTGCGGCGGCATCTGCAATCCTTGCTGGAACCGGTTTTTCAGGGCAATGCGCAAGGCGAGGCGCCGCGTTTTCGCGGGGTTTATTTCACCGCCAACCAGCCCTCGGACGACAGCGCCAACGGATTTTCGGCCTACGACACTGGCTTACAGCAGAGCGCTTTCGCCCGGCAGTTGTGGCAACGGCGGGTGGTCGCCGAACGCGGCCTGGCTCAAGTGGTGCCGCGTCTGCTACGCCTGCGTCAGCGCTGGCAGCGCGTGACCGGTGGGGTGGCGCTGGTGGTCGCGCTGCTCTGGGGCGCTGGCATGCTGTGGGTGTGGCAGGACTCGGAAAAGGATGCCCATGAGTTGTCGCGTCTGATGCAAGGGGCGCAGAAAAATTACGCGGCTGTCACGGATGAATCCCATCGGCTGGAGGCGACCCGACGCAACGTCCAGAGTTTCTGGAGGGTGCTGGAAAAAGCACCGCGCTGGCGCTTCACCTCAGTGGTGTTTCCGACCTCCTGGTTCTCCTCGCTGGATGCGCAGTTGGAGAACGAATTGCGCCTCACCGCCCACAGCCATTTGTTGCTGCCGCTGCGCGATTTGTTGAGCGCGGATCTGGCGCAACTCAAGACCATTCGCAACACCGAACGACGGGGCAACGTCGAAAGCGAAGATCCGGCCCAATGGCAAAACTACGTCAAGGCCACGGAACTGGTGGAGCGTGCGGTGAGTCTGGAGCAGCAGAACCAGTGGTTCAATCAGGCGCTGAACAATACCAAGGCGCCGCTCGAAGACCTGGTGTTGCTGAGCAACAATGCCCTGTCGCTGAACCTCAACGCCGGCACTCTGCACCGCGCCGGTTTTTACAACCGGGCGCTGCTGGATGCCGACAACAGTGAGTTGAAACCGCTGGACCTGACCGTCGAGCGCGCGCAGATCGAGGAAAACTTCCTCGGGCTCATGGAGCGCTGGCTGGACCAGTATTTCCTTGCCGACAACTTCGTGCGCCAGGCCGGTTATCTGCGCTTGCACCTGGAGCGGCTGGAGGCCGGCAGCGGCAATTCCCTCTCCGAGCTGGAAGATTTGCGCGCGCTGATCGACGACCTGCAAGCACTGGTCGGCCTGACCAACTCAGCGTGGAGCCGGGGCAAGGGCCAGGATCTGGTGCCCGGTTACCGGGCGATGATGGACAAGGTACGTCAGAGTACTTTGCTCGGCCCGCAGGTCGAACAGCAGCTGGATCAGCAGGCGTCGAAGTTGCAGCAGAGCTTTCGTGACCAGTGGATCACCCAGGCCGGGGCCCGGGATAATTTGCTGATCCAGCAAGGCAGCGGGCAACTGGTATTGCAGGAGCATGTGGTGCAGTTGAACAACGCGGTGCAGGCGCTGTTCAAGCGCGATTTTGTCGCCATCGCCTTACAGGCGGATCAGTCCGACGTCCCGGATGGGCAGGGGCGCGGTGTTGATGGCGACGACCTCGACAGTGCGCTGAACTACTTCGCCAGTTACAAGAGTTATGCCGCCGAAGAGCTGCCGCGCATTCCCCCGGCGTATCGTGGCGCGTTGCTGCAAGCGGCCGAAGGCGCGGTGGTCAAGGCCATGTTGTCGAGCCTGCGCGAGCACAATGCGCAGGTCCACAGCGGCGTTTTCAATGTGCAGGCAGCCCAGGCGATTGCCTTGCAGAAAGCCTTTGTCGAGGTGCGCCGCAGCGATCTGGCCACGCGTTTGCAAACCGCCTTGAACCGCCGTGCATTGGCGGACATCGTCAGCGGCCTCGACGAAATCGTCGCCCAGCCACTGTTCAGTGGACGCACCGAAATCAGCCAGTGGGACGGCTCGAAAAACCTCGGCCTGCAACTGTATGGCGCCAATGACGTGCAGGATTTGAAACTGAGCCTCAAGCAGCAGTTCAATACCATGCTCGGCATCACCGAGCGCCGCACTTCGGCGCTGGAATGGCTGAAAGTCCAGCAACAGAACCTCTCGGCACTGGATTACGAGCGTGTGACGCAGTTCAGCGCGCTCAACGACGAGCTGCTCAAATACAAAGAGCAGAACCCCGCCAGTTCGCCGGCGCAGATCGAGCAATTGGTGAGCCGGGACTTCATCGAAATGGACGTCGCGTCCTGTGGCCAGATCCTGCAAACCGCCAACCTGTCCGGAGGGCGCGGAACCTTGGCGTTGCGGGCGGTGGATCTACAACAAGCCGCCATGCAGCGCTGCCAGTTCTTGCAACAGCAACAGGCGGCAGCTGCGTGGAATGAGCTGGCCAACTATTTCAACCAGTACTTGGCGGAGCGCTTTCCGTTTGCCAATGGCCTGCAGGCCAGCGATGCCGACCCGGCCCGGGTCCAGCATTTGCTGGAACTGATCGACAAGCGTTTGCCGGTGGCGCAGGCCGGCTTGCTGCTGAGCCAGACCCCGGAGCGCTTGGCCGCCGAGGACTTTCTCAATCGTCTGAAGCAAGCCAGCACCTGGCTGGGGCCGATGTTCGTGCGCGACAAGAGCGGTGTGCTGGGGCTGGAGATGGACGTGCGCTGGCGCACCGATCGGGAGGAAGAGCGTGGCGCCGATCAGGTGATTGCCTGGGGCTTGAACGCCGGCAATCAACAGATCAACTACCCCGGCGAGGCTCAGCAGAACCTGCGCTGGATGGTCGGTCAACCGATCCGGCTGACCTTGCGCTGGGCCAGAAATGGCTATCAGCGCCCGGCCAACGATCCGTTGCAGCCGAGCCTGGTGGTGCGGGATCTGGAAGCGGGTTGGGAGTACAGCGGTCCATGGTCGCTGTTGCGCTTGATGCGTTCGCACGTGTCGGTGCAGCGTCAGCCGAACCTGGACTACACGGATTTTCCGTTGACCTTGCGCCTGCCCGTGACCACGCAGGCCAGCACCGCGGAGCAGACCCTGATGTTTGTGCGCTTGTCGCTGATGACCCAAGGCTCGAAATTGCCGCTGTCCATTCAGCCCTTGCCGACCCGGGCTCCGCGTTCACCGTTCATGGTGACGCGGTCGACCGCGGCCATTGAATCCCATGAGGAGGAGGGCCTGTGAATCAACCTTCAACACCGTTGCCGGAACTGATTGCGCAACTGCTCGAACCGATCAGCGAGCAGGCGCCTTGTGGTCAGGATTTGCGTTATGAACCCGAGTTCGACCGGTTGCGCGAACTGCGCCGAGAGGACGACACCAGTTTGCCGACGGGTGTGTGGCAGTCGTCGATCAAGCGCGCCCAATGGCCGGAACTGGAAAAGCTGACCACGAGCCTGCTGCTCGAACGCAGCAAGGACTTGATGCTCAGCGCCTGGCTGGGGGAGGCCTGGCTGCATCAGGACGGGCTCGAAGGGTTGCCGGGCAGCCTGGCGCTGGTGGCCGGGTTATGCGAGCGCTATCCCGAACACCTGCACCCACAGGCTGAGGACGGCGACCAGTCATGGCGGGTGATACCGCTGGAATGGCTGGCTCGACGCTACGCTGAAGTGTTGCTGACCCGAGTGCCGCTGTTCGAGCCGCACAACCATGAGTTCGATGGTTTCTGTCTGGACGCCTGGCGCCGGTTGCAGTTGCAACAGGTGCAGGGCCGCGACAGTAAAGCGGCCAAGACCTCGGCCGAGAACGCGCGCAACGAACAGAAAAAACTCACCGAACAGATTCGCGCCACACCGTTGTCATTCTGGTTGCGCAGCCAGGGCAGTCTGCTGCTCAGCCAGCAGCACTTGCAGCGCCTGGAGGTGTGGAGCGACGCTTTTCTCGGAAACCAGGCCCCAGGCTTCAAGGCGTTGCAGGACGTGATCGACGCATTGTTGACGCTGGTTCAGGAGTTCATCGCCATGCATCCACGAAAACCGACCCCGGCACCGCCCGTCGAAACGCCTGTGGTGGCAGCATCGAGCCCGGTTGCTGCGCCGGAAGTCATCCCGACGCCCCAGGTGTTCAGCGAGCCGGCGAATCGTGAAGAGGCGTACCGGCAGTTGCTGCTGATCGCCGAGTACCTGGCGCGCACCGAACCCCACAGTCCGGTGCCCTATCTGATCAAGCGGGGCGTGGAGTGGGGCAACAAGCCCCTGAGTGAACTGCTGGGCGAACTGATCAGCGCCGACGCCGAATCCCGGCGACTCTGGACGCTGTTGGGCGTTCTTTAGTGATTGAGCCGGGTTGCTGTTGACGGTGGCGGTAACGCAATAGGCGTCAGTACCGGTTGACCAGAAAAAAACGCCGTCAGGTTTTTGCCGGCCAGTTCGACGGTGCCTTGGGTGGCCTCCGGGGACAATCCGGCGACATGCGGGGTCAGAATCACGTTGGCCAACCCCTTGAGGGCGTCCGGTACCTGGGGTTCGTTGTCGAAGACATCCAGCGCGGCACCGGCGATCCGCCGCTGTTCGAGGGCGGTGATCAGGTCTGCCGTGACGACCACACTGGCCCGGGCGATGTTGACGAGGAACCCGTTGGGCCCCAGGGCGTCGAGCACTTGCCGGTTGATCAGGTGCTGGGTGCCGATCCCGCCTGGGGTGGCGACTATCAGGAAATCCGAATGGCGTGCCAGCTCGGTAGGCGTCGAGCAATAGCTGTACGGCACATCGCTGCGATGTTGGCGGTTGTGGTAACTCACCCTCATATCAAAGCCGTTGGCGGCACGTTTGGCGATAGCCAGGCCAACAGCACCGAGGCCGAGGATGCCTATGTGTTTGCCGGACAGGGAAGGGCGCATGATTTTCGGCCACTCGCCCCGACGGACGGCAGCATCGGCCCGAGGGATGTCACGAACCAGTGCCAGCAGCAACGCCATGGCGTGATCGGCAACGGAAGAGGCATTGACGCCGGCGCCGTTGGTCACAGTGATCCCCCGGTTGACGGCGGCTTGCAGGTCGACGTGTTCGTAACCAGCGCCGATCACGCAGATGATCTTGAGGTTGGGCAGAGCGGCGATTTCATTGGCGTACAGGCCCAACGGGCCACGCGTCAGCACCGCATCGATCTGGCTGCCCTGTCGGGCAATGGCGGCGGCGCGCTCGGCCGGGGTTGGGGCCAGGATCAAATGAAACCCCTGATGTTCGAGAATCGGCAGGTATTCATTGATGGTTTCAACCAGTACCAGAACAGTTGCGGTCATGCTGGGCTCCTGAGGGCAGCGGAGTGTCGGGGCTCGAACGTCGCGTCAGATTGCTGACTCTAGAGCAGATTGGCAATGGCCCGAGATCATAGGTTATTGGTTGGCAAGCACCCGTGCAGGCGTTGGCGATACCGGCGAGCTTCTTAGATACAACACTAGATCAGCGCGCGGCGGATGGAGAGGATTTGTCCGCGATGAAATTGCCGTAGCAGCTGTCGAGCCTGCGAGGCTGCGTTCGGGTGTAGCAGCTGTCGAGCTTGCGAGGCTGCGTTCGGCTGCGCAGCAGTCGTAAAATCAGGCACTGCGGTCCGTCAGGCACACCGTACATTCAGGGTTTACTAAAGTGTGTCAGAAAACGACACATCGCATACCCGTTGCCGACAGTTATTTTTCTAAAAACGACAGACCTCTGATCTGCTCCGCACAACCATTGCTCAGCTAAACCTTTGCTTCTGCTCGTTTATCACGGAGAATCCCGCCCCTGTTTCGGCCGGAGCATGTCTGTCGGTTTTTTCCGACGCGTCCTGACCGAGTGGCAAGTGACCGGAAAGCGGAGATCCGACCGGATGAATGATCAGGCCAATAGCGTCGACGAGCGCTATGTAGCGGCGACACCAGCGAGCCTCGAAAGCTGGAACCGCCATGACACCACCTGGATGCTGGGCCTGTTTGGCACGGCAATCGGGGCCGGTACCCTGTTTTTACCCATCAACGCGGGGCTGGGCGGCTTTTGGCCGCTGCTGATCCTGGCGCTGCTGGCGTTCCCCATGACGTTTTACGCGCACCGTGGCCTGACCCGCTTCGTGCTGTCCGGCCGTGAAGGCGCAGACATCACCGAAGTGGTGGAAGAACATTTCGGCATTAAGGCCGGCGCGCTGATCACCTTGTTGTATTTTTTCGCGATCTTCCCGATCCTGCTGATCTATAGCGTGGCCCTGACCAACACCGTGGGCAGTTTCCTCGAACATCAGTTGCACATCATGCCGCCACCGCGCGCCGTGCTGTCGTTCGTGCTGATTCTCGGCCTGTTGGCGGTGGTGCGTTGCGGTGAGCAGGTGATCGTCAAGGCCATGAGCCTGATGGTGTATCCGTTCATCGTCGCGCTGCTGTTCCTGGCGGTGTTCCTGATTCCTCACTGGAACGGCGGCATCCTCAGCACCGCGTCCACACTGCCAGAGTCGTCGGCGCTGCTGCACACCCTGTGGCTGGCGATTCCGGTGATGGTGTTCTCGTTCAACCATTCGCCGATCATTTCGGCGTTCGCGGTGGACCAGAAACGTCGCTACGGCACGCATGCCCAAGAGCGCAGCTCGCAGATCCTGTCCCGCGCCCACCTCCTGATGGTGGTGATGGTGCTGTTCTTCGTCTTCAGCTGCGTGTTGACCCTGTCGCCGGCGCAACTGGCGGAAGCCAAGGCGCAGAACCTGTCGATCCTGTCGTACCTGGCCAACCACTTCAGCAACCCGACCATCGCCTTCGCGGCGCCGTTGATTGCCTTCGTGGCCATTTCCAAGTCATTCCTGGGCCACTACATCGGCGCCAGCGAAGGCTTGAAGGGCTTGATCGTCAAGAGCGGCAAACGCCCGGCGCCGAAGACCCTGGACCGTATGACCGCGGCTTTCATGCTGGTGGTCTGCTGGATTGTCGCGACCCTGAACCCGAGCATTCTCGGCATGATCGAAACCCTCGGTGGCCCGGTCATCGCGGCGATTCTGTTCCTGATGCCGATGTACGCGATCCGCAAGGTGCCGGCCATGGCGCGTTACCGTGGCCAAGCCTCCAACGTCTTCGTGACACTGGTGGGCCTGGTGGCGATTACGGCGTTGATCTACTCGCTCAGCGCCTGAAGCCGCGGGCGATCAATCGGGGTTGCCCCGGTTGATCGCCCCCTTCGAATGCCCGGCCAGACGACCTTTGGTTCGCTGGTGGCAATGCTCGATAGCCGCAACGGCTTTTTCGCAGGCCTTGCACAGTGTGGCCGGCGCAGAGGCTTGCTGCGGTGCGAACCACTCGGGGCAGAAGCTGATCACGCCGTCCGGCGAATGCATCCATTGGCTGATAACGTGGTGAACCGTCCCGCCCAGGCCCTTTCTGGCGCGCAAGGCGTTAAGCGATGGCGCACAGAGCTGGTCCAGCGCCAGCCGATGGACCTCGCGCAAGAACGGTGAAATCTGTACCGAAAGGTAGGCAATGCCGAACTTCTCCTGGGCCACACGTGCGCCCAACGCCCAAAACGAGCCCACCACCACGATATCCTCATGGCGCCGCGCTGCGATGTAGTCATAGGTCGGTTCGAGCAGGTGTGAGACCGCGTTCCACTGCTCTGCCAAAGCGCTTTTCGAGTCTCGCAGGCGGGGCGTGCCGTCGCAGGTTTGCTGGCCTAACGGCTCGAATTCCAACCCGTACTGTTCGATGGTGGCCTTGAACTCCGGCAGGCTGCACAAGGTCGCGCGGTGACCGCGCAGGTTCAGCGCATTGGCCAGGCCAATGAAGGGGAAAACGTCATCGGCCGAACCGATGGCGATCAGGATCACCCGCATGACTCCTCCTTGAGATAAGGCCCGCGAGGGCCTCGTGGCACGCCGTCCTGGTGCCGACATCAGGCAAAGATAGCTGGGTAATTGGCGACAGGCATAAAAAAACGCCGCTCATCTCACGATGGGCGGCGTTTTTCATGGCTTTGTAGCGTTAGGCTTGAACGACCGGGATGTTGGCGTTCGCAGCAGCTTCACGGAACTCGGCGATCTGGTCGAAGGACAGGTAGCGGTAAACGTCGGCCGCCATGCTGTCGATCTTGCCAGCGTATTCCATGTACTCCTCGACGGTCGGCAGGCGACCCAGGATGGACGCAACGGACGCCAGCTCGGCCGAAGCCAGGTAGACGTTCGCGCCGTCACCCAGACGGTTCGGGAAGTTACGGGTCGACGTCGACACCACGGTGGAGTTCGGCTCTACACGTGCCTGGTTACCCATGCACAGCGAGCAGCCTGGCATTTCCATGCGTGCGCCGGCCTTGCCGTAGATGCCGTAGTAGCCTTCTTCGGTCAGTTGGTGAGCGTCCATCTTGGTCGGCGGCGACAGCCACAGACGGGTTGGCAGCTGACCCTTGACCTGATCCAGCAGTTTACCGGCAGCGCGGAAGTGACCGATGTTGGTCATGCACGAACCGATGAACACTTCGTCGATCTTCTCGCCAGCAACGCTGGACAGCAGACGGGCATCGTCCGGATCGTTAGGTGCGCAGAGCACAGGCTCGCTGATGTCGGCCAGATCGATTTCGATGACTTCGGCGTATTCGGCGTCGGCATCGGCTTCCATCAGTTGCGGGTTGGCGATCCAGGCTTCCATCGCTTGAGCACGACGTTCCAGGGTACGTGCATCGCCGTAGCCTTCGCCGATCATCCAGCGCAGCAGGGTGATGTTGGACTGCAGGTACTCGGTGATCGACTCTTTCGACAGCTTGATGGTGCAACCGGCAGCCGAACGTTCGGCCGAGGCGTCGGACAGCTCGAAAGCCTGTTCCAGCGTCAGGCCTTCCAGGCCTTCGATTTCCAGGATGCGGCCGGAGAAGGCGTTTTTCTTGCCTTTCTTCTCGACGGTCAGCAGACCGTTCTGGATGGCGAAGTAAGGAATGGCATGAACCAGGTCACGCAGGGTGATGCCAGGTTTCATTTTGCCTTTGAAGCGCACCAGGATCGATTCCGGCATGTCCAGCGGCATGACGCCGGTGGCTGCGGCGAACGCGACCAGACCGGAACCGGCCGGGAACGAGATGCCCATCGGGAAACGGGTGTGCGAGTCACCACCGGTACCCACGGTGTCTGGCAGCAGCATGCGGTTCAGCCACGAGTGGATGATGCCGTCGCCCGGACGCAGGGAAACGCCGCCGCGGGTCATGATGAAGTCAGGCAGGGTGTGGTGAGTGGTCACGTCGATCGGCTTTGGATAAGCCGCGGTGTGGCAGAAGGACTGCATCACCAGATCAGCGGAGAAGCCCAGGCACGCCAGGTCTTTCAGTTCGTCACGGGTCATAGGACCAGTGGTGTCCTGGGAACCCACGGTGGTCATCTTCGGTTCGCAGTAGGTGCCAGGACGAACGCCTTTGCCTTCTGCCAGGCCGCAAGCCTTGCCGACCATTTTCTGCGCCAGGGTGAAACCCTTGGTGCTTTCGGCCGGAGCTTCAGGCTTCTTGAACAGGTCGAACGGCGGCAGGCCCAGCTCGGCGCGAGCCTTCTCGGTCAGGCCACGGCCGATGATCAGCGGAATACGGCCGCCGGCGCGGACTTCGTCCAGCAGGACCGGGGTCTTCATTTCGAAGGTGGTCAGGACTTCATCGCTGTTGTGCTTGGTGACTTTGCCAGCATGCGGGTACAGGTCGATCACGTCGCCCATGTTCATGTTGGAAACGTCGAACTCGATTGGCAGTGCGCCGGCATCTTCCATGGTGTTGTAGAAGATCGGAGCGATTTTGCTGCCGAAGCAGAAACCGCCAGCGCGCTTGTTCGGCACGTAAGGAATGTCGTCGCCGAAGAACCACAGTACCGAGTTGGTAGCGGATTTACGCGAGGAACCGGTACCGACCACGTCACCGACGTAGGCGATAGGGAAACCTTGACCGCGCATTTCTTCGATCTGCTTCATCGGGCCGGTCTTGCCTTGCTCGTCCGGAACGATGCCGTCGCGGGCCATTTTCAGCATGGCCAGGGCGTGCAGCGGGATGTCTGGACGCGACCAGGCGTCTGGAGCAGGGGACAGGTCGTCGGTGTTGGTTTCGCCGGTCACCTTGAAGACGCGCAGGCTGATCTTGTCGGCCAGCACCGGGCGCTTCTTGAACCACTCGCCGTCAGCCCAGGATTGCAGCACGGCCTTGGCGTGAACGTTGCCGTTCTTGGCTTTTTCAGCCACGTCGTGGAAGGCATCGAACATCAGCAGGGTGTGCTTGAGTTCTTCAGCAGCCACTGGCGCCAGTTCGGCGTCGTCCAGCAGGTTTACCAGGGTCACGATGTTGTAGCCGCCCTGCATGGTGCCGAGCAGTTCAACAGCGCGTTTCTTGTCGATCAGAGGGGATTTGGCTTCGCCCTTGGCGAGGGCAGACAGGAAACCGGCCTTTACATAGGCGGCTTCGTCTACTCCTGGCGGAACGCGATTGGTGATCAGGTCAACGAGGAAAGCTTCTTCGCCAGCCGGGGGATTCTTCAGCAGCTCGACCAGGCCTGCAGTTTGTTCGGCGTTAAGCGGCTGGGGAACGATACCCAGTGCTGCACGCTCTTCGATATGTTTGCGGTAGGCTTCAAGCACAGTTATTACCCTCATCAGTGGTCCCAAATGGGTGTCCGGGACGCTCATCCCGAAATTGCCGTACTCATGCGCTGCGTGGCGTTGTGGGCCGCTTAACCAGAATTACCGGCAATTCCTTACAGAAGCTGCTTTCAAAGTTTTACGCCTGCAGAACGGGGAGCTGATGAGGGTTGGCGTTGGGCTTTTCCCCGCTGGAAAAACCCTTCGCCAACACCGCTCTGAAGGAACGACTGTGCTCGTGACGCTTTGAAAACAGCTTCTTGACGGACATTGGCGCCTTAAAAGGCTGGCTGATTCTACGGCAAAAAAATTTGAAAGGTAAGTTAGGGCCAAAACTTTGAGGGGTGATGAATGTTAGACAAAGGGCTAACATGCCGACCTGTTCTGCTTTCCCGTGTTTTGTCTACCTATGCCCAATCAGACCATCAAGACCCCCTGCGTCGGCCTCTGCTCCACTGTTTACGGTGATTTGGTGTGCCGTGGCTGCAAGCGTTTCCATCACGAAGTGATCCACTGGAACGGTTACAACGAGGAAGAAAAACGCGCGGTGTGGTTGCGTCTTGAACAGCTGTTGTCGCAGGTGATGGCTGCCAAGGTAGAAATTTTCGATCCGGCGCTGCTAAGAATGCAGCTGGAACAGCGCAAGATCCGCTTTGTTCCGCATCAGTCGGAGTATTGCTGGGCTTATCAACTGATCGCTCGGGGCGCGCGGGTCATCAACAATCTTGAAGCCTATGGGATGGTGCTGCTGCCGGAGTTTCGCGACTGGAACCTGCCGGAACTGAGGGATGCCATTGATCGGGAGTTTTTCCTGCTCTCGGAAGCGCATTACCAGCGTTACATTGCGCCGGGGTTTCTCAAGGACGCATTCGGCGGATAGCCTTTGAAGGCAAAGATCGCAGCCTCGTTTCACTCGACAGCTCCTACAGGGGAACACGATCCATGTAGGAGCTGCCGAAGGCTCGGGCCGCGATCGGACGATCTTTTGATCTTGCTTAATGCCGGGTCACGATCTCTTCCAGGTGATCCATGATGTCGTCCGGCTTGAGCACCAGCACATCGCTCTCCAGCGCATCAAGCACCACTTCCGCTGTATTACCGATCAACGCCCCGGACAACCCGGTCCGCGCCACCGTGCCGATCACCGTCAAAGACGCCTCCAGCTTATGGGCCATAAACGGTATCAATACATCCGCCGGGCCTTCCTCGATGTGCAGGTGGTCGTCGTCGATGTCGAACTCGGCCTGGAACGCCTTGCACTGCTCGCGGTAACGGGCCTCGATGGTTTCCTTGAGCTGTAACGTCGGGTCGGCCGCCGACAGCATCGGCGACGGATGGGCGCTGATTACGTGTAAATGGGCCTTGGCCAGGCTGGAAATGTCGTAGCCATGATCGATGATGCTGGCATGCAAGGTGCGGTGTTCTCCGTCCATATTGCCGACATCGATGGCCGCCAGGATCACGCCGCCGGCCCAGGATTTGGCGGTTTTCACCAGCAGCACCGGAGTCGGGCAGTAGCGCAGCAGTTTCCAGTCCGCCGGGGTCAGCAGGGCCTTTTTCAGTGGACTGTCGGGATAATGCTGCTTGACCACCAGCCCGCAACCTTCAGCCTGCTGCACATCGATGATGGTTTGATGCAAGCTCTGATTCCAGGCCTGTTCGGTGGTGACGTTGTAACCGTCCGCCAGTAAAGCGGCCTTGAGCACCCCCAACATGCCACTGTGATCATGCTTGGGGTCGCACACCAGCAGATGCAGATGCGCCTGGGTCACGCCTGCAATCAATTTGGCCCGTTTGAGCGCGAGGCTTTCGGAGTGTTCGGGGTCGATGACCACCAGAATGCTGCGTACGGCTTGCATGATCGGGATCTCCTGAAAATGAAAAAGCACGGCGTTGCACAACTATAGTTGCTGCCAGCGATTCGGGGACTTGATGCATATCAACGGTCGCGGCTGGTGGTCTGTCGGCAGGCCGGTATAATCGGCGCCCTTCGTTTTGAACCTTTTATCCGTGAGCCCCATGATCCTTCCCGAAATTCACGAGTTCCTTGGCTGCCGCACGCCCGACGGTTGGGTCCAGGCCGCGCTGGCCGATCAGGAAACGCTGCTGATCGACCACAAAAACTGCGAATTCAAGGCGGCCAGCACGGCGTTGAGCCTGATTGCCAAGTACCACTCCCACGTCGATCTGATCAACCTGATGTCGCGTCTGGCCCGGGAAGAGCTGGTGCACCACGAGCAGGTCATGCGCCTGATGAAAAAACGCAAGATCGAGCTGCGTCAGCTGTCCGCCGGGCGTTACGCCTCGGCGCTGCGCAAAGTGGTGCGTAACCACGAACCGGTGAAACTGGTGGACACCCTGGTGGTCGGCGCTTTCATCGAAGCCCGCAGTTGCGAGCGTTTCGAGGCGTTGGTGCCGCATCTGGATGAAGAACTGGGCAAGTTCTACTTCGGCCTGCTGAAAAGCGAAGCCCGGCATTTCCAGGGTTACCTGAAACTGGCCTATCAGTACGGTGACGCCAAGGACATTGCCCAGGTGATCGACAAGGTGCGTGACGCCGAACAGGCGTTGATCGAATCGCCGGATGTGGAGTTCCGGTTCCACAGTGGTGTGCCGGTCGCGGCGTGACAAAGTTTGATCTTCAATAATTGTAAAAAACTCTTAAAAGAATGAAACATCGCCCAAAACCGGCCCCCGTGGCCGGTTTTTGCTGTCTGCGATAACCGTCCCTTCATCGATTGGCGCCATAATGCCGGCCATTTCATTCAAGGGTTGGCAGACGGTCATCATGGATAGCCTGGGTTTTGGCAAAGTATTGCTGGTGGAAGACGACGAGAAACTCGCCGGGCTGATTGCGCATTTCCTGGCCCAACACGGCTTTGAAGTCCGAGAGGTGCACCGCGGTGACCTTGCGATGGCCGCGTTCCTTGAGTTCAAACCGAAAATCGTCGTACTCGACCTGATGTTGCCGGGCCAGAGCGGCCTGCACGTGTGCCGCGAAATCCGCAGCGTATCCGACACCCCCATCGTCATTCTCACCGCCAAGGAAGACGACCTCGATCACATTCTCGGCCTGGAATCCGGTGCCGACGACTACGTGATCAAACCGATCAAGCCTCCGGTGCTGCTGGCCCGTCTGCGCGCCTTGCAGCGCCGTCAGATGCCGGACAGCAGTGCGTGCAGCTCACTGGAATTCGGCCATCTGAGCATCGATCGCAGTTGCCGCGAAGTGCGCCTGGCGGGAGAAGGCATTGAGCTCACCACCATGGAATTCGAACTGCTGTGGTTGCTGGCCAGCGCCGCTGGCAAGACTCTGTCCCGCGACGACATCCTCAACCGCATGCGCGGTATCGCTTTCGACGGCCTCAATCGCAGCGTCGACGTGTACATCAGCAAATTGCGCGGCAAGCTCAAGGACAACCCGCGTGAGCCGGTGTGCATCAAGACTGTGTGGGGCAAGGGGTATCTGTTCAATCCGTTTGCGTGGGAGCTGTAAATGCTGCGGTTATTTTTGGGACTGTTTCTGGTGATGACGGTTGGCTTGATACTGGGGCTGCAAACCGTCGAGCGCACGTTCGATGCGCTGCTCGACGGCCAGATGCGGAGCTACAACCAAGAGGCGGTGCGTGGTCAGGCCTGGTCGCTGACCGAGCAGTTGCGTGGCCTGGACGGTTCGGCCCGGGAGCGACAACTGGAAGCCGTGCGCCCTCACTACGGCTTGGGCTTGACCCTGGTCGAGACCGACCAACTGGCCCTGACCGATCAGGAGAAAACCGAGTTGGCCCAGGGCCTGCTGGTGATTCGCGACGAGTACACGCAGTTCATTTCACGCATTGACGACGGTCCGCAACTGCTCAGCATCAAGCTGCCGGCCGAGCCGAGTCTGATGCCGTTCTACATTGCCGCGGCCTATTTGATGATCGCGGTGATGATCGGTTGCGTGTTGTTTTTCTGGGTGCGCCCGCACTGGCGCGATCTTGAAAAACTGCGCCTGGCCGCCGAACGCTTTGGCGACAATGACCTGTCGGCGCGCATCCAGCTGTCCAGGCGCTCGAACATTCGCGATCTGGCTCAGCACTTCAACCTGATGGCGGCGCGCATCGAAGGCCTGATTGCCAATCAGCGCGAGCTGACCAACGCGGTGTCCCACGAACTGCGCACGCCGATTGCGCGCTTGTCGTTCGAGCTCGATCAACTCAAGCAACAACCCGATCCGACCCGGAACCGCGAGTTGATTTGCGACATGTACGCCGACCTCGGCGAGCTGGAAGAGATGGTTTCCGAGCTGCTGACGTACGCCAGCCTCGAGCGCGGCGCTACGGTGATTACCCGAGAGAACATTCAGGCCAGCCATTGGCTCGACAGCGTGGTGGGCAGCGTGGCGCTGGAGGCTGAAGCCGCCGGGGTGCAGCTGCTGATTGTCGAATGTCAGGTCGACGAGGTTCGTATCGAACCGCGCTTCATGGCCCGGGCGGTGATCAATTTGCTGCGCAATGCCATTCGCTATGCCGACGAACGGGTGGAAGTATCGTTGGGGCGCACCGGCGATCTTTACGAAGTGCGGGTCAACGACGACGGGCCAGGCGTGCCGCTGGACGGGCGGGAGAAAATCTTCGAACCGTTCTCGCGCCTCGATGCCAGCCGCGACCGCCGCACCGGTGGTTTCGGCTTGGGCCTGGCGCTGGTGCGGCGGGTGTCGCAATCCCATGGCGGGCAAGTGGAAGTGGCGGATTCGCCGTGGGGTGGGGCGTCGTTTCGCATGACCTGGGCGCACCTGGATTAGATCTTTTTGGGACACCAATCGGCCGCATCGTTGGCCAGGCACTGCGCCGCCAGCACCGTCGAAAAACTCCACGGATCATTGACCGGCAATGACCAGGTAAAATCCGCTCCGCGACTCGCATGTTCGAAGGTGGCGCCGAGGATGATCGGCCCCATCTGGTAGGTCCCGTCCAGCCCCAGCACCGACCGCGACTTGATCGAACCCATGCCGTCGAGCTCATCCAGGCCTTTGAATCCGCTCTTGCGATCCTTGCGCACATCACTGGCGCCGACGTACACGCTCAAACCGAAATCGTCTTCATCAAACGCCCAGCCCAGATCTTTATGGGTATCGAGGAAAACTCTGTAAGGGCTGCTGATCTTTGCCCCCAGCAACGGCGCCACTACGCGTTCGTCGCTGCTGCTGTAACACGGCACGCTGGCGGCAAACAGCAGGCAGCATGAAGTCAACGATAGAGACAACGAACGGAACATGGGAGCACCCGAAGGGAGATTGGATGCGGCCATGCTAGGCGGGTGCCAGCGAGCAATCTTTGACAGCTTTGTCGGGAAACTGTCAAAGACTGTGAATGGACTTAGCGGCTTAAACCCAAGCGAACATGCCACTGGGCAATGGACTCTGTGGGGTAGACCTCGAATTGCTGGTCACGTGGATGCACCTCGACTTTCACCCACGGCGCCTTGGAGCCGAGCATCAAATGCGTGTGCTCGGGCGGCACTGGCAATGGAGTGTCGATGGCCGAGGCAAACGGGTGAATCAGCTCCGGCCATTCAGGGCTGAACAGCCATAACCCCGAACCGCACAGGGAACAGAAATGCCGCTCGGCGGTGCTGCGTCGGGCACGCTTATCGCCTTTGTCCTTGAGCCGCGCATGGTAAATCGAGATGTGCTTGCGGCCGCGCACCTTGAGGCTCCGGGCATCGCCGCCGAGGTTGATCGCGTAACCGCCACCGCCCTGGGTCTTGCGACAGATCGAGCAGTAGCAACGCTGATAAGGGTAGGGGTGGGCGCTGGTCAGGCTGAACGACACCGCGCCGCAATGGCAGGAGCCTTCGAGCTGCATGGGAGCCTCCGATGGGGATGGGATGACTCAAGACAGACTAGACCGTAAGCGTTTCTGGACTTGAATTTATGCCCGCGCTATCGCGGTCTACCGGTTAGGCACCCGCCACAAATACCACGCCGCCACCGTCCTATAAGGGCTCCACGCCCGCCCGATATCGATCATCTGCTTGCGACTCGGCTGTTGTTCCAGCCCCTTGAGCCGGCGATAACCCTCACGCACCCCGAAGTCATCGGCGGGCAGAACGTCTGGCCGTTCCAGGCTGTAGATCAGCAGCATTTCCACGGTCCAGCGGCCGACTCCGCGCAAGGTGATCAAGCGCTCGATCAATGCTTCATCGTCCATGGCCAGCGCCGTGGCGTAGTCCGGCACCACGCCATCCAGAGCGGCCTGAGCAATGCCCTGAATGGTTGCGATTTTGCTGGCGGAAAAGCCGCAACCGCGCATCTGCTCGAAGTCGGTCGCCAGGATCTGCTCGGGTCTGGGGAAGGTGCTAGTGGGAAACAACGCCAGCAGCCGACCGACAATCGCATCGCCGGCCTTTGCATGCAGTTGCTGATAGGCAATCGCCCGCACCAGCGATTCATAAGGATCGCGAGCCGCATGGGGCTGATGCAGGCAGGGGCCGATGGCACTGATGTGGCGCTGCCAGTCGGCATCGAGGGCCGAGAGGAATTTGCTGGCCAGTTGATAGGTGTCGGGCATGGAGCATCCTGAGGGGCGGGTGACTGCGGCAAGACTAGTCGTCCCCCCGCAGCGCCGCACTCCATTGCTTGCGGTCAAACTTTCCCGGTCGGGGCCAGCAGGGCGTTCACTTGGCCGTAGGTGAAGGCCTTCAGTTCGCTGCTATCGAGTTTTCCAGTTTGCAGAAAGCTTTTGGCCAGGCCGGCCATGGCGCCGTAGAGGAATTCGGCGATGCCCGAGCCGGCGCTCAAACGGCGCACGCCAAGGGCTTGCAGTTCTTCAGGCGACGGCAGGCCCGGGAAGCCGAGCACGTTCAGCGGCAGCGTCGTGCCGTGGCACAGGGCGTCGATCTCGTACGCCGCCGTGACGCCAGCGGCGAACAATCCGTCGGCACCGGCGGCCTGATACAACGCGGCGCGTTTGAGCGTCTCGGCGACGCGATCTTCGGCCGGCACCAGGCCCCTGAGGTACACGTCAGTGCGGGCATTGATGAACAGCTTTACGTTCCGGCGATTGGCGACCTGGCGCGCGATTTCGATCTTGCGGGCCAGCAGGTCGGGCGGGGCAGAACCGTCCTCGATATTGATCCCCACGGCACCGGCGGCGATCACTGCGTCGACCACTTGCGCAACCCGGTCCAGGTCATCGGAATAACCCGCCTCGATGTCTACGCTCAACGGCACGCTGATGACCCGAGCGATGGATTCGACTGTGGAAACCAGCCGCTCAAGCGGCAAGGTGTTGCCATCCGGATAACCATGAACCCAGGCCACCGCTGCGCTGCTGGTGGCCACGGCTTTGCTGCCCAACTGTTCCACCAGTCGCGCCCCGGTGGCATCGGCGACGTTGGTCAGAATCAGCAGCCCGCTCTGGTGCAGTTGGTGGAACTGAGTGTCGAGTGTGTCCATGGAATGTCCTTCCTTATGACTTTTTTGAAAACTGTTTGTTGGAAAACCGTTTATTGGAAAACAGGGGGGAGTGATCAGAATGCCAGTTGTTGGGTGATTTGCACCGCGGCGCTTTCCAGCCTGAGCAGAAACGCTTTGCGCGGTTGTCCTCCACCATAGCCGGTCAGCGAGCCGTCTGCGCCGATCACCCGATGACAGGGCAGCACAATCGCCAGACGGTTTTGCCCGTTGGCCATGCCCACGGCGCGACTGGCGCCAGGCTTGCCCAATTGCGCGGCAATCGCGCCATAGGTGCTGGTCTGGCCGTAGGGGATCTTCATCAGCTCGGTCCACACCTGTTTGGCGAATGCGCTGCCGGGCAGGTGCAATGGCACGCTGAACTCGCTGCGTTTGCCGGCAAAGTATTGCGCCAGTTCTTCTTCGATCTGCCGCAAATGCCCGTTGTGTCCGGGGGCCACGGCATAGCCATAACGGTTCTGCAGTTCTTCGATTTCCTTGGTCAATGCCGGTCGATCGAGAAACTCCAGCAGCACCAGCCCGCGCCGTTCGGCCATGGCGATCATCGGCCCCAGCGGGGTGGTCAATCGGGTGAACAGCAGGGGCTCGCTGTGGGCAGCGCGGCCGGGGGTGATGTGGAAAGACTTTTGAAACGCATCGCGAAAACCGCTCAGGGATTCGTAGCCGGAATCGAACGCCGCGTTGTCGATGGATTCGCCCTGTTTGATGCCACCCAGGGCGATGCCGAGGCGCCGGCTGCGTAGCCAGGCGTGAAAGGTCATGCCGAAATGCTGCTTGAACCAGCGCCGCAATTTCAGCGGCTCGATGCCTTCGGCAAGCAATTGGGCATCGGTCCAGCGCAGGTCGGGGTCGGCGTCGACGGATTTCAGCAGTTGTTGCACCCAGTCCGGTGCAATGGCCGCGGCGTCCAGCGGTTTGCACCGCAGGCAGGCCCGATAACCCGCCGACATCGCCTCATCGGCATGAGCGAAGAACTCGACGTTTTCCGGCTTCGGTTTGCGCGCCGTGCAACTGGGGCGGCAGAAGATGCCGGTGGTTTTCACCGCGGTAAAGAACACCCCCTCGTAGGCGGTGTCGCGTTCGAGCATGGCGCGAACCATCTCGGCGTGAGGCGGAAGTACAGCGTTTTGTAGGTTCATGGGCTGAGCATAAGCCGCGTCGCCTGGCGCCTCCACCGGAAAATCGACAGAGAATTTTTGTACCCTGAGCTACAGTCATCGGGTCACCGGCAATGCTGTAAACGATATTTTCAGGAATCCATCCCAATGCAAGCATTCACGATTAAACACATCGATCACATCGTCCTGCGCGTCGAGGACCTCGAACGAAGCATCGCTTTTTACGGTGAGGTGTTCGGCGCCGAACTGGTCAAACGCCGTGACGATCTGGGCCTGGTGCATTTGCGTGCGGGCACCTCGATGATCGACCTCGTCGACATCCAGGGCGAACTCGGCCGCACGGGCGGTGCTGCCGCTGGTCGCGAACGGCGCAACGTCGACCACTTCTGCCTGCGCATTGAACCGTTCGACGAGGAAGCGCTGATCAGTCACTTGCAGTCCTTTGGCCTGAAACCCGAGAAAGCCGCCGTGCGTTTCGGCGCCGAGGGCAACGGGCTGTCTATCTATTGCTTCGATCCGGACGGCAACCAGGTCGAACTGAAAGGGCCGTCCCAAGCGTAAAGGTCAGGCCCGTTTCGCCATCAACAGCACTGAAGCCGCCGCCGACAACAATCCCGCGCAGCAACGGTTGAACATCCGCTTGCCCCGCGGTTCGGCGAACCAGCGGCGCATGTGCAGGCCCATGTAGGCGTAGGCGCTGATGGCGATCCATTCCAGCATCAGGAACAACGCGCCGAGCACCGCGAATTGCGGAGTCACCGCCTGTGTCGGGTCGACGAACTGTGGCAGGAAGGCAGTGAACAGCAAAATGGCCTTCGGATTACCCGCCGCCACCAGAAATTCCTGCCGCGCCAGGGCCAGGATCCCCACCGGCGTGCCGGTGATGTGCTGCTCGGCTTCGGGATTGGCACGCCACAGTTGCCACGCCAGGTACAACAGGTAAGCGGCACCGATAATCTTGATCGCGTAGAACAGCCATTCCGAGGTTTTCAGCACCACCGACAACCCGGCGGCGGCCAGGCCGATCATCCCGGCAAACGCCAGCAAACGCCCGACGCCGGCCACACAGGCACGACGATAGCCATAACGGGTGGCGTTACTGACCGACAACAGATTGTTCGGGCCGGGGGCCATGTTCAAGGCGAAGCAGGCCGGCAGAAACAGGAAGAGGGTGGCGAGGTCCATGAACAGGGCTCCAGGAACGGGAGCGGTATTTTTATCACGGGTGGTTGGTGGTTTGGGCCATACAGCGGTGGATGCAAATGGCCGTACAGAGAACAACACGGGACAGACCACGATTGTTCGGCATTTGCCTTAAATCGTGGTCTGTCCCTTTTTTACGGGTGAACATCAAGATCAAAAGATCGCAGCCTTCGGCAGCTCCTACGCCGGACGTGGGGCTTCTACGGGCGGGGTGCCGTCGTGAAACATTGTCTTCAGTTGAGCTCGCAGTTCCGGTGAATCGGTGTGCTTGTGAACACTGACCGCATGCTGTGCCGCGGCCTCCAGCAGTTCGTTTTCAGAGTCTGCGGACAGGGCGACCGAGCATTTGGAAGCGCTTGGGAACTCGCGGCAGTCGATGTATTTACGGGCCATAATCTTTTCCTCCCTACGGTGAAGGCAGGCCGTGGCCTGCGTGAACGATCACCCGACGCGTCCCCCTACATCCAACGATTGCCTGTCGCATCGAGTGTGCCGACTCTCAAAGTATAGGCCCGGCACCAGGCAGGAACGCTGACCGACTGTGCGGTGAAGCATTTCCATGCCGATTGTCGTGAGCAAAGGGGTGTTTTCTTCAATACGGCGTTCACCCGGCTCTTTACCTTGAGGCCTGGTTCAATTGAATTGAAGAAGGTATGCAATGAGTCTGATTCTTTCCATGGCGGCGTTTGCCCTGGTCGCCTCCATTACACCGGGGCCGGTGAATATTGTGGCCTTGAGTTCGGGGGCACAGTTCGGCTTTCGCGCCAGTCTGCGGCATGTTGCCGGGGCGACTCTGGGGTTTGTGCTGTTGTTGGTGCTGATGGGTCTGGGGTTGCATGAGGTGTTGCAACGATGGCCGGCGCTGACGCAGGTGGTGCAACTGGCGGGTGTAGCGTTTCTGTTGTTCATGGCCTGGAAGCTGGCGGCGGACGATGGTCGCATCGATGCAAAAGAGTCGCGCCGAGCACCGTCGATGCTGTACGGCGCGGTGATGCAATGGCTCAATCCGAAAGCCTGGCTGGCGTGTGTAGCGGGCATGGGCGCCTTCGTCGCGGACGGCGAGGCGCGGTTGGTGTGGCAGTTTGCGGCGGTGTATCTGGTGATTTGCTATGTGTCTGTCGGTTGTTGGGCGTATGCCGGCACATGCCTGCAGGGCTATCTGAGTAATCCTGCAAGCATGCGTTTGTTCAATCGGGTGATGGCGGGTTTGCTGGGGGGGAGTGCAGCGTATTTGCTGTTTTCCTAGGCACCACCCCCCAGACAATCATTTCAATCGAGGCCGTGCAGCAAGCTGAACTCGTTTTTTGTCAGCGGTGTGAACCGGTTGTTTCGTAGCTGGCTGATGGCATACAGCGCACGACCGGTTCGGCCGTTACCGTCGCCCAGACCGTGGAAACCCACGACGGTCGCGAGCAAATGCTTGTCGAAATGCTCATGGCCGGTGTTCAGTGTTTTCAGATGCTGTTCCATGGCAGCGAATCCGCTGATGTTACTTGGATAGATTTGGCCATCGTTTCGTACGCGTACGACGTTTGCGGAGGCAGGTGCCATGCGCCGGTGCACCTCTTTGATCACTGCGGGATCGGTCAACGACTTTTTGTTGCCCGCATATTCACGCAGTACCGCAACCATGTCGTCGACGTTATTACCTTTGGAGGTTGAACCGTTCATTATCCAGGCTCCAGCCCGTTGCGCATTGTCTGTATAGCCGTTTGGGTTGAAGGTCGACTCCGGCATGAACTGGTTATACGGCGCTTTGCCGAGGTCCTTTGTAAGCACATTTTGCTGGTAGTTTTTTACGTAGGTGACATTTTTTGTTTCGATGCGAGCAAAGTCTGTCAGTACATCGACGTAACCTTGGGCATCCGATGCGGAACGTACATTGCTGTAGCCAAGTTTGTATTCTTTCTGGAATACCTTGAATACCTCATCCACCGCCGATCGGCTGGTCAACGACTCCAAGTCCTGAGCCTGTTTGAGTTTAGTCGTCGATTCAACAACCGCTTTATTAAACAAATGCTCCAGTTCGACAGGTGAGGCACCCTCTGGCAAGCGATTTCCCTTGTTACCCAGACGGGTCAAAATCTGTTCGACGGTTTCAATGCTGTCGTCCTTGAATAGCGCACGCCCATGGGCAACCGTGTCCAGTGACATGCGGATCCGGGGAGCCGAGCCGGTATGGTCGATGGCCTTGATCAGGTCGTAGCTATTTGCACCGGTGAAGTAACGCAGTTGCTGTCTGGCAGCGTGTGAAGCGGAGAAGGCGCTGCCGCTCAGTTTTATCACGCCCCGGCCAAGTAGCTTGGCGCCACCCTTGAGCAGTTGCGGTACACCGCTGATGGGGTTGAATAGACCGACGACGGTACTGGCAGCGACTTTGGAGGCAGACAGTAGTTTGGAAACCAACGTCGCGGCTTTCGCGCTGATAGCGACAATTTTTACACCGATGACGGCGAAGGATACCAGCAGGACCGCTGCGTCCATGACGCAACCCAGAAGGGCGCCCCGTTGTTTTGATGGATCACCTGATGTCATGTCTTCTATGCAACCTTTGAACGGAATGATCAGGTTCAGAATTACATTAAATACTGCATCGGTTTTTTCAATTGCTTTTTCGCGTTGCGTCGAGTCGAGGCCCAGTTCCCTCAATTCAACTTCAGTGAAGTGAGGGTTCTTTTCAGCGATAAGAGTGCTGATGGTTTCCTTGCGTTCAGAGCGGAAGTATCGATTCGGCGATGTAGAGTCTGCATCATTTGCCGATGCCTTGAACTCTCCGATCTTGAGAATGAACAAATCAGAACGCGCATTGTTACGGGGCTCTATGTTTTCTCTATAGGCGCGCATATCCAGCGGGGCTCTCAGAAGCTCTTTCTGGTCTACAAAATTTGCTTCGGTTACAAAATCATTCGCCGTCACGAGAGGACGAATTGCATCGCTGAGCTCTTCACTGAACTTACACTCCATTCGCAGTGGGAAAAGTTCATAGCAGCGGATTTTTGAATCAAGTACTGCACAGAGCAGAACGCCGTAGCGGCCGGTCTTTCCGGGTAGGGAAGTAAGAGGTCTAACGATGTGTCCAGGATTAGGAAGTTCTGGAAAACGGGTCGTTGTGTGTTCTTGAACACAATAGACACCCAAGTGGCCATCTTCAATGAACTGCCGGTCCAGCGGTCGTAGTTGCGAAAACGCGATATTTATTGTGGCGGCCATCGCTTCCATTATTGCGTTGTGATGGTTGTGAATGGCGTGCTCGTACAAGTTAGCGACGGGATACAGGTGAGCCAAATCAGGGAATGACTGGTAAATGCTTTTACCTGTTGCGCGGTCCCAATCCTGGTTGTCCAGTTCATCGCCCATGTAAAGGTCTAAAACCGATACCTTTCTCCCCGCGCCGCCACCTGTTCCGCGATGTTTGACCAGCAGTTCGTCCGGGTCGCAATCAGGCACTTGGGATGTCAGTTCTTTCAAAGCCAGAGGCTTGCGGTGGGGCAATGGCTTGCCAAGTTCGTTCAGAGCGTTCGTCATCATGTCGACATGCTGTCGATACTCTTCCAGTGCCAGGGTAATGGCCTCCTGACTCAGATTGCCCTCGGCGTCCCGGGCAATAAGCCTGTTCGTCAATGCCCACGTGATCACCGGGTCAGTCGAGTGCGAGGCAAACAATGTTTTCGTTTCAGGGGTCAGTTCCGATACCCGGGCGAACCCGAGCAAGTGCTGATAAGTCATGCTTCGGGAGACACCGGGAACAATCGATTCGGCGAAATGGACGGTCTGGGTGAAGACGACCCAGGCAGGTGTTCCTACACGCAATTCGGACGGTACATCGCGGACAAGGTATTCCGGCGCCATGCCGCTCAGGACCAGCTCCGCCACCAGCGGCGCAAAGACTTCGTTGAGCTTGAATGTGGCGACCAGATGCCGTTCAAGTTGCGCACGCACCTCTGCCGGGCTGACAAGCAAGTAGCGTTTCGAATAGAGGTCGAAGCCGGCAAACGTGGTACTGGCCCGTTCAGCGTCGGGATCCAGATCAAGTAGCATCGCCGCAATGATCAGTTGCTCAATAAACTGCTCTGTGGGTTTGGGGCCATTCTCATCGGCGAACCAACCCAAGGCGTCGAGGTATTCCTGGCCGCTGCCGGAGGCCCACACGGCGATGTCAATCAGCCTCGCCATTCGGTAGCTCTGGCTGGTGGGTAATCCATCGGCGGAGCCGCTTTCGAGTCTGAGCGAATCACCCAGCAGGGTAACCAGAGGGACTTCGCCCGCCGTCTGTTCTTCGGAGACGCGACGAATGATCGCGCGATTTTCTTCTGTGAGATTGAACGGAGAGTCTGCAGGGGAATCCATCAGTTGCCAGTAATCGTCATACGGCGGGCTGTCTGGCAGTGTCGAGTTATTGATTAAGTCGATCAACTCTTTGGCGCCTTCTACAGTAGTAGGAAGCGGCAGACCATGAACGCGCAACCACTGACCGACCGCCATTTTTTCGGTGGCCGTCACCCATCCACCTGTCAGCTTGGCCATGCTGGCCAACAGTTGAAGGTCTTCTTCGAAAGATTCAATGCCGACGACAAAGTGGGTGATGTCGGTGCGGGTGGAGAAGAAGCCAACAGTGACATCCTCGGAATCAACGGTGCGGCTACTGACGTTCTCATGGGTATTAAAGAGATGCCCCTGCTCATCGACTTGAAAAGAACTCGTCGCCGGAATGGACTGTTCGGACCTGATCTTTAAAAAGTCAGGATGCCGGATAAGCCTCGACAGGCACATAGCGGCGGGGCGATGCAAATTGTCAAAGTGGGAATCGGTAATACGAGTGACTGATAAGCGATCCCACGACCAGTCGATGGTTTTCATGACATATTCATCACTGAGGAAGTTGGTAATGGCGTCAGCGACGGATTGTTTCTCGCGTTGGTTATTGGTTTGAAACAGGGCGTTGTCTGGAAAGCTCAAGTGGGAAGCTCCATCTTCTTGGGTTAAGTTTGGTTGTAACGTGGGAAGGGAGCTTAGATAAGAGTGTGGTGCTTTGTCATTTTGGTTGTATGTCTTTGTATGATATCTTTGGAAGTGCGGTTCGTTCGTTGTCGGAATGGCAACTAACTTTATAATGTATAAACTTCTAAATATTAGCTTTTAGCCGCGATACTGCCCCGGCGTCGCCGCCAGATGCTGTTTGAACGCCCGCTGAAAATGCGCCTGATCGGCAAACCCGGCTTCCAGCGCCACGTCGGCGATCAACCTGCCGCTGCGCAGTCGATCCCGGGCGAACTGGATGCGCCGGTTGACCAGAAATGCATGGGGCGTCATGCCGTAATACTGTTTGAAGGCGCGGATCAGGTAGGACGGCGACAGTTGCGCCGCTTCGCAAATGTCTTCGAGCTTGAGCAAATGCGTGCAGTTGTCGCGGATGTAGTCGGCGGCCCGTTCCAGCTTGAAGTTGGGCTCGCGCAGCGGTTGATCTATAGGGTTGAGCCGCTGTTGCACCTCGGTGAAAAACTCCACCGCCGCGCTGTGCTTGTGCAGCACGTCCTGCTGCTGATCGACCAACACCTCGTACAAGTTCTTCAGGCCGGCGAACAGCTCGACATCGCGATTGTGGGTGATGGAAAACCGGCGAAACGCCGAGTCCTGGCTGAAGTCGAGCTGATGCTGCAAGTCAGTCAACCAGGGCGTCTCGACGTACAGCATCAGGTACGTCCAGGGCTGGTCATCGATCGGATTGCAGGCATGCACATCGCCGGGGTTCATCAACACCACGGTGCCGGCGCTGACTTGAAACTCCGATTGCTCATGGATGTAGGTGCTGCGCCCGGCGGTGATCGCGCCGATGGAAAAGTGTTCGTGGGAGTGCCGGGCATAGCAGACCTTGCGACCGTCGGCGATGGAGCGGGCTTCGATGAAGGGCAGGGCGTCGTCGCGCCAGAAACGCGGGGCTTTGTCTGCATCTTTGGCGACGGTGTGCTTCATCTCAATGTCCTTGGCGGGCCAGTACCTGAGTGTATTAGCTCTGGCCGGCAAAGGCTCGTTCCAGTTCGGCGATGTCGAGTTTTTTCATCTGCAACATCGCTTGCATGGCGCGCTGGGATTTTGCCGTGTCGGGGTCTTGCATCATGTGCATCAGCGCCACCGGCACGATCTGCCATGACATCCCGAATTTGTCCTTGAGCCAGCCGCACTGCTGCGCCTGCACCGGACCACCGGCGGACAGGGTGCCCCAGAAGTGGTCGACTTCCTCCTGGTTCTGGCAGTTGACCTGGAACGACACCGCTTCGTTGAAGGTGAACACTGGCCCGCCATTGAGGCCGGTGAAGGTCTGGCCATCGAGCTCGAAACTGACGGTCATCACCGAGCCTTCCGGCCGGCCGTGGATTTCCTGACCGGCCTTGCCGTAATGGGTGATGGCGGTGATTTTCGAGTGATCGAAGATCGAGCAATAAAACTTCGCCGCCGCTTCGGCCTGATCGTCAAACCACAGGCAGGGTGTGAGTTTTGGAAAGCGTTGCATGGCGGTTGTCCTCGGCAGGTTGAACACTCTGGATTATCAGCGTAGCCAGCCCGAGGTCACTCGGTTGTGCCGTAGATCGACAAATTGAATGCCGGGTGTAGTCCTAATGACTCCGTGTGCTGTCGTTATGACTCCATTTTTGACGAGTCATATTGACTTCATCTGCCGTAGTTAACTGATTTTATTGATTAAATTAGTTGGCACGAGACTTGATGTTTCAAACGTATGACTGATCCCCCTTTCAGGAGTACGGAACAATGTTCGATGCCTTCAGACTGCCCCAGAATCAACCGCGCCTGCCGTGCCCGGGCCTCGTCGGCGTGGAGGCCTGAAATGCGCAAACTTGCCGCCGCACCGGTCTTCAGTCTCGGGTTTCGCCCGTTCTTCCTGGCTGGCGCCGGATTTGCCATGGTAGCGCTGGCCATCTGGGCACTCTGGCTGTACGGCCGATTGCCCGGTGCACAACCGATTGGCGGGATGCTCAACTGGCATCGACATGAAATGCCGTTCGGATTTGCCTGCGCAATCATCGCCGGGTTCCTGCTGACAGCGGTGCCAAACTGGACCGGGCGTCCGGGCTTGAGCGGTTGGCCTTTGATCGGTCTGCTGCTGGTGTGGCTGCTGGCGCGATTCGCTTGGTTGATGCCGATACCCCCGCAAGCGTTGATTGCGCTGCAACTGCCTTTTCTGCCGTTGCTGGCATGGGTACTTGGACGGGAGCTGGTCGCGGCCGGTAAACGCGACAACTATCCGATTCTGTTGGTGATTGTCCTGATGGCGGGCTGTCAGGCAATGACGTTATGGGGTATCGCCACTGATGACGTCGGGCTGCAACGCCGAGGTGTGCTGGCGGCATTGTGGCTGGTGGCGGCGTTGATGACGGTGATTGGCGGGCGGGTGATTCCGTTCTTCATCCAGCGCGGTTTGAAGCGTCCCGCAGGGCCGGCGACTCATCCATTGCCGACTCGAATATTGCTGCTGGGCGGATTGCTGGCGGCGGTGTCTTTCGCCGTCGGTTTGAATGATGTCCCCCGTGTTTGGCTGGCGGTGTTGTATGGGGTGTTGGGCGGTTTGCATCTGGCTCGTCTGTGGCGTTGGCATGATCGGGGGATCTGGCGGGTGCCGCTGCTCTGGTCGTTGTATCTGGCCTATGCCTGGCTGGCGGTCGCCGCGCTGGCCATGGCGCTGTGGCACATTGGCAGCCTGCCGCAACAGAGCCTGGCCACGCACTCCCTGGCGGTTGGCGGGGTCGGCGGGCTGATTCTGGCGATGATTGCTCGCGTCAGCCTCGGTCATACCGGGCGATTGTTGCAGCCTCCGAAAACCGTGGTCCTGGGGTTTGTCTTGCTGGTGATTGCCGGTGTGTTCCGCGTGTTTGTCGTGCCGTTTTCCGGGGGCGGGCTGGGGATGTCGGCGCTGCTTTGGTGCGCTGGTTTCGGCCTGTTCCTGACGCAGTACACCGGGATCCTGCTCAAGCCGAGGGGCTAGCACCAGCGATGGCCTCTGGGTGACCGGTGGTCGATGAACATGGCTTGTGGGTCAAATTGCGCTTAGCTGTAGGGATAACCCAAGGCGCGCGTAACCCGCCGACGGAAAAATAATGGCGTCGCGGTAGAGGCGCCCCTTCAGAACATCGTGAGTCTGAGGAAATCCGCCATGCTGACCCTGAACATCAATGGCAAGGACCAGGAACTGGATGTCCCCGCGGACATGCCTTTGCTCTGGGTTCTGCGCGATGTCGCGCACCTGACGGGTACCAAATTCGGTTGCGGCATGGCCCAGTGTGGCGCCTGCACCGTACACGTCGACGGCGCGCCGCTGCGCTCCTGCATCACGCCCGCCACGGCGGTGGCCCACGGGCAGAAAATTCTCACCATCGAAGGCCTGTCCAGCGACGGCTCGCACCCGGTGCAACAGGCCTGGGCCGAGCTCGACGTGGTTCAGTGCGGTTATTGCCAGTCCGGGCAGATCATGTCGGCGGCCGCGTTGCTGGCGAAGATCCCCAAGCCTACCGACAGCGACATCGACCAGGCGTTGTCCGGCAACATTTGCCGCTGCGGCACCTACCCAAGAATCCGCGCGGCGGTCAAGCGCGCCGCCGAGATCGGTTGAGGTTGAAGCCACGTTGAAGGGAGTCTGAGCCATGCACAGCATCAACTCTGTCTCGCGTCGCGGTTTTCTCAAGGGCAGTGCCGTGTTGGGTGGCGGTCTGGTGGTGGGGTTTGTCATTCCTGGCAGCCATCGCTTCGCCTTCGGTGCCGAGAATCAAGGAGACGTTTTCGCGCCCAATGCCTTTTTACGCATCGGCAACGACAACGGCGTCACCGTGCTGCTCGGCCATTCGGAAATGGGCCAGGGCATCTGGACCGGCCTGACCATGTTGATCGCTGAAGAACTGGACGCCGACTGGTCGAAAATCCGCGTCGAACACGCGCCAGCCTCGGCCGCCGAGTATGGCTTGCCGGCGTTTGGCGGGATGCAAATCACCGGCGGTTCGACCTCGACCTGGATGGAGTTCGATCGCTATCGCCAGGCCGGAGCGGCGGCGCGCTTGATGCTGATCGAGGCGGCGGCCAAGCGATTCGACATGGCGCCTTCGCAGATTCGCACCGAGTCGGGCGTGGTCATTGCCGGCGACAAGCGCGCTACTTACGGCGAACTGGCGGATGACGCCGGCAAGTTGCCGGTGCCGGATCCGGCCTCGATCAAGTTCAAGGAGGCCAAGGACTGGAAGGTCATCGGCAAGCCCACCAAGCGTCTCGACACCCCGGAGAAAATCACCGGGCAGGCCAAGTTCGGCATGGACGTGCAATTCGACGGGCTCATGACCGCGGTAGTCGCTCGGCCGCCAGTGTTCGGTGGCAGTGTCAAATCCTTTGAAGGCGCCGAGGCGTTGGCGGTGCCGGGCGTGCACAAAGTGGTGCAGGTGCCCACGGGTGTCGCGGTGATTGCCGATCATTATTGGGCGGCGAAGCTGGGGCGCGATGCCCTGAAGGTCGAATGGGAACCGGGGCCGAACGCCGGGCTCGACAGCCAGCAACTGCTGGAAAGCTTCCGTAAACTCGCCACCACCCCCGGCACCTCGGTCAGCCAGGCCGGGGACGCGACGGTGATGTTGGGGAGAGCGGCGAAGACTATCGAGGCCGAATACAGCGTGCCGTACCTGGCCCACGCACCGATGGAACCGCTCAATTGCACGGTGAAAATCACCAAGGACAAATGCGAAATCTGGACTGGCACGCAGTTCCAGACCCTGGATCAGATGATCGCGGGGAAAATCACCGGGCTCAAACCCGAACAGGTTGAGATTCATACCCAATTCCTGGGTGGCGGCTTTGGGCGTCGGGCCAACCCGACCTCGGATTTTGTCAGCGAGGCGGTGTACGTCGCCAAGGCGGCGGGCGAACCGGTGAAAACCGTCTGGTCCCGAGAGGACGATATTCGCGGCGGTTACTATCGCTCGGCGTTCCTGCATCAGGCACGCATCGGGCTGGACGCCGACGGCATGCCGATCGCCTGGAAGCACGTGCTGGTCGGGCAGTCGATCATGGCCGGCACCTCGTTCGAGGCGACCATGGTCAAGGACGGCGTCGACAAAACCTCCGTCGAAGGTGTGGCCGACAGTCCTTATTTTGAGGGGCTGGCCAATCACCTGATCGATCTGCATTCACCACAAACCGGCATCAGCGTGCTGTGGTTGCGGTCGGTAGGGCATACCCACACGGCATTCGTCATGGAATCGTTGATCGATGAACTGGCAGAGGCGGCCGGCAAGGATCCGGTGGAATACCGACGAGCCTTGCTCAAGGCGCATCCACGGCATCTGGGGGTATTGAATCTGGCGGTGGAGAAAGCCGACTGGAAAGCCCCGTTGCCGGACGGCCACGCATTGGGCGTGGCGGTGCATGAGTCTTTCGGCAGCTACGTCGCCCATGTGGCCGAGGTATCCCAGGACAATCTGGCGATTCGCGTACACCGGGTGGTGTGTGCGGTGGATTGCGGCATTGCGGTCAACCCGCAGAGCATCGCCGCGCAGATGGAGTCAGGTATCACCTTCGGCCTCGGATTTACCTTGCACAGCAAATTGACGTTCAAGAACGGCCAGGTGCAGCAGTCCAATTTTCACGACTATCAGGTGCTGCGCCTGAATAAGATGCCCGTGGTCGAGGTGCACATCGTCCCCAGCACCGACAAACCCGGTGGCATCGGTGAGACCGGTGTTCCGCCCGTGGCGCCGGCCGTGGCGAACGCGGTGTTTGCCCTGACCGGGCAGCGTCTGCGGGAACTGCCGCTGCAACTGTCGGGGGTGTGACATGAAACGACATCTGGTGCTGGGTGCAGTGGTGCTGATCGGGCTGACTGGCTATGCCTCGGACCTGTTCGCTGACGATAAAACGGCGGTGAAGGCGTTCGACACGGTGCAGAAGGTGTTCCAGAGCCCCCGTTGTCAGAACTGCCATATCCCCGGCGATTCGCCTTTACAGTTCGATGCCGGCAATCCTCACTCGATGAGGGTGGTTCGCGGGATGGATGGCAAAGGGGCGGCCGGTCTGCCGTGTGCCAGTTGCCATGCCGAAAGCAATCCGCCCGCCAGTTATGGGCCTCACGCACCGCCCGGAGCGCCGCATTGGAGCCTGCCGTCGGCCGCGCACAAAATGGCCTGGATCGGTCTGCCGCCCGACAGGTTGTGCGCGATGATCAAGGACCGTTCCAGCAATGGCGATCGTGATTTTGCGGCACTGATCAAACATGTCAGCGAGGACAAACTGGTGCTCTGGGGCTGGCATCCGGGTGAGGGACGGGCGCCGGTGCCGGTGCCCCACGACATCTTCGTCACCCAGTTCAAACTCTGGGCGGACGCTGGAGGGCCGTGTCCGGTGGCGGGTAGCTGACCAGCGGCGCGTTTACAGGGAGTCAAACCGGGTGTGAACGACTCTAACGTTCATACCCATCAAGGGAGTGAGTAATGCTAACCCCAGACAAACCGCTCAAACCCGGCGCTGGCACACCGAACGTCCTCGACAGCGCCGTGCAGGATCGCGATGTACTGCGCGACCTGGCGCGCAAGGCCGAGCAAGAACTGATGGGCGTGCAAATGGCGAGCATGGATGAGTTGACGCTGCTCTCCAATCGTCATGGCTTCGAGGCTCTCGCCCAATTGGCGCTGGAGGCCTGTCGACAGTTGGGCCAACCTGCGACCCTGTTGTTTTTCGATCTTGACGACTTCAAGCGCATCAACCGGTTGTATGGGCGTGCCGAGGGCGACAACGCCCTGAAAACCTTTGCCGACGTGCTGCGCATCGCTTTTCGTGAAAGCGATGTGATCGGTCGGCTGGGCAGCGATGAGTTTGCTGCCTTGTTGACCGGCGCCCACACGGTGGAGATTGCCGCGATCAGGGCGCGCCTCGAAGAAATACTCGATGAGCGTAATGCCACGGTGCATCGTGGCTATGACATTCGCTTCAGTGTCGGCCAGATCGAGTTTGATGTTCAGCTACCCCAAACGGCGCAAGACCTGCTGGCTCTGGTCGATAAGGCGTTGCGCGCCCGACAGTTCGATGCTCGTCATTCTTGAATGGCGCCTTGCAAAACCGCTGCAACGTACTCGGCCGTTCGTAACAGCCGACCATCCTCTCTGAACCTTCCGATCATCTGTAGCCCGACAGGCAACATGGCTTGGCCGGGCCGCAGCGGGATGTTCAGTTGCGGCAAGCCAAACGCCCCCCAAAACTTGATGAAGTCCGACGGCCCGGTGCTTTCCAGGCCGACCGGCGCGACCATCCCGCAAGAGGCGCCGAGCATCGCGTCGAAGGGTTGGCAAAGCTCGCTCAAGCGTGGGGCAAGATCGGCCAGGCGCGCCTTGGCAGCGGATTCCTGTTGCCAGGTTGTGGTTGCCGCTCGCTCGAACATGGCCAGGGTCGAAGGGCTCAATTGTGTTCGGTGTTGTTGAAACTCCTTCGCCAGCGAGCGGGCACCTTCGCAATCGTTAATCAACTGATGATCGTCGAACACACCGGCAAACTCATCCGGCAGCCGTACTTCGCTCACGTGATGGCCGGCGCTGCGCAGCTGATCCACCGCCTGTTCCAGGGCGAGGGCAACGTCGGGGTCCACTTGATCCCAGCGTGACGTGCGGCAGAACCCCAATTGCAGTGGACGCCGCTCGATGTCAGGCACCGCGAACCCGGGAATCAACACGCGCGCTACCAGGTGCAGGTCGCGCACTGACTGTCCATACCAACCCACGGTGTCGAAGCTCGGCGCCAACGGTTTTACCCCTTCCAGCGATACCAGCCCCAGCGATGGTTTGAAGGCGAAGAGGCCGCAGTAGGATGCCGGCTTGAGCAACGAGCCAGCTGTCTGGGTGCCCAGCGCCAGGGCAAAGAAACCCGCTGCCATCCCGGCCGCCGAGCCGGCGCTGGAGCTGCCCGGCGTGCGGGTGAGATCGTGGGGATTGCGGGTTGGACCGGTGTGCATGTACGCAAACTCGGTGGTATGGGTCTTGCCCATGATCAGCGCCCCGGCCTGGCGCAGCAGCGTCACGACGTGGGCGTCCCGAGAGGGTTGATGGTCGGTATAAATGGGCGAAAAGAACTGTGTGGGGTAGGCCGCGGTGTCGAAAATATCCTTGATGCCCACGGGGACGCCGGCCAGCAGGCCCCGGCTGTTGTGCTGCGCCGCATCGGCGCGTACCTGCCGGGCGTCGAACGAGACAAAAGCCTGGATATCCGGCTCCTGCGCCTGAATGCGCTCAAGAAAGGTTTCGGCGATGATGGCGGCGGTGGTCTCGCCATTGACCACCGCTTCACTGAGGGTGGTGGCGTCAAGGGGGAGGCGGATCATTTGGCAAACAACTGATCGATATTTTTGAACGCCTTGAACTCCAAGGCATTGCCGCAGGGATCGAAGAGAAACATCGTGGCTTGTTCGCCCACCAATCCCTGAAACCGGATACCCGGCTCGATCACGAAGTGTGTACCCAGGGCTTTCAGGCGTTCGGCCAGCGCCTCCCATTCTTCCATCGGCAAGACCACACCGAAATGCGGCACCGGTACGTCATGGCCATCCACGGCGTTGGTATGGGCGGCTTCCTGAGAAGCGTTTTTCGGGGCCAGATGAATCACCAGTTGATGGCCGAAAAAGTTGAAATCGACCCATTGATCGCTGGAGCGACCTTCTTCCAGGCCGAACACCTCACCATAGAAACGCCGGGTAGCGTCCAGGTCGTAAACCGGGATGGCCAAATGAAAAGGGGACAGTTGCATCGGATGTGCCTCGACGGATTGAGAGTTGAGGCTGAGTTTAGTCCTGTGCTTTTTGATTGAAAGACGATAGTTTTTGCAGCGAGCTCAAATTATTTCGATCAATTGGGGAGCCGTATGCTGCGGGAACTGAAAACCTTCATTGCCGTGACGCGCCATGGCACGTTCGCTGCGGCAGGCATGCACATCGGCCTGACTCAGTCGGCGGTCAGCGCGCAGATCCGCAATCTGGAGCAGGCGTTGGGCATCCGTCTGTTCGATCGCACCGGGCGTCAGGCGCTCCTCAATGCGGCGGGGCAGCGAGCGTTGCCGATGGCTCAGGAAATGCTCGAGATCTTCAGTCGCATGGCCGTCAGTGATGACATCAGCGAGTTTCGTGGCGAATTGAAGATTGGCGCGGTGGCCACCGTCCAGACCGGGTTGTTGCCTCGGGCCCTGGTGCGACTCAGGCAACAGGCGCCATTGCTGGAGGCGAAACTGGTACCGGGGGTATCCCTGAACCTGCTGAGCCAGGTGGACACTGGCGAAGTGGACCTGGCGATTCTGATCAAGCCGCCGTTTGAATTACCCAAGGAATTATCGGTGCAAGTCATTCGCCGGGAGCCGTTTGTGCTGATCGTGCCGGCAGACCTTGAAGGGGACGACCCGCTGCAGTTACTCGCCAACCACCCCCACGTACGCTACGACCGCAATTCATTTGGTGGGCGATTGGTGACGCGGTTTTTGCGCGAGCAGCAGATTGACGTGCAGGTGGCTCTGGAGCTGGATGAGCTGGAGGCCATTGTCAAAATGGTGGAATGCGGGCTGGGTGTTTCGCTATTGCCCGAGGCGGGGCTGTGGCTTGAGCATGGGGCGAAGGTCCGGATCATCCCGCTGGGAGAGCTGACGTTCTACCGGGAGATCGTGCTGTTGCAGCGTTATAGCCAGCGTACACAGCCGATCCAGCAGTTGTTTGCCCGGTGTCTGGTTTGAAGATCTTTTTTGAAGCCATAAAAAAACCCGCCTGAAGAGGCGGGTTTTTTAACGGCTAACCGAAGATCACTCTTCGATGTTGCCCATGGCGGTGGTGTTGAAACCGCCGTCTACGTACATGATTTCGCCGCTGATGCCGGACGCCAGGTCCGAGCACAGGAAGGCGCCGGCGTTGCCGACTTCTTCGATGGTGACGTTACGACGCAGCGGAGTTTGCGCTTCGTTGGCGGCCAGCATTTTGCGGAAGTTCTTGATGCCGGAAGCGGCGAGGGTGCGGATCGGGCCAGCCGATACGCAGTTCACGCGGGTACCGTCCGGGCCCAGGGAGCCGGCCAGGTAACGCACGCCAGCTTCCAGGGAAGCCTTGGCCATGCCCATTACGTTGTAGTTAGGCATGGTGCGCTCGGCGCCCAGGTACGACAGGGTCAGCAGGCTGCCATTGCGGCCTTTCATCATTTCGCGACCAGCCTTGGCCAGGGCCACGAAGCTGTAGGCGCTGATGTCGTGAGCGATGCGGAAACCTTCACGGGTGGTGGCTTCGGTGAAGTCGCCGTCCAGTTGGTCGCCCGGGGCGAAGCCGACGGAGTGCACGATGCAGTCCAGGCCGTCCCACTTCTTGCTCAACTCTTCGAAGACCTTGGCGATTTCGGCATCGCTGGCCACGTCGCACGGGAAGCACAGCTCAGGGCTCGAACCCCAGCCTTGTGCGAACTCTTCGACACGACCCTTGAGTTTGTCGTTCTGATAAGTGAAGGCAAGCTCAGCGCCCTCGCGATGCATGGCGGCAGCGATGCCGGATGCGATGGACAGCTTGCTGGCGACACCGACGATCAGTACGCGCTTACCGGCGAGAAAACCCATGTGTTGCTCCTCTCTTTCAGGTTTATTGCGCAGTGGCTGGTGCCAGAAAAGCGGCTTCCAGCAACTGCTGTGTATACGGATGTTGGGGGGCGGCAAAAATACTTTGCGCGTCTCCCTGTTCGACCACTTGGCCATGCTTGACCACCATCAGCTGGTGGCTCAGCGCTTTGACGACAGCCAGGTCATGGCTGATAAACAGATACGTCAGGTTGTACTTGGTTTGCAGTGAACGTAGCAGCTCCACCACTTGGCGTTGCACGGTGCGGTCGAGGGCCGAAGTCGGCTCGTCCAGCAGAATCAACGCCGGTTTTAGCACTAAAGCCCGGGCAATGGCGATTCTCTGCCGCTGCCCACCGGAAAATTCATGGGGGTAGCGGTGCCGGGTTTCCGGATCCAGACCTACCTCCTTGAGTGCCGCAATAATCGCTTGTTCCTGCTCGGCCTCGGTGCCCATCTTGTGGATCCGCAGGCCTTCGCCGACGATCTGGCTCACGCACATCCGTGGGCTCAGGCTGCCGAAGGGGTCCTGGAACACCACCTGCATTTCCCGCCGCAGCGGCCGAACCTGTTGCTGCGTCAGGCAGTCTAGCTGCTTGCCTTCAAAACGGATCGCACCTTTGCTACCGATCAGCCGCAAAATCGCCAGACCGAGCGTCGACTTGCCGGAACCGCTTTCTCCCACAATCCCCAGGGTCTGGCCCTGGGGCAGGCTGAAATTGATGCCGTCCACCGCTTTGATGTGGTCGACGGTCTTTTTCAGAAAGCCTTTCTTGATCGGGAACCAGACTTTCAGGTCCTCGACCTGCAGCAATGGCGGGCCAATTACATTGGTCGCCGGCTTGCCGCTGGGCTCCGCTGCCAGCAGTTCCCGGGTGTACGGATGCTGCGGCGCGCGGAACAATTCTTCGCACGATGCCTGTTCGACGATGCAACCGCGCTGCATGACACATACGCGATGCGCAATTCTTCGTACAAGGTTCAAATCGTGACTGATCAGTAACAACGCCATGCCCAGGCGGGCCTGCAATTGCTTGAGCAATTCGAGGATTTTCAGCTGGACAGTCACGTCCAGCGCGGTGGTCGGTTCGTCGGCGATCAACAGTTCCGGTTCGTTGGCCAGGGCCATGGCGATCATCACCCGCTGGCGTTGGCCACCGGACAATTCGTGGGGCAGGGCCTTGAGACGTTTCTCGGGTTCCGGGATGCCGACCATCTCCAGCAGTTCCAGCGTGCGCTTGGTCGCGACTTTGCCGGTCAGGCCCTTGTGGATGCCCAATACTTCGTTGATCTGCTTCTCGATCGAGTGCAGTGGATTGAGCGAGGTCATCGGCTCTTGAAAGATCATCGCTATCCGGTTGCCGCGGATGTGGCGGATGGTTTTCTCTTTCAGCTCCAACAGGTTCCGCTCGGAATAGGTGATGGTGCCGGACGGATGCCGGGCCAACGGGTAGGGCAGCAGCCGCAGGATCGAGTGGGCGGTCACCGATTTGCCGGAGCCGCTTTCACCCACCAGCGCCAGGGTTTCGCCGCGCTTGATGTCGAAGCTGACGCCCTCGACCACCCGCTGAACGCGCTCGCCAACGACAAATTCGACGGCCAGGTCGCGCACTTCGATCAGATTGTCCTGATTCATTTCACTTCCTCGGGTCGAAGGCATCGCGAGCGGACTCGCCGATAAACACCAGCAGGCTCAACATCAGCGCCAGCACCGCAAACGCACTCATACCGAGCCACGGCGCTTGCAGGTTGGATTTGCCCTGCGCTACCAGTTCACCCAGGGACGGCGCGCCCGGCGGCAGACCGAAGCCCAGGAAGTCGAGGGCGGTCAGCGTGCCGATGGCGCCGGTCAGGATGAACGGCATGAAGGTCATGGTCGAGACCATGGCGTTGGGCAAAATGTGGCGGAACATGATCGCACCATTCTGCATGCCCAGCGCCCGGGCCGCGCGCACGTATTCCAGATTCCGCCCGCGCAGGAACTCGGCGCGCACCACATCCACCAGGCTCATCCACGAAAACAGCAGCATGATCCCCAGCAGCCACCAGAAGTTCGGCTGCACGAAACTGGCGAGGATGATCAGCAGGTACAGCACCGGCAGCCCGGACCAGATCTCCAGGAAACGCTGCCCGGCCAGGTCGACCCAGCCGCCATAAAAGCCCTGCAAGGCGCCGGCGATCACGCCGATGATCGAGCTGAGGATGGTCAGCGTCAAAGCGAACAGCACCGAAATCCGGAAGCCGTAAATCACCCGGGCCAGCACATCGCGGCCCTGGTCGTCAGTGCCCAGCAGGTTGTCGGTGGACGGCGGCGCGGGAGCCGGGACTTTCAAGTCGTAGTTGATGCTCTGGTAGCTGTAGGGGATCGGCGCCCATACCACCCAGGCGTCCTTGGCCTTGAGCAGTTCGCGGATGTACGGGCTCTTGTAGTTGGCTTCCAGCGGGAATTCGCCGCCGAACGCGGTTTCCGGATAGCGCTTGAGCGCCGGGAAATACCAGGCGTTGTCGTAATGCACCACCAGCGGTTTGTCGTTGGCGATCAGCTCGGCGCCGAGGCTTGCGCCGAACAGAATCAGAAACAGCCACAACGACCACCAGCCACGCTTGTTGGCCTTGAACAGTTCGAAACGTCGGCGATTGAGAGGGGACAGGTTCATCTCAATGCTCCCGGCTTTCGAAGTCGATGCGCGGATCGACAAGGGTGTACGTGAGGTCGCCGATCAGCTTCAGCACCAGCCCCAGCAGCGTGAAGATGAACAGGGTGCCGAAGACGATCGGGTAATCGCGGTTGATCGCCGCTTCGAAACTCATCAGGCCGAGGCCGTCGAGGGAGAAGATCACTTCCACCAGCAATGAGCCGGTGAAGAAGATGCCGATGAGCGCTGAAGGGAAACCGGCGATCACCAGCAGCATGGCGTTGCGAAACACATGGCCGTAGAGCACGCGGTGACGGGTCAGGCCCTTGGCTTTGGCGGTAACTACGTATTGTTTGTTGATTTCGTCGAGGAAGCTGTTTTTGGTCAGCAGCGTCATGGTCGCGAAGTGGCCGATCACCAGGGCGGTGACCGGCAGGGCCAGGTGCCAGAAGTAATCGAGGATCTTGCCGCCGGTGCTGAGTTCATTGAAGTTGTTCGAGGTCAGGCCCCGTAGCGGGAACCAGTCGAAATAGCTGCCGCCGGCGAACACCACAATCAGCAGGATGGCGAACAGGAACGCCGGGATCGCGTAGCCGACAATGATCGCCGAACTGGTCCACACATCGAAGTGGCTGCCGTGTCGCGTCGCCTTGGCGATCCCCAACGGGATCGACACCAGGTACATGATCAGCGTGCTCCACAGCCCGAGGGAGATCGACACCGGCATCTTTTCCTTGATCAGGTCGATGACCTTGGCGTCGCGGAAGAAGCTGTCGCCGAAATCCAGGGTGGCGTAGTTCTTGATCATGATCCACAAGCGTTCCGGCGCCGATTTGTCGAAGCCGTACATGTGCTCGATTTCCTTGACCAGCGCCGGGTCCAGGCCTTGCGCCCCACGATAGGCCGAGCCGGCCACCGACACTTCGGCTCCGCCACCGGCAATGCGGCTGGTGGCGCCTTCGAAGCCTTCGAGCTTGGCGATCATCTGTTCCACCGGCCCGCCGGGGGCGGCCTGGATGATCACGAAGTTGATCAGCAAAATGCCGAGCAGGGTGGGAATGATCAGCAGCAGTCGCCGAAAAATATACGCCAGCATCTGATTACTCCGTGCCCGCAGGGTCGGCTTGCAGTTTGGTTTCGACTTCTATCGCAGGTGTCGCGTCGGGCTTGACCCACCAGGTGTTGATGCCGATGTCATATTTGGGCGAGACCTTCGGGTGACCGATGTGGTTCCAGTACGCCACGCGCCAGGTCTTGATGTGCCAGTTGGGGATCACGTAATAGCCCCATTGCAGCACCCGGTCCAGCGCTCGGGCGTGGGCCACCAGGCTTTTGCGCGAATCGGCGTTGATCAGTTGCTCGACCAGTTGGTCCACCACCGGGTCTTTCAGGCCCATGGAGTTGCGGCTGCCGGGTTTGTCGGCGGCGGCGGTCATCCAGAACTCACGCTGTTCGTTACCCGGTGAGTTGGATTGCGGGAAACTGCCGACGATCATGTCGAAGTCCCGGGAGCGTACGCGGTTGATGTATTGCGAAACGTCGACCCGACGGATCACCAGGTCGATGCCCAGGTCGCTGAGGTTGCGCTTGAACGGCAGCAGGACCCGCTCGAACTCGGTCTGGGCCAGCAGGAACTCGATGGTCACCGGTTTGCCGTTGGCGTCGACCATTTTGTCGTCGACGATCCGCCAGCCGGCCTCTTGCAGCAGTTGATAGGCCTGGCGTTGCTGGGTGCGGATCATGCCGCTGGCGTCGGTCAGCGGGTTCTGGAACGCCTCGCTGAACACCTGCTCGGGAATCTTGCCGCGGAACGGGTCGAGGATCGCCAATTGATCGGCGTCCGGCAGGCCGGTGGCGGCCATTTCCGAGTTTTCGAAGTAACTGCGGGTACGCACGTAGGCGCCGTTGAACAGTTGCTTGTTGGTCCACTCGAAGTCCAGCAACAGGGTCAACGCCTGGCGCACACGCACATCCTGGAACACCGGACGACGCAGGTTGAACACGAAGCCTTGCATGCCGGTGGGGTTGCCGTTGGGGATCTCTTCCTTGAACAGCCGTCCTTCGGTGACCGCCGGAATGTTGTAGGCCTTGGCCCAGTTTTTCGCGGACATTTCCAGCCAGTAGTCGAACTGACCGGCCTTGAGCGCTTCCTGCGCAACAGTGTTGTCGCGGTAATAGTCTGTGGTCATCACATCGAAGTTGTAGAACCCGCGATTGACCGGCAGGTCCTTGCCCCAGTAATCCTTGACCCGTTCATAGCGCACCGAACGCCCGGCCTTCACTTCGCTGACCTTGTACGGGCCGCTGCCCAGCGGCAGTTCCAGGTTGCCCTTGTTAAAGTCGCGGCTGGCCCACCAATGCTTGGGCAATACCGGCAGTTGGCCAAGAATCAGTGGCAGTTCGCGGTTGTTGTTGTGCTTGAACTTGAACAGTACGGTGAGCGGGTTTTCGGCGATCGCTTCTTCCACGTCGCTGTAATAGCCGCGATAAAGCGGGGCGCCATCCTTGATCAGGGTCTGGAAACTGAACACCACGTCTTCGGCGCGCACCGGGTGGCCGTCGTGGAAACGTGCTTCGGGGCGCAGATAGAAGCGCACCCAACTGTTGTCCGGGGCTTTCTCGATCTTGCCGGCGATCAGGCCATATTCAGTGAAGGGTTCATCCAGCCCCTGTTTGGCCAGGGTGTCGTAGATCATGCCGATGTCATCGGCCGGCACGCCTTTGCTGATGAACGGGTTGAGACTGTCGAAGCCACCGAAGCCGGCCTGACGGAAGATCCCGCCTTTGGGCGCATCGGGGTTTACGTAATCGAAGTGCTTGAAGTCGGCCGGGTATTTCGGCGGCTCGTTGTACAGGGTCAGGGCATGTTGCGGGGCGGCGCAGGCCAGCCCGGCGAACAACAGACCGCTGGCCTGCAAGAGCAGGGCGCGTAAGGGAGTCATTGATCTTTCTCCGAAGATTTCAGCCACCACGCGCTCAGGCCCAGGGTGTAGGGCGGCGTAGTGACGAAGGCGAACCGGTTGCGGTAGGCCAAACGGTGATAATTGAGGTACCAGTTGGGAATGATGTAGTGCTGCCACAGCAGCACCCGGTCGAGCGCCTTGCCGGCGGCGACTTGTTCATCCCGGGTCTGGGCGGCGAGCAGTTGTTCGAGCAAATGGTCGACCACCGGGTCGGCGATGCCTGCGTAGTTCTTGCTTCCCTTGATCCCGACCTGGCTGGAGTGGAAGTACTGCCATTGCTCCAGGCCCGGGCTGAGGGTCTGGTTGAGGGTCATCAGGATCATGTCGAAATCGAATTGATCGAGGCGCTGTTTGTACTGGGCGCGATCGACTGTGCGCAGCCGTGCGTCGATGCCGATGCTGGCGAGGTTCTCGACGTAAGGCTGAAGGATCCGTTCCAGATTCGGGTTGACCAGCAGGATCTCGAAGCGCAGCGGTTGGCCGATGGCGTTCTGTAGCCGCTGGCCATTGAGCTTCCAGCCGGCCTCGGCGAGCAGGCCCAAGGCCTTGCGCATGGTTTCCCGTGGAATGCCGCGGCCTTCGGTCTGCGGCAGGCTGAACGGTTCGGTGAGCAGCTTGGCGGGCAACTGATCGCGATAGGGCTTGAGCAACAGCCACTCGTGTCCGACCGGCAGTCCGGTGGCGGAGAACTCGCTGTTGGGGTAGTAACTCATGGCGCGTGTGTAGGCGCCGCTGAATAGCGTGCGGTTGGTCCACTCGAAATCGAACATCAGCCCCAGCGCTTCACGGACCTTGATCTCGGCGAAGGTCGACCGCCGAGTGTTCATGAACAGGCCCTGGCTCTGGGTCGGGATCTGGTGCGGGATCTGCGCCTTGATCACCTCGCCACGGCGCACGGCCGGGAAGTCGTAGCCATTGTCCCAGTTCTTCGCCTGATGCTCGATGTAGATGTCGAACTCGCCGGCCTTGAACGCTTCGAAGGCCACGTCGCTGTCACGGTAGAACTCGACTTCCATGCGATCGACGTTGTACTTGCCGCGATTGACCGGCAGGTCCTTGCCCCAGTAATCCTTGACCCGTTCGAAGACGATCTGCCGCCCAGGGGTTACTGAAGTGATGCGATACGGCCCACTGCCCAATGGCGGCTCGAAGGTGGTGGCCTTGAAGTCGCGGTCTTTCCAGTAATGCTGGGGCAGCACCGGCAACTCGCCCAGGCGCAGGATCAGCAACGGATTGCCGGAACGTTTGAAGACGAAGCGAATGCGCTGCGGGTTGAGGATGTCGACCCGCGACACTTCCTGCAGGTTGGTGCGGTATTGCGGATGACCTTCCTTGAGCAGCAGGCGATAGGAGAACGCGACATCGTAAGCGGTGATCGGCGTGCCATCGTGGAAGCGCGCTTCGGGGCGCAGGTTGAACACCACCCAGCTGCGGTCCTCGCTGTATTCCACCGATTGGGCGATCAGGCCATAACTGGACGTCGGCTCATCGCCGGACGGTGCGTACTGGCCGGTGCCGACCATCAGCGGTTCGTTGAGTTCGTTGATGCCGTATTGCAGGAAGTTGGCGGTCGAAACCGGGCTCGAACCTTTGAAGGTGTAAGGGTTGAGCGTATCGAAGGTGCCAAACGCCATCACCCGCAACGTACCGCCCTTGGGCGCTTGCGGGTTGACCCAGTCGAAGTGGGTAAATCTGGCCGGGTACTTGAGCGTGCCGAACTGCGCATAACCATGGCTTTCGCTGATCGTCGCGCTTGCGGAGGAGCTCAAGGCCAGGCTGATCAGGAGAAGGAGGAGGGGACGCTTCAAGTCAGAGATCCGATCCAGGCGGCTTGGGCTTTGTGGGCCGTACAGTAACAGCTTGTATCGACAGGAAAAAGACGGGGGCTTAATGCGTTGTTAATTGCGAGGTGATGGTCCGGCGGATCGCAGAACCTGTGGCGAGGGAGCTTGCCTGTGGCGAGGGGGCTTGCCCCCGTTCGGCTGCGCAGCAGTCGTAAATCCTGCCGATACGGTGGATCGGAAGAAAATGCCGGGGCCGCTTCGCGACCCAACGGGGGCAAGCCCCCTCGCCACAGCAAGCTCCCTCGCCACAAAAGCCCCTCGACAGGGCGTGCTGTTTAATGCGGGGAAGAAACCGTCAGCATCTGACCCGGCTTCAACGCCTGGCCTACTCGAGGGTTCCAGCGCTTGAGGTGTTGCATTTCGACATTGAAACGTTTGGCAACCATATACAACGAGTCGCCTTGCTGGACCTTGTACTGGGTCTGCGGCTTCTGTTTGTCTGCCTTGCTGCTGGTTTTGCTATTCGCCGCCACGACAGTGTTGATGCGACCGCCGCTGCGCTTGGTGGTGTCCTGCATCACCAGGGTCTGGCCGACCTTGAGGTTTTTGCCGTTCAGCTTGTTCCAGCGTTGCAGGTCCTTGACCTCGACCTTGTTGGCCTTGGCAATGGAGGCCAGATTTTCGCCGCGTTTGACCCGGTAGGCGCGCTTGATGCTGGCGATTTCGCTGTCGTCGGCACCTTCGAACACCGGCTTGAGCGGCCGCTGGCTGATCAGCTCCTCAGGACGCATGGTCGACAGGCTGGCGGTCAGCAGTTGCGCCTTGGACGTCGGCACCAGCAGATGCTGCGGGCCGTCGACGGTGGTGCGTTGCTTGAAGGCCGGGTTGAGCTGGAACAGCTCGTCTTCGTCGATGTTGGCCACCGCGGCTACCTTGGACAGGTCCATGCGCTGGTTGATTTCGACGACCTGGAAGTACGGTTCGTTGGCGATCGTCTTGAGGTTCACGCCATAGGCATCGGGCGCCAACACCACTTGCGACAGAGCCAGCAGTTTCGGCACATAGGCCTGGGTTTCCGCTGGCAGCGGCAGGTTCCAGTAGTCGGTCGGCAGACCCAGTCGTTCGTTGCGTTCGATGGCCCGGCTGACCGTGCCTTCACCGGCGTTATAGGCCGCCAGGGCCAGCAGCCAGTCGCCGTTGAACATGTCGTGCAGGCGGGTCAGGTAATCCATGGCCGCGGTGGTCGAGGCGGTGATATCGCGACGGCCATCGTAGAAACGGGTTTGACGCAGGTTGAAGTAACGCCCGGTGGAGGGGATGAATTGCCAAAGACCCACCGCGTCGGCCCGGGAATAGGCCATCGGGTTGTAGGCGCTTTCAATCACCGGCAACAGCGCCAGTTCCAGCGGCATGTTGCGTTCTTCAAGGCGTTCGACGATGTAGTGAATGTAGAGGCTGCCGCGTTCGCCGGCGCTTTCGAGAAAGGACGGGTTACTGGCGAACCACAGGCGCTGTTGCTCGATGCGCGGGTTGACGCCCAGGTTGTCCTGCAACTGGAAGCCCTGGCGCATGCGCTCCCAGACGTCCTGGGGAACTTGCGGTGTTGGTTTTTCGCTGAGCCAGATCGGTTTTTGCTTGGCTCGCGCGGCGATATTCGGTGTGTGTGTCGCTTCGGTCTGTGGCACATGGCTTGAACAGCCCGCCAAAGTGGCGGACACAGCCACCGCGATGGCTTGAGCCAAGCGGGTCAATGCGTCTGAATTGATGGCTTTACGAATAGGTGACGACATTGGCTGGAAGTAAGTTCCGGGCGAAAATGTCGGGCGATTCTAGAAAGCACACCCCCTGCGGTCAACCATTCAGAATTTTTGTACCATCGCGCAGGTTGCTTAGAACGTATCTTTCCAAGCCCGCAATGCAGCAAAGACCGCACTCGGCGCCCGGTTTTCGGTTCCATTCCGTTCGTCCACTTTTTCTTTAACGGATGTTTCGCCAGTACGCAAAAACGGATTGGTGAGCTTTTCCAGCGCCAGGGTCGAAGGCAGCGTCATGATTCCGGCTTCCCGTTGACGGGTCACTTTGGCCAGGCGTTCAAGGGTATCGGAGTTGCCCGGTTCGACCGCCACGGCAAACTTCAGATTGCTCAGGGTGTACTCGTGGGTGCAGTAGACCAGCGTGTCTTCGGGAAGCGCCGCGAGACGGCTCAGCGAGTGATGCATTTGCTCGGGCGTGCCTTCGAACAAGCGTCCGCAACCGGCAGCAAACAGGGTGTCGCCGCAGAACAAATGACCACGGTGGTAATAGGCGATGTGCCCGAGGGTATGGCCCGGTACTTTGATGACATCGAAGTCCCAGCCCAGCACGTTGATACGGTCGTTGTCCTTGAGGGCCACGTCCCGTGCCGGGATGGTCTCGCTGGCCGGGCCATGGACGGTCGCGTCTGTCGCTTTTTTCAGCCGCTCGACGCCACCGACATGGTCATGATGGTGATGAGTGATCAGAATATCGCTTAACACCCAACCCGGGTGCGCCGCGAGCCAGGCCTGTACTGGCGCGGCATCGCCCGGATCGACCACGGCGCAGCGCTGGGTGCTGTGATCTTGTAACAACCAGATGTAGTTGTCGGTGAAGGCGGGCAGGGCACTGATCTGTATCATCGTCGGATTCGCCAAGCGGAAAACATTGGCGCATCTTAGAGCTTCCTGGCGCGTTGGAGAATGCAATGACCGATAAAGCGTTCGCTCAGGCTGATCCTGACTGGCTGGCATTGATCAGCGCGGCCCGTGACTGGCTGTCCGGCCCCATCGGGCAATTTTTGCTGGATGAAGAACGACGCATGCTCGAAGACGAGTTGGGGCGCTTCTTCGGCGGCTATCTGGTGCATTACGGCCCCTCGGCGCAGACGCCACCGTCGGCGCCACAGGTGCAGCGCAATGTGCGACTCGGTGCGCCGTTGCCGGGGGTGGAGATCGTCTGCGAAGAGCAGGCCTGGCCCTTGAGCGAGCATGCCGCCGATGTGGTGGTGTTGCAGCATGGGCTGGATTTCTGCCTGTCGCCCCACGGCCTGCTGCGCGAAGCGGCGAGCAGTGTGCGCCCCGGCGGGCATCTGCTGATTATCGGGATCAACCCCTGGAGCAGTTGGGGCCTGCGTCATGTGTTCGCCCATGACGCCTTGCGCCAGGCCCGCTGCATTTCGCCGTCGCGGGTCAGCGACTGGCTGAACCTGCTGGGCTTCGCGCTGGAGAAACGCCGCTTCGGGTGTTATCGTCCGCCGCTTGCGTCACCTGCCTGGCAAGCTCGTCTGGCCGGTTGGGAGCGCAAGGCCGGTGACTGGCAATTGTCGGGTGGCGGCTTCTATTTATTAGTCGCGCGCAAGATCGTGGTGGGGCTGCGGCCGGTGCGCCAAGTACGGCGCGAACCGATGGGCAAGCTGATTCCGTTGCCGATGGCCAAGGTCAACCGTCGTCACATCGAACCGTAATACACTTTTTATATTCCCGGTCGGGTATGCCCCGGCCTCGGGCATCGTCGGTCACCGATCGGCGAGCCAGCGCATTTTCTGGATAGATTGGCATGAGCGATAGCGTAGAACTCTTCACCGATGGTGCCTGCAAGGGCAATCCTGGCCCAGGCGGCTGGGGCGCGTTGCTGGTGTGCAAGGGCGTTGAAAAAGAACTCTGGGGCGGCGAAGCCAACACCACCAACAACCGCATGGAGTTGATGGGCGCGATCCGTGGCCTGGAAGAGCTCAAGCGTTCTTGCGACGTGCTGCTGGTGACCGACTCCCAGTACGTGATGAAAGGCATCAACGAGTGGATGGCCAACTGGAAGAAGCGCGGCTGGAAAACCGCAGCGAAGGAGCCAGTGAAAAACGCCGACCTGTGGAAACTGCTCGACGAGCAGGTCAACCGCCACAACGTCACCTGGAAATGGGTGCGCGGGCACATCGGCCATCATGGCAACGAGCGGGCAGACCAACTGGCCAACCGTGGCGTGGATGAAGTGCGCGGGTACAAACAGGCCTGAAACCACGCAATCCCCCGTCATCATCGGCGCTGGTCACGTGGTGGCGCGCCCGATCCCACGAGCGTGTTAACATCGCCGCTTTTGCACGATTGACCCGTTGAGAGCTGAGCACTGATGGCCACCAGATCCGTTGTACTCGATACCGAAACCACCGGCATGCCGGTGACCGACGGCCACCGGATTATCGAAATCGGTTGTGTCGAGTTGATCGGTCGGCGCCTGACCGGCCGGCATTTCCACGTTTACCTGCAACCGGATCGCGAGAGTGACGAAGGCGCCATCGGCGTCCACGGCATCACTAACGAATTTCTGGTGGGCAAGCCGCGTTTCACTGAAGTGGCCGATGAGTTTTTCGAGTTCATCAAGGGCGCACAGCTGATCATCCATAACGCGGCGTTCGACGTTGGCTTCATCAACAACGAATTTGCCCTGATGGGCCAGCACGATCGCGCGGACATCACGCAACACTGCACGATCCTCGACACCCTGATAATGGCCCGGGAACGTCACCCGGGGCAGCGCAACAGCCTCGACGCCTTGTGCAAGCGCTATGGTGTCGACAACTCCGGCCGTGAACTGCACGGCGCCTTGCTCGACTCCGAGATTCTCGCTGACGTTTACCTGACCATGACCGGCGGCCAGACCAGCCTGTCGCTGGCCGGTAATGCGTCCGATGGCAACGGTTCGGGCGAAGGCGCGGACAACTCCGCCACGGAAATCCGTCGTCTGCCGGCCGATCGTCAGCCGACCCGGATCATCCGTGCCAGTGAAGAGGATCTGGCCCAACACGTCGCGCGCCTCGAAGCCATCGCCAAATCCGCCGGCGCGCCGTCGCTGTGGCAGCAATTGGCCGAGGCCAAGGCTCAGGCCTGAAGGTCTTAAAAGATCGTCCGAACGCCCCAATGCCCCACTTCAGGGCATCCCCCCTCGCCACATGCGCTTCAACCCTCTACCCTGAGGTTATTGGCAGGCCATGGTCTGCCGCCTCAGGACGCCGAGTCTCATGTATAAAGATTTGAAATTCCCGGTCCTGATCGTCCACCGCGACATCAAGGCCGACACCGTTGCCGGTGATCGTGTGCGTGGCATTGCCCGGGAGCTGGAGCAGGAAGGTTTCAGTATCGTTTCGGCGGTCGATTACACCGAGGGGCGTCTGGTCGCCTCGACCCATCACGGCCTTGCCTGCATGTTGATTGCCGCCGAAGACGCCAGCACCCACGCGCATCTTCTGCATAACATGGCCGAGCTGATTCGCCTGGCACGGGTTCGGGCGCCGGACCTGCCGATCTTCGCCCTGGGCGAGCAAGTCACCCTGGAAAACGCCCCGGCCGACGCCATGGCCGAGCTCAATCAGCTGCGCGGCATTCTCTATTTGTTCGAAGACACCGTGCCATTCCTCGCCCGTCAGGTTGCCCGTGCGGCGCGCAAGTACCTGGACGGTCTGTTACCGCCGTTCTTCAGGGCGCTGGTGCAGCACACCGCTGACTCCAATTATTCCTGGCACACGCCGGGACATGGCGGCGGCGTGGCGTATCACAAGAGCCCGGTGGGGCAGGCGTTTCACCAGTTTTTCGGGGAAAACACCCTGCGTTCGGATTTGTCGGTGTCGGTGCCGGAACTCGGTTCGCTGCTCGATCACACCGGCCCCTTGGCCGAGGCGGAAGCGCGAGCGGCCCGCAACTTCGGCGCCGATCACACCTTTTTCGTGATCAATGGCACCTCGACCGCCAACAAGATCGTCTGGCATTCCATGGTGGCCCGCGATGATCTGGTGCTGGTGGATCGCAACTGCCACAAGTCGGTGTTGCACGCGATCATCATGACCGGCGCGATTCCGTTGTACCTGTGCCCGGAGCGCAATGAGCTGGGGATCATCGGCCCGATTCCGTTGAGTGAATTCAGCCGCGAATCGATCCAGGCCAAGATCGACGCCAGCCCGCTGACCCAGGGCCGTGAGCCCAAGGTCAAGTTGGCGGTGGTGACCAACTCGACTTACGACGGCCTCTGTTACAACGCCGAGCTGATCAAACAGAGCCTGGGCAACAGCGTCGAGGTGCTGCATTTCGACGAAGCCTGGTTCGCCTACGCGGCATTCCACGAGTTCTTCGCCGGCCGTTACGGCATGGGCACCTCCCGCAGCGAAGACAGCCCCTTGGTGTTCACCACCCATTCCACGCACAAACTGCTGGCGGCGTTCAGTCAGGCATCGATGATTCATGTGCAGGACGGCGGTGCGCGGCAGCTGGATCGCGACCGTTTCAACGAAGCGTTCATGATGCATATCTCGACCTCGCCGCAGTACAGCATCATCGCCTCGCTGGACGTGGCCTCGGCAATGATGGAAGGGCCGGCCGGTCGTTCGCTGCTGCAGGAAATGTTCGATGAGGCCCTGAGCTTTCGCCGGGCGCTGGCCAATCTGCGCCAGCATATCGCCGCCGATGACTGGTGGTTTTCCATCTGGCAGCCGCCCTCGGCACAAGCGATCGAGCAGGTGGTCAGCGAAGACTGGCTGCTGCAACCCGACGCCGACTGGCACGGCTTTGGTGGCGTGACCGACGACTACGTGCTGCTCGACCCGATCAAGGTCACGCTGGTGATGCCGGGGCTGACGGCGGGCGGCGCGCTGAGTGCGCGCGGGATTCCGGCGGCGGTGGTCAGCAAGTTCCTCTGGGAGCGCGGGCTGGTCGTGGAAAAGACCGGGCTGTATTCGTTTCTGGTGCTGTTCTCGATGGGCATTACCAAGGGCAAATGGAGCACGCTGCTCACCGAGTTGCTGGAGTTCAAGCGCAGTTACGATGCCAACGTCAGCCTGGCCACTTGCCTGCCGTGCGTGGCGCAACAGAACATTGCCCGTTATCAAGGCATGGGTTTGCGCGATCTGTGCGATCAATTGCACGCCTGTTATCGCAGCAACGCCACGGCCAAACACCTCAAGCGCATGTACACGGTGCTGCCGGAAGTCGCGATGAAGCCGGCGCACGCCTATGATCAATTGGTACGCGGGGAAGTGGAGGCCGTTTCGATCGATGCTCTGGACGGGCGGATCGCGGCAGTGATGCTGGTGCCATACCCGCCGGGGATCCCGTTGATCATGCCTGGCGAGCGTTTCACCGAGTCGACCCGCTCGATCATCGATTACCTGAAGTTTGCCCGGGCGTTCGACAGCAGCTTCCCCGGGTTTGTCGCCGATGTGCATGGCTTGCAACACGAAGACGAGGGCAATGGACGGCACTACACCGTCGATTGCATCAAGGAATGAGGACCTTTGCGAGTATGCAGCCCGTCATGAATCCCAAATACCCAGGCCTCTCGGTGCGTGTCGCCGATGAGGGTTTTGCGGCATATATCTGGGGCAGTGATTTCAGTTTTGAAGTCGCCGCCTATGGCGCAGCAGAAATCGGCAAACCGGTGGCGCAGTGGCCGGTGACGCCAATCACCCCGTATCGCAAGTGCTACGGCATCGATCCCGAAGAGTTCAGCAGTTTTCGCGATGCCGCCGACAGTGCGATTTTCATGGCCTATCTGGATGACGAGCCGGTGGGGCACCTGGTGGTCAGCACCAACTGGAACGGTTTCGCCCATATCGATGAATTGGCGGTGCATGCGCCGGCGCGTCGCCATGGCGTGGCCAAGGCGTTGCTGGACGTAGCGCAGTTCTGGAGTCGCAAGAAAAAGCTGCCGGGCATCATGCTGGAAACCCAGAACAATAATCTGGGTGCCTGCCGGCTGTATGAACGTTGTGGCTACGTGGTTGGCGGGATCGATCATCTGCGTTATCGCGGGATCGACCCGAACACCGCCGAAGTCGCATTGTTCTGGTATCGATTGTTCGATAACCCGCTGGAAAAACCGATCAGCTCGCCAGCATCGCCACGGCTTGTTCCGTGATGATGTCCAGCAACGTCTGAACCGCCGGAGAGGGTTCGGCGTTTTTCAGGCGCAAGGCATAGACGCTGATCGGTACCGCAGGCGCCAGCGGGCAGGCATCGAGCCCGGCCGATTTGGCGCCGAGGGCGGTAAACGGATCGACAATCGCCAGGCCTTCGCCGGCCTCGACCATGCTGCGCATCATCTGATGCGTCTGCACCCGGGTCTGGATGACCGGGGCAGGGCGTAGCGCATGCAGCTTGTTGTCCAGCGCCGGGCTGAGCGGGTCGTGACCTTCCAGGCCTACCATCGACTGGCCGGCCAGGTCTTGCAGCGAGATGTATTTTTGTTTCGGTTGCAGCCAGCCATGGGGCGCCAATAGCTGGAGCTTGCCTTGGGCGATGACCTGGCAATCGATATCGGCGTGCTCCGGGTCGTGCAGGCTCAGGCCCAGATCGCTTTCACGCAGCAGCAGGCTTCTGACAATCTCGCGGGTCGGTTGGCTCAGGAGGGTGCAAGGTGCATCGGGGAAGCGTCGGCGCAGCGCCGCGATGCTCTGCGGCAACAGCTGCTGCGCCAACGGCGGGGTGCAGATGATTCGCAGGGGCGGGGCCAGATATTGCTTGAGGCTGCTGGCCAGTCGCTGGACCGGCTCAAGCGCTTCGTAGACACGGGCGATCTCGACCTGCAACTCCCGCGCCTCGCGTGTGGCTTGCAGACGGCCACGCACGCTGGCAAACAGCATGAAACCCAACTGATCCTCGGCATCGCGCAGCGTGCGTTCAACCTCGGTCACGGGCAACTGCAACCATTCGGCGGCGGTGCCCAGGTGACCGGTCTGCAGGAGCGCCTGGATCACTTCGATATGACGTAAACGCATGCGTGAAGTCCATGTTCAGCAGGTGAGGGAGTCAGTGACTGAATCCTAACTCAAGTGCGCGCATATGACTTCTGCTCATAACAGCGGGTTATGAAGCGACGTTCGTTTCAGGTTCGCGGATGAGGGTGACACCGGTTTGCACCAGCACAAACTCATTGTCGTCGAGTTTGTTGACCCGGTCGCCAATGGCCAGTTTATAGGTGGTGACAGGCGCAGAGCCGGCGAGGCCGTCGTGCGACAGGGTGGATTCCTGGAACTCATGCACGGAATAAACACGGCCTTCCGCGTCTCTTGCATGGAACTGACCGACGAGTACTGCTGCCATCTGCTTAGAACCTCTGGAGATAAATCACTCAATTTGCGGTTCTGTAGACCGTGGTTGGGCGAGGTAAGTTTTCCTACAGGAAAAAAATAGTCAGGGGCGGCGATTTTCCGTCGCCCGCTGGTTGAATCGTCATTTGATCATCTATAACTAGAAGCTCTTTCCATCGAACAGTCGAGAATCTTCCATGAGCAACGTCTACGAGATCGCCGTTCTGGTCGGCAGCCTGAGAAAAGCATCGATCAACCGCAAGGTCGCGCTGGCGCTGGCCGAGCTGGCGCCTGCCAATCTGAAGCTGACTATCGTCGAAATCGGCGATTTGCCGCTCTACAACGAAGACATCGATGGCGATTCACCGCCGGCAGCCTACAGCACTTTCCGACAACAAGTGCGTTCATCCGACGCGGTGCTGTTCGTGACCCCGGAATACAACCGTTCGGTGCCTGCGCCGTTGAAGAACGCGATCGACGTCGGTTCGCGCCCCTATGGCAATAGTGTCTGGGACGGCAAGCCGGGTGCGGTGATCAGCGCTTCACCGGGTGCGGTCGGCGGATTTGGCGCCAACCACAATGTGCGCCAGTCCATGGTGTTTCTCAATGTGCCGTGCATGCAACAGCCGGAAGCTTATCTGGGCGGTGCCGGTTCAGCGTTCGACGAGGCGGGCAAGTTGTCGGAGTCGCTCAAGCCGTTCTTGCAGAAATTCATCAATGCGTATGCGCAGTGGGTCGAGCAGCATAAAAAGCCATGACCACTTCCTTGTAGCTTGTAGCAGCTGCCGAGCCTGCGAGGCTGCGTCCGGCGGCGAAGCCGTCGTAAACCCTGTACATGCGGTTCAACTGAAACACCGCATCGCCCGATTTCACGACGGCTTCGTCCGAATGCGGCCCACACCGAACGCAGCCTCGCAGGCTCGGCAGCTGCTACATCAGGCATTTCATCCAGCCTTCACTTTACGGTCTATTCAAACCTCCCTACTATTCCGCGCTTCGTTTTTCGTCGGGCTGGAACCGGGTTTATATGCTCATCGCATCGCTGATTTTTTTGCTGACCATCACCCTGGTGATCTGGCAACCCAAAGGCCTGGGCGTCGGCTGGAGTGCGGTATTCGGCGCGGTACTGGCGATGCTGTCCGGGGTGGTGCACCTGAGCGATATTCCGCTGGTGTGGCAGATTATCTGGAATGCCACCGGAACCTTTGTTGCGCTGATCATTATCAGCTTGCTGCTGGATGAGGCGGGGTTCTTTGCCTGGGCCGCGTTGCATGTGGCCCGTTGGGGGCGGGGCAACGGGCGCAAGCTCTTTGCTTATATGGTGCTGCTCGGCGCACTGGTGTCGGCGTTGTTCGCCAATGACGGCGCAGCACTGATTCTCACGCCGATCGTGATTTCCATGCTGTTGGCGTTGCGTTTCTCCCCGGCGGCAACCCTCGCGTTCGTCATGGGCGCCGGTTTCATCGCCGACACCGCGAGCCTGCCGCTGGTGGTGTCAAACCTGGTGAACATCGTTTCCGCAGACTTCTTCAAGATCAGTTTCAACCGCTACGCCGCGGTGATGATCCCGGTCAATCTGGTAAGCGTGGCGGCGACCCTGGCGATGTTGATGGTGTTCTTCCGTCGCGACATTCCCCGTGATTACGATCCCGAGCAATTGGCAGACCCGGCCACCGCAATTCACGACACCGCGACGTTTTATGCCGGTTGGGTCGTGCTGGTGATTCTGCTGCTGGGCTGTTTTGCCCTTGAGCCGTTGGGCATTCCGATCAGCGCGATTTCCGCGGTGTGCGCTGCATTGCTGCTGGCCATTGCCGCCCGTGGCCACAAGATTTCCACGCGCAAGGTGATGAAAGAAGCGCCGTGGCAGATCGTGATTTTTTCCCTGGGCATGTACCTCGTGGTGTATGGCCTGCGCAACGCCGGGCTCACCGGGTATCTGGCCGGTTGGCTGGATGGCTTCGCCGGTTACGGCGTGTGGGGCGCGGCCATGGGCACCGGGGTGCTGACGGCGTTGCTGTCGTCGGTGATGAACAATCTGCCAACCGTGCTGATCGGCTTGCTCTCGATCGATGCCAGTCAGGCGACCGGCGTGGCGAAAGAAGCGATGATCTACGCCAACGTCATCGGCAGCGACCTGGGGCCGAAAATCACCCCGATCGGCAGTCTGGCGACCTTGCTGTGGCTGCATGTGTTGCAGCGCAAGAATATCCGGATTGGCTGGGGGTACTACTTCAAGGTCGGGGTTGTGCTGACGGTGCCGGTGTTGTTGGTGACGTTGGCGGCCTTGGCGTTGCGGTTGTCCATCTAGACCGGGTTGGTCCTATCGCGAGCAGACCCGCCCAGGCACTACAAAACTCAACCAGTACCCGGCACATTCGGCCAAAGATCGGACACCAGAAACAGTCGCTCGGCCTCTTCCCAATCCCCTTTGGCATTCTCTGTCAGCCGCACCATCAATTGCGCCGGTGCCAGCGGGTCCAGATCGCTCAGCCACACATCCAGTTGTTCAGCGTCCCAGGTCTGCTCCTTGGGGTAGTGCGCCGGTGCCAGCCAGGCATGGCGGGGCAGGGGTTGCCAGCGACCGAATGGACGCTGCACGACAAAATCCGCCCAGTCCTTCTGGTGCAGCCAGCTACCGCGCAAATGCTGAGGGTGTGCGCCGCGCGGTGGTTCGGCCTGCCCCGGCCACGGATAGAGTAGATAACCGCCCAGCCACAGGTGCGCGCTGAACTGCTGGATATCCAGCGACGCCAGCACCTCGCGACTTTCCGCCCGCGCGGAAATCGGTAATTGATGCCGGCTCAGGTGTTCCAGTTTGCGGTCCAGTCGATCATGACAACCCGGTCCGAGCCACTGCGCGGTGTCATGGCCGTCACCGTTCTGTGGGCCGAGATAGAGCTTGATCGCCAGTTCGAGATGATGCACGCCATCGCGATCGCGCAACAGCATGTCCAGCTCGCCCAAGGTGTGGCCTTCGCGGCGGATCGGCATGTTGGCAGCAATCAACTCGATCCCCGGCGCGTTCCGCACGGCGTACTGCCACAGCCGTTCGTAGTACAAGCCCAGGCGCCGGGTCCTGGCCTGGGCCAGCCAGTGCAGCAAATCGTAACTGTCGCGGTCCAGCTGCCTGAGCCAGTGTTCCAGGCGCTCCGGCGCCTGCACCCAATCGCTGCCGGCCAGGGGATGACGCTGCGGCCATGGGGTGGCGCTGAGCATCGGCGGCGCGAGGATGACCCAGGCCAGGTCGCGCACTTCAGGGTGGCGCAACTGGTGAGGTAACTGGAGCAAGTCTGGAAATAGGATCATCTTGCGAGCATAGCCCGAAACGCGAGCACACCGTTGTGGCTGAAAGGGTTTTGTCTACGCCGCGCTTTCGCCCATAATCGTGTTTTTCGCCGTCGCAGGCCGCCGCGTCCCAATAGGAGCCCCATGGAGCAATTTCGTAATATCGGCATCATCGGTCGCCTGGGCAGTTCTCAGGTGCTGGATACCGTCCGCCGACTGAAACGGTTTCTGCTCGATCGTCACCTGCACGTGATCCTCGAAGACACCATCGCCGAAGTCCTGCCGGGCCATGGCCTGCAAACTTCGTCGCGCAAGATGCTCGGTGAAGTCTGTGACATGGTGATTGTGGTCGGTGGTGACGGCAGCCTGTTGGGCGCTGCCCGGGCGCTGGCCCGGCATAATATTCCGGTGCTCGGCATCAACCGTGGCAGCCTGGGATTCCTTACCGATATTCGCCCCGATGAGCTGGAAGTCAAAGTCGCCGAAGTGCTCGACGGCCACTATCTGGTGGAAAACCGCTTCCTGCTGCAAGCCGAAGTCCGGCGCCACGCCGAGGCCATCGGCCAGGGCGATGCGCTGAACGACGTGGTGCTGCACCCCGGCAAATCGACGCGGATGATCGAGTTCGAGCTCTACATCGACGGCCAGTTCGTCTGCAGCCAGAAGGCCGACGGCCTGATCGTCGCCACGCCCACCGGTTCGACCGCCTACGCGCTGTCGGCGGGCGGCCCGATCATGCATCCCAAGCTCGACGCTATTGTGATTGTGCCGATGTACCCCCATACCTTGTCGGGTAGACCGATCGTGGTCGATGGCAACAGTGAGCTGAAAATCGTCGTGTCCAAAGATATGCAGATTTACCCGCAAGTCTCCTGTGACGGGCAGAACCACTTCACCTGCGCGCCCGGTGACACCATCACCATCAGCAAGAAAGCGCAGAAGCTGCGGCTGATTCACCCACTCGACCACAACTACTACGAAGTCTGCCGGACCAAGCTCGGCTGGGGCAGCAAGTTGGGTGGTGGAGGCGACTGATGCTCGATCCCGCGCGTAGCTACGACCTGATCGGTGACGTGCACGGTTGCGCTCTGACCCTTGAGCACTTGCTCGACCGGCTCGGTTACCACAAACAGGCGGGTGTCTGGCGACATCCGTCGCGCATGGCGGTGTTCCTCGGCGACATCATCGACCGCGGCCCGCGGATTCGCGAGGCGCTGCACATCGTCCACGACATGGTCGAGGCCGGCCAGGCGCTGTGCATCATGGGCAACCATGAATTCAACGCCCTCGGCTGGAGCACGCCGGCGCTGCCGGGTAGCGGCAAACAGTTCGTGCGCGAACACACGCCGCGCCACGCGCGCCTGCTCAAGGAAACCCTGACCCAGTTCGAGGATCATCCCGAGGAATGGCATGACTTCCTGCAATGGTTCTACAAGCTGCCATTGTTCGTCGACGCCGGGCGTTTCCGCGTGGTGCATGCCTGCTGGGATGCCAGCCTGATCGAACCGTTGCGCGGGTTGTTCCCTGACGGGTGCATCGACGAGCATTTCCTCCAGGCCTCCGCGGTGCCGGGCAGTTTCGCCTGCACTGTGTTCGATCGCCTGTTGCGCGGCACCGACATGCGCTTGCCCCACGGCTTGACCATGACCAGCGGTGACGGCCTGACCCGTTCCTTCTTCCGCACCAAATTCTGGGAAGACGACCCGCAAACCTACGGAGACATTGTGTTCCAGCCCGACGCCTTGCCTGAACCGGTGGCCCGCACGCCGCTGTCATCCAGCGAAAAAGACAATCTGCTGCGCTACGGCATCGATGAGCCGATGTTGTTCGTCGGCCACTACTGGCGCAGCGGCAAACCGGCGCCGATCCGCCCGAACCTGGCGTGCCTGGATTACAGCGCGGTGCTCTACGGCAAGCTGGTCGCTTATCGTCTGGATCAGGAAACCCGTCTCGACCCGCATAAATTTGTCTGGGTCGATGTCGAGCGGCCGGAGTTACTGCAATGACGGCGGTGGCGGTATTGCGTCTGCCGCTGGCGGTGGATTTGAGCGGGTTCGTCAAACTGCTGCAGCGCATGCAAGTGCCCCATCGGGTCAGCGAAGAGGCGGGCGAGCAGGTGTTGTGGGTACCAGCCAGCATCAGCGAAGACGTGCGCTCGTTGTACGAACGCTTCCCGGCCGGCGACCCCGATCAGCAACTGGATATCCCGGTGGCGCCGACCCTGCAGCGTCCGGGTTTTGTCGAGCAGTTGCGCCACAGCAAGGCCACGGCGTTCGTGTTGTTGCTGAGCCTGATCGTCGGCGTAGTGACGCTGCTGGGCGAAAACCTCGAGACGATGCGCTGGCTGACCTTCCTCGATTTCCGTGTGGTTGGCGAATACATCCATTTCACACCACTGGCCGACAGCTTGGCGGCGGGGCAGTGGTGGCGTCTGGTGACGCCGATGCTGATCCATTTCGGCATCCTGCACCTGGCCATGAACGGCATGTGGTACTGGGAACTGGGGCGGCGCATCGAGTCGCGTCAGGGCAGCATCAACCTGATCGGCCTGACGTTGCTGTTCAGCCTGGTGTCCAACTATGCGCAGTTCCTTTTCAGCGGCCCGACCCTGTTTGGCGGGTTGTCCGGGGTGCTGTACGGCCTGCTCGGGCATTGCTGGATCTTCCAGGTCCTGTCGCCGAACCCGGCTTATCGCCTGCCTCGTGGGGTGTTGGTGATGATGTTGGTGTGGCTGCTGCTGTGCCTGTCGGGGCTGGTCTCGATGATCGGCTTCGGCGAGATTGCCAACGCGGCCCACGTTGGCGGGTTACTCATCGGATGCTTTACCGGTTTGTTGGGCGGCTTGTTCAACCGCCGTAAACTGACGTCTAAATAAGCTATGTGAATAGAGAGCGCGGAGACCCTGATGTCCTCTTTTAACGAAATGATCAAAAACATCACCCCGGATATCTACCAGAGCCTGAAACTGGCGGTGGAAATCGGCAAATGGTCCGACGGTGGCAAGCTCACCGCCGAGCAGCGCGAACTGTCCCTGCAAGCGATGATCGCCTGGGAAATCCAAAACCTGCCCGAGGAACAGCGCACCGGCTACATGGGCCCGCAGGAGTGCGCGTCGAAGTCGATCGAAGTGCCGAATATTCTGTTCAAGTCGGATGCCATCCATTGATCGAGATTGGCCGCGGTGCAATCAGCAAAATGTCGGCGCGCCTGGACGGGCCGAACGTGCAGTACGCTTTTCGTCTGGGCGACGTAGAGGTGCCGGTCAATCCATTGATCGGCACCACGGTGCGCCTGGAATACCTGGGGGCGATCCACTGCACCCATTGCGGACGCAAGACCAAAACCAGTTTCAGCCAGGGTTACTGCTACCCGTGCATGACCAAACTGGCCCAGTGTGACATCTGCATCATGAGCCCGGAGCGCTGCCACTACGACGCCGGCACTTGCCGGGAGCCTGAGTGGGGCGAGAAGTTCTGCATGACCGACCATGTGGTTTACCTGGCCAATTCGTCGGGGATCAAGGTCGGCATTACCCGTGCCACCCAGTTGCCGACCCGCTGGCTCGATCAGGGCGCCAGCCAGGCCTTGCCGATCGTGCGCGTCTCGACCCGTCAGCAGTCGGGCTTCGTCGAAGACCTGTTCCGCAGCCAGGTCGCCGACAAGACCAACTGGCGTGCTTTACTCAAGGGCGATGCGGTATCGGTGGACTTGACGCAGGTTCGCGATCAGCTGTTTGAAAGCTGCGCCGAAGGTTTGCACAGTTTGCAGGAGCGATTCGGCCTACAGGCAATCCAGACGATTACCGATGTCGAACCTCTGGAAATCCGCTATCCGGTCGAGCAATACCCGGCCAAGATTGTCAGCTTCAACCTGGACAAGAACCCGATTGCCGAAGGCACGCTGTTGGGGATCAAGGGCCAATACCTGATTTTCGACACCGGCGTGATCAATATTCGTAAATACACGGCCTACCAGCTCGCCGTGCATCAGTAAGGACTCCAGCATGCGCACCGAACAACCGAAGATGATTTACCTGAAGGACTATCAGGCGCCCGAGTACCTGATCGACGAGACGCACCTGACCTTCGAGTTGTTCGAGGACCACAGCCTGGTCCATGCGCAACTGGTGATGCGCCGCAACCCTGAACGTGGCCCGGGCCTGCCGCCGCTGGTGCTCGACGGCCAGCAACTCGAGCTGCTGTCGGTGACATTGGCCGACCAGGCGCTGAGCGCCACCGACTACCAGCTGACCGAGAATCATCTGACCCTGCACCCGACCGCCACCAGCTTTACGGTCGACACCAGCGTCCGGATCCACCCGGAAACCAATACCGCCCTGGAAGGCCTGTACAAATCCGGCACCATGTTCTGCACCCAGTGCGAGGCCGAAGGTTTCCGCAAGATCACCTATTACCTCGATCGCCCGGACGTGATGAGCACGTTCACTACCACGGTGGTCGCCGAGCAGCACAGCTATCCGGTGCTGCTGTCTAACGGCAACCCGATTGCCTCGGGTCCCGGCGAAGACGGCCGCCACTGGGCGACTTGGGAAGACCCGTTCAAGAAGCCTGCCTACCTGTTCGCGCTGGTGGCCGGTGACCTGTGGTGCGTCGAAGACAGCTTCACCACCATGACCGAGCGCTCCGTGGCGCTGCGCATTTACGTCGAGCCGGAAAACATCGACAAGTGCCAGCACGCCATGAACAGCCTGAAGAAGTCCATGCGCTGGGATGAAGAGGTCTACGGTCGCGAGTACGACCTGGACATCTTCATGATCGTTGCAGTCAACGACTTCAACATGGGCGCCATGGAAAACAAGGGACTCAACATCTTCAACTCCAGCGCCGTGCTGGCCCGCGCCGAAACCGCTACCGACGCTGCGCACCAGCGCGTGGAAGCGATCGTTGCCCACGAATACTTCCACAACTGGTCGGGCAACCGCGTGACCTGCCGCGACTGGTTCCAGCTGTCGCTCAAAGAAGGCTTCACCGTGTTCCGCGATTCGGAATTCTCTGCCGACATGAACTCGGCCACGGTCAAGCGCATTCAGGACGTGGCGTACCTGCGCACCCACCAGTTCGCCGAAGACGCCGGCCCCATGGCCCACGCCGTGCGCCCGGACAGCTTCATCGAGATTTCCAACTTCTACACCCTGACCGTGTACGAAAAGGGCTCGGAAGTGGTCGGCATGATCCACACCTTGCTCGGGGCCGACGGTTTCCGCAAAGGCAGCGACCTGTACTTCGAACGCCATGACGGCCAGGCAGTGACCTGCGATGACTTCATCAAGGCCATGGAAGATGCCAATGGCGTCGACCTGACCCAGTTCAAGCGCTGGTACAGCCAGGCCGGCACACCGCGCCTGGCAGTGAGTGAGTCCTACGATGCGGCAGCGAAAACCTACAACCTGACCTTCCGCCAGAGCTGCCCGGAAACCCCGGACAAGGTGGAAAAACTGCCGTTCGTGATTCCGGTGGAACTGGGTCTGCTTGATTCGAAAGGCGCGGCGATTGCGTTGCGTCTGTCCGGTGAAGCCAGCGCTCAGGGCACTTCGCGGGTTATCTCGGTGACTGAGGCCGAGCAGACCTTCACCTTCGTCGACATTGCTGAAAAGCCACTGCCTTCGTTGCTGCGCGGCTTCTCGGCACCAGTGAAACTGAGCTTCCCGTACGACCGCGATCAACTGATGTTCCTGATGCAGCATGACAGCGACGGTTTCAACCGTTGGGATGCCGGTCAGCAATTGTCGGTGCAGGTGCTGCAAGAGCTGATCGCCCAGCAGCAGAAGGGCGAGGCGCTGGTGCTGGATCAGCGTTTGATTGCAGCGCTGCGTACCGTGCTGTCCGACGAGACGCTGGATCAGGCGATGGTTGCGGAAATGCTCTCTCTGCCGAGTGAAGCGTACCTGACCGAAATCAGCGAAGTGGCTGATGTCGAGGCCATCCACACGGCTCGCGAATTCGCTCGCAAGCAATTGGCGGACAACCTGTTTGATGCGCTGTGGCTGCGTTATCAGGCCAATCGCGAACTGTCGAAGCAGACGCCGTATGTGGCCGAGGCCGAGCATTTTGCCCGTCGCGCCTTGCAGAACATTGCATTGTCGTACCTGATGCTCGGCGATATACCAGAAGTGCTGGCCGCGACCCTTGAGCAGTTCGACAGCTGCGACAACATGACCGAGCGCCTGACCGCGTTGGCGGTGCTGGTGAATTCGCCGTTCGAAGAGCAGAAAGCCAAGGCTCTGGCGAGCTTCGCCGAGCACTTCAAGGACAATCCGCTGGTCATGGATCAGTGGTTCAGCGTTCAGGCCGGCAGTGTATTGCCCGGCGGTCTGGCGCGGGTCAAAGCCTTGATGCAACACCCGGCGTTCAACATCAAGAACCCGAACAAGGTGCGTGCACTGGTCGGTGCGTTTGCCGGGCAGAACCTGATCAACTTCCACGCGGCGGATGGTTCCGGGTATCGGTTCCTGGCGGATCTGGTGATTGAGCTCAACGGCTTTAACCCGCAGATCGCTTCTCGCCAACTGGCACCACTGACGCGCTGGCGCAAGTACGACAGCGCCCGTCAGGCGTTGATGAAAGGCGAACTGGAGCGGATTCTCGCTTCGGGGCAGCTGTCCAGCGACGTGTACGAAGTGGTCAGCAAAAGCCTGGCCTGATCTGGTTGCCTGCTCCCTCAAGTGTTCACTCGGACCTTGTGGGGGCGGGCTTGCTCGCGATGGCGGCCTGATAGCCGACCTGTAGTTTGCTGGCCAAGTACATATCCATTTCTGCGGTAACGGCTACTTATGGTTTCGCCCTTACGGCGACTCCCTTTTTTACAAGCGCCTAAAAAAGGAAGCAAAAAACGCTCGCCCCAAGCGTCCGGCTCCTCGCTAAGGCTCGGCGTTCCTTCGCTCCGGTATCCATCTGGGGGCATCGCCCTACGGTCTGCTTCGCTACGACCTACATGCGATGGGTTCGACTGCGTCGAACGGCGCTGCGCGCCAATCCCCAGATGAACACCTCCACTCAGCCTCCCGAAGGGGCGGGTAGATCAAGATCAAGATCCAAAGCCAAAGCCAAAGCCAAAGCCAAAGCCAAAGCCAAGCAAAGCAAAGCAAATGCAAGATCAAAAGATCGCAGCCTCGCTTCGCTCGACAGCTCCTACAGGGAAATGCGTGCACGTGAGATCAGGCCGGCCGGTAGGCCGCCTTGCTTTTGATTTTGACGCACCGCCCCCTCGAGAGGCCGAGTGGAGGTTCTGCGCAGTGGGTAACCCGGCATGGATGCCGGGTTAGCCGCCCCCGGCCATG
>NZ_AKJT01000041.1 GCF_000282195.1 Pseudomonas sp. GM18
CGAACGCAGCCTCGCAGGCTCGGCAGCTGCTACACCGGACCGCGCAAGCCGGTTCTACTTGGCAGCGCCTGCCGCTACAATCCTCCCCCCCTTTTCGTCTTCCCCAAGGAACCTCCATGTCCGGGCTTGAACTGTTTGCCGCCGCCCTCGGTGTGATTGCCGTCTGGTTGACGGTCAAACAGAACCCCTGGTGCTGGCCGATCGGCCTGGTCATGGTGCTGTTGTACAGCTGGATCTTTTTCGAGGTGAAGCTGTATTCGGACATGCTGCTGCAAGTCATCTACGCCGCGTTGCAGCTCTACGGCTGGTGGCAGTGGACCCGCGCCGGCGCGACGCATGACGGGCGACACGTCAGCCTGCTCGATGGCAAATCCGTCGCGCTCGGGCTGGCCGTGGGCGCGGTCGGCAGTCTGCTGCTGGGGGCCGCGATGGCTCACTGGACCGACGCCGCCCAGCCCTGGCTCGACGCCGCATTGACCGGTTTCAGCCTGGTAGCACAGTTATGGATGGCGCAAAAACGCCTGCAATGCTGGCCGCTGTGGATCGCGCTGGACGTCATCTTCGTCGGCCTGTTCATCTACAAAGAGTTGTACCTGACCGCCGCCCTCTATGGGGTATTCGCCCTGCTGGCCGTGCAAGGCTGGCGCACGTGGCGCGCCGACCCGGCGTTGCGCACATGAAGGTGCTGGTGCTCACGGGGCCCGAATCGAGCGGCAAGAGCTGGCTGGCCGCCGAACTGCAACGGCAATTCGGCGGTGTTCTGGTGGGCGAATACGTGCGCTGGTTCATTGAACAGGAGGCACGGGACACCTGCCTGGCGGATATCCCCGAGATCGCCCGCGGTCAGCTGCAATGGGAAGATGATGCCCGCGCCCTTGCGCCACCGTTGCTGATTCTCGACACGCACTTGCTGAGCAACATGCTTTGGAGCCAGACCCTGTTTAGCGATTGCCCGGCCTGGCTCGAACAAGCGCTGCTGGCCCGGCATTACGACTTGCACTTGCTGTTGTCGCCTGAACTTGTCGACTGGACCGACGATGGCCAGCGGTGTCAGCCGCAGCTGGATGAACGCCGGGCTTTTTTCAACGCGACTCAGGCGTGGCTGGAGCAGCATCGGCAACCTGTTCAAGTGATCCAGGGTGACTGGGCAGAACGCCGAGCCCAGGCGTCGCAGGCCGTCACTCTGCTGCTTGGACGATTCCGGCCGTAGCAGCTGTCGAGCTTGCGAGGCTGCGTTCGGCTGCGCAGCAGTCGTAAAACCAGAACTTGCGGTGTATCAGGCAAACCGCGCCAGCCGGATTCACGACTGCTGCGCAGCCGAACGCAGCCTCGCAAGCTCGACAGCTGCTACGGCCGCCAACACCCCAGCATTTGTTGCGATATTTTTGCAAATGCGTCCGTTTGTGAAACATACCTTTGTGCTCGAACAGCCCGTTTCAGCGCTATTCATCATTGCGTCATGATCTGTGTTAAAGCGCTGATACATCACAACGCAAGCTATGGATCCAGAGCGTTGCGCCTCCTTTTCCCTGTTATAGCCCCCGCTTTTGTCTCAAGCCTGAAACAGCTCAATCAAGGATCCATTTAACTTGATCGATAACCCCTTGAATCAAAACAACAATCAGAAAGCGGCACGGCTTTCGCTCTCTCCTTCACAACGCTGATTAGGGCCAGCGCACAACAGAAGGAATCGCCGTCGTGGGGACTTTTCATAAAGGCTTGACACGCTTGTTGCTGTTCGGATGTGCCGCCGTCTCGGTACTCAGCTTCGACGCTCAGGCTGAAGGCAATGGCGTCATCGTGCTCACTCGCGATGTACAACCCCACACCGTCGGCAGACCGCCGTTTCAGAAAGACCCCTACCCGATCACTGTCAACGCCAACCCTTCGGATCGTGTCAACACGACACTCAGCAACACCGAGTTGAGCGATGGTGAGTTCGCCAGCGTGGCCAGCGGTTCGTCCATCAGCAACAACATCAACCAGAACGGTGCCAGCGTACCCGGCAGCCTCAGTGTCATCACCAACCCCAACGGCATGCCCGGCATGAGCGCCGGTCACGGGGGCGGCAGCGGTGGCGCGATTTCGGGAACCATCAACCGCTCCATGACTTCCGGCCTCGCGCCGTTGGGCAGACTGGCGGGAGGTCAATGACATGAGTCGCTCCCCGATCCTGCTCGCCCTGCTCGTCAGTGCCAGCGTCAGTGCAAGCGCCATGGCCGACTCCAGCGTTCCGGTGGTCAACAGCGCCAGCATCCTGGATTCCGGCGCCCGGTACAACGGCAACTTCAACGTCAACCAGGCATCCGGCGATCAACAGCAACAGACCAACACCCGCGCCATCGCCATCGGCACCACCGATGCCTCAGCGACCACCCGCATCATCCAGAAACTCGACACGCCCGCCAACCCGTCGATGAACGCGACGGCCACCATCGGCGGTAACTCTTTCAGTCAAGGCAACGGTGCACTGGGTGTCAACCAGGGCGCCGGGGCCAACAACCAGATGGCCAACGCAATGCGCATCAGCATCAGTGCTGCGCCGCAAAGCGTCGACGATAGCGCCCTTTCTCAACAGAACGTGGCGTTGCTACCAGGCTCAGGGGCAACTGACGCTTCAAAAGGCAGTCGCCAGGTCGTGACAAGCGACCAGGCCTTCACCGGCAGCCGAGGAGTGATTCAGGTGAACCAGAGTGCCGGGGTGGGGAACCGAATGGCTAACACCCTGAGCATACGGGTCTCTGACTGACCCGAACGCAGTGCGATTAGAAAGTAACCAACACTTAACCAACTAATAAGCACGGAGAAACACCATGAAACCCACAATGGCTCTCAAACCTCTGGTCTTCGCCCTGGCAGCTGTCATGGCGATGGCCGCACAAGCCGGCGATAACGAACGCGGCCACGGCCACCACCATCACGGCCCCAAAGGCCCAACCTGGGAACAGCAACTGTCAATCGACTCCGCCGCCACTGCCTATGTAGGGGACACACAGGACAGCAGCGGCAACTCGGTACTCAACCAAGGCACCAAAAACACTGCCGAAGTTGACAACTCGCTCAACGGCTCCGACGGCAACATGGGCGCCAACGTGGCTGGCGGCGACGGTAACCAACAAGACAACGCCGCCGCGCTGGCTACTGCCGATGAAAGTTTCATCTTCGGCTCTGCCACTGCAACGTCCAACGCCTATCAGTACAACACCGACAACTATGTCAAAAACCGCTCCACTCAAAACAACGCCACGCTCAACAATGCAGGCAACAACGGCTCCGGCAACATAGGCATGAACGTGACTGCCGGCAACTTCAACCAACAGAAAAACAACCTGGCGATTGCCGTGTCCGGCGGACGTGTAGCGACAGCCTCGGCTGACGCTTACCAATCCACCACCGGTCTGGATGTCGACAACAAAGCTGACCGGACCCACGTCACCACCACCCTCACCGACACCACCACTTCCTCAGGCAGCTTCAAGGCCCATGGCACCGGGACTATCGAGGACAATGGTTGGGATCACAGACGCCACGACGACGACAAGTTCAAGTTCACCGCCGTGGGCACCTTCGATCTGTCTAGCGTAACCACCCATCAAGTGCTGACGCCAGACGGCTGGAAAAACCCTGTTGTGAACAACGCCTCCATGACCAACTCGATGAACGGCTTCTCCGGCAACGGCGGCGCCAACGTGTCGGCGGGTGTGGGCAACCAACAAAGCAACTCGTTGTCCATCGCTGCCGGCTGCAGGGCCTGCATGTAATCGCGATCGAAATGAAAGCCCCGGCAACGGGGCTTTCTTTCCACGGCTCCTCGAGGGCGTATCGATCATGCGTACGACAGCCTTTTTTGCACTGCTGTGCCTGTGTGGCCTTGCTCAGGCGGCACAGATGCCAGTCGCCGCCTTGCCTGGCGGTATGCTGGTTTATAAGCAGGTGCAAAGTGTGCGTGAGCGCAAGTTCAGCGACATCGTCGAACAAAAAACCGACTTCAGCTGCGGCGCCGCCGCACTGGCCACGGTGTTGCGCCAGGCTTACTGGCTCGATGTCGATGAGGAACACATCATCAAAGGCATGCTGGTCAACGCTGACCAGAACCTTGTCCGCACGCAAGGTTTCTCCATGCTGGACATGAAGCGCTACATCGAAGCAATCGGCATGCGCGCGCGTGGCTACCGGATACCGCCCGAGAAACTCGAAGCGGTGACCATTCCGGTGGTGGTGCTGATGGAAATTCGCGGCTACAAGCATTTCGTGGTGATGCAGCGGGCGGACAAGAACTGGGTCTATATCGGCGACCCGGTGCTTGGGCACAAACGCTATTCCCATGATGACTTTGTCAAAGGCTGGAACGGCATCGTCTTCGCTATCGTGGGTCCCGGTTACGACAAAACCAATGCACTGCGTAGCCCTCCTGAACCGCTGACGGCCAAGAACAAGCTGGACACATTCAACCCGGTCAAAGATGCCGAACTGATGGACTTTGGCTTCATACAGAGCGACTTCTTCTAATCGCCCACTGATGATAGAGAGGGCCGGATGCCCCGGGAGCAGCAGATGAAAACCTCATACTGGCTGGCCGCCGCTTGCCTGGCAGCAAGCGCATCAAGCTATGCCAATGCAGGATTCAAACCCATCGAACTCAAGGACCACGAGCTCGCCGAGCTACGCGGTCGTTATGTCATGCCGGGGCGGATCATCAGCTTCGGCGTTGTCATGAGCAGCACCTGGCGCAATGCCAGTGGCGACCTGATCGGGGTGACGACGGCCATGCAGATCCAGGCCTCTACCGTAAAACCCCAATTTTACGTGTCGACCATTAAAGAATCCGGTAACGGCAGTACGCCGTCATTGGGTACCGGAAATGTCATCGGTGGCGCAGGACTGACCACCGCCCAGGGTGTCATTCAAACTGTGCGCGCCGCCGGTGACGGCAATACCGCCTACAACAATGTCGCCATCAACGTCCAGGAGGCCAACCAGGCGCCGGCGCCGAGTCCCGCCCAAGGGCAGGTGCTGACAAGCGGGCAGACCATTACCGACAGCAATGCCGCCGGTAGCGTCGCAGTGGCGGCCACTGGTGGCGGCGTACAAATGGCCATCCAGGCCAGCAACAATCAAGGCACGACCATGCAAAAGGCGGCTCAGGGGGGGCTGGTGCAGAACACCCGGCTTCTGGGCAACGGCAACAGGGTCAATAACCTGACGCAACTTAATGTGGTGCTTAACAACAACGGCCGAAATGCCGGAGCAGTCAACTGCAATCTGAATCAACTCAACGCACTACGCAGCCTGGGATATTGAACTACGCTGATGTTCGATCATTGGGCTTCATGGGGGACGACTTATCATGTATCGGTCAGTACCACTGCGCGCGATCGTTTGTCTGAGCACTTTGTTCCCGTCGGCGCTGCTGCAAGCAGCGTCCGATGCGGACGTGGAAGCTTTGAAGCAGCAACTCATGGAGCTCAAACAACGGTACGAAGTACAACAAAAAGCCCTGGCGGTACTCGAACAACGGGTCCGCCAGGTGGAGGAACAACCGGCGGCGGCACCGCCTAAACGCCTGGCCAAGTCGCCAGCCGACATGAAAGGCAACCAGCAAGTGGCCACCGGGACGGGAGCGGCCGCTGCTTCAGGAGGCGCCGCAGGCAGCGGCAGTTCCTATGGGCAATCGCTGGCCGATGACTCTCAACCGGCACAGAGTGTTTCCAACCTGTATGACGAGGCCAGCGGATTCTTCGGCGGCGGCAAGTTCAGCCTCGAAACCGGGCTGACCTATTCGCGTTACGACACCCGTCAGCTGATCCTCAACGGCTTCCTCGCGCTGGACTCGATCTTCCTGGGCAACATCAACCTGGACCGGATCAAGGCCGACACCTGGACGCTGGACCTCACCGGCCGCTACAACTTCGACAATCGCTGGCAATTCGACCTGAACGTGCCGGTGGTGTACCGCGAATCGACGTATCAGTCCGGCGGCGCCAACAACGGTGCGGCGGGGGTGACCAGCGAAGAAACCGTCACCCGGGATCCGACGCTGGGCGATGTCAACTTCGGGATCGCCTACAAGTTCATGGACGAATCGATCAACACCCCGGACGCCGTGTTCACCTTGCGCGTCAAGGCACCGACCGGCAAAGACCCGTTCGGGATCAAACTGCGCCAGAGCGACGCCAATACCAACCTGTTCGTGCCTGACACCCTGCCGACCGGCAACGGCGTCTGGTCGATCAGCCCCGGTATCTCGCTGGTCAAGACCTACGATCCGGCGGTTCTGTTCGGTAGCCTTTCCTACACCCACAACTTCGAAGAATCCTTCGACGACATCAGCGCCACCGTCAATCAAAAAGTCCCGGGCAAAGTGCGGATCGGCGACAGCTTCCAGATTGGCGCGGGGATCGCATTTGCGCTGAACGAAAAAATGAGTATGTCGTTCTCGATGTCTGACCTGGTGCAACGCAAAAGCAAGCTCAAGCAGGATGGCGGGGATTGGGAGTCTGTGGTGTCCAGTGACGCCAACGCCGGTTACTTCAACGTCGGCATGACCATCGCGGCCTCCGACAACCTGACCATCGTTCCCAATCTGTCCATCGGCATCACGGACGATGCCCCGGACTTTTCCTTCAGCCTGAAATTCCCGTACTACTTCTGACCGCTTCACCCCAATGGAAAAGGCCCGCTGCGATGGATGTCGCAGCAGGCCTTTTCGTTTACCCGCCCTAGCGGATCTGGTGCTTGTGCAGCAATCGGTAAAAAGTCGGCCGCGACACGCCCAGGACTCGGGCGGCAACACTCAGGTTGTCGCTGTGCCGGTTCAACACATCGCACAGCGCCTGGCGTTCGGCGCGGGTCTTGTAGTCTTCAAGGGTACCCATCGGCGTGGCGAAGGCGTGCTGACTGAGCAGCCCCAGGTCTCGCGCCTCGATCTGCCGTCCTTCGGCCAATACCAGCCCACGGCGTACCCGGTTGGCCAGCTCGCGGACATTGCCCGGCCAGTCGTGCTTGCCCATGGCAACCAACGCATCTTCGCTGAAGCTGCGGGGACGACGGCCGGTTTCGCTGCTGTAGAAATGGGAAAAGTGGTTGGCCAGCATCAATAGATCACCATGGCGCTCACGCAGCGGCACGGTGACCACTTGCAGGACGTTCAAGCGGTAGTACAAATCTTCGCGAAAGCGTTTGTTCTCGATGGCCTCTTCAAGGTCGACGTGTGTCGCCGCCAATACCCGCACATCTACCGGGATAGGCTGATGGCCGCCTACCCGCTCGATGTGTTTTTCCTGCAGGAAGCGCAGCAGATTGGCTTGCAGCTCCAGGGGGAGATCGCCTATTTCATCGAGAAACAGGGTTCCGCCGTTTGCCGCTTCTATCCGCCCGACCTTGCGCTGATGGGCGCCGGTAAAGGCCCCCTTCTCGTGACCAAACAATTCGGACTGGATCAAGTGTTCGGGAATCGCGCCACAGTTGATCGCCACGAATGGCTTGCTGTGGCGCTGGGATTGTTGATGCAGGGTGCGAGCGACCAATTCTTTACCGGTGCCGCTTTCGCCGCGGATCAGCACCGGCGATTCGGTGGGCGCCAGTTTGCTCAGTAATTTGCGTAGTTCGCGAATCGGTTTGCTGTCGCCGAGCAGTTCGTGTTCAGGCTGATCGATATGAACCGTGCCCTGCCCGCGCAGGCGCGCCATGCCGAACGCTCGGCCCAGAGTGACCTGAACCCGTGAAACATCGAACGGCAAGGTATGGAAGTCAAAAAACCATTCGCAGACGAAATCCCCGACATTCTGCATTCGCAGGACATCCTGATCGAGCACGGCGATCCACTCGGTACCGCTACGGGTGATCAGTTCCTTGACGGCTTCCGGACGTTCCAGATGAAATGGCTGCAAGCGCAACAGGCCGACGTCGCAGGTTCGTTCCGCGGCGTTTTCCAGGGTACAGCTGTCGACATCCCAACCCACAGCGCGTAAACCCGGCAGCAAACGGTGGCAGTCGTCGCAAGGATCCACTACTAAAAGACGTCGTAAAGCAGGCGCTTCGATCATGACTGTTCCTTGGCGCCAAATTTTAGGAAATATTATTAAAAACAGTCATTTGGCGGGCTTCGGTGTAACACTAGCAAAATATTGACGCTGGCTTGTATCGATTGCTTATAGGGACGTTGGCTTATTAGTTATAAAAAATCACTTAATGAGTTGCCTAACGAATTGAACCTTTCACTCAGCTTTCAGCAACTGCCTGAATCGCCGGCGAATCAAAGAAAGTTGAAATTTCTTTTGAATGTGTGTGACCCAACCCCCGGTTGCGGACATCAGTACAAGTAACCAGCCGAACGGTAAGCCCAACCGACGGCACATCACTTGATTGGGCACACAGAGAGAAGACCCCATGAACGCCCCGCTCCGTATCAACGAAGCTCTTTTGATTGCCGACCGCGCATTCCAACCCTTTCAATGCGTGGCCTGGGCCCCACAAGACGGTAATGGCGAGCTCAGCCTGGCCATCATTGATCGCACTAACACTCGCATCAGCCGCAAACAAATTCCGAGCAGTGCCTATTCCGATCCGGAGCAACTTGCACACTTGCTGGAACAAGCCCGCGCCGAGTTGAGCGAGGAAGGTTACACACTGCAATCGTGGTCCATGCCGCATTAATCTTTTTCGCGGATTACCGCCCGGTAATCCGCGTCCCTTCGTCTCCTTAGTTGACGGTTTTCTACGATCAGCTGTACGACACAATTCCCGTTTTTAACTTCTAATCCGCCAGATTACTTGGCAGGCTTGTCACTGGTTCGAAAAGACACTGTTCTGGCACAAAACGACGCTCCTCCCGAGCGTAATGGCAGTTGCACATCATCGCATTCAGGGATTGAATGTTCTGCTCAGACAGTCAACCTCCGGGCACCCGGACAAGGACGACTGGCAAGGAGATGCGCGCATGTCACTCCAGACTGCTTTTGCCATGCCGGCAACGGTGAAAGATGCCGGGCAACTCGATAGCCATTTCGCCGGCAACGGCAAGACTCAAGTGTATTTCGCCGGCAGCACCTCCAGCAGGGTCAATGGTGTGGCGATTGACCACACTGGCCGAATACTGGTGGCAGCCAAGGTCGGCACGCCAGGTGGCAGCCGCTTTGGCCTGGCCCGCCTGCTTGAGGACGGTTCGGCGGATCTGGCCTTCGGCAAACAAGGCAGCATCATCGGGCAATTCGCCCACGGCTACGAGGCCATGGCGGGCACGGTGCGGGTGCTGGCCGACGGGAACATTCTGGTGGCCGGCCTGCACTACGAAAATGCTCATCGCACGCTGCCCGCCCTGGCGATGTTTGATCAACGAGGCTGCCCGATACAGGGTTTTGGTGAGCATGGCCGTTGCGTGGTGCGCCTGCCGGGGAATCTTTCCCAAGGCGCTCGCGACGTCTGGTTACCACCCGGCGTGCCGGGCACCGAGGCCTGTGATATCTGCGTGCAGGACGACGGTCCAATCCTGCTGCTGGCCAATCATCACTTTGAACGCGCCGATCACGTCGGCATGCTGATACGGCTCAATGCCGACGGCTCGCTGGACAGCACCTTCAACGGTCGTGGTTTTGTCATGGTCCGGCACTTATTGATGAACACCTGGCTTAACAGCTTGATGGTGCAATATGACGGCCGAATCCTGGTAGGCGGATCGATCAACTTCCCCGAGGAAGGTTTGCTGGCGCGTTATCACACCGATGGCCAGCTGGATGACGGCTTCGCCGTGGATGGGTTCATGACCTTCAAGGCCTGGGGTCACAGTGCCCAGGTCTGCCAGGTCGTCCAGCACGAAAATGGTGATTTGCATTGTTTTGGCAGCAGTCGCGACCCGACGCACTGCCTCGCCCTGAACGTTCACAGCAATGGCCGGCCTGACACTCATTACAATGGCGGCCAGCCACAACTGTTGGAGATCGGCCACAGCGGCTGCCAGTGGACCGCCGCCCTGGTACAACCGGACGACCGCGTGCTGACTGTCGGAGCGACGGTCGGCGGGGTCGATGGCGATTTCATTCTCGCCCGGTACTTACCCAACGGAGCGCTGGATCGCAGCTTCGCCAATGGCCAGGGCTGGGTCCGCACACGCCTGAGTCGAGGCCCGGACACCGCCACTTCATTGGCCGTGCAGGCCGACGGTTGCATCGTCGTCGGCGGCTATTCACTGGATGGCAACTACCGAGCTGTCGTCGCCCGTTATCAACCCTAGTTTCCTGCACTTGATCTTCCCTTCCGCTTACGGCAAGTTGCGCGCTTCTTAATACAAGGAGTAGCCGATGTCCGGCTCATTGGCCCAGGCCTTCGCACACAATTTTCTTGGGCATTCACCCCGCTGGTACAAAGCAAGCATTATCGGGTTCCTGATTCTCAACGCCCTGGTGTTATGGACGATCGGCCCGGTGGCGGCTGGCTGGCTGTTGGTGCTGGAGTTCATCTTCACCCTGGCCATGGCGCTCAAGTGTTACCCGCTGATGCCCGGCGGCTTGCTGCTGATCGAAGCACTGCTGCTGAAAATGACCACGCCCCAGGCGCTCTATGACGAACTGGTGCACAACTTCCCGGTGATCCTGCTGCTGATGTTCATGGTGGCGGGCATCTACTTCATGAAAGACCTGCTGCTGTTTCTGTTCTCGCGCCTGCTGCTGGGGGTTCGCTCCAAGGCGCTGCTGGCGTTGATGTTCTGTTTCCTGTCAGCGTTTCTCTCGGCGTTTCTCGATGCATTGACCGTGACCGCGGTAATCATCAGCGCGGCCGTGGGGTTTTATTCGGTGTATCACCGCGTCGCCTCGGGCAACGATCCGCGTCAGGACAGCGAGTTCAGCGATGACCGGCAGTTGCCGACATTGCACCATGCCGACCTCGAACAATTCCGCGCCTTCCTGCGCAGCCTGCTGATGCACGGCGCGGTCGGCACAGCGTTGGGTGGTGTTTGCACGCTGGTCGGCGAGCCGCAAAACCTGCTGATCGGCCATGAGATGGGCTGGCACTTCGCCGAGTTCTTTCTGAAGATCGCCCCGGTGTCGTTGCCGGTGCTGGCAGCGGGCCTGGTGACCTGCGTACTGCTGGAGAAACTGCGCTGGTTCGGTTATGGCACGCTGCTGCCGGACAACGTGCGTACGGTGCTGGCCAACTACGCCGCTGAAGACAACGCCGAGCGTACTTCGCGTCAGCGCGCCGCGTTGCTGGTTCAAGGGGCGGCGGCGCTGATTCTGATTGCCGGGCTGGCGTTTCACATCGCCGAAGTCGGCCTGATCGGCTTGATGGTGATTGTGCTGATCACCGCGTTCACCGGCATCACCGACGAGCACCGCCTCGGCACCGCCTTCAAGGACGCCATGCCGTTCACCTCGCTGCTGGTGGTGTTTTTCGCAGTGGTGGCGGTGATTCACGATCAGCAACTGTTCGCGCCGCTGATCCAGTGGGTGTTAACGCTGCCGGCGGATCAACAGCCGGGCATGCTGTTTATTGCCAATGGCTTGCTGTCGGCCATCAGCGACAACGTGTTCGTGGCGACCATTTACATCACCGAAGTGAAACAGGCATTCATCTCCGGCCACATGAGCCGCGAGCACTTTGAAACCCTGGCGATTGCGATCAACACCGGGACCAACCTGCCGAGCGTGGCGACGCCCAATGGCCAGGCAGCGTTCCTGTTCCTGCTGACCTCGGCGATTGCACCGTTGATTCGTCTGTCGTACGGGCGAATGGTGTGGATGGCGCTGCCTTACACCGTAGTGATGGGGGTTCTTGGCTGGTACGCCGTAAGCTACTGGCTGTAGCACCGCAATACTCAAGGTTGTGTATTCAGCGTTTGAGGATGTATTGCTCGATCGCCTGGGCCGCGCCGTCTTCGGTGTTGGCCCCGGTCACCACGTCGGCCTGACGCTTCACCGCCTCTTCCGCCTGCCCCATGGCGATCGACAACCCGGCACGATGAAACATCGCCGGGTCATTGCCGCCGTCGCCCATGGCGGCGGTCTGTTCCAGCGACACGCCAAGAAACCCGGCCAGTGTCGCCAGTGCTGCGCCCTTGTTGGCCTGCATCGCGGTCACGTCCAGATAGACCGGTTGCGAACGCGACACCTGCGCCTGGCCTTCGACCTTGGCCAGCAACCGCGCTTCCAGCTCGATCAATAGTTCGGTGTTGTTGCTGGCGGCGACGATCTTGTCGATGCGTGCCAAGTAAGGCTCAAAACTCTCGACCACCACCGGCGGATAACCCAGGCCGTGCTGCTCTCGCGGGACCATCGGGCCGTTCGAATCCTTCAACAGCCAGTCGCCACCGCTGAACACCCAGACTTCAATGTCCGGCCGGTCGGCAAACAGCGTCAGCGCCGTCAGCGCTGTGGTTGCCGGCAAATAGTGCGCAACCAGCAAACTGCCGTCCGGGTTGACGATGGTGCCGCCATTGAATGCCGCCGTTGGCAAATCAACGCCCAGGGCTTCGATCTGCTGCAACATGGCTTTGGGCGGACGCCCGGTGGCCAGGCTGAACAGCACACCGGCTTCGCGCAAGGCGCGGACGGCCTCGATGGTGCGCTGGCTGAGGCTGTGATCGGGCAGCAACAACGTGCCGTCCATGTCACTGAGCAGAAAGCGGATGGGTTGTTGCGTGACGTCACTCATCCGAGGCTGTGCCAGACGCGACCGTCGCGGGTCAGCAGCTCGTCAGCGGTCTTGGGTCCGTCTTCGCCAGCCGCATAGCTCTCCACGGTTGCGTCCTGCTGCCAGGCGTCGAGGAACGGCTGCACGGCGCGCCAACCGTTCTCGATGTTGTCGGCACGCTGGAACAGTGTCTGATCGCCGGTCAGGCAATCGTAGATCAAGGTTTCGTAGCCGGTGGACGGCTGCATTTCAAAGAAATCCTTGTAGGCAAAGCCCAGCTCGATATTGGCCATGTTCAATGCCGGCCCCGGCCGTTTGGCCAGCAGGTCGAACCACATGCCTTCGTTGGGCTGGATCTGGATCCGCAGGTAGGTCGGCTGCAATTCTTCGACCTCGGTATCGCGGAACTGCGCATACGGCGCCGGTTTGAAGCAAATGACGATCTCGGTGTCGCGCACACTCATGCGCTTGCCGGTACGCAGGTAGAACGGCACGCCGACCCAGCGCCAGTTGTCGATCATCACTTTGAGCGCGACATAGGTTTCGGTGGTGCTGTCGGGCGCGACGTTGGTTTCCTGGCGATAACCGGGCAGCGGATTGCTATCGATCTCGCCGGCGGCGTATTGGCCGCGCACCGAGTTGGCTCGCGCTTCCTCGGTCGACCAGGGGCGAATCGCGCCGATCACTTTGGCCTTCTCGCCGCGTACCGCGTCGGCGCCAAAAGCAGCCGGTGGTTCCATGGCCACCATCGCCAACAATTGGAACAGGTGATTGGGCACCATGTCCCGCAGGGCGCCGGTGACCTCATAAAAACTGCCACGGGTTTCCACGCCGACGGTTTCGGCGGCGGTGATTTGTACGTGGTCGATGTAATGGTTGTTCCAGAAGGCTTCGAACAGACTGTTGGAGAACCGGCTGACCAGAATGTTCTGCACGGTTTCCTTGCCCAGATAGTGATCGATCCGGTAGATCTGCTTTTCCGTCATCACTTTGAGCAAGCACGCGTTCAAGGCTTCGGCGGTGTACAGATCCGAGCCGAAAGGCTTTTCGATCACCACCCTTCTGAACGCTTCGGGGGTTTCTTGCAACAATCCTGCAGCGCCGAGACGCCGCACCACTTCGCTGAAGAAGCGCGGTGCGGTGGCCAGGTAGAAAACTGCGTTGCCGGTGCCGCTGGCGGTGATTTTCTCCGCCAGCGCTTGATAGGTGCGTTCGTCCAGGAAGTCGCCCTGGACGTAGCTGATGTGTTTGGCCAGTTTGGCCCACAACGCCGGATCAAGGGCGTGATCGCCCTTGCCGACCTTGGCCGCCACTTCCGCCCGAATGAAATCTTCGAGTTTTTTGGCGAAGGCCTCGTCGCTGATGGCGTTGTGATCAACGCCGATGATCCGCAGTCCATTCCCCAGCAAACCGTCACGACTCAGGTTGTACAGCGCCGGCATCAGCAGGCGCTTGACCAGATCACCATGGGCGCCGAACAGAAACAGCGTGGTGGGCGGCGCGGGTTCTGCCTTGGATTTCCTGCGGATCACATGGGTCATTTTTTCGCAGTCTCCACATGGCCGCCGAAGCCGAAGCGCTGGGCCGAGAGAATCTTGTCGCCAAAGGTGCCTTGCCCGCGCGAACGGTAGCGGGAGAACAGTGAGTTCGACAGCACCGGTACGGGCACCGATTGCTCCATGGCGGCTTCGATGGTCCAGCGACCTTCACCGCTGTCAGCCACCGATCCCGAGTAACCCTCAAGTTTCGGGTCGCTGGCCAGGGCATCGGCAGTCAGGTCGAGCAACCAGGACGAGACCACGCTGCCACGACGCCAGACTTCGGCGATATCGGCCACGTTCAGGTCGAAACGCTGATCTTCTGGCAGGCTTTCGCTGGACTTGGTCTTGAGAATGTCGAAGCCTTCGGCGAAGGCCTGCATCATTCCGTATTCGATGCCGTTATGGATCATCTTGACGAAGTGGCCGGCGCCGGCAGGGCCTGCGTGGATGTAACCGCGCTCGGCGCGATCGTCATCGGACTTGCGATCCTTGGTGCGCGGGATGTCGCCCAGGCCCGGGGCCAAGGACTCGAACAACGGGTCGAGACGCTTAACCGTCTCGGCATCGCCGCCGATCATCATGCAGTAGCCACGTTCCAGGCCCCAGACGCCGCCGGAGGTGCCGACGTCGATGTAATGCAGGCCTTTTTCCGACAGGGTCTTGGCCCGGCGGATGTCGTCCTTATAGAAGGTGTTGCCGCCATCGATGATGGTATCGCCCGCTTCAAGCAAGGTGCTCAGGGCGTCGATGGTGTCTTCGGTCGGTGCGCCAGCGGGCAGCATGACCCACACCGCGCGTGGCTTGGCCAGGCCAGCGACCAGCGCCGGCAAGTCGGCAACACCGGTGGCGCCTTCTTCGGCCAGGGTGTCGACAAAGGCGGTATTGCGGTCGTAAACAACGGTGGTGTGCCCGTTGAGCATCAGGCGCCGCGCAATATTACCGCCCATGCGGCCCAGTCCAATAATCCCGAGTTGCATGTACTGATGCTCCCTACTACAAATAAAGTGTGTCTAAGGTTATAGCCCAACGCGACTAGTGAAGGTTAGTCCAGAGCGGCGGGATGAAGTTTCCGGGCATTGTGCCCGATCCAGACTGATAACGTCTGGAATCGTGCCGAAGACACAACGACAATTAAAAATAAAAAAGTTCCCTTCATGGGCAAAAGAAATCAAAATCGGCGCCGATAGTAAGTGAGCACCCGGTCTCGGGAGCCGACTTACAGTTGATACCGCCATTTGCGAGGTGAGCAATGGGCACCGTACACACAGCACTGCCAGCACAAACCCTTTACGTCACGATCCGTCGCGATGAACTGCGCCAGCTGAAAGACGAGCGCGATCAGTTGAAACGAGAAGTTGCGCAGTTGCGCCTGCTGGCCCAAGGCAATCAGGCTCAGCCCTTGCCCGTCACCCTACGTGCTCCCCACGCCTGATCTCCTCGCTTGAGTCGGAAGCAGCCCCACCGCTGTTTCTGACTCGCTGCAATCCTGTCCGCTGCGACAACTCACAAAGTTTTCACACTTGCGTGGCGATACTCCGGCCCTTTGTGGCTGCTTGCTTTGCGAGCGGCATCCGTTCGTCTGTGACAAGGAGAGTGCCGACGGCCGATCATCAGGCTGGAGTGTTGAATGGCTTTGCTTAAACGCAGCAAAACGTCTGCGAAGGGTTTCGATTGGGCAGGATTTCTCTGGCTGTTTCTGTTCTTCTGGTATTTTTCCGGCATCACCCAACTACTGATTCAACTGACGGGCACCTCCGGTTTTAGCGGGTTCCGCCAGGCCTTTGTGATGAGCGCCGTCTGGCTCGCGCCAATGCTGTTATTTCCCAAACAAACCCGTGTGATGTCCGCGCTGATCGGCGTGGTGCTGTGGGCCTGTTCGATGGCCAGCCTGGGTTATTTTTTCATCTATCAGCAAGAATTCTCCCAGAGCGTCATCTTCATCATGTTCGAATCGAACGTGTCTGAAGCCGGCGAGTACATGACGCAGTATTTTGCCTGGTGGATGCTGCTGGCGTTCCTCGCCCACACCGCGTTCGCATATTTCCTTTGGACCCGCGTGCGCCCGGTGTACCTGCCACGCGCCCAGGCGCTGATTGCCGCGACGGCGATTCTGCTGGCCGTGATCGGTTACCCGCTGATCAAGCAGACCGCGCACACCGGCAGCCTGGCGGACGGCTTCGAGAAATTCGAAACCCGCATCGAGCCCGCGGTGCCGTGGCAGATGGCCGTGGCCTATCACCGTTACCTCGGTACCCTGGCCGGCATGCAAGACATGCTCGACAGCGCCAGCAAGATCCCGCCGCTGAAGAACTTCACCGATTCGATGGCCAATCAGCCGGCGACCCTGGTGCTGGTGATCGGTGAGTCCACCAACCGTCAGCGCATGAGCCTGTACGGCTACCCGCGGGAAACCACTCCAGAGCTGGACAAGCTCAAGGACCAACTGGCGGTTTTCGATAACGTCATTACCCCACGCCCCTACACCATTGAAGCGCTGCAGCAGGTGCTGACGTTCGCCGACGAAGAAAACCCGGACCTCTACCTGACGACGCCGTCATTGGTCAGCATGATGAAACAGGCGGGTTACAAAACCTTCTGGATCACCAACCAGCAGACCATGACCAAGCGCAACACCATGCTCACGACCTTCTCCGAACAGGCCGACGAGCAGGTGTACCTGAACAACAACCGTAACCAGAACGCTGCCCAGTACGATGGCGATGTGATCGAGCCGTTCAACAAGGCGCTGGCCGATGCGGCGCCACGCAAGCTGATCGTCGTGCATTTGCTCGGCACGCACATGAGCTACCAGTACCGTTACCCGCCGACGTTCAACAAGTTCACCGACCGCAAAGGCGTGCCGGACGGTGTGCGTGACGATCAGGTGCCGACGTACAACAGCTATGACAACGCGGTGCTGTACAACGACTTCGTGGTCTCGAGCCTGATCAAGGACTACGCCAAGACCGATCCGAACGGCTTCCTGCTGTACCTCTCCGACCACGGCGAAGACGTGTTCGACTCCGCTGGCCACAACACCCTGGGCCGCAACGAGAACAAGCCGACCGCGCCGATGTACACCATTCCATTCATGGCCTGGGCTTCGCCGAAATGGCGCGAAAGCCATGACTGGAGTTTTGCCGCTGATCTGGGTCGGCCGTACAGCAGCTCCCAGTTGATTCACACCTGGGCGGATCTGGCTGGCCTGAGTTTCGATGAACTGGACCGCAGTAAAAGCCTGGTCAGCGACAGCTTCAAGCCTCGGCCATTGATGATCGGCAACCCTTACGAGCGTGAGCAGCGGCCATTGATCGACTTCAGCCTGATGAAGCCCAAGGTTGCGCCTGTCGCAGCGGCGGTTGTACAGCAGTAGTTTTGAGGGGCCCGCGACCTGCTACAAATGACTTAAGGGCGTCCTGATGGGCGCCCTTTTTTATGGCTCGGCAGGCTAAAGCGCTTTGGTCCAGAACAGCATCCGGCCGTGCGCCGGGTTGAACATGCCGGGTGAAAAACCGAATTTTCCATAAGACGCCTGGGCCACTGGATTGCCTTCCAGCACTTCCAGGGTGATCTTGCAGCAGCCGCGCTGGCGTGCGATGTCCTCGACTTTGTGCAGCATCTTCTGGCTCAGCCCCAACCCGCGAAACTTCGACACCACGACCACATCATGCACGTTGACCAATGGCCGACAGGCAAAGGTCGAAAAACCTTCGAAGCAATTGACCAGCCCTGCCGGCTCGCCACCGACAAACGCCAATACACTGAAAGCATGGGGCCGCTTGGCCAGTTCCCCCGGCAGTTGTTGCAATACATGGGTGGGCAACGACTGACCGCCACCCATCGGGTCTTCGGCGTAGTGGTTCAATACCAGACAAATCGCCTCGGCATGTGTCGGGTTGCTGTAACTGGCCTGAAGCACAAGAATTTCTGCGGATTCCATTTCCACCCTCGATCACACATGAAGTTGCCCCAGTTCGCTTCTTGCGCACTGAAAGGTCCTGCGACCTTATCGCGAGCGCCGCGGTGCCGACAACCGTATCCTCTCGCCCCGTTACACCTTCTCCCGGACATCAAGCCTCGGCAAAACGCTTTAGCTGCATCTCCTGCAAACGGCTGAGGGTGCGGCGAAACGGGAACTCCAGATAGCCCTCGGTGTACAACGCCTCCATCGGCACCTGCGCTTCGAGGTACAGCGGCACCTTGCGGTCGTAGCATTCGTCCACCAGCGCAATGAACCGCCGCACACCGTCGTCATGCACCGACAACTGCGGTAACTCGCGATCCCCCGCCGCCACCCGCTCGACACCGTCTTCAGTGCCGCGGGCGATGCGCCCTTCGCGCTTTTGCGCGCTGAGATTGGGCACGTCACTCAACAGAATAGCGCTGAAGGTATCGCACAGGGCCATGAAGTCCATGGCGGCAAAAGGCTGCTCGCAGACCTCGGCGTAACGGCACCAGAGCACGGTTCGACTGGCCTGCATGACATTGACCGAACGGTAGCCGATCTGCACCGGAGCGCTGGACAGCGACTGGCCGACGGTCAAGGCCTTGAACACGTCGCCGAGGGCACCGGGCTGACCCGGAACGTTCACCCAGTAACGCTGCAGGCCGGCGCCAGGGTGCAGGCGATGATCTTCCCCGCCATCCACCGCAATCACCTGCATGTGCTGCTTGATCGCGGTAATCGCCGGCACGAACCGGTCGCGGTTGAAGCCATCGGCGTACAGCTGATCCGGCGGTTGGTTGGAGGTGCAGACCACCACCACGCCCTGCTCGAACATCACCTGAAACAAACGCCCGAGAATGATCGCGTCACCGATGTCGTTGACGAACAGTTCATCGAAACACAGCACCCGCACTTCCTGGCTCAGCTCGCGGGCCAGGGCCTTCAGCGGGTCGGCAGTGCCGGTCAATTGGAAGGAGCGCTGATGCACCCAGCCCATGAAGTGGTGAAAGTGCTGCCGCCGGGCCGGGACGCGCAGGTTTTGATAGAACTGATCCATCAACCAGGTCTTGCCCCGCCCAACCGGCCCCCAGAGGTACACGCCAGTGATGGACGCGCGGCCTTCCTGCAAGGCTTCGTGGCATTTTTGCAGCGCCCACACGGCATGTTCCTGGGCTTCGTCCTGGACGAAACCCTTCTGTTCGATGGCGTGTTGCCAGGCGCTTAAGGGAGAGTCGACATTCATGCGCGGCAGTATACGTCTCTATAGCGGCTCGCCAAGCCTGGCCGTAGCAGCTGTCGAGCACCGCGAGGCAGCGTTCGGCTGCGCAGCAGTCGTAAATCCTGAATGCACAGTGTGTCTGACGGACCGCGGCGCCTGATTTTACGACGGCTTCGCCGCCGAACGCTGCCTCGCGGTGCTCGACAGCTGCTACATCGGCCGGTGGTTACAGCGAGATGTCCAGCCGGGCGATCTTGCCCTGTTCATTGAGGCGGAACATGTAGCGCAGTTCCAGCGGGCTGCCGGGAAAGGTGCCGGAGATCAGGTTGTGCACCAGCACTTTGCCGGTGCGCTGCTGAACGTCGAGCACCTCGACCCGGGGCTGATAACGTTGTGCAGTGTCTTGCATCCACTGGGCGATGGCTTGGGTGCCGACCTGATGCTGGCCCTCATCGAACACGTTGGCATCCTCAGCGAAAAAACTGGCGACCCTCGAGGTGTCGCGAGCATTGGCGGCAGCAATGTAGGCGGCGATGGCAGGGGCCAGTGAAGAGGCTGGACTGGACATGTTTACGGCTCCTTGTGAGTTGATTCTGGAGCCATGCTAAAACAAGCCAGTGTCAGTTCTTGTCAGGAGTGAAACGCCCTGCTTCGTCCAGTTGCATCTGCTTGCGCCAGGTGCGCAACAGGTCGCTGCGCCGCCCCGGATAGCGCTCACCCTGTTCACTGGCGGCCGAGATCCGGTCGGTGCGAAACGTGCGATAGGCACTGCGCAACTCACACCAGGCGACGATGATCCGCACCTCATTGAGAAACCCCAGGGCCAGTGGCCAGATCAGCCGTTGGCTAGGCACCTGGTTGGCGTCCGCGTAATCGATGTGCAGCTTGGCCTGATCGCGGATGGCCTGGCGAAACACATTCAACGGCACGGCGTTTTGCGGATAGCCATAACCCGGCGGGCCCGGCAACACCGTCGGGTTACGCAAGGCGTCCTGGGCCGTCGGGTCGAGCACCGCGGCGATTTTTGCCAGGGCATCGGCCGCAGCCTTGCTCAAGACCTCATCCCCCCGCTGATCCACGTAGCGCAAACCGAGCACGATGGCTTCGGTCTCGTCGGCATTGAGCATCAAGGGCGGCAGAAACAGACCGCTGCGCAACACATAACCGATCCCCGCCTCGCCAAAAATCGGCGCGCCGAGTGCGGTGAGTTCAGCGATGTCGCGGTACAGCGTGCGCTCGGAAATCTCGAGCTCGCTGGCCAATGTCGCGGCAGTCACCGGACGACTTTTGCCGCGCAGCACTTGTAACAAGGTCAGTAAACGGCTGGTTCGCGACACGGTCGGCAGGCTCCTTTCTGGCAGTCGCCAGAGCTTAGCAGAGGCTGCTGTCAGAAAGTGGCAGTAGCGATAGGTCGCTCTGAAAAGCTTCGCGGGCAAGTCAGGGCTATCGATCGACCTTATGCCTGGCCGCATACAAACACAGCATCTCCATGGCCAAGGTCGCCGCGGCCAGTGAGGTAATGTCGGCGTGGTCGTAGGCCGGCGCCACTTCCACCACGTCCATTCCCACCAGGTTGATCCCGCGCAAACCGCCGAGAATCTCCAGCGCCTGCACCGTGCTCAAGCCACCGCACACCGGCGTACCAGTGCCTGGCGCGAAGGCCGGGTCGAGGCAGTCGATGTCGAAGGTCAAATACACCGGGTGATCGCCGACCCGCGCACGAATCGCCTCGACGATCGCCTCGCACCCTTGCCGATGCACCTGCCGCGCATCCAGCACCTGAAAGCCCTGATGATCGTCATTGGTGGTGCGCAAGCCGATTTGCACCGAACGCGACGGATCCACCAGCCCTTCCCTGGCCGCATGCCAGAACATCGTGCCGTGATCGACGCGCTTGCCCTCTTCATCCGGCCAGGTGTCGCTGTGGGCGTCGAAGTGAATCAATGACAACGGGCCATGCTGGCGGGCATAGGCCTTGAGCAGCGGATAACTGATGAAGTGATCGCCGCCGAAGGTCAGCATCGCGCAACCGTTATTCAGGATGTGCCCGGCATGGGCTTCGATGCTTTCCGGCACCGATTGCGGCGTGCCGTAATCGAAGGCGCAATCGCCGTAGTCGATGACCGCCAAGTGATCGAACGGGTCGAACGTCCACGGCCAATGGCGTTCCCAGGCGATCCCGGTGGACGCCGCCCGTATGCCGCGCGGTCCAAAACGCGCGCCGGGGCGGTTGCTGGTGGCGGTGTCGAACGGCACGCCGCTGACCACCACGTCGACGCCACGCAAGTCGCGGCTGTAGCGACGGCGCATGAAACTGGTGATACCGGCGTAGGTGCTTTCGGCGGCAGTCCCGTAAAGACTGTCGCGGGTCATGGCCTGATCGTTCTGTGCAGGGACGTCCATGGGTGTGTTCCTTATTGTTGGCTTATTGGCGGCTACGGAAAGTGGTCCACAGACGGGTGCGCTGACGCATGTCCTTGAGGCTCATGCTGCGGTCGGCGTACAGCCGCTCACGCACCTCGCTCTGCGGGTAGATATCGGGATCGCTGCGCACCGCCTCATCCACCAACAGCGTCGCCGCCTGATTGGCCGTGGCGAAGAACAGCGTATTGGTCAGCGCCGCAACGGATTCGGGGCGCAACATGAACTCGATGAAAGCTCGGGCAGCTTCCGGGTGCGGCGCATCCTTGGGGATCGCCAGGTTGTCCTGCCACACCAGCGTGCCTTCACGCGGAATGCGGTACGCCACCTCGAACGGTTTATTGGCCTTGCGCGCCTGATCGGCGGCCATGCTCGCGTCACCGTTGTAGGTCAGTGCCAGGCAAACGCTGCCATTGGCCAGATCGTTGATCTGCCGCCCGGTGGCGACGTACAGCACCGACGGCTGTAGCTGACGCAACAGGGTGTCGGCGGCTGTCAGATCAGCCTTGTCAGTGCTGTAGGGATCTTTACCCAAGTAATGCAGCGCCAGGCCAATCACCTCTTGCGGCGAATCGAGAATCGCGATGCCGCAGTCTTTCAGTTTGCTGGCGTATTCGGGCTTGAACAGCAGGTCCAGGCTGTTGAGCGGAACATTGGGCAAACGTTGTTTTACCGCCTCGACATTCATCCCGAGCCCGAGCGTGCCCCAGGTGTAAGGCACGCCATACCGATTGCCGGGGTCGACCGCCGCCAGTTTTTCCAGCATGTCCGGGTCGAGGTTGGCGTAACCCTTGAGGCCATCGTGAGCAATTTCCTTCAGCGCGCCCGCCGCCAGGCCGCGCGCCAGAACACTGGACGACGGCACCACCACGTCGTAACCGCTGCCGCCGGTGAGCAGTTTGGTTTCCAGGACTTCCGGCGTGTCGAACGTGTCGTAGCGCACCTGGATACCGGTTTCCTTTTCGAAACGCTGCAAGGTCTCGGGCGCCACGTAATCGGCCCAACTGTAGAGATTGAGGACTTTTTCCTCAGCCTGGGCCGGCACGGCCATGGCGAGGAACAGCGCGGGTAAACACAGCTTGAAGAGCGGAGCCATGACGAACACCTGACTGGAGGAAGTGGTTGCAGGATGCGTCGTCGGTTACATTGGAAAAATACCAGGTTAGTTATCCTGACTTTATTGCGGAGTAATGTTTGATGCTCGGTCAACTGCATGATCTGGACCTGCACCTGCTGCGCCTGTTTGTCAGCGTGGTGGAGTGCGGAGGCTTCAGCGCGGCCCAGGGTGACCTGGGGCTGAGCCAGTCAAGCATCAGCCAGCAGATGGCCAAGCTCGAAACCCGGCTCGGTTATCGCCTGTGCAGTCGCGGCAAGGGCGGGTTCAAGATCACGCCCAAGGGCGAACAGTTGCTTGTTGCCACCCGTGCCTTGTTCGAATCAATCGAAGCGTTCCGCCATCAATCCAACGGTGTGGCCGGACGTTTGATCGGCGAAGTGCGCCTGGGTTTGTCCGAAGCGCTTGATCAGTCGGTGTTGCAACGGGTGGCCGAGGCGATCCGGCGCTTTCGCGAACGGGACGAATCGGTGCGTATCGAGTTGATCAGCGCCATGCCCGGCGAAATGGAACGGCTGTTGTTGCAACAACGGCTGGACCTGGCGATTGGCTATTTCTCACAGGCGCAGCGTGCTTTTGACTACCGTGAACTGTTCACCGAAACCCAGCATCTGTACTGCGCCTCCGGGCATCCACTGTTCACCGATGACGCCCCTGACGATCAAGCGCTCCAGGCCTGCGACCGGGTCGATCACCCCTATCGTTTCCTGCGCAGCGACGAGCCGTTTCAGGGGGAAATGTGTTCGGCGCGGTCCGAGCAGGTCGAAGGCACCCTCGCCTTCATTCTGTCCGGCAAGCATGTGGGGTATTTGCCCGATCACTTCGCACGTAGCTGGGAAGACAAAGGATTGCTCCGTGCCGTGCGCCAGGATGACATGAGTTTCGAGGTAGCGTTCCACCTGGCCCGCCATCGCGCACAGGTGCCGGGGGATGCGCAAAAGGCGTTTGAAGAGGATCTGCTGGCGGCGTTTGTCTGAACGTAGGAGCGAGGCTTGCCCGCGAAGGATGCGCCGCGGTTTTTCAGGTATTACGCGTCATCGTTCTTCGCGGGCAAGCCTCGCTCCTACAGGATTTTGCCGTGGCCAGACCGTTCTGGCATCCTGCGCACCCTTTTCCGACCGGCCCGCCTTCTGGCACGCACCTGACCATGACCGCAGCTGAAAAAACCGCTTCCCCACGTCACAACGATCTGATTTACGGCCTGGACGACCGCCCTCACCTGACCGCCACGGTCTTCGCCGCCCTGCAACATGTACTGGCGAGTTTCGTCGGCATCATCACCCCGACGCTGATCATGGGCAGCGCCCTGGGCCTGCAAAGTGAAGTGCCTTATCTGATCAGCATGGCGCTGTTCGTCTCGGGGCTGGGCACGTTTGTGCAGGCGCGGCGGTTCGGCCCGGTCGGCTCCGGCCTGTTGTGCCTGCAAGGCACCAGTTTCTCGTTCATTAGCGTGATTCTCAGCGCCGGGTTCATGGTCAAGGCGCGAGGCGGTGGCACCGATGAAATCCTGTCGACGATTTTCGGCGTGTGCTTTTTCGCCGCGTTCATCGAAGTGGTGTTGAGCCAGTTCATCGGCAAGCTGCGGATGCTGATCACCCCGGTGGTGACCGGCACCATCATTACCCTCATGGGCCTGTCGCTGATCAAGGTCGCCATGACCGACATCGCCGGCGGTTTCGGTGCGGCGGATCTCGGCGCGGCCAGCCATCTGGCGTTGGCGGCATTGGTGCTGGGAACCATCGTGGTGTTGAACCGGGTAGACGTGCCGTTCCTGCGCCTGGGAGCAATCGTCATCGGCCTGGCCCTCGGTTATGCAGTCGCGTGGTTCATGGGCCTGGTCGATTTCGCCAGCCTGCCCGCCGTGCCGCTGATGAGCGTGCCTGTGCCGTTCAAGTACGGTTTTTCCTTCGATTGGGTGGCGTTTGTGCCGGTGGCGGTGATTTTCCTGGTGTCGCCCCTCGAAGCCGCCGGTGACCTGACGGCCAATTCGATGATTTCCCGGCAGCCGGTCAAAGGCCCGGTGTATATCCGTCGGATCAAGTCCGGGCTGCTGGCCGACGGCCTCAACTCGGCCATGGCGGCGGTATTCAACAGCATGCCGATGGTGACCTTCGCCCAGAACAACGGGGTGATCCAGCTCACTGGCGTGGCCAGCCGTTATGTGGCGTTTTTCATTGCCGGTTTGTTGGTGCTGCTGGGCTTGTTCCCGATGATCGGCGCGGTGCTGCAATTGATGCCCAAACCGGTGCTCGGCGGTGCCGAACTGGTGATGTTCGGCACCGTGGCAGTGGCCGGGATCAAGATCCTCGCCGAGGCCGGCCTGCATCGGCGCAACATGCTGATCGTGGCGATTTCCCTCGGCATGGGCCTGGGCGTCGCGGCGGTGCCTGAAGTCTTGCGCGAGCTGCCGAAGGCGCTGCACAACATCTTCGAATCGCCGATCACTGTCGGTGCGTTGTGCGCTATCGTGCTGAATATCTTCCTGCCCGAAGAGTTCATCGAGCTGGAAGAAGACGAGTTCGACCCGGAAGCCTCGGTGCTTCAGGTGATGCAGAACCCGGATGTTCCGGCCAAGGGTGAACCCGCGTCGCCTGTGGCTGTCGCACAGTTGAACCGTCCGTAATGCTCGAAGGCCGAGCTTTGGGCGGTTCGGCCTTTTTCTCTACGAGAGCCCGTCCATGCGCAGATTGCTAGCCCTGTCCCTATCCCTTCTATTGCTCTCCCTGAGCGCCTGCGCCTTGTTCCCCAGTCGCGACCCGCTGCACATTAATGTGGTCGGTATCGAACCGCTGCAAAGCCAGGAGCTGGAAGTGCGCTTCGCGGTAAAACTGCGCGTGCAAAACCCCAATGAAACCGCGATCGCCTACAACGGCGTGGCGCTGGACCTGGAGGTTAATGGCCGACCACTCGCCTCCGGCGTCAGCGATCAATCGGGCTCGATCCCACGGTTCTCCGAAGCGGTGATAGTGGTGCCGGTGAGCATCTCGGCGTTCACGGTGCTGCGTCAGACCCTCGGGTTGAGTCAGACGCAGACCCTGGACAATCTGCCCTACGTATTGCGCGGCAAACTGGCTGGCGGCGCGTTCGGCACCATGCGTTTTGTCGATCGCGGCAAGCTCAGCCTGCCGGGCTCGATCTCCGGCACCTGGTAACGCGCTAGTAACGTAATTCTGTTCACTTACGCCGTAGTGCGATCTGTAGCAGCTGTCGAGCCTGCGAGGCTGCGTTCGGCTGCGAAGCAGTCGTGAGTCCGGCTGCCGTGGTGTATCTGATGCACCGCATTGTCTTATTTGACGACTGCTTCGCAGCCGAACGCAGCCTCGCAAGCTCGGCAGCTGCTACAAGGAATGCGTCGCGGCTGAAATCGCTTAAGTGAACCGCAGCACGCTAGGTAACGGGGTCGATCACCTGCGTCACACAATGCTTGAGGCCTTCTACGTGCCAGTTGGCCCACAGTCGGGTTTTGCCGTTGCCGCCCTCATCCGGCTCTATCGCCAACCAGTTTCGAGCGGCGATCAGGTAACGCCCCCTGGCGCTGACGGGCAGCATGGTTCCGGTGATGGCGTAGTCAATCTGTTCCTGGTTCGCACCGATGGACTCCAGAAAGTGCACTGCCAGCACCGGAGGCGCAGGATGGACGACGCCGGTGGAAATCAATTGGTAGATTTTCCCCGCACCATCGCTGCCATGCCGGGGCAATTTCGACTCGATTACGCAGACCCCCGCCACATGAACGTCGCCGGACACCAGCGTGACCTTGCATGATTGGGCTTTGGCGAAATCCAGCAGCCGCATGATCAAGCGCTTGCGTTCACTGCGGTGCGGCAGGCTTCGCCAGTGGTCGCGTAAATCGTCCTCTAGCTCCTGCTGCCCCGCCATCAGGTCCAGCGCCTTTTCGGCTGCCTGCAAATCAAGGTAACCCACCGGAATACTCGACATCAGCAACAGGTGCTTGTGCGCAGGGACCTTGTCCAGCCAGGCATAAATCGCATCCCAACTGACCGGGGAAATGACCCGGGTTTGTTGGGCACGCGGGGCGGTCAAATCCGGCGTGCGTTCGCTGCGCAAATCGGGAACCAGCAAGGCCAACTCGCCCAGGCCGGTGAACCCCAGGTGAAAGCCATCAGCGGTGCCGGGAATCGCGCAGGGGTGGGTATCAGCAGACGGTTTGAGGTGAGGATGGGTCTGGATCAGTTGCTGCTGGAAAATCCTGAAATAGCGTTTGGCCGTGGCAAACAGCCCCTGGAACACCGGGCTTGAATGCAATATCTCATCGTAGGAACCCCAGCCATCGATGATGTCATGGTCATCCCACATCATCACCGTCGGAATGGCGCCGAACACCTTGGCCATCTCGGGCTGTTTCCAGCACTCCAGGTAGAGCCTGGCGAAAAACTTGTCCAGATCGGCTTCGATCACCTTGCTGTAGGCCGCCTTTTGACGGTCGGCGAAGGGTTTGGCGAACCATGTTTTCATCGACGGCACACTGCTGCGCATGTCGTCGCTGTAAACCTGATCGCCGCCCATCAACAGCAGATGATAGGGCTCGCCCTGGTGAGCGCCCCACATGTGCTCCCAACGCTCGTTGTTCCGGTCTACCTTCTCCATTTCCCTGGGGTCGGAGAAGCCGTTGCACGATACATAGGCAATGCGCGGCGACTGGCCCATGGCCGGAACGACGAAGTTGCCCTGCGAGCCGTCAATCGTGACCGTGTAACTGGTGGCAACGGCCTGATCCTGCGTCGCTTTGAAATCGACGCGCCAGACGCGGGACTTAGGATCGAGCAGCGGGATATCGGCGATGGCCAAGGGTGTGTCGGCAGTCACACCCTTGGGCACTTTTACCGTGGGTGGTGGCCCGCCCAAGGGTGAAACCACCAGGGCAGACACGTTGTAGACGTTATTGTTGATGCCACGAAACTGCAGAATCGGGCCTAGTAACAAACTCATGGCGAGTCCATCCGTTGACGGGGAGGTGAACGCCTGGAGATTAGACGACAATCACGCCCCCCGACGGATTATGCGTTGAACCGCACGCCCGGTCTGGCTCGCTCATCCACCGTCAACTCAAACACGTCCGGGCGCGCGTAGTGCCCGACCACGTCGTAGTCGTATCGGGCGCGGATCAGGTCATCGGTGTCGATTTCCGCAGTCAGCAAACCCGCCTCGTCGCGCAGTGGCCCGGCGAGAATGTCGCCCATCGGCCCGACAATCACGCTGCCGCCGGCAATCAACGGGCGCTCTGCCGGCCAGTTGGCGATGTCCACGCCCAAGGCTTGCGGCGAGTCCTGAACCTGACAGGCACTGACCACAAAGCAGCGTCCTTCATGGGCGATGTGGCGCATGCTGACCTGCCACATTTCCCGCTCATCCACGGTCGGCGCACACCAGACCTCCACGCCTTTGGCGTACATCGCGGTGCGCAGCAACGGCATCATGTTTTCCCAGCACACCACCGCGCCGATCCGCCCGACATGGCTGTCGATCACCGGCAAGGTCGAGCCATCGCCCTTGCCCCAGATCAGTCGCTCGGTGCCGGTGGGCATCAGTTTGCGGTGCTTGGCGACCAGTCCCGCCTGCGGGTCGAAGTACAGCGCGGTGCAGTACAAGGTGCTGCCGGCGCGCTCGATCACACCGATCACCAGGTTGGCCCCGGTGCGGGCCGACAAACCGGCCAGGGCTTCAGTCTCGGCACCGGGCACGTCGATGGCGTTGGCGAAATACCGGGCAAACGCTTCGCGACCTTCCGGCAGTCGATAGCCGAGTTGCGTGCCGAAGCCCTCGCCTTTGGGGTAACCACCGAGCAACGCCTCGGGCATGACCACCAGCTTCGCGCCGGATTCGATAATGGCACTTTCCCATGAAAGGATTTGCTCGAGGGTGTCGGCCTTGCCGCCGGGCAAGGCGCCGATTTGCAGGGCAGCAACGATTGACTTGGGCATCGCGGTGACTCCGTCAGTAATGAGGTGTTGCTCATTCTCCGGCGCCACAGGATCATGAATAAAGCCCGACTCACTGCTGAATGATATGAATCAAATGAATATCGCCACCATCGATCTCAACTTGCTCAAAGTCTTCGAAGCGCTGCATGAAGAGTCCAGCGCCAGCCGTGCCGCACTGCGTCTTGGCGTGACGCAATCGGCGGTCAGCGCGGCATTGCGCCGGTTGCGCGAGGTGTATGGCGATCAGTTATTCGTGCGCACCGGTCGAGGTCTTGCGCCGACGCTCAAGGCCAATCAGCTGAAACCGGTGGTCAGCGATGCGCTGAACAAATGCCGGCAGAGCCTGGCGATGGTCGATCCGGCGGCCCATCAATACGACGGACGCTCGGTCACGGTGGGTTTGTCGGATGATTTTGAAATCGCCTACGGGCGACGATTGATCGAAGAGATCGCTCACCGTGCGCCGAAACTGCGGCTGATCTTTCGCCAGACCCACACCCAGATCGTCGCCAGGGCGTTGATGGAGCGCAGCATCGATCTGGCGATCACCGCAGGCGGGTTTGCCGAACGTTTGCTCAGCCGTCAGGTGTTGGGTGAAGGGGGTTATCTGTGTTTGGTGGATCCCCTCAGCCTGACCGAGGGACAACAGACCCTCAGCCTTGATGAGTTCGTCGCTCGTGAGCACATTCTGGTGTCTTCAGGCGGTTTTATCGGGATTACCGATGAAGGTCTGGCGGCGCTGGGATTGAGTCGGCGGGTATGCGCGTCGACCACCCATTTTGCCGCGTTGCCGTATTTGCTCAAGGGCAGCCAGGCGGTGGCGACCATTCCCGCCCATGCGGCGCAGAGCATCGCCGCGCTCAGTGGACTGGCGTTGCTGCCCTGCCCTTTGGCGCTGCCGCGTTACCCGATCGAACTGGGCTGGCGCACCAGTACGCAGCTCGATCCGGTGGTGTTGAAAGTTCGCGAGGCGATTGTCGCGATTTTTTCCAGGCAGGCGCTTATTTAGCAGCCATCAGGCGATTGACTTCACTGCGCACCATGTTCGCGAATTCCGGCGGCGACATGCCGTCGAGTTCGGAGCGCACCCATTCCGCCCATTTGCCTTTGCGCTTGGCGCGCTCACCGAACAAGCGTGCGGCTTCGCCCTTGGCTTTGCCCAGGTTGTTTTGCCAGAGTTCGAACAGACGGGATTTTTCATCTTCAAGCGCTGCGCGCTCGGCCAGGGGTTTATCGGCCAGATTGAAGCTCATGGGGAATTACCTGCTGCGTAAAATAGGCGACATCTTACACTGTAGGAAGAAATGTCCTGCGCTGGATTTTATCGTTCCCACGCGCAGCAAAGGCATGCCTCAATGGACGCTCTGCGTCCGCTTGAGCCACCGCGCACAATAGCTGCAACTTTTTCAATCGCCGCAGACTCCATTGCTCACCGTCCATTCACTGTAAGGAGTACACCAATGGCCCGCAAAACTGCCGATCAAGTCGCCGAGGATCAAATCAAGGATCAGGTCTTCAGCGAACTTCAGGCCCTGATCGAAGAGTCGGAAAAACTACTGAAAAGCAGTGCCTCACTGGTCGGAGAAGAAGCGGACACCCTTCGCGGGCAAATCGCCCAGAAACTCCAGAAGGCCAGAAGCTCGGTATCCAGTGTTCGTGAGCGGACCAAACCCGCAGTCGACGCCACCGAAACCTACATCGGCGGTCATCCATGGCAAACCGTGGCCATCTCTGCGGGTTTCGGTCTGGTGGTTGGTCTGTTGCTGGGCCGGCGTTGAACCGATGCGAACGAAAAAAAGCGAGCGCTGCATTTAATACCTGTCAATGCGATCTGTAGCAGCTGCCGCAGGCTGCGTTCGGCGGCGAAGCCGTCGTAAAACCAAAGTTTGCGGTGTTTCAGTAAACCCTGCACACAGTGTTTACGACGGCTTCGCCGCCGAACGCAGGCTTCGCCAGCTGCTACGAAGAGCGCATCGCGCGCAGATCAATGCCCGGCCAGTTCCCGCAGATTCGCCAGCGTCTGTGGATCGAGCGCAATGCCTTCGACCTTGGCTTTGGCGCGTTGCAGGTGACGCCGATCACCCGGTAAACGCTTGAGCCCCACACCGTGCATCTGCCGGACCAGTTCCTGACTGCGTTCGGCAAAATTTTGCCCCGCCGATTTGCTCGGATCGATCACGATCAGCAGTTGCCCGGTCCAGGGGGTTTTGGCCCCCGGATGGTTCGACCAATCGAACTCGAACGAGAAGTTGCCACCGGTCAACGCCGCCGCCAACAACTCCACCATCATCGACAGCGCCGAGCCCTTGTGCCCGCCAAACGGCAGCAACGCGCCACCTTCGAGAATTGCTTTCGGGTCCTGAGTCGGCTGGCCGAGGCTGTCCACGCCCATGCCCGCAGGCAAGCGTTCGCCTTTACGGGCGGCGATCTGCACGTCGCCATGGGCGATGGCGCTGGTCGCCAGGTCGAAGACAATCGGCGCACCGTCAGCCCTGGGCGCGGCGAAGGCAATCGGGTTGGTCCCGAACAGCGGACGATCGGCACCGTGCGGCACCACGCAGGTCATGCTGTTGACGACGCTCAGTGCCACCAGCCCTTCATAGGCAAACGGTTCGACGTCCGGCCACAAGGCAGCGAAATGGTGGGAATTGCGGATGGCCAGCACCGCAATGCCGGCGCTGCGGGCTTTTTCCACCAGCAAGGGCCGCGCTGCCGCGAGGGCCGGTTGGGCGAAACCATTACCAGCGTCGACCCGGACAAACCCCGAGGCCACGTCCTCGACCACCGGCACGGCCTGGCCATTGACCCAGCCGCTCTGCAGCGTCGACACATAGCCGGGAATGCGGAACACACCGTGACTGTGAGCCCCGTCGCGTTCGGCGCCGGCACAGTTGAGGGCCAGGGTTCTGGCGACGTCAGCTGAGGTGCCGTGACGCAGAAAGATCTGCTCGAGCAATTGAACGAGCGCGTCGAAATCGAGGTTTTGGGTGTTCGAATTGACGGCCATTTCAGGCGATACGGTCATCTGAAGCTCCGGTTTTATTATTGGGTATGGGCAACAGGTCAAGCGAGGTTGCAGGGCAACCGATAAAAGTCGTCGATTAAGCGCTGTTTTACCGGCGTCCTGTCAAGCCTGCGACAAAGGATCAGCTCAAGCAATATGTACCGCACCCGGGCATTCCATTGGCCCTACTGTTTTCCCTCGAACCAACAACCTGCGATCGCAGCCCATCGAGGAAAAATCATGACCGATCCAGCACAGCCGTATTTTTTCGACGAGGCAGAACGTGCCTCCAATGCAAAGCAACCTGGTGATCGCGAGAAAGCACTGAACTTCACCCTTGATGACCTGAAATGGTTGAAAGGTGGTGTTTATCTCGCCACCCATGAGGTTCGCGCTGCCCACAAGGCACCGATGCAGGTAGACCAGCTGATGTTGAAAATACCTGACGAGCCCGACATTCCATTGGCCGGTGCGTTTTGCATGAGTCACCCCAAAGTCGAAGACAAGGACAAGGACAAGGACAGGGACAAGGACAAGGACAAGACCGAGGTCATTATCTATACACCGTGGAAAGGCCTGATCAAATTCGCCGACATGGACGACGTGAAAAGCAAACTCAAGGAGTGGCTGGGACAGGACACCGCAAAGCGAGAATTACTGCGCTACCTCTCAATCGAACAGCGCACCGCCGTGCTGGCAGCCACCACGCCAGACATCACGACACAGACCATCGAAGGGGCGGTATTTCAGGAACAGGAGACCGTCCTCGAGCGTAACAGGGCACACAACATCCAGGTGATGACGGGCGCACTGATGAAGCTCCCGACACTGAAGTCGATGCTCGATGAAACCCTCAAGGTTGCCTTGGCCAAGCGCTTCCCTGGATTGGACCAGCGTCAGACGCGGCTGGAGAGTTTCATCAACACCGTTTCCGCCTTCGACACTACCGACTATAGCCACAAGATGTCCTCGCTCCCGCTGGGCGCCGCCCTTCTGCAGTATTACCTGACCTACCAATGGCCCGTTGGCGATTCCCGGATTTTCTCCCATCCCCGCCATGGCGTGAGCAGCGACGCTGATAACCAGGCATGGGAAAGTGCGATCATCGAAATCGCGCAAAGTTTTACACCGCACTTGCAAAGTCTGCTCCAGTCGTTCTGGAACACGCCCATGAGCAGCGGACAATCACCTTCGGAGTTTTTAACCGAGTGCATGCGCGACACCTGGCACCTGGATCTGTTGCTCAAGCGCCAACAAGGAATTCTGACCACACAACAATACCTGAGCCTGATGAACGTCAGCCTTGCAGCTGCCCCGGGCGCTTCTCTGCGTATTGAAAAAGTGCGCGTGACCGCCCTCTACAAGCATTACGTGGAACTGGCTTCGACCTTCATGATCGGTGCTGAAGATACCCTCGGTTTTCTGTACACCCCGTCCCGAGGCATCGAGGCCACGAGCGACCTGCCCACCCTCAAGAACATCGTGTTGCGCATGCTCAAAAGCGAAGGCCATGAAGACACGCTGCTCAATTTCATGTCGCAGGATGAACGCGGCACGTTTCTTAAGCTGGAACCCGACGAGCGAGTGATTGCTGGTGAACCGATTGTCGGCCCGGTGTTCGAACAACTGACGGCGGATGTGCTTGCCAAGCAATTGCAAAACCTGAGCTACGCCTTGAGCCGGTTCCGAGAAAGCGAAGGCATGCTCAACCCCCATGCCTTGCTGGACAAGGCGCTGGATGTTCGAGCCCTGATCGACGAGCGGCTGTTAGCCGGCGACGCCGCCGGGCGCTGGAGTACACAAACGGACCAGCGCTGGAGCGCGCAACCGGCTACCGTGCGCGCCGAGTCGGCCAAAGAACAGCTGAGCCTGCTCTCCACGGTCGAACAGGCGCTCGAACAACGCCTTGAAAACTACCCCGCCATTCCTGCCGTCACCCGCACAATCGCTGAAGCGCAACGTATCGTTGGCTCGTCGCTGGAAGGCTTGAAATCGAGTTTCACCCATACCCTGTCAACGGCACTGCACAGCGAACTCAAACTGCGGACAGTCGCCCACACGTTAGGTGCAACGGAACAGGCAATCATCAAAACGGTGCTCGATACTCCGGTGCGCCTGCAACGCGCCGCCCTGAACGGCTTTTTGCCAGACGTGTTTTCTCTGGCGCTGAAGGTCGGTGACACCACCGATTTATTGAACCTGGCCAGTTGTTTTGTGCTGACGGAACGAGGCGGACTGGACCCGACCCATTCGGGCAAGGCCATTCTATGGACCCCGGCGATTGGATTCGAAGCATTCCCCTCGCTCACCCCCTTGCTGAGCGAACTCGAAAGACGCCTGAAAGACGAAGATGAACGTACCACGCTGCTGGAAAACCTCGGACGCAGCCAAAGATTGCCTTGGCAGACCTTTAGCCTGGCGCCGCTGCAACTGATTCGCGACAATTTTTTCGATCATGTACAAAAGCCCAATGTCCAGATGGACCTGACGTCCATCGAAAATGCACTGAAGACGCCGCTTCCCGCCGCGAACGTATCCAGGCTGCTGAACCTGGTGGCGCTGCGCGAACCGAAGACGGGGCTGCAACGTGCAACGAACATCGCCCGGTCCCTGACGACTCAGCAAATGCTTCCGGCATGGCTGGCAAAAGCCTCTATCGCAGACCAGATGCTGCACGGGGAACTGCTTCAGCAATATCTGAACAACGTCACCGATGACAAGGACTGCCTGAGCGGCATTCGCAGCCTGGCGCGCACGGCACACCATGAATTGCAGAAGCAACTCAAGGCAGACACTTTCGACATAGATCCGGACAACGTCCAGGTACACATCAGCCCACGAGCGACATCCGGGACGGTGATACACACCCTGACCGAGTTTGCGTTGACCCACATCAAGGATCTGGAACACGCCGCTTTCAAACTGGTGTCGCTAAATGCCACCGCGATTCCGGACGCCATGGACGAAAACTACATCAAAAGCCTGATACGTAACCTGAAGCCGGGCGAGCATCAGCAAGCGATATTGAGCGCAGCGTTTGCCGATACGCACCCCGGCGCGGCGGATCGCAGAAAGCGTTTCGCCACACAATTACCGTGGCAACTGATGCATTATGCCCATTCGGAAAAACTTCAGGAGCGCCTGAGCGAGGCAGGATTTGATCTGCTCCGGCAAATCATGGACATGCCCGACGCCATCGCCCGTGCCGCCGTCGATGGCGCAAAGGCGATCATCCGCCCACTTGAACTCATAGGCATCAAGAGCGGACAAACACTCAAAGTGCCAGGCCTCTATCTGATCGGCTCAGCGCAGGACAGCGCAGGACCGCAGGTCCTTTTAGCGCCCTATAGTCCTCGGCACGGGGTCAAGGAATATGAAAATGAACAACAACTGCTGACAGAAATGAAGGCCCAGGGCGCGCTGCACGACTGGGTACTCATGAATCTGCCGCAGGCTGATCGGACCCTCCTGAAAAACCGGATGGCGACCACCGGTAATCACCTGAGCGAAGTCACCCTGGCGTCCACTCCAATCAAGGGAAACCTGTTCAGGCATTTGTTCAACGACAATGCCGAGTTACTCGCCCGTTTACTGGGGTGTCAGTCAGACAACAATGCTCAGGGCGAATGGGCAACCATCAGGCACGTATTGGGCGAGGACTTGCAGGAGGCTTATACGTTCTTCATGGGCAAGCTCGCTTACCCGATCACGGTATGGCGCAGCTACCAGGACATCAAGCAATCCGCCGAAGACCTGCAAACGCACAAGTGGGGCGCCGCGATAAGGGCATTCATCAGCGGCATTGCGCAACTCGCCACCTTGCGTCAATCGATGGAGGACCAGGCAACGCTGTCTTCGACCGTGGGTGAGCCGGCGCCAGTAACAGCCGGCACACGGTCAAAATGGCAAGACATCGACATCACAGCGCCCGAACGCACTCGCTTGCAGCGCTATGAGAGTCCCGATGTCGATCTGGGCTCGTTGACGCTGAACCCGACGCTTGGGCTCTATACCCATCCGACGACAAAAAAACACTATGGCCCGGTTGAAGGCAAAGTCTATCCAGTCGAAAAACGGGGTGCGCTCTGGCGCATCGGCAGCAACGATGCCCATGGTCCCGATCTACGCCAGAACACCTCCAAGCAATGGGTGCTGGATCTGGAAACGCTGAATCCGCGCTACAGCCTGCTCAACCGATTGGAGACAGCGCTTGCAGTAAGAGGCGGCATGAATGTCGAAGCCAATGGGATGGCAGAGATCCGCTCGATGTTTCCCGTCAGGGCGCGCCTGATCGACGAAGGCCTGGACCTGGCGACCACGTATGCCTGGAACGCTTTTCGCAATCTGCAGCTACTCAGAACCCCGGGTAAAAAAGTCACGCCTGTACATCAGCTTATTATGGAATTTCTCGATGTACCGACAGTGCTTCCCGAGCATGTGACGATGCTCGAGAAAGTCGTCGGCGATGTTTTTGGCGCTTTGTTGGATCCCACACTCAGGGAAGCGAAGTCCAATCGATTTGTGGTCGGGAGAACCCATAAAGGCCGGGAACATACTTTCGCCTTCACGATTCCTGGGGACCGCAAGCGGAAAGTCTATCTGGCAGAGAAATTCTTTCTCCCGAATTTTGACCATTACCGCAATTACATGTCTGATGCATCCTTCCCCATCCGGCCTCATGCCCGAGCCGCCACCTTGATTCACGAGCTGTCGCACATTGTATGCGACACAGAAGACCTCGGTTATCTCGACCCCTCCAGACCTTTTGCCGACTTGATAGAAACGTCCAGCACCCGGGCCAGGGCGCTCAAAAAAACATTGACTGACGTTCAGCGAACCGCATTGTCGAGCAAGTCGCCCTTGACCCAACTCTTCGCGTTCCACAATGCCGATTCCGGGCTGTGGGAGGATTTTGGCAGTACCACTAACGGGAGTACTGATCGGCAACTGCAAACTGTTTTGAGATTAACGGGTGAAACGACGTTGGTCGAAGCCCGCAAGCGCTTCATGAAGGACTCAAAGGCCAGACTGGCCGTGCAACTCGGCAACGCCGATAGCGTGTCCTGGCTAATCGCTCAGTTAGGGCGCCAATTGCACACCAGCACGCCTTGAGTCATAAAAATAAGTGCGACTTTGATGGGCAATTGCCATGACGGCTGTTCTCGCAGACTTGCCCTCAAGGTTAGAATGCAGGAAACCAGGATGAGTCAATGACCGACCACTCTCTCTCGCAAGCCCAATACGACGCCATCACCGATGCCGCTGCGCACTGGTGCATGCGTCTGCACGCCATCGACTGCACGGCTGAAGAACGCCTGGCGTTCGAGCAATGGCGTGATGCCCATCCGCTGCACGCCTTCGAGTACGAAGCCATGCTGGAGATCTGGGATGTTGCGGGGGATTTGCCTCGTGCGGAATCCTCTGTGCCCGCTGTTCGGGTCAAACCGGCAACGCCTTGGCGCACTTTCGGCCTTGCAGCCACCGTCTGCGCCCTGGCGCTGCCACTGGCGGCGTATACCGGGTGGAACCTTGGATGGCTGCCCAATGCCTACCAGCATTTCGAGGCAACCGATAATGTTCGTCAGGTCACCCTGAGCGACGGCAGCCAGGTAGAACTGAACCTGGGCAGTGAACTGACGTTCAGCAATTACAAGGATCAGCGTCGTGTCACGCTGAAAAAAGGCGAAGCCTTCTTCAGCGTCAGCCATGACATGCAGCACCCTTTCATCGTCAAGGCGGCCGACGGCAGTATTCGCGTCACCGGCACCCGGTTCAACGTCTGGATGTATGAAGACCAAGTCCGCGTGAACCTGATCGAGGGTTCCGTGCTGGTAACCAGCAACGATGCCCTGCCCGGCGACGGCCTGCGCCTGGAACCTGCGATGCAGGCACGTTACAGGCACGGCGACTTCACGCCGCAAATCAGCCAGACCTATGCCAACGACCAGTCGCTGGCCTGGCGCAGCGGCAAACTGGTGCTCGATGATCTGGCGCTGACCGACGCCCTGCCCTTGATCAATCGTTACCTGAACAAACCAGTAATGATCGCGGACCACAGCACCGGCTCGATTCGCCTCGGCGGCATCTACAACATCAAAGAGGTCGACAACCTGGTGGCTTCGCTGCCCAGGGTGCTGCCGGTCTACCTGACCCGTAACAAGGACGGCAATCCGGTTCTCAATTCGATTCCGCAGCAAGTCCCAAAAAGCTGAAAGCCGCGCCCCCTATGGGGTGCGGCCTTCATTTTTCATTTGGACGCTATCGCTGTTATTGCGCGGCGATCTTCCCTGCTTTCTCATCCTGCTCACGGATCGTCTGAGCCTGGTACTGCGGATCAGCCATGATCTGCTGCTCGGTGAACGGCAGCACACTCAACTGTTTCTTCGAAAAGGCCAGTGTCTGGTCCCGGGAATACTTCGACGCTGGGTCACTGGACAACGAGAATGCCAGCAAACCCTGAGCCTGCGGCCCCTTGTCATCGAACGTCACCACCTGCAAATAGCTGGTGCCACTGACGACTTCCCGCTTGCCGTCGGTTCTCGGCACACTTTGAATGGCGTTATACACACCCAGCGTGCCCGGCCCGCCATGGATCGGCGTCTGCTGACCGCCACTGCTGGCCACCTGGATATCGCCCCAGCGGCTATCAGCCTTCAGGCCAAGGGTCTTGATCTTTTCTACCGAGGCCAGCATCGCCGCCCGAACCGCTTTGGCGACTTCCGGCTGTTCGATTGCCAGGCCACGCGGTGTGGTTTGCGGATCCTTCGGATCGAACGCCACACGCCACAGGTCAGGGACTTGCTGCAACGCCTGCATGACGTTCTGAAAATGCACAAAGCCCAACCCACTGTCCAGATTCACTCGGTGATCCCAAGCCTTGAGACTGGCACACAACGACATCAGCGTCGGCGCATCGGGGCCGAGGTCCGCAGCACAGAATTGCAGCAGGTCCGGCATCACCAGGGCCGCCTGATACACCTGATCGTCCATCACCATGTGTTGCAGATCCGCCGCCGCTATGGGACCCGCCTTGTTCAAAAAGCCCAGGCGCTCCAGTGCGAAGCGCGAACGCAGCCCCAATGGCTGGCTGTCCTGACTGATCAACGGCGAGAAACCGGTGAGCGGTTGTGCCGGGTTGGCCATCCAGGCCGAATCGTTGGAATGCTGCACAAAATCCTTGCGCAGCAGTTGCGGCAATTTGTCTGCCGCATAAATACCTTTCTGCGCGGCGTGCGGGTCGATGTCCCAGGCGCAGGCGCTGTTGGAGCCGTCGAGCAGGATCATCTGCAATCCGGCCCGCGGATCGCTGCACTTGGCCAACTTGTCGGCACTGACGTTCGGCACCACCGACAGGTTCATGTATAGCGTCTGCCCCTGATCGTCCACCGCCAGGGTATTGACCCACGGAATCCCCTGAATCTTGTGCACCGATGCCTGGAAATCCTTGAGGCTGACAGCACGGTTCATCGTGTACCACTGCTGCAAGACCCGGTCGTTATCCAGATTGGCATCGCGCAGGCTGTAGGCAAACTGAGTGTTCCAGTCCAGTTTTCCGGGCCATTGCACAATCGGGCCGAATTGCGAACTGTAAACCACATGGGAAATCTCCCGGGTCTGGCCATCGGGTTGCTTCACACTGACCGCCAGCGTCTGCTTTTTCATCGGCAAGGACTTGCCATCCAGCAGATAGCGGGTCGGATCCTTGGGGTCGAGTTGCAGGCGATACAGGGTGAAGTGCTTGGAGGAATCGACGGTGTGGGTCCATGCCAAATGCTGGTTGAACCCGATGTTGATCATCGGCAGACCGGGCAACGCGGCGCCCATGACGTCCAGTTTGCCGGGAATGGTCAGGTGCATCTGATAGAAACGCATCCCGCCCACCCAAGGGAAATGCGGGTTGGCCAGCAACATCCCGCGACCATTGAACGAACGCTCGCTGCCGACCGCCACGGCGTTGCTGCCGCGATCCAGTGCGAAGCGTTGCAGGCGCGAAGCCGCCAGCTGGAACGACGCCGGGTCGCCTGCCGCATGAGCGACGGCTTTAGGCGGAGTCGCGCCGGCCAGTGCTTCGGCAAACTGGCCCACGCCGCCTTCGACCAGCAAACGACGAGTCAACTTGACCAGGTCCTGAGCGGTAATCACGCGTACCCATTCGCCCTGGCATTGCTGCGGCAGCCCCTGCGCCCGACGCTCTGTCAGCGAGCGGTTGTAACCCGCCACATAACCTTCAATGAGTTCACGGACTTCAGGTGTTTGCGCCTGCCAGAAACCGGCGACAGCTTCGGGGGTGTTCAGCCAGTTGAAAAACAGATCGCTGGCCAGGTTGCCGCGCTCTTCGACCGTCACCTGATCCGGGCCAAAATACCGTGAACGCTCACCATTGACGGTAACGATCTCATTGGCCAGCAAGCACAAGTTGTCTTGAGCGTAGGCATAGCCAATGCCATAGCCGAGCCCGCGCTCGTTTTCGGCACGGATATGCGGTACGCCGAAACTGGTACGACGGATGTCGGCCGTCGCCTGCTCTGGCTGGCTGCGCGCGTTCGCCGCAAGGCTCAGCCCCAGAAACACACCCGCAAGACTCAACCTGGTTAACTGCCTGGAAATAATCACGCTCGCTCCTGATCGAAAAGACGTTTGACACGCAATGCGTCTTCCGAAAAACGAAGCAAATGACCAAAAGTTTAGGCCTTTGAGGGCTTCCCCCCCGCCCATCTCACAGAGCGCTGACGTCGCGGCGACAAATTTTCTACATGCAGGTCTTCATTATTTCCCGGCTCGTTCGTCTTATTGATTGAGAGCACCCATCACATTTTCATGATCAGGCTCTGAAAAGGAGTTTTTGCATGCATAACCCGCAACTGCCAACGGATGGTAGCCACGCACCACAGGGCAGCGCCATGAGCTCCGGCGTTTTCAATCAACACACCGAACGCCAGGGCAACGAACGGATCAGGTTTCTGCTCAAGTGCTTTGGCCTGCGGACCAGCCTGGTTCGCCTGAAAGTCATCGACGCCTTGCTGAGCGCCGCTGAAAGCGACCGCAGCCTGGGTGTGCGCGGTGTGCACAGTCATTTGCTGGACCTGGACATTCCCCTGTCCTTTCTCAGTGTCCGCGAAGTGTTGAAGCGCTTGTGCAGTGAAGGTGTGATCACGCTCAATCCGGACAAAAGCTACAGCCTGCATCCACAGGCTGTCGCCGTCCTTCATGGTGAGCAATCAGGCCAGCAGGCGTCGCTCAAGGCTTGACCTTGCGACGCATCACGCCATTGATGACCACCACGATCACCGCCACGCCAATGGCGATGTACTGGAACAGCTTCTCGCTGATGAACCCTGCGTTTTGCAGCCAGGAAAGGCCGAACATGATCCCCAGTACCACCAGGGAAATCAGAATCGAGTATTTCAAACGTTGTGACTGGGTCATTACGGGTTCCTGAACCAATAAATGTATCCGGGCTGTATCCGGTTGTGTACCAAGCCCCTACCGTTCTGCGCGAATGTGGGGCTTCAAACGGGACCTCATCTTACAGTCGATGAAGCGTTTTGACTTCATTGCGGCGATAACCATGAGGTTTTTGAAATGCTTCCTTCGAATCACATTGCTGATTCCTCTGGTCGCATGGCAGCCACCATTATGACCGTAGTGGCCAAGGTTGCTATCAGCATCGATAACATGAAGCTGTTTTCTTGATGACTGAATAACCGACTATTCCCCACAAGACAAAGAACTTTTCCTACAAGCCATATACAAACATCCGCCCTATAGCGGGAATTTTTCGTATAACATTATTCTTATTCCATTTATTTACAAAACCCTACTCTTTTTTTCATCCACCCCCAGCCAGACACACAACGAAAAGCTTTGAAACTTTCAGTTTCAAATAAGCCAATGAAACCGTTAATAGATCATGACTATTCTTTTCCTGCTGTCTTATCAAACTTCCAGCACCAACAGGAACGTCATGCGCAAACCTTTAATAGAAATAAGTCCGCCTCGATTACTTGGGTTTTGCCTTGCGATCACTTTCTTCGAACTTCTGACTTATATGGCCAGCGATATGATCATGCCGGCCATGTTGACCGTAACCCATCAATTGAATGCCAGTCCGAGCCATGTTCCTTACGCCTTCAATCTTTATTTGGCAGGGGGCATTCTTTTGCAATGGTTGATCGGTCCGTTGTCAGATCACTTCGGACGTCGCAGGACGCTGCTCATCGGTTGTGCTGGATTCGCCTTCGCCTGCGCCGCTGCGTTCAACGTGCAGAGCATTCTTGCCTTCAACGGCTTGCGGCTGATTCAAGGTATGGGATTGGGATTCATCATTGCGGTGAGCTATCCAGCCCTGCAAGAAGTCTTCTGCGAAGCCGATGCAGTAAAAATCATGGCGTTGCTGGGAAATGTTGCGCTGCTCTCCCCGCTGCTGGGGCCCTTGCTCGGCAGCCTGATGCTGGAGTGGCTCTCCTGGCGGGAGCTGTTTTTACTCTTGGGAGTCGGCGGCGCGATAGTCTGGCTCGGGCTTTACCTGTTCATGCCGGAAACGGTGGGCACCTTGCGCCATGACGGACAGCGACTGGCCGCTGTGCCGTTTGAATGGGGCGGTACGCTGCGCCGCTACACAGCCTTGCTCACCAACCCGCCATTTCTGAGCGCTACCGTCGCCCTGGGGCTGATGAGCTTGCCGCTGATTGCCTGGATCGGGCTGGCGCCGCTCTTGCTCATCCAAAACCAGGGGCTTTCTACCCTGCACTATGGCCTGTGGCAGATCCCGGTATTTGCGGCCGTCATTCTCGGCAATCTGATACTCAACCGACTGATTGCCAAGACTGAACTGACCCAACTGATTCGATACGCACTCTGGCCATTTTGCGGTGGCCTCATCGCCTTGGCCGTCATCGCTTTTATCGGTAATTCAACAGCTCTATTGATCAGTTGCCTGTCCCTTTACGCCGTCGGTCTTGGCATGAGCAATGCCGCGCTGTACCGGCTAGCACTGTTCTCCAGCGACGACAGCAAAGGCCTGGTGTCGGCCATGATCGGCATGATCTCCATTGTCGTCATGGGGGGTGGTGGCTCGATTATCGCCGTGTTGGGGGCCGGTGACAGTCTTGAAACCTTCGCCTTGCTTACCGGTTTCTCGGGGCTCTTGTGCCTCGTCCCCTTGCGACTGTTCCTGCAGCGCTCTCACATCGTTCATGCCGTCTGACACCACACCATAGGTTCTCTGATGATCCATCTACCCCACACCGATGCGCTTTGCGCGTTGACACAACCCTATTGCCCGGATTCCGTGCCGCAAGGCCTGTTCGATCGGGCCATGGCTGAAGTCAGCCTGTTTCATTGCCACCACACACCTGGCTACGAACGCTGGCTGAACGCCAATGGCCTTGATGCCCGCACCCTCGAGACGCTGGATGACTGGTCAAGGTTGCCGCCGATTTTCGCCAATTACTTCAAACGTCATTTGCTGCTCGGCACCACAGGCGAAGACGCGCTGGAGATGACCTCGTCCGGCACCAGCGGTCAGAAGAGTCGCATGCGCTACGACCATCGCAGCATGGTCGCCGCCCAAGGCATGGTGAGCCACATTTTCCGCCATTACGGCTGGGACACCCCGGACAGCCCCTGCAATTATTTGCTTCTGAGCTACGAACCCGAGGCGGTCATCACCCTGGGCACGGCCTATACCGATCAATTTCTGTGCAGCTATGCCCCCGTCAACCGAGTCGCTTACGGATTGCGCCTGACCGGCAAAGGCCACGAGTTCGACCTCTTCGGTGTGATTCGCGCCCTGCAGGAGTTTGCCGAGGAAGGATTGCCCGTTCGCATTCTCGGTTTTCCGGCGTTCCTTTTCCATGCACTGCAACACATGGAAGACACCGGCGTGGCCGACTTGCAGTTGCCTGCCCAGTCACTGGTGTTTCTGGGAGGCGGCTGGAAGACCCAGGCGGCACAGGAGATTCCCCTGCATCAGTTGTATGCCCGAATCAACCGGCAATTGGGTATCGACCTGTCCCGCTGTCGGGACGGCTACGGCGCCGTAGAGCATGCCGTGCCCTATATCCAGTGTGCCCATCATCATTTTCATGTACCGATTTATTCGAAGGTTTTCGTGCGCAACCCATCCGATTTCACTGTCCAGCCCTACGGCCAGCGCGGTTTGCTGGAATTCGTCTCCCCCTACATTTCCTCAAGCCCTGCTCATGCGGTGGTCATGGGCGATCTGGCAACGTTGCACCCCGGCGCCAGTTGCGGATGCGGCCTGACGACCGATTGGTTCGAACTGCATGGACGTGCCGGCACCAGCGCCAGTCGCAGCTGTGCCATGGCCGCGTCAGAACTGATCGGGGGGGCTTGATATGTACCTGATCAATGGCCAGTTGCGTGATGACGTCACCCCGGAAAGCGCCCTGCAACTCCTTCAAGAATCATTGCCTCGACTGCTTTCTGCACCGATCCATAACGAGACCGTCATCGAATCCGCCGCTCGCTTTGCGGCGCAGTTGCAAACTCGTAGCCTGGATCTGTCCCTCGACGACGATCAATATCAAGGGCTTATCGATTTCTGCCAACACAGCAACCTGAGCACCAAGCTTGAGCGGGAATTGGGCCCGCAACCGCGTTCGCTGCGGCGTATCGACTACCGCCAGCCAAGCTTCGAAAGCTGGCATCCATTAGGGCTGGTGGTGCATATCACCCCGGGCAACGCACCGATGCTGGCGTTCTTCGCGGTACTCGAAAGCCTGCTGGCCGGCAACATCAACTGGCTTCGCCCCAGCTCCAGCGATCAGGGGCTGACCGCGCAGTTACTCGCCGCCCTTGTGCGGTGCGACACCAGCGGCAGACTGGCCGAATTCGTAGCGGTTCTGCCGGTGGACACTTCTCATATCGCTCAACTCTGCGCCAAGGCCGATGGGGTGTCCGCCTGGGGCGGGGAAGCAGCGCTTAAATCGATCCGTCAGCAGATCCCGTCCGGCTGTCGCTGGATCGATTGGGGACACAAGATCAGCTTCGCCTACCTGTCATCTGACGCCGCGACGCCTTCGGCGCTCGATGCATTGGTGGATGAAGTCTGTCGACTGGATCAACAAGCGTGTTCCAGCCCTCAGTGGGTACTGGTGGACAGCAACGATCCGGCCGTCTTGCAGAGCCTCGGAGATCGACTGGCCGAAGCCTTCAACCGTCGCGCGCCACATTGGCCGGCGTTAACGCCGACAGATCAGGAAGCATCGGAAATTACCACCCGCACCGCCATGGCACGGCTCGATCAGTGCTTTGCCAATCAGACCGGCCAGGTGTGGACCGGCCTCGGATGGCGTGTTATCTGGGAGCACCATCAAACGCTCGCGCCGTCACCGCTGTTTCGTACGATTGTGCTCAAACCGGTTCCGCAGCATCTGCTCGCCGAGACACTGCAGCCCTGGCGCAACTTCCTGCAAAGCTGCGCGTTGATGTGTCCCTCGACAGAAACGCCCGAGCTCGTTCGAACATTGGTCAATGCGGGCGTCAGTCGCATTGCGCCTTGCCAGTCGATCCATGACGGATACACCGGTGAGCCCCACGATGGCGTCTACGCGCTGTCGCGCCTGAGTCGCCGCCTCTCGGTGAGTTTGCCCCCCCATGTGTCGTCGGGCCGTGCAACGCTCGACCCGGTTCCACCCGCCCCCGACACATCCAATGACCCGATCATGGACAAAGACACTTTTATGGCCCAGCCGATCGGATCCGCAGCACAGTTGTATTTCCGCTCCGGCGGTAGCAGCGGGACGCCGGCGCTGGCTGGCTTCAGCTATCAAGACTTTCAACGACAAATGCGCGCCGCAGCCGATGGCATGTTTTCCGTCGGGCTCGATCCGTCACAGGATCGGGTGATGAACCTGTTCTACGGCGGCAACCTTTATGGTGGTTTTTTCAGTTTTTCCAACATTCTTGAACAGATGGGTGTTGTGCATTTGCCCATGGGGGCTCCACAGGACGATGACTTCAGCGAAATCGCCCGACTGATCGTGGAGCAGCGTGTCACCGTGCTGATCGGCATGCCCAGCACGCTGCATCGCCTGTTTCTCAAAGAGCAGGCCCGACTTCGCGCTTATGCCGGTATCGGCAAAGTGTTCCTGGGCGGCGAACATCCGGGAGAAGCCAGTCGGCGCCTGATGGAAAGCTGTGGGGTGTCGACGATTCGCTCCGCCATCTATGGCTCCGTCGATGCAGGCCCCCTGGGGCATGCCTGCCAGGCAACGGCGGACGGCGTATTCCATTTGATGAGCGAAACCCAGCATCTGGAAATCGTTCAGCTCGAACAGGATGTGCCGGTACAGGCCTATGAGATCGGCCGCCTGCTGTTTACGTCCCGCGCCCGGCAAGGTCAGCGCGTGCACCGATATGACATCGGCGACACCGGCCGCTGGATATCCGGAGCCTGCCCTTGCGGACTGGAGACGCCACGATTCGAACTGCTGCAGCGGCACGGCAAACTGGTGCGCATTGGCACGGAGTTCATTGCGCCTGCGGCGCTGGAACTTAGTGTGGGATCCCCCATTCAAGTGGTCCTGGACCACACCACCGACGGGATCGAGCGAATGCACGTTCTCGCAGATGCAGACGCCGCGTGGGTACACGAAAAACTGCTGACCCACGAAGCCTTGGCGAATGCGGTGAGCGCTGAACTTTTAATTGTGGAGGTGACGACATGCGCTGAACAAGCATTCACCCGAAACAAACACAGTGGCAAAACCCCCTTAATTATCGATCAACGAAAATAAAAAAGTCGACGCAAGACGTCCACTATAAAAGAGAATCCCGTGAAGCCAACTTATTCGCTTGAACAACTCGTACCTTATATAAGACAACACTCCAACTTCTACCGTAAACATCTGGAACACTTGCCCGCGAACGGGCTTACTTTAAAAGATCTGCCATTAACCCATGTGGCCGACTATTGGTCCGGTAGTAACGACTTGAGTCATTGGCCAGTCCTGACCGGAGATGTCGATGGCGCACTGGTATTTAAAACCGGAGGCTCGACCAGCCAAGGCAAACTTGCGGTTTACTCCCACGAGGAATGGCATGCCTTTGTCAGCACGTTCGGCGCCAGCCTCTCAGCTCAACTGAACAACGGCGACCGGGTTGCCAACCTGTTTTTTTCAGGGGATCTCTACGCCAGCTTTCTGTTCGTCCACGACTCCCTGGCCCATGTCGAGCGATCCATCTGTGAGTTTCCGTTTACCGGAAGTGTCGAGCCGGACGTATTGGCGGATGCCATAGAGCGGTATCGGATCAACGTTCTGGCCGGAGTGCCGGCACAACTGCTGCGATTCTGCGCCTACCTGGCGCAGCATCGGCGTGTGTTGTGCGGGGTCGAGACGCTGTTGTATGGAGGTGAAAGCCTGTTTGCCCCGCAGTTGGCAATCCTCGCAGAAGTGTTTCCCAACGCCCGTATCGCCTCCATTGGCTATGCAAGCGTAGACGCCGGACTCATAGGCGCCAGCGCTCGCGACTGTGCATTAGGCGAACATAGAGTGTTCGAACAGCAAACCCTGCTGGAAATCGTCGACGAACACACCGGTGAAGTGATTGAAGAATGCGATCGCACCGGGTTGTTGGTACTGACCAACCTGACACGCCGGCTTATGCCGCTGCTGCGTTACCCGGTGGGTGACCGTGCCTGTTGGCGTGAGCCGGCCGCAACCCCGAGGCGTAAATTCGCGCTCAAAGGGCGCAGTGCCCACAGCCAACGAATACGAGTCGGTGTGCTGTCGCTGTTCACCGAAGAAATACACGAGATCGTTCAGCGTGTAGCGCACAGCGAACAATGGCAATTGCTGATCGAACAGACCGGCCCCAAGGATGTGTTGAGCGTGAAGTGGGTGCCTGAACTTCAGTTACAGGACGTCGAACCGGTGCTCCGCGCATTGCGTGAAGCGCTGCTTGCCCACTACCCCGCCATCGACGATCTGAGCCGCGAGGGTTTGCTGGAGTTTCGAGTATTGTCCTGCGCAACCACAGACCTGAAGCTTCACCCGCGTTCGGGCAAACAGCTGCGGGTGCTGGATTTGCGAGTGTATGACGTTCCCCGGCTGGAGTTCGCGTGATGACCCGGTTGACAGTTCGCCCCTACCACCCCAGCGACGCAGACGCAGTGAGCCGATTGTTTCAAGAAGTCTACGGCGATGATTACCCTCAGCCGGATGTTTACCTGCCGAACATGATCAGTCAGCACAATGCCGAGGGTCACTGGCAATCAATGCTGGCTGTGGACGATGCAAACGTTCTCGGGCATGCCGCGTTGCGACGCGACACGCCTTCGAATACCGCGGAACTGGCCCTCACCGTGGTACATCCCGCTGCCCGGGGACAGAGTCTCGCGACCCGCCTGAGCCGCGAACTGCTGAGGCAGGCAGGTTCTCTGGGGCTTAAAAACGTCTCGATCAAGCAAGTGACCCACCATCCCTACACGCAACGCATGGCAAAAAAAATCGGTTTTCACAGCACTGGACTGCTTCCCGATTACGTCCCTTCGCCATTGGCCAAACCACTCCTGGAAACCATGGTGATGGGCTGCCATGTCATCGAAGGACACGCACGGCCGCTCCCCGACATCCCTTGGCCCGAAAGCTGCCGAGCGCTCATGCAGCACTTGTGCTCGGTGTTCGGAACTCACCAGGACACGCCGCGCCTCGCGATGCCCTTGCAAATCGAGCAAAATCAGCATCGAGTCGACATAGTCATTCAGCGCTTGAACAAAGATTTGCTTGATCAACTCTGGCGACTGCCCAGGCACTGGCTGATCTCGGCACGACTCGAACTGTCCCGACACTTCGCCCAGGACTTGCGCAGCTTTTCGGCGCTGGGCTTCGCCTTTACCGGCCTGATGCCTACATCAAGTGACAATGGCTGGTTCGCGCTGTTTCATCGGGGCGTGCAGGTTCGATCCCTCGATCTGGACTGCGCGTACATGCAACAGTTGCATGAAGATTTGCAGCAGAACGCAACCGTCACGAAAACAGACGCCCCCCTGGGTGCCCGCTCAGCCGCGTGAGCCCTTTCTATAAAAACCATTAGCCGGCTGGGAACAGAGCTCCACCATCCAGTCGACGAACACCCGCACCCGCCGGGACAACTGGCGGTGAGGAGGATAGAGCGCCGTCAGCGGCATACCCGGTGGCGGCACATCCCTCAGGACCTCGATCAAACGCCCCTCCTTCAACTGGCGGGCAACGTGATAGTACGGGGCCTGGACCAGACCATACCCCGCCTCACACGCCGCCAGATAACCATCGGAGCTGTTGACCGAGACGTGCTTGGGCAGGTCGATCAGCCGCAGCTGGTCATCGACAACGAACTCCAGTCCGTAGCGTTTGCCTGTGCTGTTGGAAAAGTATTCCACCATCTGATGCCCCTTCAGGTCCTCCAGACATAGCGGAGTCCCACAACGCTGCAAGTATTCGGGACTCGCACACGTGACCTGATCCAGCGTGGCCAGCGGCCGCGCCACCAGTGAGTCGTCCAGGGCCGAGCCGCCCCGCAACACGCAATCGACACCTTCGCGGATCAGATCCACAGGCCGGTCATTCAAACCGATTTCCAGCTCGATCAAGGGATAGCGTGCAGTGAATTGCGGCAATGCCGGGATCACGATCAAACGCCCCACTCCCGCCGGCATATCCACTCGCAGCAGCCCTTTGGGGTTGTGGCGAGCAGCGGAGAATACAGCTTCGGTTTCCTCCAGATCCGCCAGCAACCGCACGCAACGCGGGTAATAGGCTGCGCCATCGAGCGTCAGGCTGATTTGCCGAGTGGTGCGTTGCAGCAACTGCACGCCCAGATGCGCCTCAAGTTGCTTGATCAAAATGGTTACGGAGGCACGCGGCAATTGCAGGCTGTCCGCCGCCTTGGCGAAGCCGCCCAGCTCGACGATTCGCGTGAACACACGCATGGCGTTTAAACGATCCACGGTCAGGACTCGATGATTATTTAGAAATTACGAACAGTGATAGCACTTTTAGCCGGTTTATCTTCGTTCTGTCGAGATCGACACTAAGCGCCCACATCCACAGGGAGTTCATTTCATGCAAACACGTCAACTGGGCAAGAACGGACCACAGGTATCAGCCATCGGTCTGGGCTGCATGGGCATGACCGATTTCTACACCACGGGTGTGGACACCCGCGAAGCCACGGCAACGTTGCATCGCGCGCTGGAGTTGGGGATCAACCTGCTCGACACGGCAGACATGTACGGCCCACACACCAACGAAGAGCTGATCGGCAAGGCGATTGTCGGCAAGCGTGACCAGGTGTTTCTGGCCAGCAAGTTCGGCATTGTCCGCGACCCGTCCAACCCCGGTGCGCGAGGCGTCAACGGTCGTCCGGAATACATTCGCGCGGCGATCGACGGCACCCTCAAGCGCCTGGGCGTGGAAACCCTGGATTTGTATTACCAGCACCGCATCGATCCGCAGGTGGCCATCGAGGAAACCGTCGGCGCCATGGCCGAACTGGTGAAGGCCGGCAAAGTGCGTTACCTGGGATTGAGTGAAGCCTCGGTTGCCACACTGGAGCGAGCGAACAAGGTTCATCCGATCAGCGCCCTGCAAAGTGAATATTCGCTGTGGAGTCGCGATCAGGAAGAGAACTGTTGCCTGGCCGCATGCCAGCGCCTGGGCGTGGCCTTTGTACCTTACAGCCCGTTGGGCCGAGGCTTTTTGACCGGGGCACTGCAAAGCCCGGATGACTTCGCCGCCGACGACTACCGTCGCTTCAGCCCGCGTTTCCAAGGGGAAAACTTTGCCAAAAACCTGTTGCTGGTGCAGCAGGTACAAACGCTGGCCGCCGACAAGGGCGTGACGGCCGGCCAACTGGCCTTGGCCTGGGTCTTGGCTCAAGGGGATTACCTGATCCCGATTCCGGGCACCAAACAGCGTAAATACCTGGAAGAAAATGTGGCCGCGCTGGAGGTGAAGCTGAGTCGCGAAGAGTTGCTGGCCCTTGAAGCGATATTCCCGGCCAATGCCACCGCTGGCTTGCGCTACCCAGAAGAGGTCATGAAGTTACTCGACCGGTAGCCGTTGCCTGGCCCGCTCGACAGTTCGAGCGGGCCAACGCTGCCAAGCATCAGGCCCTGGATTTGACGCCCTTGTCATTGGGGACCGTTGTCCCGTTGCCCTTGCCGTAAGTTTGCAGGTTCTGCAGTACGTAGATCGCCGTCTTGTATTCCGGGATCAAGCCAGCGGCGTACTTGTCACCCTTGATGCTGTTGCTCTGGATCGCGTCCAGTTGTGTGGCGAAATATTCCAGTGCATTAAACTTCGCATCCGGGTCTTTCTGTACGCCAAACCGGTCGAACTTGTCACCGGCATTCAGCAAGGTCATCGAAGTAATATCGGAAATCAGGCCTTTGCTTCTCAAGAATGCACTGAGATTACCCAGTTGTTTGGCGGAAACATTTTCCGGGTCGAAGCCCTTGATGTTCCGGTGCAGTTTCTGTTCATCCATTTTCGCCGTGTTCAGCACATTCGGATTGCTTCCCACCATTGCCAGCATCTGCTTGACCCTGGCGCTATGGGTGACAGGCTTGCTGCTGCCCGCGTCCCTGACCAGTAATCCCGCCTTGCTCGTCCAGCTACCTGTGTAACCGATTGTCATGACCGGACTCCCGACTGCGTGGCCGGATGCCCATCATCCAAAACACGCAAACGTCCTTGTGAGGCGACCATAAAAAGTTCCTTGTTTAACCGAGTTAAGTGCGGGCGAGTATCGACGCGCGCACTAGCGCGACCAACAAATATTTCTGTTTTTAACAATTTTTGTACATTTAAGATACATATCAAAAAATGCCTTGCTTCATTGGCCCGCAAGATCTTTTCGACAATGACGCAGACAACTAGACGGATCTCCATGTACGACTTGGTTAGTTCGTTTGTATCAGCAGCGGTACATCTACTGACGCAGTCTGTCGGGTGTACCGTGAATTCAGATATTGCGACTGCTTCGTAGTAGAACGCAGCCTTCACCCGCTGCTATGGGAATGCGTCGCGGCTAACGCTGCGGAACTTTCCTGTATTACTTCGAAACAATCCCCTGTCTCTTTGTTGGATAAACTGGTCAAAATGCATCTTTTTGGCCGCAACCCGAGACGAGATTCCCCATGCGAACCCAACTGCGTCTGGCCGCCCTGAGCGCCCTCTTTATCTCCTCCCTGACCCAGGCCGCCGACCTGATCCCGATCGAAGTTCACCGCGACGCCAATTGCGGCTGCTGCAAAAAATGGGTCAGCCATCTGGAAGCCAACGGTTTCAAGGTCGAAGACCACGTTGAAGCCGACATGAGCCAGTTCAAGCAACAACACGGCGTGCCGCCACGCCTCGCGTCCTGCCATACCGCTTTGATCAACGGCAAATTCGTCGAAGGCCATGTGCCTGCCGAGCAAGTGCTGGCCTTGAGCAAGCGTGACGACCTGTTGGGCGTTGCCGCCCCCGGTATGCCGATGGGCTCGCCCGGCATGGAAATGGACGGCATGAGCGACGCCTATCAGGTGATCGGCCTGCAAAAGGATGGCACTGACGTGGTGGTGGCGGACTACCCCGCCCATTGATGCTCGGCGCCTACTTCGGGCTGTTTCTCGCGGCGTTCGGCGCTGCGAGCCTGCTGCCCTTGCAGTCCGAAGCAGTGCTGGTGGGGCTGTTGCTCAGCGATCGGTATTGGCTCTGGTCGCTGCTGGCAGTGGCAACGCTGGGCAACGTGCTGGGCTCGCTGCTGAACTGGTGGCTGGGGCGCGGCATCGAGCGGTTTCGCGAACGGCGCTGGTTTCCAGTCAGCCCTCGTCATCTTCAACAAGCCCAAAAACACTATCAGCGCTACGGTCATTGGTCCTTGCTGCTGAGCTGGGTACCGATCATCGGCGACCCGCTGACGCTGGTGGCCGGCGTCATGCGCGAACCGCTGGGGCGTTTCCTGATAATCGTGACCCTCGCCAAGGGCGCTCGCTATGGCGTGCTGGCCGTGGCCACACTAGGCTGGATGGGTTGCTCGGCTGGCTGAACAAAACCAATCCCGTTCGTTGATGAGGTAAGGCTGATGGCGGTGCAGATTGCAGTGATCGATGACTGGCAGGACGTGGCACACGACGTGGTGGACTGGTCGATGCTGGACAGCATCGGCCAGGTGAGTTTTATCCATGACTACCCCGCCGACAACGAAACCCTGGCCGAGCGCCTGGGCGCCTTCGAGGTGATCTGCGTGATGCGCGAGCGTACCCGGTTTGACGAGGACCTGCTGCGCCGCCTGCCCGCCCTCAAACTGCTGGTCACCGGCGGCATGCGCAACGCCGCCCTGGACCTGAAAGCCGCCGCCGCGCTGGGCATCCAGGTCTGCGGCACCGACAGCTACAAACATGCAGCGCCAGAACTGACCTGGGCACTGATCATGGCCGCGACCCGCAACCTGGTGGCCGAAGCCAACGCCTTGCGCGCGGGCTTTTGGCAGCAAGGCCTGGGCGGCGACCTGCAGGGCAAGACGCTGGCAATCCTCGGCCTGGGCAGCATCGGTCAACGGGTCGCCCAATTCGGCCAGGTGTTCGGCATGCGCGTCATTGCGTGGAGCGAAAACCTCACCAGCGAACGGGCCGCCGAAGTCGGCGTGACCTATGTCAGCAAGCAGGAACTGTTCGAACAGGCCGATGTGCTGTCGGTCCATCTGGTACTCAGCGAGCGCAGCCGAGGGCTGGTGGACGCTCAGGCGCTGGGCTGGATGAAACCCACGGCCTGGCTGGTCAATACCGCGCGCGGGCCGATTGTCGATGAGTCGGCGCTGATCAAGGCACTGCAGAAACAACGCCTGGCGGGTGCTGCGCTGGATGTGTTCGAGCACGAGCCGTTGCCCCGCCATCATCCGTTCAGGACGCTGGACAATGTGTTGGCCACGCCCCATGTCGGGTACGTCAGCCGACAGAACTATCAGCTGTTCTTTTTGCAGATGATTGAGGACATTCAGGCGTGGGCGGCCGGGGCGCCGGTTCGGTTACTGGGCTGAGACCGCGAAGAGGCCCTCAAACCCGCCACATTGCCCTGAATCATACGCACCGCAATGGTGCAATCCATTCCCCGTAGCGCCCAACTATCGAGACCTCCCGGTCCCGATTTGACCCGCCCCAAAAAACAAACCTGCACTTCGTCGGTGCGCTGCCCCTTAAAGCCCTCGTGTTTTGTACCCTCTCCCAACCGATTGTCGAACAATTTGTCCGGTTGACCGCCCCCCTCTAGGTTCTGGCCTAGACTGTTTTCGGGGAATAAAACCGAGTGGTCATTCGGTGAAATAAATAGAAACTTTTGGTGCTGGCTTCAGGTCAGCTGAAAGGTAGGGCACAGCGACTGGTGCATTCCTTGCAACAGCCACTTCACCCATTGAGCTTCAGCGCATGGGCAGCACTTGCTCACCGATGCGTAGCGCGTTTGCGCCCGGCCACAGGAATTGGCCAACACCGTTTGTGCCAGGCCTGGAATCAGATCAACAACACGGGGAGATGCATATGATCAGTACGGCGTTAGATGTTCAGGGAGAACGTGCTCTTCAGCAGGTCGGCGAAGCCAGTACCGTGGGGGCCCTTACCGCCAAATCGGTCAGTGCCCCGGTCACCAAGGCGCTGGCACCGGTAGTCAGTCAGAATCCCAACAAGAAGAAAGTGTTGTTCGTTACCTCGGAGATTGCCGATCTGGTGAAGACCGGTGGCCTGGGCGACGTTTCCGCCGCGCTGCCGCGAGCCATGGCTCACCTGCACGATGTCCGGGTATTGATCCCCGGTTACCCGCAAGTGCTGAACAGCGAAAACCCGATTCATATCATCGGTGAACTGGGCGGGCACGCCGCATTGCCGCCCTGCAAGATCGGGCGCATGGACATGCCCGACGGCCTGGTCATTTACGTGTTGATCTGCCCTGAACTGTACGAGCGCGAAGGTTCGCCTTACGGCGCCAACAATGGCCGTGACTGGCCAGACAACCATATTCGTTTCGCCCGCCTGGGCCTCGCGGCCGCCGATATCGCCGCCAACCTCGCACAAATTCACTGGTGCCCGGATCTGGTGCACGCCCACGACTGGCCCGCCGGCCTGGCCCCTGCTTATATGCACTGGCGTGGCCAACGCACCCCGACTCTGTTCACCATCCACAACCTGGCGTACCAGGGCGTCACCAGCCTCGGCTCATGCCCGGAACTCGGTATCCCCGCGCATGCCTTGCAACAGGAAGGCATGGAGTTTTACGGCAAGATGTCGTTCCTCAAGGCCGGCATGGCCTACTCGAGCCACATCACTACCGTCAGCGCCACCTATGCCCAGGAAATCACCACGCCGGCCTTCGGCTGCGGCCTCGACGGCTTTCTCGCCGCCAAGACCCAGCAAGGTCTGCTCAGCGGGATTCCCAATGGCATCGATGAAAGCTGGGACGCGGCCACCGATCCGCACTTGTTCTGCCCGTTCGGCATCGGCGACTGGGACGGCAAAGCGGTCAACGCGGCGCACGTTCGCCGGCTGTTTGGCCTGGATGATTCCGAAGGCCCGCTGTTCGCCGTGGTCTCGCGGCTGGTGTACCAGAAAGGCCTGGACCTGACCGAAGCGGTGGCCGAATACATTGTCGCCAATGGCGGGCAGATTGCGATCATCGGCCGTGGCGAACCGGAAGAAGAACAAGCCATGCGTGAGCTGGCGTTGCGCTTCCCCGGGCAAATCGGCGTGCACATCGGCTTCAATGAAACCGACGCCCGCCGGATGTTTGCCGGCAGTGATTTCCTGCTGATGCCTTCGCGTTACGAACCTTGCGGCCTGAGCCAGATGTACGCCCAGCGCTTCGGTTCATTGCCGGTGGCGCGCAATACCGGCGGCCTGGCCGACACCATTGAAAACGGCGTGACCGGTTTTCTTTTCGACGAATCCACCGTGGAGAGCTATCGCGAAGCCCTGAGCCGCGCGTTCAAGGTGTTCGCCTTCCCCGGCCTGCTCAACGCCATGCGTTGCCGGGCCATGGCGGCGCCCTTCAACTGGTGCAAGGCGGTCGAACCCTACGCCGAACTCTACGAACAACTGGTGGCTAAAGCGCTGGGTAAATCGGGCAAACAGTAAGAGGTTTTCAACGATGCCGTTACGGACCCTTGAGACCTGGCCCCACGGCGCAATCATGCTGGACGCCGAACACACGCGTTTTGCCTTGTGGGCGCCAGATGCGTTTTACGTCAGTCTTGAACTGGAAAACGGACAATCCCTGCCACTGCTGCCTCAGGCCGATGGCTGGTTTGTGATCAAGACCCGCTGCCCCGCGGGTACCCGCTACCGCTACAACATCGATGGCGAGCTGGAGGTGCCGGACCCGGCCTCCCGCGCGCAGGCGGGCGATATCGGCAGCCACAGCGTGGTGGTCGATCCCCTCGCCTATCGCTGGCAACACAGCGCCTGGCAGGGTCGGCCGTGGAACGAGGCGGTGATCTACGAACTGCATGTCGGTGCGCTCGGCGGCTTCAACGAGGTCGAGCAGCATCTGGCGCGGCTGGTCGAGCTGGGGATTACCGCCATCGAACTGATGCCGCTGGCGCAGTTTCCCGGCGAGCGCAACTGGGGCTATGACGGGGTTTTGCCTTACGCACCGCAGGCCTCCTACGGATCGCCCGAACAACTCAAACACCTGATCGACACGGCCCACGGCCATGGCCTGGCGGTGATTCTCGACGTGGTCTACAACCACTTCGGCCCGGACGGCAATTACCTGCATCGCTACGCCAAAGGCTTTTTCCGCGAAGACCAACACACCCCGTGGGGCGCAGCCATCGACTTCCGCCGGCACGAGGTGCGCGACTTCTTTATCGACAACGCGCTGATGTGGTTGCTGGAGTACCGTTTCGACGGCCTGCGCCTGGATGCAGTGCACGCCATCGACGACCCGGACTTCCTGCAAGAGCTGGCGCAAAGGGTCCGCCGGCAAATCGACCCGGCGCGGCACGTGTGGCTGATGGCGGAAAACGAGCACAACCAGGCCAGCCTGCTGGAGCAAGGTTTCGACGCGCAGTGGAACGACGACGGCCACAACGCCCTGCACGTTTTGCTCACCGGTGAAACCGACGCCTATTACGCCGACTATGCCCAAAACCCCACCGAACAACTCGCCCGCTGCCTGAGTCAGGGCTTCGTGTTTCAAGGCCATATCACCCGCCACGGTACGCCGCGCGGTGAGCCAAGCGGTCACTTGCCGCCGACGGCCTTCGTGCTGTTCCTGCAGAACCACGACCAGATCGGCAACCGCGCCTTTGGCGAGCGCCTGCATCAACTGGCCCGTTCCGAGGCCCTCAACGCCGCCACCGTATTGCTGCTGTTGTCGCCGATGATCCCGCTGATGTTCATGGGCGATGAGTTCGCCGCCGAGCAACCGTTCCTGTTTTTCACCAGCCACCACGGTGAACTGGCAGAGTTGGTGCGCGAAGGACGACGCAATGAATTCGCCGCCTTCAGCGCCTTTGCCGACCCGCACAAACGCGAGCAGATTCCCGACCCGAACGCGATGCAGACTTTCGAGGCGTCGCGGCCGAAGTTGACCGCCACCCGGCAGCCGCCGGTTTACGACCTGTATCGCCGACTGCTGCAAACCCGCCATCAACACATCATCCCGCACCTGCCCGGCACCCAGGCGTTGGGCGCGCAGGTACTGGCCGAAGGCGCGGTGACGGCACGCTGGCGGCTGGGCGATGGCCGTCAGCTGCGCATTGACCTGAACCTGCGCGACGCGCCCGTGGTCCACACCCCACAGGCCGACGCGACGTTGCTGTTCGAATACCCGCCGCACTCGGCCGGTCTGTTGGATCAGGGCACCCTTGCCCCGTATTGCGCGCTCGTCAGCCTCACAGCCGCAGTCCCTTTGCTACCCCCGGATGGAGAGCGACCATGAGCGATGCGCAACTGGAAATACTGGCCAGCCGAGCAGGCCTGGCCGTCGACTGGATCGACGCCAACGGCCGCCCACAAAAAGTCGCGCCGGCGGTGCTGCGCTCGGTACTCAGCGGGCTTGGCCATCCCGCCAGCACCGCCCAGGAAATCGACGCCAGCCTGCTGCAACTGCAGCAGGTGCAACAAACCCGGCACCTGCCGCCGCTGCTGACCTGCGACGTTGGCGTCGGTCTGAATCTGGCCCACTACTTCGCACCGCAGACCCCGTGTGAGATCCATCTCGAAGACGGCTCGCGACTCAACCTCAAGCTCGATGACAACGCTGTTTTACCCGGTTTGGTGCCGGTGGGTTATCAGCATGTCAGCATCGACGATCAGTCGTTCACCCTGGCGGTGGCACCCGAGCGCTGCTATAGCGTCGGCGACGCCGTTGACAGTCAAACCCCGCGTACCTGGGGCCTGAGCGTGCAGTTGTATTCGCTACGCCGCCCCGGTGATGGCGGTTTCGGCGATACCCAGGCCCTCGAAGATCTGGCCCGGGTGGCCGGAGAACGGGGCGCCGAAGCGTTGGCGATCAGCCCGCTGCATGCGATGTTCAGCGGCGACACCCAGCGTTACAGCCCTTATTCGCCGTCCAGCCGTTTGTTCCTTAATAGCCTGTACGCGGCGCCCGGGGCGATTCTCGGTGAGCGTGCCCTGCGCACCGCGATCGACGCCACCGGCCTAGCCGCCGAACTCAAGCACCTCGAAACATTGCCCCTGATTGACTGGCCCACGGCCGCCGAGGCCAAGCACCGGTTGCTCGAAGCCTTGTACGAAGGGTTCGTCCACGGCGAACATCCGTTGCATGCCGACTTCAGCAGCTTCCGTCACGCCGGTGGCGAAGCGCTGGAAAATCATTGCCGCTTCGAAGCGATCCAGGAAGCCCGTGCAAGGCGCGGTGAAAACCTCGACTGGCGCGAGTGGCCCGAGCAATGGCGTAACCCGCGCAGTGCCGCCCTGGCGCAATTTGCCGAAGAGAACTCAGCCCGCATCGGCTACTACGCGTTCTGCCAATGGCTGATTGCGCGCAGCCTTGAGCGCGCACAAACCGCCGCCCGTGGTGCCGGCATGGGCATCGGCCTGATCGCCGACCTGGCGGTGGGCGCCGACGGTGGCGGCAGCCAGGCCTGGAGTCGCCAGGACGAATTGCTCGCCTCACTGACCGTGGGTGCGCCACCGGACATTCTCAACCGCACCGGCCAGGGCTGGGGGATTTCCGCGTTTTCCCCCGAAGGCCTGGTGCGCAACGGCTTTCGCGCGTTCATCGAAATGCTGCGGGCCAATTTCGCCCATGCCGGCGGCCTGCGCATCGATCACGTCATGGGCCTGCAACGGCTGTGGGTGATCCCTAAAGATGCGCCGCCCAGCGACGGCGCCTACCTCTATTACCCGGTGGACGACCTGCTGCGCCTGCTGACCCTCGAATCCCATCGGCATCAGGCCATCGTCCTCGGCGAAGACCTCGGCACCGTGCCCGATGGCCTGCGCGAAAAACTCATCGCGCGCTCGATCCTCGGTATGCGCGTGCTGTTGTTCGAACAGGACAACACACACTTCAAGCCGATTCTCGACTGGCCGGACAACGCCCTGGCCACCACCAGCACCCACGACCTGCCGACACTCAATGGCTGGTGGCATGGCCGCGATATCGATTGGAGCGCGCGCCTGGGCCTGACCGACGCCACGGGTGAAATCGAATGGCGCCGCCATCGCGAACGCGAGCGCGAAGGCTTGCGCCGGGTGCTGAGCCAGGACCCGCAGAACTTTCGCGAAGAGCACCATGAAACCGATCAGGTGCTCGACGCCGCCATCCGGTTCCTCGGGCATACCCGCGCGCCGTTGGTGTTGTTGCCGCTGGAAGATGCCCTGGGTATCGAACAGCAGGCCAACCTGCCCGGCACCACCGACACCCACCCCAACTGGTCCCGCCGGCTGCCCGGCGACAGCGAGGCCCTGCTCGATGATCCGGATGCCGCCCGCCGCCTGGAACTACTCGCCTGCGCGCGACTTCAGGCGGCCGAGCGTGACCAATGAATCAACCGTTCAACCAGCCGCTGCGGGCGACCCTGCGGCTGCAATTTCATCAAGGCTTCACCCTGGATCAGGCAATCCCGCTGGTGCCGTACTTCGCCAGCCTGGGCATCAGCCATATCTATGCCTCGCCGCTGCTCGCCGCCCGCGCGGGCTCCCTGCATGGCTACGACGTGGTGGACCCGACCACGGTCAACCCGGAGCTGGGCGGCGAAGCGGCATTGCGCCGCTTGGTCGTTGCGTTGCGCGAACGCCACATGGGGCTGATCCTCGACATCGTCTCCAACCACATGGCCGTTGGCGGGGGCGACAACCCCTGGTGGCTCGATTTGCTGGAATGGGGACGGCTGAGCCCCTACGGCGAATTCTTCGACATTCAATGGCACTCGCCCGACCCGTTGATGGAAGGCCAGTTGCTGCTGCCTTTTCTGGGCAGTGATTACGGCATCGCCTTGCAGGACGGCACCCTGCCCTTGCGTTTCGATGCCCGGCGCGGCGCCTTCCATGTCGAGCACTATGAGCACCACTTCCCGATTTGCCCCACCGACTACGGCGAACTGCTCAAGGCCGATGAGCGATTAAATGCCGAGCAGGCTGAACTGCTCAAATCCCTGGCAGACCGCTTCAGCACTTTGAGTTACCAGAGCGATGCCCATAGCCTGGCGGTCCCACTGAAAACGGAACTGAGTGAACTGGCCAGCGATCCGGCCATCCTTGATGCCATCCAGCACACCCTTGGCACTTACGACTCGCTGACCCCTGAAGGTTTCCAGCGCCTGCACACGCTGCTGGAACGCCAGAGTTATCGCCTGGCCAGTTGGCGCACCGCGGCGGACGACATCAACTGGCGGCGCTTTTTCGATATCAATGAACTCGGTGGCCTGCGCGTCGAACGGCCGGCGGTGTTCGAGGCGACTCACGCAAAGATCTTCGAGCTGGTGGCCGAAGGTCTGGTCGATGGGCTGCGTATCGACCACATCGACGGCCTCGCCGACCCGCGCGGTTACTGCCGCAAACTGCGACGCCGGGTCGATCGCCTGGCACCAGGCCGGCACCTGCCGATCTACGTCGAGAAGATCCTCGGCGAAGGCGAAACCCTGCACCGCGACTGGTGCGTCGATGGCAGTACCGGTTACGAATTCATGAACCAGTTGTCGCTGCTGCAACACGACCCCGAAGGCGCCCGGACCTTGGGTGAGCTCTGGAGCCAGCACAGCGAACGGCCCGCCGATTTCCGCCAGGAAGCACAACTGGCGCGCCAACAGATTCTCAACGGCTCCCTCGCCGGGGATTTCGAAAGTGTTGCCCACGCCCTGTTGCAAGTGGCCCGGGATGACCTGATGACCCGGGACCTGACCCTCGGCGCGATCCGGCGGGCCTTGCAGGAACTGATCGTGCACTTCCCGGTGTACCGCACTTACATCAGCCCGTTGGGCCGCGCGGCCCAGGACGAGGTTTTTTTCCAGCAGGCCATGACCGGTGCCAGGCAAACCCTTGGCGAGGCCGACTGGCCGGTGCTCGATTGCCTGGCCGACTGGCTCGGTGGCCAACCCTGGCGCAAGCGTCCGGTGGGCCGCCCACGCAAACTGCTCAAGCATGCGTGCGTGCGCTTCCAGCAACTGACCTCACCGGCGGCGGCCAAAGCGGTGGAAGACACCGCGCTGTATCGCTCGGCGGTGCTGCTGTCGCGCAATGATGTCGGCTACAACACCGAGCAGTTCAGCGCCCCGGTTGCCGACTTCCATGCCGCCTGCGCCAACCGCCTCGCCGAGTTCCCCAACAACCTGCTGGCCACCGCAACCCACGACCACAAACGCGGTGAAGACACCCGCGCGCGGCTGGCGGTGTTGAGCGAGCGCAGTGCCTGGTACGCCGAACAGGTCGAGCACTGGCGAACCCTCGCGGGCGAACTGCGCACTGACCCCGGTGCGCCCTCGGCGGGCGACGATCTGATTCTCTATCAAGCGATCCTCGGCAGTTGGCCGCTGGAATTGCGTAGCGACGATCAGTCGGCGCTCGAGGACTACGCCAAACGCCTCTGGCAGTGGCAACGTAAAGCCCTGCGCGAAGCAAAGTTACAAAGCAGCTGGAGTGCGCCAAACGAGGCGTATGAACAGGCGACCCACGGGTTCCTCGAAAGCCTGCTGCTAAGCCCCGAAGGTCAATCATTGCGCGCGGCCATCGAGGCAGCCGCTCAACGCATTGCCGTCCCCGGTGCGCTGAATGGATTGGCGCAAACCTTGCTGCGAATGACCGTGCCGGGAGTGGCGGATCTCTATCAGGGCAACGAGTTCTGGGACTTCTCGCTGGTCGATCCGGATAACCGCAAGCCGGTGGATTACGTCAGCCGTCAGCAGGCCATGCAACTACCGCTTGGCCAGCCCGATATGTTGGCGAACTGGCGTGACGGGCGCATCAAGCAAACCCTGATCGCCCGGGCGTTAAACCGGCGTGCCGAGCATGCCGAACTGTTTCAAAAAGGCACTTATCAAGCCCTTGAAGTGATCGGCAGCCAGTCTCACCGGGTGCTGGCGTTTACTCGAGAATGGCAGGGAAAACGGGCCATCGTGACAGTACCGATACGCTGTGCCGGACTGCTGGAAAACAGTGCCGCCCCCCAGGTTGACGCGTCGCTGTGGGGCGATACCCGAATCAAATTGCCGTTCGCGGCCACCGAAGAACATCTGAAGGGACTTTTCACCAGCGTCGCAGTCACAAAACACAAGGAGCTGATGGTCGGCGCCGCGCTGGGGGATTTCCCGGTCAATCTCTTTACCCAAACTTGAGTTCAGTTCAGGAGCATTGCGATGAGTACCGACGAAAAACGCATTCGCGAATTTGCCTATCAAATCTGGGAATCCGAAGGAAAACCCGAGGGCCAGGAAGCCCGTCATTGGGAGATGGCCTGCAAACTGGCCGAGGCCGAAGCGCTGGCGCCCGGCAAACCTGCCAAAGCCAGCGGCAGCAAAACCACAAGCGCCAAGCCCGCGGCCGGTAAGCCCGACGGCAAGTTGGTCAATGCCAAGGGCATCGAAGCCAAACCCCGTGCCAAGCCCAAAGCCAAACCCGCCGCCGCTTCGGCAGTGGTTCCGCCGGGCGAAAAAACCACCGTGAAAAAGCCGCGCACCGCGCGTAAACCACCCGAGGTCTGACGCTTCACTGCCTTGTCCTGATTGACTTCGTGGCGAGCCCGCTCGCCACCGAGAGCGCATTCGCCCTCGAAAAAAAACGTGCAGGAGCAGCTATGACCAGTCCAAAGAAAACCGCGCCCGAACTTCACGAGGCCTCGCGAATTCGTGAAGGCTTGCCCTTCCCGCTAGGCGCGACCTGGGATGGCCTGGGAGTCAATTTCGCGCTGTTTTCGGCTAACGCGACCAAGGTCGAACTGTGCATCTTCGACGATGCCGGCGAGGTAGAGCTCGAACGTATTGAGCTGCCGGAATACACCGACGAGATCTACCACGGCTACTTGCCCGACGCCCATCCGGGGTTGATTTACGGTTACCGTGTGTACGGGCCGTATGACCCAGCCAACGGTCATCGCTTCAACCCAAACAAGCTGCTGATCGATCCCTATGCCAAACAGTTGGTCGGCCAATTGAAATGGTCCGAAGCGTTGTTCGGCTTCACCATCGGCCACCCTGATGCCGACCTCAGTTTCGATGAACGGGACAGCGCGCCCTTCGTGCCCAAATGCAAAGTGATCGACCCGGCCCACACCTGGGGCCACGACCATCGAGTCAGCGTGCCATGGGACAAGACGATCATTTATGAGACTCACGTACGCGGTTTCAGCATGCTTCACCCCGCCGTCCCCGAGAACCTGCGCGGCACCTTCGCCGGGTTGATGGTCGATGATGTGCTGGAACACATCCGCAAGCTCGGCGTGTCGACCGTAGAGTTGCTGCCGATCCATGCCTTCGTCAACGACCAGCATCTGCTGCACAAAGGCATGACCAATTACTGGGGTTACAACAGCATCGCGTTCTTTGCCCCGGACCCGCGCTACCTGGCCAGCGGCAAGATCGCCGAGTTCAAGGAGATGGTCGCGCACCTGCACGACGCCAATCTGGAGGTGATCCTCGACGTGGTCTACAACCACACCGCCGAGGGCAACGAACAAGGCCCGACCCTGTCCATGCGTGGCATCGACAACGCCTCTTACTACCGCTTGAGACCCGACGACAAGCGCTACTACATCAACGATTCCGGCACCGGCAACACCCTGGACCTGAGCCACCCGTGCGTGCTGCAAATGGTCACCGACTCCCTGCGTTACTGGGTCACGGAAATGCACGTGGACGGTTTCCGTTTCGACCTGGCGACCATCCTCGGCCGCTACCACGACGGCTTCGACGAACGGCACAGCTTCCTCGTCGCCTGCCGTCAGGACCCGGTGCTGCGTCAGGTGAAGTTGATTTCCGAGTCGTGGGACTGTGGCCCCGGCGGTTATCAGGTCGGGAATTTCCCGCCGGGCTGGGTCGAATGGAACGACAAATTCCGCGACACCGCGCGTGCGTTCTGGAAAGGTGACGACGGCCAGCTCGCCGACTTCGCCAGCCGTATGACCGCCTCCGGTGAGATGTTCAACCAGCGCGGCCGTCGACCGTATGCTTCGCTGAACTTCATCACCGCCCATGACGGCTTCACCCTCAACGATCTGGTGTCGTACAACGACAAACACAACGAGGCCAACGACGAGAACAATCAGGACGGCAGCAACAACAACCTGTCCTGGAACCACGGCGTCGAAGGCCCCACCGACGATCCCGAGATCAACACCCTGCGCCAGCGGCAGATGCGCAACTTCTTCGCCACGTTGCTGCTGTCCCAGGGCACGCCGATGCTGGTGGCCGGCGACGAGTTCGCCCGCACCCAGGAAGGCAACAACAATGCCTATTGCCAGGACAGCGAGATCGGTTGGGTCAATTGGGACCTGAGCGAAGACGGCAAGGCGCTGCTCAAGTTCGTCAAACGCCTGATCAAGTTGCGCCTGGCCTATCCGATCCTGCGGCGCGGGCGCTTCCTGGTGGGCAATTACAACGAAGACATCGGCGTCAAGGACGTGACCTGGCTGGCCCCGGACGGCAGCGAAATGTCCACCGAACAATGGGAAGAAGGCCACGGTCGCTGCATGGGCATACTGCTCGATGGTCGCGCCCAGGAAACCGGCATTCGCCGCAAGGGTGCCGACGCAACCCTGCTGCTGGTGGTCAACGCGCACCATGACATCGTCAACTTCCTGTTGCCGGAAGTGCCTGACGGTGGTTTCTGGACCTGCATGATCGATACCAATCAACCGTCGATTCGAGGCCAGGAACGCTTTGAGTTCGGTCGCCAGTATTCGGTCACCGGCCGTTCGCTGCTGCTGTTTGAATTGCAGCATGAGGAAGAAGAGTGAAAGGACACTAGCCGTAATGCAATCTGTAGCAGCTGCCGA
>NZ_AKJT01000042.1 GCF_000282195.1 Pseudomonas sp. GM18
AAGCGGACAAGGCAGGCCGCCAACGGCAGGTAACCGCCGGTCAGGGCCTTGGACAGGCAGAGGAAGTCCGGGCGGATGCCGGCCTGTTCGCAGGCGAACATCGTGCCGGTGCGACCGAAGCCGACGGCGATTTCATCGTGGATCAGGTGTACGCCATAACGATCACAGGCGTCGCGCAGCAGCTTGAGGTACACCGGGTGATACATGCGCATGCCGCCGGCGCCCTGAATCAGCGGCTCCAGAATCACGGCGGCCACGGTGTCGTGGTTGTCGGCCAGCGTCTGCTCCATGGCGGCGAACATGTTGCGCGAGTGTTCTTCCCAGCTCATGCCCTCGGGGCGCAGGTAGCAATCGGGGCTCGGCACCTTGATGGTGTCCATCAGCAGGGCTTTGTAGGTTTCGGTGAACAGCGGCACGTCGCCCACCGCCATCGCCGCCATGGTCTCGCCGTGGTAGCCGTTGGTAAGGGTGACGAAGCGCTTCTTGTTCGGCTGGCCGCGGTTGAGCCAGTAATGAAAGCTCATTTTCAGCGCGACTTCGATGCACGATGAACCGTTATCGGCATAGAAGCACCGGGTCAGGCCTTCGGGCGTCATCTTCACCAGACGCTCGGACAGCTCGATCACCGGCTGATGGCTGAAACCGGCGAGGATCACGTGCTCCAGCTGATCGACCTGATCCTTGATGCGCTGGTTGATCCGCGGGTTGGCGTGGCCGAACACGTTGACCCACCAGGAGCTGACGGCGTCGAGGTAGCGTTTGCCTTCGAAGTCTTCCAGCCACACGCCTTCACCGCGCTTGATCGGGATCAGCGGCAGCTGTTCGTGGTCTTTCATCTGGGTGCAGGGATGCCATAACACCGCGAGATCGCGTTCCATCCACTGTTTATTCAGGCCCATTTTCTGTCTCCTCGAGGCTACCCGTGACGTAGGCGGGTAAACAATCGCGCAAGCCTATGCAATGAGCGTCACGGGGACAACCCATTGTGTCGATTGAGCTACTTTGTATAGGACGATAGACGTCGCTGGCGGCGTTTTGATGGCTGACGTATTCTTCGCGGCTCTTTGAGTCGTCTGACTCGTAAAACCACTATTTCCTCGTGTATTTCCGGAGTTCTCTGAATGTCTGCTGGTTGGCTGCGCGCCTGTGCGCTGGTGATGTTGGGGCTGTTCAGCGTTTCGGCGCTGGCCAAGGATAAAACAGCGATCGTAGTCGGCGGCGGGCTTTCGGGCCTCACCGCGGCATACGAACTGCAGAACAAAGGCTGGCAGGTGACCCTGCTGGAAGCCAAACCGGCCCTGGGCGGTCGCTCCGGCATGGCCACCAGTGAGTGGATCGGCAACGACAAGACCCAACCGGTTTTGAACAAGTACATCTCGACGTTCAAGCTGAGCACCACGCCGGCCCCTGAATTCGTGCGGACGCCGGGCTACCTGATCGACGGTGAATACTTCAGCGCCGCCGATCTGGCGACCAAGCAGCCGGCCACCGCCGAAGCGCTGAAACGCTACGAAAAAACCCTGGATGACCTGGCGCGTTCGATCGAAGACCCGCAAAACCCGGCCGCCAACAGCACGCTGTTCGCCCTGGACCAGATCAACGTGGCCAACTGGCTGGATCGCCTGAACCTGCCAGCCACTGCGCGGCAGTTGGTGAATCAGCAAATTCGTACCCGCTATGACGAGCCTTCGCGCCTGTCGCTGCTGTATTTCGCACAACAAAGCCGCGTCTACCGTGGCATTGCCGACCGTGACCTGCGCGCCTCGCGTCTGCCCGGCGGCAGCCCGGTGTTGGCCCAGGCCTTCGTCAAGCAACTGAAAACCATCAAGACCAGCTCCCCGGTTTCGTCCATTACCCAGGACAAGGACGGCGTGAGCGTCAAGGTCGGCAGCGTTGGCTATCAGGCGGACTACGTCGTGCTGGCCGTGCCGTTGCGCGCACTGAACAAAATCCAGATGACTCCGGCGCTGGACGCCCAGCACATGGGCGCCATCAAGGGCACCAACTACGGCTGGCGTGACCAGATCATGCTGAAGTTCAAGACGCCAGTGTGGGAAAGCAAGGCGCGCATGTCTGGCGAGATCTACAGCAACGCCGGTCTGGGCATGTTGTGGATCGAGCCGGCCTTGAAGGGCGGCGCCAACGTGGTGATCAACATTTCAGGCGACAACGCGCGGGTGATGCAGGCCTTCGGCGACAAGCAGATGGCCGATCAGGTGCTGATTCGTCTGCACACCTTTTATCCACAGGCACGCGGTTCGTTCACCGGTTATGAAATCCGCCGCTACAGCACCGACCCGTCGATGGGCGGCGCTTACCTGGCCTTCGGTCCGGGGCAGATCAGCAAATACTGGCGCCTGTGGGAGCGTCCGCTGCAACGTGTAGCCTTTGCCGGCGAACACACTGACACCTTGTACCCAGGCACCCTGGAAGGCGCCTTGCGCACCGGTCAGCGTGCAGCCAGTCAGCTGGAAGACCTGGCGGCGGGCAAATCGTTTGAACCGGCGAAAGTTGTGCCGGCAGCGACCGCTGCGGCGGCAGGCGCGGCAGTGGCGAAGAAAGGCAATTTCTTCAGCAACATGTTCGGTGGTTCGTCCGATAAAGCGGCCGACAAGGCAGAACCGGCCAAGGTTGAAGCGAAAGCTGAAGAGTCCAAGCCTGGCTTCTTCTCGCGGATGTTCGGTGGCGGTTCCGACAAGGCTCCTGCCAAGGCGCCAGAGCCCGTGGCGCCTGTTGCTCCGGCACCCGCTCCAGTAGCTGCGCAGGCCCCGGCACCTGCACCGGTTGAGGCACCGAAGCCAGTGGTGCCGGTGCAGGCCGAGCCCGCCAAGAAAGCACCGGCCAAAGCGCCAGTGAAAAAGCCTGCAGCCAAAACCGAGGCCAAAAAGGCTCCGGCCAAGGCAACGGCGAAAAAGGCTGAGCCGGTGAAGAAACCAGCGGCGAGTACTGCTGCGAAAGCCCCGGTGGCGACTGAAACCAAGACGCAGTAAATCTTGGAATCAAAAAAAGCGCGGCAGTGATGCCGCGCTTTTTTTATGTCTTTGCCCCCTTGTGGAGCCGGTTGATTTTTTGGCGCTAAATTAGATCGATGATATGGACTTCGTCGCTTTGGTAGTCGCTGATATAGGCGCGGTTGTGTTGATCAAGAACCATGTCATACGGTTCGAAAGCACCTGGGATGGGAACCCTGCGCACAATCTCATGGGTATGAGTATTAACTTCCACGACCTCTTTTTCGGTTTGATCAACGGCATAAGCGTTCTTTTCGCCGAACACTATTTTCCCTTCGCAAGCCACAAAATCGAAATGCCGGGTGGTCAATGACCGGGTGTCCAACACGGTCAGTTTTCGAGTGTCCAGACCCACGATATACACTTCTCTACCGTCAGGACTGACAGTAACGGCTGACGGATATTTTTCGGTTTTGATGATATTGATGACTTTGAAGGTCTTGCTGCTGATGACCGTGAGCGCGTCCTCATAAGGGCCGGCTGGGGCGTTGGTACTGGAAATGTAAAGGCGCGAGTCGTCCGGGCTGATATCCACACTTATGGACGGTGAGGGCAGGCCTTGTACTCTGCTCACCGCATACAGGCGGGTATCAATAATTGCCAACCACTCCTTATTCTGTCGAACGGTGACGTAAACATGTTTCCCGTCTCGACTCACGACGACTCCGTTAGGGTGTCTACCCACCGTGATGTTACCCACCGCGTATGTTTCGGTATCAATAACCGAAACCGAACTTGAACCATAGTTGGTCACGTAAGCTCTTTTCCCCTCATGGCCAAGGGCAATGTTTCGGGGGTAACGCTCGACGGCGATGGTGTGGATTACCTTTTTGTTCCGGGTGTCGATGACGGACACATTGTCCGACATGTAATTGCAAACAAATACACGTGATCCATCGTTGCTGATGGCCATCCCTCGCGGTCCTTCCCCTACGGGTATCGAATTGGATTGGTTGCGTGTTATCACGGGGGATGAACTCGAATTGTGACTCATGGTAGAACTCCTGTTCAGACGCTTGGACTCACGTCCAAGTTCAAGTTCATCAATGACCTGCAATGAAAGCCACTGTTAAATGTGACAGTTCTGACGAGTGGTATCGGCTCTCAAAGGAATATAAGGAGGGTACGTGAAGGTTTTTTCCTCCGGTTAACACTCTCTTAACCTCTCGGCCCCAAGGTCTTGATCGTATTTCTCGATATTTCAGAGCGAAATTTTCCGCTTTAAATCGATAGATAACTCGATAGTCTTGGGCGCAGTTCTTACAGGATTTGGGCAATGCAGCTACGTAACTCTTCTTCCCGCTACGGTTGGGTCAGCATCTTTGTGCACTGGGGTGTGGCGTTGGCCGTCTTCGGCCTGTTTGCGTTGGGGTTGTGGATGGTCGGTCTCGACTACTACAGCACCTGGCGTAAAGACGCGCCGGATCTGCACAAGAGTATTGGTCTGGTGTTATTTGCCGTGATGTTGCTGCGGGTAGTGTGGCGCTTCATCAGCCCACCGCCGCCGCTCTTGCCAAGCTATAGCCGCATGACTCGTCTTGGCGCCAAGTTCGGCCATTCCTTCCTTTATCTCAGTCTGTTCGCTGTGATGATTGCCGGTTACCTGATTTCCACCGCAGACGGTGTCGGGATTCCGGTGTTTGGCCTGTTTGAAATTCCTGCACTGGTTTCCGGACTACCGGACCAGGCAGACACCGCGGGTGTGATTCATCTGTACCTGGCCTGGCTGCTGGTAATTTTTTCCAGTTTCCATGCGTTGGCAGCATTGAAACACCACTTTATCGATCGTGATGCGACCCTGACGCGAATGCTGGGGCGCAAAGCCTGATGTTCTACCTCGACTCCAAAGGAATAGAAAGCATGTTGAAAAAGACGTTCGCCGCACTGGCAATCGGTTCTGCTCTGCTGTCCGCTAACGTGATGGCGGCCGACTATGTGGTCGACAAAGAAGGCCAGCACGCCTTCGTTGACTTCAAGATCAGCCACTTGGGCTACAGCTACATCATCGGTACCTTCAAGGATGTCGACGGCAAGTTCAGCTTCGACGCTGCCAAGCCTGAAGACAGCAAGATCGAGTTCAATGTGCGCACCGCCAGCGTGTTCACCAACCACGCCGAACGCGACAAGCACATCGCCAGCGGTGACTTCCTGAACGTGGGCAAATTCGCCGACGCCAAGTTTGTCTCCACCAGCGTCAAACCTACCGGCAAAAACGCCGCTGGCAAAGACACGGCCGACGTGACCGGCAACCTGACCCTGCTGGGCGTGACCAAGCCAATCGTGGTCAAGGCTACGTTCCTGGGCGAAGGCAAAGATCCATGGGGCGGCTACCGTGCCGGCTTCGAAGGCACCACCAGCATCAAGCGTTCCGATTTCGGCAAGCAGAAAGACCTGGGTCCAGCGTCCGACGCGGTCGATCTGTACGTGACGTTTGAAGGTGTCAAAGCGAAATAATCTTCGCGCCTGACATAAAAACGCCCCTGATCTCATGGTCCGGGGCGTTTTTTTATACCTTATATTCGGTCTAACCGTCCGCCACATAATCCTGTAGGAGCCAGGCTTGCCGGCGAAGGCGTCATCAGCTACGCCGCAGAAACCGAGTCGCCCCCTTCGCCGGCAAGCCTGGCTCCTACGGGTTTTTGGTGAAGCATAAAAAATGCCCCGGTCTTTCGATCCGGGGCATTTTTCATGGCTTTGAAAAACTCAGCGGTTACGGGTCAGCAATGCTGGTTTTTCGCCGCGCGGACGGCCTGGCAGTTGATCCAGTTGCTCCGGGGTCGGGAAGCGATCGCTTTTCGACTCCTTGTGAATGATCTTCGGTGCCGGGCCCCGCGGGTTCTGCACGGCCGGTTCCGATCGAGACTGGTCGTCACGGGCCGGGCGGCGGTTGCGGGACTCTTCGCGACGGGCCTGGCCGTCACGTGGAGCGCCGTTGCGTGGGCCGCTGCGCTTGGCCGGTGGGGTGCCGGTGGTTGCGCCGCTGCTGTTGCGCGGACCGTTCTGGCGACCTTGTGGCTGACCGGCGCGCGGAGCACCAGCGCCTTGTGCCGGTGCGCCCGGACGACGGCCACGGCCCTGAGCCGGTTTGGCTTGAGGCACGTAGTCGACGCGGTTACCGAAGTTATCGATATCGTCGTCCAGGAACTCGTCCGGAGCACGGTCGGCGGCAGCGCGAGGAGCCGGGCGCTGTTGCTCGCGGGCCGGAGTGCCTTCGCGTGGCTTGTGTTCACGGGCCGGGCGTTCGCCACGGCCGGCAGCAGGTTTTTCCTTGCCGCCCTTGTCCTTGCCTTTGTCTTTACGACCGCCGCCGCCACCGCTGCCGTTCGGGCCGTCGCCGCGTGGGCCACGTGGGGCGCGTGGGTTACGCACATCCGGACGCTCGCGAACTTCCGGTTTCTCGGCTTCCACGGCGCTGGAATCGAAGCCCATCAGGTCGCCATCGGCGATTTTCTGCTTGGTCATGCGCTCGATGCTTTTCAGCAGTTTTTCTTCGTCCGGAGCGACCAGCGAGATCGCCTCGCCCGAACGACCGGCACGGCCGGTACGACCGATACGGTGCACGTAATCTTCGTCGACGTTTGGCAGTTCGAAGTTGACCACATGGGGCAACTGGTCGATGTCGAGGCCGCGTGCGGCGATGTCGGTGGCGACCAGAATGCGCACTTCACCGGCCTTGAAGTCGGCCAGGGCTTTGGTGCGGGCGTTCTGGCTCTTGTTGCCGTGGATCGCGACGGCGGTGAGGCCGTGTTTGTCCAAGTACTCGGCCAAGCGGTTGGCGCCGTGCTTGGTGCGGGTGAATACCAGCACCTGTTCCCAGGCGCCGGCGGTGATCAGGTGCGCCAGCAACGAACGCTTGTGGCTGGCGGCCAGACGGAATACGCGTTGTTCGATCCGCTCGACCGTGGTGTTCGGTGGCGTGACTTCGATGCGTTCCGGGTTGTGCAGCAGCTTGCCGGCGAGGTCGGTGATGTCTTTGGAGAACGTCGCCGAGAACAACAGGTTCTGCCGTTTGGCCGGGAGGCGGGCGAGGACCTTTTTCACGTCATGGACAAAGCCCATGTCGAGCATGCGGTCGGCTTCATCCAGCACGAGGATTTCCACGTGGGACAAATCGACACTGCCTTGGCCGGCGAGGTCGAGCAGGCGACCGGGGCAGGCCACCAGCACGTCGACACCACGGGACATGGCTTGAACCTGCGGGTTCATGCCGACGCCACCGAAGATGCAGGCGCTGACGAACTTCAGGTCACGGGCATAGACCTTGAAGCTTTCGTGCACCTGGGCTGCGAGTTCGCGGGTTGGGGTCAGGACCAGTACGCGTGGTTGGCGCGGACCGTGACGCTGGGATTTGTCCGGGTGACCGTTGGGAAACAACCGCTCCAGAATCGGAAGGGCGAAGCCACCGGTTTTACCAGTACCTGTCTGAGCCGCAACCATCAGGTCGCGACCTTGCAACACGGCGGGAATGGCCCGCTGTTGCACCGGAGTAGGCTCGGTATAGCCCGCTGCCTCGATGGCGCGGACTAAAGCCTCGGAGAGACCGAGGGAAGCAAAGGACATGAGTAATCCTGTTTTAGTTAGGGCTTGGCCCAATGGGAGTCTTGCCTGGCGCGAATGGCGTTTAAGAGGACGCAATCCCGTCCGGTCCTGCTGGGCCTCGAAGGCTCGTCTGGAGCGCTCGCGCGGGCTGAAAAGCTGCGCTGTAGCGGGATCGAGATGCCTTGAACAAGTCCGAGCGTCCGGGCGTGAGCCTGGCGGGAAGGCCGGAGTATAACAGAGCAATCACTGTGCGCCGCTTTCCTGCTGCTCAACGGTTTTTCCGCCGGTTGCGGTTGCGGTTGCGGCCCGGGCTTCGGTGGCCGGGCCGGCACCATAGCGGGCGCTCAGTTCGGCATAGGCCGGTTCGCGCTTGAAGCGCTTGAGCTCGGCGCCGAAACGCTGCACCAACAAATCCATCCCGGCATTGCGGCGCACCGCCAGATACTGGCTCTGCTGGCTGATGACGGTCGGGTTCTCGGTGATCTTGTCGCGGATGTCCAGTTGATCGAGCAAGTGCTGGCCGACTCGGCGATCGGTGATCAGCAGGTCGATCCGCCCGCGTACCAGTTTGCCGAAGTTGGCTTCATGGGTGGGTGCCGGTTCCCGGGTAAACAGCGTCGATTCGCTGAAGTCCTTGCTGTACAGGTAGCCCGGCGAGGTGCCGATGGTCAGGCCTTTCAGGTCGTCCAGGGTGCGAAATGGAAACGGCCGTTCATTGGCGTAGAACATCACGAATTCGACTTGCGAGAGCGGTTCGCTGGGGTAGAGCAGGGTCGCTTCGCGCTCATCGCTGTGGAAAATATCCAGCACACCGTCCGCCTGGCCTTGCTCAAGCATCGACAGGCAGCGCTTCCACGGCAGGAACTGCCATTCCACGTCAATCCCGAGACGTTTGAAGACGATGGCCGTGGTTTCGTAGTCGAGCCCCCGCGACGTGCCGTTTTCTTCATAAACGTAAGGCGCCCAGGGTTCGGTGACAATACGCAGCTTCTCGCCCCGAGCGGTGAAGCTCAGGCAAGTGAACAGAAGCACGGTCAGTAACTGAGCGATCAGGGGCATGGCTTGAGATTACGACGAGAAATCATAAAGAGCCAGAAACCGGATCCAGAAGCTCTATCTCAGGACATGACTGCACAATAAAGGGGCGCCGAAAAGCAAAAGATCGTAGCCTTCGGCAACTCCTACAGGGCAATACGTCCCTCTGTAGGAGCTGCCGAAGGCTGCGATCTTTTGATCTTGCGTTAACGGCTATTAGCGCGGCAACTTCAGGTTATTCCACACCGCCAGGCTCGGTTCAGCCTGGTTCAGCGTGTAGAAATGCAGCCCCGGTGCGCCACCTTGCAACAGGCGTTCGCACATTTCGGTGATGACTTGCTCACCAAAGCCTTGAATGCTCTGGGTGTCGTCGCCGTAGGCTTCCAGTTGCTTGCGGATCCAGCGCGGGATTTCCGCACCACAAGCGTCGGAGAAGCGCGCCAGCTTGCTGTAGTTGGTGATCGGCATGATCCCCGGCACGATCGGGATGTTCACGCCCTTCGCCCGTACACGCTCGACGAAGTAGAAATAGCTGTCGGCGTTGAAGAAGTACTGGGTGATCGCACTGTTGGCGCCGGCGTTGGCCTTGCGCACGAAGTTGTTGAGATCGTCTTCGAAATTGCGCGCTTGCGGGTGCATTTCCGGGTAAGCGGCGACTTCGATGTGGAAATGATCGCCAGTCTCTTCACGAATGAATTCAACCAGGTCATTGGCGTGACGCAACTCGCCGCTGGCCATGCCCATGCCCGAGGGCAGGTCACCGCGAAGCGCAACGATTCGCTGGATGCCGGCTGCCTTGTACTGGCTCAGCAGGCCGCGCAGGTCGTCCTTGCTATCGCCCACGCAAGACAGATGCGGTGCGGCAGGGACTTTGACTTCACTTTCCAGCTGCAACACGGTGTTGAGGGTGCGATCACGAGTCGAACCGCCAGCGCCGTAGGTGCAGGAGAAGAAGTCGGGATTGTAGGTCGCCAGCTGACGGGCAGTGGCGATCAGTTTTTCATGCCCAGCATCGGTCTTCGTCGGGAAGAATTCGAAGCTGTAGCGACGTTCTTGGGACATGGTCATATCCTTGGAAACACGTAAGCCGGACGCTGGCCCCCGTAGGAGCTGCCGCAGGCTGCGATCTTTTAAGATCAAAAGATCGCAGGCTTCGCCAGCTCCTACGCAGAGCGGTCAATCAGCGTATTAGTAGCGGTAAGCGTGCGGCTTGAACGGGCCTTCGACGGTAACGCCGATGTATTCAGCCTGTTGCTTGGTCAGTTGAGTGACCACGCCGCCGAAACCGCGGACCATTTCCAGGGCCACTTCTTCGTCGAGTTTCTTCGGCAGTACTTCAACGGTCAGGCGCTCGGCTTTCTGGGCTGGCGACAGGTCGGCGTACTTCTGGCCGAACAGGAAGATCTGCGCCAGAACCTGGTTGGCGAACGAACCGTCCATGATGCGGCTTGGGTGGCCAGTGGCGTTACCCAGGTTAACCAGACGGCCTTCGGCCAGCAGGATCAGGTAGTCGTCGTTCTGAGCGTCGAAAGCGCCTGGACCGGTGCGGTGAACCTTGTGAACCTGCGGCTTCACTTCTTCCCATGCCCAGTTCTTGCGCATGAAAGCGGTGTCGATTTCGTTGTCGAAGTGACCGATGTTGCAGACAACAGCGCGTTTCTTCAGGGCTTTGAGCATGTTCGCGTCGCAAACATTGACGTTACCGGTGGTGGTCACGATCAGGTCGATCTTGCCCAGCAGCGCTTTGTCGATGCTCGCTTCGGTACCGTTGTTGATACCGTCGATGAACGGCGAAACCAGCTCGAAACCGTCCATGCAGGCTTGCATGGCGCAGATCGGGTCGACTTCGGAGACTTTAACGATCATGCCTTCCTGACGCAGGGACTGGGCCGAGCCCTTGCCCACGTCACCGTAACCGATGACCAGCGCTTGCTTGCCGGACAGCAGGTGGTCGGTGCCGCGCTTGATCGCGTCGTTCAGGCTGTGACGGCAGCCGTACTTGTTGTCGTTCTTGCTCTTGGTCACCGAGTCGTTGACGTTGATGGCCGGGATTTTCAGCTCGCCCTTGGCCAGCATGTCCAGCAGGCGGTGAACGCCGGTGGTGGTTTCTTCGGTGACGCCGTGAACGCGGTCCAGTACTTGTGGGTACTTCTTGTGCAGCAGTTCGGTCAGGTCGCCGCCATCGTCGAGGATCATGTTGGCATCCCAAGGCTGGCCATCCTTGAGGATGGTTTGCTCCAGGCACCACTCGTACTCTTCTTCAGTCTCGCCCTTCCAGGCGAAAACCGGGATGCCGGCAGCGGCGATGGAAGCGGCGGCCTGATCCTGAGTCGAGAAAATGTTGCAGGACGACCAGCGTACTTCGGCACCCAGGGCAACCAGGGTTTCGATCAGCACGGCAGTCTGAATAGTCATGTGGATGCAGCCGAGAATCTTCGCGCCCTTGAGCGGTTGCTCAACGGAGTACTTGCGGCGCAGACCCATCAGGGCTGGCATTTCGGATTCGGCGATGATGGTTTCGCGACGGCCCCAGGCAGCCAGGGACATGTCGGCGACTTTGTAATCGTTAAAATCTGCAGGCGTGATAACAGCGCTCATGAAGAGCCTCCATTCGTAATGTATGCGAATGGGCGCCGTTGTGCGTTTAGTGTCTGGCCGTGGCCAGTCAACGCCCCATCCGAGCCTGACAGGTTGAACCTGCTGCAGCGCCCCTCGGACAGGTGGCGGGAAAACGGTATCAATCGAAGATGACCGTTTTGAAACGGGGGCGATTATAGCGGGCTATGCTGATCTTCCAAAGCGTTTCTGTTGGTCAATGTCCGAACGGTAATCGAGACCATAGCCGATGCTTAATAGAGCTCTAGTCCGGGCTCTGCCATGATGGCCGGCATCAATCGGCAAGACGGTCAGGAGTGAGTATGAATTTCCACACCCGCAAATGGGTAAAACCCGAAGACCTCAACCCCAACGGCACGCTGTTCGGTGGCAGCCTGCTGCGCTGGATCGACGAAGAAGCGGCGATCTACGCCATCGTCCAGTTGGGTAATCAGCGCGTGGTCACCAAGTACATTTCCGAAATCAACTTCGTCAGCGCCTCGCGTCAGGGCGACATCATCGAGCTGGGCATCACTGCCACCGAGTTCGGTCGCACCTCGATCACCCTGACCTGTGAAGTGCGCAACAAGATCACTCGCAAGAGCATTTTGACCGTGGAGAAGATGGTGTTCGTGAATCTGGGCGAAGACGGGCTGCCGGTGCCGCACGGCCGAACCGAGATCAGGTACGTCAAAGACCAGTTCAAGGATGATGCCCCGGTCGAATGACCTGTGGAACTCTTAGCCGGGGACGTTGGCCGTTACCGTATTGCGACGTTGCAGATAGATAAAGAACAGCGCAGTCAGCACGGTCAAACCGCTGACCAGTGCGCCGGTCCACGGCAAGTCCGCCAGGTTGGCACCGCTGGCCACCACCAATCCGCCGATCCACGCGCCGGCGGCGTTGCCGAGATTGAATGCGCTTTGATTCAACGTCGACCCGAGGTTCGGCGCCTCGTGAGCCTGATCGATGATCAGCAATTGCAGGATCGGGCACAGCGCGAAGGCGAAGATACCCCACAGCACCAGCGTGATCGCCGCCGGTATCACCGAATGGCTGGTCTGGCTGAAGGCAGCCAGCACCACGGCGACGGCTAATGTCATCCCCACCAGCGAAGGCAGCAAACGGCTGTCTGCCAATCGGCCGCCAAGCATGCTGCCCGCGGTCAAGCCGACCCCGAACAACAGCAGCATGATGGTCACACCATGGGGGCTGACGCCGGTGATGTCTTGCAGGATCGGCGCAATGTAAGTGAACACGCTGAACAGACTGGTGGACGCCAGCACGCTCATGCCCAGCGCCAGCAGCACATTGACCTTGCCCAGCACTTTGAATTCGCTGGCCAGGTTGGCCTTGTCCATGGGGATTTCTTTCGGTAGCCAGACCCACTGCGCAACCGCCGCAATCACGCCAATCACCGACACCGCCCAGAAGGTCGAGCGCCAGCCGGCATATTGCCCAAGTGCTGTGCCCAGGGGCACGCCCAGCACGTTGGCCAAGGTCAGGCCGGTGAACATCATGGCAATCGCCTGGGCTCGTTTGTTCGGTGCCACCAGACTGGCAGCGACCACTGAGCCGATGCCGAAAAACGCACCATGGCACAAAGCAGTAATCACCCGTGCAGCCATCAAGGTGGCGTAGTTCGGCGCCAGGGCGCAGAGGATGTTGCCGAGAATGAACATCATCGTCATGCCCAACAGCGTGGCTTTGCGCGGCATGTTGGCGGTACCGACTGCGAGGATCGGCGCACCGAACACCACGCCCAGGGCGTAACCGGTGATGAGCAGGCCAGCGTGAGGAATGCTCACGGCGAGGTCGCGGGCGACATCGGGCAGCAAACCCATGATGACGAACTCAGTGGTGCCGATGCCGAAAGCGGCAACGGCCAGTGCAAGCAAGGCGAGTGGCATGCGCAAGGTCTCTGTCAGTAGTTTTGACGCTTTGATCAGGCATACGCAGGCCGACGACCGTTCTCGATGAGAGCGGGCAGGGGCAGGAATTATTGGAATTAGTCTGTGCGCAACTGAGTGCGGCGTGGTCGCTTGCAGTATAAACAGCTGCGGACATATGGCGAATCAAATCTCTACCCTGCCAACGTAGGGGGAGGGTAGGGATATAAAAGGAGTGTGCCGTGCTTGCGACGATTCTGGTGTTGGTGGCGGCGCTGTTGCACGCGGCGTGGAATACCCTGATCAAATTCAGTGCGGAGCGGCTGTTGGTGGTGGCCTGCATGGACAGCGTGGCGTTGCTGTTTGTCGCGCTGATGCTGACATTCGTGGCGCTGCCGCCACTGGATATGTGGCCGTGGATTCTTGCGTCGGCGGCATTCGAGTTGCTCTATCGCTACCTGTTGATCCAGGCCTATCGGGTCGGCGATCTCGGTCTGGTCTATCCGTTGATGCGTGGCCTGTCACCGTTGGTGGTGCTGGCGCTGACGCTGATCTTCGCCGGAGAAGTGCTGACGGCTCAGCAGATCTTCGGGATTTTGCTCATCCCGTTCGGCATGGTGTGCCTGCTCTGGCAGGGCGGTGGCGGGGTGCGCCTGCCGTGGTCGATGCTGCCGGTGGTGGCGCTGATCGGGTTGTGCATCGGTTGCTACACCTTTATCGATGGCCAGGCCTTGCGGCGCTGGTCCCATCCGCTGGACTACCTGGTTTGGGTGACATTGCTCAGTGCCTGGCCGTTCCCATTGCTGGCGCTGGTGCGCAAACGCCCTGCGTTCATGTTGTTCTGGCGCGAACAGTGGCGGTTGGGGTTGGCGGTCGGGTTCTGCGTGTTGTTCAGCTACGCTCTGGTGCTGTGGGCCATGCAGCTCGGTTCAATTGCCGAGGCGGCGGCGCTGCGCGAGATCAGCGTGATTCTGGTGGTGTTGTTCGGTATGCGCTACCTCAAAGAACCTTTTGGCAGGCCACGGCTCTTAGCCTGTGGACTGGTATTGATCGGCATGTTGGTGATGAAGTTTTAGTCGCCGCTGATGGAATTCGATTCTCTACAACTTGAAGAAGGGACTGCGTTATGACGGTTGCTCTGTGGTGCATTTTGATTGCGATCTGCTTGCCGTATCTGTGCGCAGGCGTCGCCAGGTTCAGCGGTAGCAAGTTCGGGCTGAAACAGAATCACGACCCAAGGGCGTTTCTGGATTCGCTCGAAGGCGTGGCCAGGCGTGCGCATTCGGCGCAGTTGAACAGCTTGGAAGTGACCCCGGCGTTTGCGGCGGCGGTGATCGTCGCGCATCTGGCCGGCAATGCCGAACTGGTGACGATCAATGTGCTGTCGGTGCTGTTTATCACCAGTCGGCTGCTGTACATCATTTGCTATCTGGCGGACTGGGCGATTTTGCGGTCGCTGGTGTGGGCCATTGGCATGGGGTTGATTGTGAGTTTCTTTGTTGTGTCTGTTTGACAGAGCGAGATCAAAAGATCGCAGGCTACGCCAGCTCCTACAGGGTTTATCCGCGACGAACGCGGTCAACGTAGGAGCTGGCGAAGGCTCGGGCCGCGTTCGGACGATCTTTTGCTTTTAAAGTTTGTCAGCCACCTGCGGTACTTGAGGCAACGCCGCCCCTTTAGGCCAGAGCATCCAGATCTGTCCCTGCTGTTTCATGTCGCCGGCCAACTGCCCGGCGGCCTCGCCCGTGCCCCAGAACAGGTCCGCGCGGACCTTGCCGGCAATCGCGCCGCCGGTATCTTGAGCCGCTACCGGGCGTACCAGTGCGCTGCCGTCCGGTCGTGTGGTCGATAACCATAACAGGCTGCCGAGTGGAATTACCTTGCGATCCACTGCCGCGCTATAACCTGCGGTCAATGGCACATTCAGCGAACCGCGCGGCCCTTCGTTGCTGTCCGGGTTACGATTGAAGAACACGTAACTGGGGTTGCTGCCGAGCAGTTCGGGAATGCGCGTCGGATTGGCCTTGGCCCAGTTATCGATGGCGCTCATGGTCACCTCTTCTTTCTTCAGCGCTCCCTGATCCACCAGCCAGCGGCCGATAGGGCGATAGGGGTGGCCGTTCTGGTCGGCATAACCAATGCGCAATTGACGGCCATCATCGAGCTGGATGCGCCCCGAACCCTGGATTTGCAGAAACTGCAGGTTCATCGGGTCGGTCAGCCAGGCAATCACCGGCGCCTTCACGCCTTTGGTTTCAATGGTTGCCGCATCGTCATAAGGTTTGAGCACGCGACCTTCGAGCCGTCCGCGCAGGCGTTTGCCTTTGAGCTCCGGGTAGATACTGTCCAGCGAGACAATGATCATGTCCTCGGGCACGCCGTACACCGGGATGTTCGCTTGCTCGGTCTGGGTCAGGCTGCCGGGATACACCGGTTCGTAGTAGCCGGTGATCAGGCCGTTGGGGTTGTCATTGGCGGCGCGCAAGCCGTAAACATCGAGGTTCTGCTTGAGGAAGCCGCGGATGTCGCTGGCGGTTGGCTGCACGCTGGTGGAAGCGGCGCAGGTGCCACCCCAGACCGGGTCGGCCTTGAGTCGGGTGCAGGCGCTGCGCCACGAGCCAAAACCGGCGACGAGGTCGTTGTCGGACACCGCTGGAAGGGCTTCCCAGGTGGCGCTGGAGTAGGTCGCCAGTGCGTGGGTTTTCGGTTTGCTGCTGTCGCCACCGGTGCAGCCCGCAAGCACGGCCACCATCGGAAGGGTCCAGGCCAGGTTGTGACGCCACGCCTTGAAACGGCTGTTCATGGAGTAATTCCTTTGCCGGTTGCCTGAGTGCTCCATGCGCTCAAACAACCCGTATTGATAATAGGGCTATTGGTCTTTGCCGGTGACGCGAGGATACTGGCTGCCGTTTCCAGTGACCTGTAGCCACCATGACTCTTAAAAGACTTTCTGTTGTATTGCTGGCCTGCCTGACCTTGTCCGCCTGCGGCGGTGTCGACCCGAACTCGCCTCTGGGCCAGCGCAAGGCGATCTTCAAGCAAATGCTCAAGACCGGCGAAGACCTGGGCGGCATGTTGCGTGGGCGTATTCCGTTCGATGGCCCGAAATTCGCCGACGGCGCCGTGAAGCTCGACGCGTTGTCCCATGAACCGTGGAAACATTTCCCGCAGGTGCGCGAAGAAGATCACACCAGCGCCAAGGACGATGTCTGGCAGAAGCAGGCACGCTTCCAGGAAATGGCCCGCACCCTTGAAGGCGCCACCGGTGAACTGGTGATTGCCAGCCAGGTTCAACCCTACAAGGCCGGCAATCTGGGGCCGGCGGTGCAGAAAGTTGAAGACGCCTGTAGTGCCTGCCATAAAGAGTTTCGGGATCATTGAAGCGGCGTATTTAAACTGGATTATTTATCCAGCTCGTCGAGCGCTTCCTGCAATTCCTTGCGCGATTGAGCCAGTTTGTCTTTGCGCTTGTTGATCTTCTCGGCGTCGCCTTTTTTCATCGCCTTGTCGAGGTCGGCCTGACGCCTGCTGACTTCATGCTTGGCGTCGAGCACCTTGTTTTCCCGTTCCTTCTTCAAGGAAGCGTCGGTGCAATGGGCGGTGACTTCGCTCAGGGCGGTTTCCAGGCCAGCCTGTTGATCGGCGTTGCCGTGAGACTTGGCCAGTTCGATCTGGTTGATGATGCCTTGTTTTTTCGCGGCGCAGCCGGTCAGGCCCGGGGCGTCTTCGGCAGCCATTAATGGAGCGGCCATCACGCTGCACAGGGTCAACAAGGCGAGCGGTGAAAGAAGTTTCATAAAAGCTCCAGGTGAAAAATTCGATGTAGCGATGGGCTGTTTGAGCGCATCGGCACCTATGGGTTCCCAGGCTGGCGGGCGTCGCCGGCTGCTAAAAACCGTCAATCCCGGCAACACGTAATGTCTCGCTCAAGGCCAGGACCTGCGGGTCGCGGAAAAATGCGCTCAATTGCGCCGCGCGTCCCGGGCCGATGCCGGCTTCGGCCTGCCATTGTTCGGTGTTTCGTTGTGCCAGCACCTGCCATGAGTCGGCGAGGCGTGCCTGGCCGGTCGGCGGCAAGCCCAGGGCTTTGAGCCAGCGAGCGAACGGGCGTTGCCGGGCACCGTTGAAACTGTTCAAAAGGCGAGCACTGCTGCGCTCGCCGAAGCCGTCAATGTTAGCAAGCTCTTGCTCATCGAGGGTCAACCAATCGAGCAGGCTGCCGAGGCGTTCGGCCTTGAGCAGTTTTTCCCAGGTGCCCGGCCCGACATGAGGCAAGGCCAACCCCTGTTTGCCGCTGAGCCAGGCCAGGCGCGCGAGGAACTGGCTTTCGCATCCGGGCGTCGGCTGCCAGCAACTTAACGGATGAAAATCTGCTGCCAGCGGTACGTTCAATTCAGGGCGTTCGGTGCTGCGCAATACGACACCGTCGAGCCTGGGGATGGTCAGCCCCGCCAGGCTGATGGCGACCTGATCGCCGGGGCGAATGTCCAGCGCTTCCCAGCGCTGCAGGGAACTGACACTGACGCGCTTGATCTGCCGGTCATCGAGCATCACCGGCGCCAGATCCAGCACTGGAGTGATCCGGCCGGTCCGTCCAATCTTGAAGTGGACCTTGCGCACCTCGGCCAGCGCCTGGGCGAAGGGGTACTTCCAGGCGACGCTCCAGTAGGGCGTTTTCGCCTGCCAGCGCTCGGCCGCTGGGCGCTGGCTCTGTCGCAAAACGACGCCATCACTGGCGAAGGGCAGCGGCGAGCGATACCAGTGATCGCGCCAGCGTTCGGCATCGGCAAATGCCTCGACCGGCTGGCTGTAGGGCGCGGTGCTCGGGAACCCCAGCTCATCCAGAGCCGCTATGCGGGCGGGTAGGCTTTTCGGGCCTTGCGGCCAGTCCCAGACAAACAGGCCGATACCGGCGGCCTGCTTAGGGTTCAGCGCCTTGCGCGCCATTAATCCGGCCACTGTGGCGCGGGCATTGAGGCTGCCGGCCTCGGCTTGCACGTGTTCGGTCAGGCGCCAATAGAGTTCGCCTTGCAGCAGCAGGTCCAGCGGTTGCGCAAGTTTTTGAGGGATCGCGGCGATCTGGCGCGCCGAGGCAGTCCAGTCGTGGCCGGTTACCCCGTCACCACGACTGATCGCCTTGTGCAGCCAGCCATTGCGATAGATCAACGTTACCGCCACGCCATCGACCTTGGGCTGAATCCAGACGTCCCCGCGATCTTTTAGCCAGGCTTCGACGGCGTGCTCATCGCGCAGTTTTTCCAGGCCGGTGTGGGCGATGGGGTGAGCAACCGTGCCACTGGCAGTACGCAACGGTTCGGCTGAAGGGCCTGAGTCAAAACACTCGCGCCATTCGCTTAGTTGTATGCGGGATTGATCATAGAGTTCATCGGCGACCAAAGAGCGTCCTTCGCGATGATAGCTGTCGTCCCAGAGGTCGATTCGCTTTTGCAGTGCGTTGATTTCGTCCAGAGCGCGGGCCGGTGGCCAATCAGGACAGTCGGCGGCATTGGCGGTCAGGCAGGTGAGGGTCAGCAGGAAACCGAAAAACAGGCGCAGGTTGGGCAACATCGAGAGCGTCCTTGCTCGTTGGGATGCTTTCAAGGGTAGTCAGGTTTCGGGTGTGGAGTGCAGGGGTGTAATTCTGCGTGTTTCGAGGTGGGATCTTCTTCATGAAAAAGCCCCGCACGGCGAACCGTGCGGGGCTTTTTGTGCAACCGGGGAAGTCTTACAGGCCGGCAGCAGAACGCAGAGCGTCGGCGCGGTCGGTTTTTTCCCAGGTGAACGTGGTGAACGTATCGTCGCCCACGGTTTTGGTTTCCGGGGTGCGACCGAAGTGGCCGTACGCCGCGGTGTCCTGGTACATCGGGTGCAGCAGGTCGAGCATGGTGGTGATCGCGTATGGACGCAGGTCGAACACTTCGCGGACCAGTTTGACGATCTTGTCGTCGCTGATCTTGCCGGTGCCGAAGGTGTTCAACGAGATCGACGTAGGCTGGGCCACACCGATTGCGTAGGAAACCTGAATCTCGCAACGCTCGGCCAGGCCGGCAGCTACGATGTTCTTGGCCACATAACGACCGGCGTAGGCAGCCGAACGGTCAACCTTCGATGGATCTTTGCCGGAGAACGCGCCGCCGCCGTGACGGGCCATGCCGCCGTAGCTATCAACGATGATCTTGCGACCGGTCAGGCCGCAGTCGCCCACCGGGCCACCGATGATGAACTGGCCAGTCGGGTTGATGTGGAACTGGGTGTCCTTGGACAGCAGCTCGGCAGGCAGCACGTGCTTGACGATCAGCTCCATCACGCCTTCGCGCAGGTCTTTGTAGGATACTTCCGGGTTGTGCTGGGTCGACAGTACAACGGCGTCGATACCGACAACCTTGCCGTTTTCGTAGCGGCAGGTCACTTGCGATTTGGCGTCTGGACGCAGCCAAGGCAGCAGGCCGGACTTACGGGCTTCGGCCTGGCGCTGAACCAGTTGGTGCGAGAAGGTGATCGGTGCTGGCATCAGCACGTCGGTTTCGTTGCTGGCGTAGCCGAACATCAGGCCCTGGTCGCCGGCGCCCTGGTCTTCAGGCTTGGCACGATCAACACCCTGGTTGATGTCGGGGGACTGCTTGCCGATGATGTTCATCACGCCGCAGGTTGCGCCGTCGAAGCCGACATTGGAGCTGTTGTAGCCGATGTCGAGAATCACGTTACGGACGATGTCTTCCAGATCGACCCAGGCCGACGTGGTGACTTCACCTGCGATGATTGCCACACCGGTTTTCACCAGAGTCTCGCACGCCACGCGGGCGAACTTGTCTTCAGCAATGATGGCGTCCAGCACCGCATCGGAAATCTGGTCGGCGATTTTGTCCGGATGCCCTTCAGACACGGACTCGGAGGTGAAGAGGGAGTATTCGCTCATCTCGATTTTTTCCTGAATTTACCGATGGTGAGTGTCGCCAGCCGGTCGCTGAAAATGGCGGACCTGAATCTGGAAACCATTACGTAAGCCTACATAGAGGCTTTCCCCGGGAACGAGTCCCGCAGCGGTGGCCCAACGGGCCAGATCGTCCTGTTCAAACCCCAGCCAGAGATCACCGCAGGCCTCCTTGGCCCAACTCTGGTTGTGGCTACATAACTCTGTCACTAACAGGCTACCGCCTGGTTGCAGCAAACCGGCCATGTGCTTGAGCGCTTCGGCCGGCGCGGCAAAATGGTGCAGCACCATGTTCAGTACAACGCAGTCGGCCTGAAGGCTTACACCGTTCAATGCATCGGCCAATTGCAGGCTGACGTTAGCCAGCGTTTCACGTTCGCAGACCTGACGGGCCAGTTCGAGCATCGCGGGGCTGTTGTCCAGCGCCGTGACCTGAGTGAAACGACGCGCCAGCTCCGGCAGAAAAGCGCCATCGCCGGGACCTACTTCGATGGCCGTGGCGCCGGGGCCGAAACTCAGCTTGTCGAGCAGGGCCACCACGCTTTCGCGGTATTGCGGCAGGCCGGCGATCAAGTCTTGCTGGGCGCGAAACTTCTCCGCGACCCGTGAGAAAAAGTCCTGGCTGGCCGCCTCCCGTTGCCCGTGAACCTGACCGATCCGCGCCTGAACGTCAGCCGGCAGAGCCAGGTTGTCCACTTCTTCGAGCAGCGCGGCATGCAGCTTGCCGCCCAGCAGATCGGTGTGGGGCAGGGCACGACGGTAGAAAATCGCATTGCCTTCACGGCGGGTCGCCACCAGGTCGGCCTGGGCCAATACCTTGAGGTGATGACTCATGCCGGACTGACCGATGCCGAAGATCTGCGCCAGCTCCAGTACGCCGAACGAATCGTTGGCCAGCGCGCGCAATACATTCAGCCGCAGAGGATCGCCGCCGGCCTTGCACAGGGCCGCCAGCTCATCGCAATCGTCATGTTGAATGGAAGGCACGCGCAGATTCATAAGGCCAGCAGTCTAGTGACGGTCAGAAAACACCGCAAGGGCAATATCAAAAAGTTTTGATATTGGTCGATAGATGGCACTTCTTAACGTTAGTTTCAGTCCACAAACGAACAGCGGAAAGGTTTCACCAGCCGAATACGTCGTTATCCATTGGAAAAACGCCTTCGGATGACTATCTGTCATTGCCCCGAGGCGGGTCGGTGAGGGAAAATGCTCGCCTTTTTTCCGTTTCGTTTTATTCACTCTCGATTCAATATCCGCAGGAGATCAGCGATGCCCAGCCGTCGTGAGCGCGCCAACGCCATTCGTGCCCTCAGCATGGATGCCGTGCAAAAAGCCAACAGCGGCCATCCCGGTGCCCCTATGGGTATGGCGGATATCGCCGAAGTACTTTGGCGTGACTACCTCAAGCACAACCCGAGCAATCCATCGTTCGCCGACCGTGACCGCTTCGTGCTGTCCAACGGTCACGGCTCGATGTTGATCTACTCGCTGCTGCACCTGACCGGCTACGACCTGTCGATCGATGACCTGAAAAACTTCCGCCAGCTGCACAGCCGCACTCCGGGTCACCCGGAATACGGCTACACCCCGGGCGTGGAAACCACCACCGGTCCACTGGGCCAAGGCCTGGCCAACGCGGTCGGTTTCGCCCTGGCGGAAAAAGTCCTGGCGGCGCAGTTCAACCGTCCTGGCCATAACGTCGTCGATCACCACACCTATGTGTTCCTGGGTGATGGCTGCATGATGGAAGGCATTTCCCACGAAGTCAGTTCCCTGGCCGGTACGCTGGGCCTGGGCAAACTGATCGCCTTCTACGATGACAACGGCATCTCCATCGACGGCGAAGTCGAAGGCTGGTTCACCGACGACACGCCGAAGCGTTTCGAATCCTACAACTGGCAAGTGATCCGCAATGTCGACGGTCACGACCCGGAAGAAATCAGGATCGCCATCGAAACCGCGCGCAAAAGCGCACAACCGACGCTGATCTGCTGCAAGACCACCATCGGCTTCGGTTCGCCGAACAAGCAAGGCAAGGAAGATTGCCACGGCGCCCCGTTGGGTGACGCGGAAATCGCCCTGACCCGTGAAGCGCTGAAGTGGAACCATGGCCCGTTCGAAATCCCGGCCAACATCTACGCCGAGTGGGACGCCAAGGAAGCCGGTCGCGCCGCCGAAGCCGAGTGGGACCAGCGTTTCGCCGCTTACTCTGCTGAATTCCCTGAGCTGGCCAACGAACTGGTTCGTCGCCTGAGCGGCGACCTGCCGACCGATTTCGCCGAGAAGGCCCAAGCCTACATCGCTGAAGTCGCGGCCAAGGGCGAATCCATCGCCAGCCGTAAAGCCAGCCAGAACGCCCTGAACGCGTTCGGCCCGCTGCTGCCGGAACTGCTTGGCGGTTCGGCTGACCTGGCCGGTTCCAACCTGACCCTGTGGAAAGGTTGCAAAGGCGTCACCGCCGAAGACGCCAGCGGCAACTACATGTACTACGGCGTTCGCGAGTTCGGCATGAGCGCGATCATGAACGGTGTGGCCCTGCACGGCGGCCTGGTGCCTTACGGCGCGACCTTCCTGATGTTCATGGAATACGCCCGCAACGCGGTACGCATGTCGGCGCTGATGAAAAAACGCATCGTCTACGTGTTCACCCACGACTCCATCGGTCTGGGCGAAGACGGTCCGACTCACCAGCCGATCGAGCAACTGGCCAGCCTGCGCTGCACGCCGAACCTCGACACCTGGCGTCCGGCCGATGCCGTTGAATCGGCGGTGGCCTGGAAGTTCGCCCTGGAGCGTGACGACGGTCCTTCGGCGCTGATCTTCTCTCGCCAGAACCTGCAGCACCAAACCCGCAATGCGATCCAGATCGAAGAGATCGCCCGTGGCGGTTATGTGTTGAAGGACTGCGCAGGCGAGCCTGAGCTGATCCTGATCGCTACCGGTTCGGAAGTCGGCCTGGCGGTTCAAGCCTTCGACAAACTGACCGAGCAAGGCCGCAAGGTCCGTGTGGTGTCGATGCCATGCACCAGCGTCTTCGAAGCCCAGGACGCCGGCTACAAGCAATCGGTTCTGCCGTTGCAGGTCAGCGCGCGTATCGCCATCGAAGCCGCCCACGCGGACTACTGGTACAAATACGTGGGCCTGGAAGGCCGCGTGATCGGCATGACCACCTACGGCGAGTCGGCGCCTGCGCCTGCCTTGTTCGAAGAGTTCGGCTTTACCCTGGAAAACATCCTGGGTCAGGCTGAAGAGCTGCTGGAAGACTAAGACACGACGCGGTGGTTTTATGGCCACCGCGGTCCCTGTGTAGGAGCTGCCGAGAGAAACGAGGCTGCGATCTTTTGATCTTTTTTAAGGTCAGGATCAAAAGATCGCAGCCTCGTTTCACTCGACAGCTCCTACAGGGATTTGTGTTGTTAGCAAGAATTCGTCTGCCGCGACTATCGAGAACCCCCATGCCTCAACCGCGTCCTTACAAAGTTGCACTCAACGGCTACGGCCGGATTGGTCGTTGCGTCTTGCGTGCGTTGTTTGAGCGAGGCGAGAAGGCCGGGTTTGAAATTGTCGCGATCAACGATCTGGCCGACATGGCCAGCATCGAATACCTGACACGCTTCGACTCCACTCACGGCCGGTTTCCCGGTGAAGTGAGGGTTGAGGGCGATTGTCTGCATATTAATGGCGACTGCGTGAAGGTCCTGCGCAGTGCCACCCCCGAAGGCATCGATTGGGCGTCGCTGGGCGTCGATCTGGTGCTGGAGTGCTCCGGCGCTTATCACACCCGTCAGGATGGCCAGCGTTTTCTCGACGCCGGCGCGCCACGGGTGCTGTTTTCCCAGCCGATGGCCAGCGAGGCGGATGTCGACGCCACCATCGTCTACGGCGTGAACCAGGATTGCCTGACCGGCGACGAGCTGCTGGTGTCCAACGCGTCCTGCACCACCAACTGCGGCGTGCCGCTGTTGCGTCTGCTGGATCAGGCCATTGGTCTGGAATACGTATCGATCACCACCATCCACTCGGCGATGAACGATCAGCCGGTGATCGACGCCTATCACCATGAAGACCTGCGCCGCACCCGTTCGGCGTTCCAGTCGGTGATTCCGGTGTCCACTGGTCTGGCGCGAGGCATTGAACGCCTGCTGCCGGAACTTGCCGGGCGAATTCAGGCCAAAGCCGTGCGGGTGCCGACGGTTAACGTGTCTTGCCTCGATATTACGATGCAGACCGTGAGCGATACCGACGCCACCGAGGTCAACCGGATTCTACGCGAGGCCGCTACCCATGGCCCGCTCAAAGGCCTTCTGGCTTACACCGAGTTGCCTCACGCCAGTTGTGATTTCAACCATGACCCACATTCGGCCATCGTCGATGCCAGTCAGACCCGCGTTTCCGGCCCACGGCTGGTGAACATCCTGGCCTGGTTCGACAACGAATGGGGTTTTGCCAATCGAATGCTGGACGTTGCTACACACTATCTGCAAACAGCTACTTCGCTCTCTGTTTCTCAAAAACCTGCTCTCTAAAACAGCTATCCAGGAAATGCGACCCATGACCGTGTTGAAGATGACCGACCTCGATCTGCAAGGTAAGCGCGTACTGATCCGCGAAGACCTCAACGTCCCAGTCAAGGACGGTGTTGTCACCAGCGATGCGCGAATCCTGGCTTCGCTGCCGACCATCAAGCTGGCCCTGGAAAAAGGCGCGGCCGTGATGGTCTGCTCGCACCTTGGCCGTCCGACAGAAGGCGAGTTCTCGGCCGAGAACAGCCTCAAGCCAGTGGCTGACTACCTGAGCAAGGCTCTGGGCCGCGAAGTACCGCTGGTGTCCGATTACCTGGGCGGCGTCGACGTGAAAGCCGGCGACATCGTGTTGTTCGAAAACGTGCGCTTCAACAAGGGCGAGAAAAAGAACGCCGATGAACTGGCCAAGCAATACGCCGCTCTGTGCGACGTGTTCGTGATGGACGCCTTCGGCACTGCTCACCGCGCCGAGGGTTCGACCCATGGCGTGGCCAAGTTCGCCAAAGTCGCCGCCGCTGGCCCGTTGCTGGCCGCCGAACTGGACGCACTGGGCAAGGCCCTGGGCTCCCCGGCTCAGCCAATGGCTGCCATTGTCGCGGGCTCCAAAGTGTCGACCAAACTCGACGTGCTCAACAGCCTGAGCCAGATCTGCAACCAGCTGATCGTTGGTGGCGGCATCGCCAACACCTTCCTGGCCGCTGCCGGTCACCCGGTTGGCAAGTCCCTGTACGAGCCGGACCTGCTGGACACCGCCCGTGAAATCGCGGCGAAAGTCAGCGTGCCTTTGCCAGTGGACGTGGTAGTCGCCAAGGAATTCGCTGAAAGCGCGACCGCGACTGTCAAACTGATCGCCGACGTGGCTGCAGACGACATGATCCTGGACATCGGCCCACAGACCGCGGCGAATTTCGCCGAGCTGCTGAAGTCGTCCAAGACCATCCTGTGGAACGGCCCGGTGGGCGTGTTCGAATTCGACCAGTTCGGTAACGGCACCAAAGTGCTGGCCCAGGCCATCGCTGAAAGCTCGGCGTTCTCCATTGCCGGCGGTGGCGACACCTTGGCGGCCATCGATAAATATGGCGTTGCCGAGCAAATCTCCTACATTTCTACCGGCGGCGGTGCTTTCCTCGAATTCGTCGAAGGCAAAGTGCTGCCGGCCGTTGAAGTCCTGGAAAGCCGGGCCAAGGCCTGAGGGCGCCCATTTGACCAGGCAAAGGAGTGTTCAGATGGTCCGGACATTAATGCTGTTGATCGCTGCGGGCCTGCTGGCGGCTTGTGGGAGTAACCCGAAAGCCACGTCGGAGCCCGCGCCATCCGCGTCGGATAAGGGCTGCTACCAGGCTGACTGGCAAGCGGAAACCAACCCGGTGATCAACAAGCGTTCCGGGCCCGATGGCCTGGACAAATACGAGACACAGACCCCGGCCAAGGAACATGGCTGCCCTTGACGGGTCTGACTCTTTACTCAGGGCTGGCGGCATGCGCCGTCAGTCGAGGAACATGGATGAAAGGTTTTATCGCCGTTACGGCGCTGGCATTGCTGGCAGGTTGTTCGAATTTCGACCTGTTCAAGCCTGCCGAATCAACGGACAACTGGACCACCTGGATCTGCGACAGTCAGGCCAAAGTGCTCTGGCGCTACACTGACGTCAGCCGCAAGGAAGTCGATGTTCGCCTGGGCGGCGCCGATCAGGTCTACCGTCTGAAGCTTGAACCGGGCGCCGAAGGTTCGCTGTACAGCAACGACATGCTGGCGTTTCACGTAAAAGGTGAGGAAGGCCTGGTGTACTGGGTCGCCACCAATGATTTGATCGGCCGCGGTTGTAAAGCGCAGTAATTGACACACCACGGACCTAATGTCCCACAGTGGTCCTGTGTAGTTCTTGAGATTTTAGTGACACCGAATTCGCAGCCCGGGCCAACCCCCGATCTGCAATAACTTGAATAGCCGCCGCCGCTACGGCAGGCTGGCACGATTAACGACCCTCAACCGGGAGAGACACACACAATGGCACTTATCAGCATGCGCCAGATGCTGGACCACGCAGCCGAGTTCGGCTACGGCGTTCCAGCCTTCAACGTCAACAACCTTGAGCAGATGCGCGCCATCATGGAAGCCGCTGACAAGACTGACTCCCCGGTGATCGTTCAGGCTTCGGCCGGTGCGCGCAAATACGCAGGCGCCCCGTTCCTGCGTCACCTGATCCTGGCGGCCATCGAAGAATTCCCGCACATCCCTGTGTGCATGCACCAGGACCACGGCACCAGCCCTGACGTCTGCCAGCGCTCCATCCAGTTGGGCTTCAGCTCGGTCATGATGGACGGCTCCCTGGGCGAAGACGGCAAGACCCCGACCGACTACGACTACAACGTCCGTGTTACCCAACAAACCGTGGCCATGGCTCACGCCTGCGGCGTTTCGGTAGAAGGCGAGCTGGGCTGCCTGGGTTCGCTGGAAACCGGCATGGCCGGTGAAGAAGACGGCATCGGCGCCGAAGGCGTTCTGGATCACAGCCAAATGCTGACCGACCCGGAAGAAGCCGCGGACTTCGTCAAGAAGACCCAGGTCGACGCCCTGGCCATCGCCATCGGCACCAGCCACGGCGCCTACAAGTTCACCAAGCCGCCTACCGGCGACGTGCTGGCCATCGACCGCATCAAGGAAATCCACAAGCGCATCCCGAACACCCACCTGGTAATGCACGGTTCGTCTTCGGTTCCGCAAGAGTGGCTGGCGATCATCAACCAGTACGGCGGCGACATCAAAGAAACCTACGGCGTACCGGTTGAAGAAATCGTCGAAGGCATCAAGCACGGCGTGCGCAAGGTCAACATCGACACTGACCTGCGTTTGGCCTCCACCGGTGCGATGCGTCGCCTGATGGCCACCAACCCGAGCGAGTTCGATCCGCGTAAGTTCTTCGGCGCGACGGTGACTGCGATGCGTGATGTGTGCATTGCGCGTTATGAGCAGTTTGGTACTGCCGGTAATGCTTCGAAGATCAAGCCGATTTCGTTGGAAGGGATGTATCAGCGTTACCTGAAAGGCGAGTTGAACGCTAAGGTGAACTGAGCCTGAGCGTTAAGCTGCGTTGATAAGAAACCCGCCGAGAGGCGGGTTTTTTATTGGGAGCAAGTTTGCTCGCCTTGCGAGCCGCAATTACTCCTTAGGTTCGACGTGATCCAGCGCCTGGTTCACCGCCAGTTCACCGAGCATGACCACTTGCGCAATACCCAATAGGGTCTTGCGATGTGAGGTCTCCAGCAGCGCCGCGAAATTGTTGAGCATGAGGGTGGCCGAGCCGAGTGTTTCGCTGGCGTTGGCCAGCAGGGCTTCGGTGTTGTACTTCGGATTGGCGAGGTACATGGGTTCGGGTTCGTTGGTGGAGGCCATGATCTGGGCGGCCGGGTTGAGGTAGTGGTCGAGGGCGCGTTCGGCGGCTTCGTGGAATTTTTTTGAATCGGGGGATTCGTAGGGGGAGGCCGGGTCTGTGACCGGCGGGTTTGGAGTTGGTTTGAACATTGGAATGGTATACCTCTCAGTAGAGCCGCAACCAATCTCGCTACTAAACGAATTAGGGTGGCAGCTGTGCGCAAGTTAGTAGACCGGACCACCAATCCAAAATCCGGCGCACCCTAGGGCGCCATGCGCACAGCCACCATCAAGTGCAGGCAAAGGCCCGACTGAATGGCACTTGTGCAGCCATCGAGGAAAGGTAGAGCGGGCTACTAAACCCGATCACTGCGAATCAGTGACACGAATCAAGTTACCGATGGGCCTCAAAGCGCGCAAGCCGGCGGATTCTGGCGTACCTGTAGGCGGTGACGCAAGCCGTTGTAGGCCTCATGAAGTAACGCTGAGTGTCTTTAAACGTTGGCGTTTAAGTGGGGGTTGATGCCGATCAGTGAAGAGATGGAGTTGGACATAAAGAACCTGTGGCGAGGGAGCAATCTTACGAGTTTTGCGGATGCCCGGATCGTTGTTGTGCCCGTAGCAGCTGCCGAGCTTGCGAGGCTGCGTTCGGCTGCGCAGCAGTCGTAAAATCAGGCTCCGCGTTTTTTCAGGTAGAACGTGTGCGCCGGATTACGACCGCTTCGCGGCCGAACGCAGCCTCGCAAGCTCGGCAGCTGCTACGGGGATCGAGTCGCCTCAGGTATCGTGATCGATATCCAGATGGCTGAACGTCACCTGCCCGCCCTCGCTGGTGTACCCGGTGTTGTCCTGCACATAAGCCCCGGCCTTGAAGTACAGCGGCTTATCACGCCACATCGTGCTGATGTCGGTGTCCCACTGGTAGCCCGCCGCGCTGATGCCCAATGCACCGCCCGGACTGAGATGGATGAAGTAGGAGAATTCCTGATCGAGTTTCACGCCGGTGGCGATGGTGATGACCCGGGGAGTGTCGTCGTCGGGGTGCATGCGGACTTTGGCGACGATGTTGCCGGTCGCGCTGGAGGTTTTGTATTGATACTCGACTTTCACCATCGGCTTCTGGCTGTTGTAAGCGTGAATCTGGCCAATGACGATTTTCCCTGAGCTGGGCACCTGGTTGACCGCGAGGGTCGCACGCAGGGAGTTGTCTGCATCGGGGTAATACCAGTTTTTCAGCGTGCCGTTGCTGTAGGTTTCGCGCAGTTCGGTGCGAGGGTAGATCGCATTTTCAGTGCGGGTGCCGGTGACCGGGGCCCAGAAAAACAAGGTGCCGGTGTCGGAGTGGAAGTATTGATCCTTGAAGCCGTCCACCAGCTTGGTGGTTTCGACGGTGTACGGCGGGCTGCCGACAGGAACGCTGAGGTTCCAGGTTGCGAGATCGATCATAATTCAAGCTTCCACATTTTTTACTGCACGTGCGTGCCAGAAGCTCTAGCCCGCGCCTTCGGGGGGGTCTTTATAAGCGTAGAAGAGATCTTTGTTAATGCCCGTTTGGCAAATGGCTGACGTCAACATCCTGTCGAAATGCCATCTTTCCCGGTTTACGGGGGCTGTAGGACTTACCGTTAGTCGGCTTCTGAAGCTTTGTCTAAATGCTGGCCCACTGACAGCTTCTGCTTTCGCGGATCCGGGTCTAGAGTGAAGTCGCAATAGGTGACCGGTTTTAACAACAGGCCGGCCTGACGCCCCGAACAAGAGATGCAGCATGGAATGCGCACAATCTAAGCCAGCTGAAGGCAACTCAATCCTGTTAATTGTTGATGATTACCCTGAAAACCTGATCAGCATGCGCGCGTTGTTACAGCGTCAGGATTGGCAGGTCATGACCGCGGCTTCCGGTTTTGAAGCCCTTGGCCTGTTACTCGAACACGATGTCGACCTGGTGCTGCTGGATGTGCATATGCCGGGTATGGACGGTTTTGAAGTGGCGCGCTTGATGCGTGGCAGCCAGCGAACCCGTCTTACGCCAATCATTTTTCTTACCGCCAACGAACAATCCCAGGACGCCGTGATCAAGGGCTACGCCAGTGGCGCGGTGGATTACCTGTTCAAACCGTTCGACCCGCAAATACTCAAACCCAAAGTCCAGGCGTTACTGGAACACCAGCGTAACCGCCGTGCCTTGCAGCGGCTGAGTCATGATCTGGAAGTCGCCCGGGCCTTCAATGCCTCGGTGCTGGATAACGCCGCCGAAGGCATTCTAGTGGTGGGCGAGGACGGGTTGATTCGCTTTGCCAACCCGGCAATGTCGCGCCTGCTCAATGCCAAGGTGGACGACCTGCAAGGCAAAGAGTTTCTGGATTTCCTGCAAAAACCGCACATTCCAATCTGGGCCGATTCCGAGCTGTTTGCCGGTTACAAACGCGGTGAGACCCTGCGCTTGCACGATGCGCTGCTGCGTACGGCGCCCGGCCAGCAAGTGCCGGTGGCGTTGTCTTGCGCGCCTTTGCCCGCCGAACAACATGCGATGGTGGTGACGGTGCTGGACATGTCGGTGGTGCGCCATCTGCATCAGCAGTTGGAGTTTCAGGCGGTGACCGACCCGCTGACCGGGCTGCTCAATCGCCGAGGGTTTTACCAGACCGTTGAAAACCTGCTGCTGCGTGGCGAACGCTCCGACAGCACTTGGGTGCTGTTGTACCTGGATCTCGACGGCTTCAAGCGGGTCAATGATTCCCTCGGCCACGATGCCGGTGACCGGGTGCTGCGTTGGGTATCCGAGCAGTTGAAGGCTTGCCTTCGGCCTTTCGATATTCTGGCGCGGATGGGCGGCGATGAGTTCACTGCGTTGCTGGATCTTGAGCACCCCGAGCAGGCGGCAAAGATTGCCGAGAAGCTCATCGAGCGGGTGTCGATCTGTCAGCAGATCGAAGGCATGGACATCGCCTTGGGCGCCAGCATCGGCATCGCCACTTATCCCGATTGTGGGTCTAATCTGGACGGGTTAATGCGCGCCTCCGACATTGCCATGTATGAAGCCAAGCGCGCCGGGCGTCAGCAATATCGCTTCTACGATCACGAAATGAACGGCCGGGCACGCTCGCGGCTGATGCTTGAAGAAAGCGTGCGCACGGCCATCGAGAACCGCGATTTCAACCTGGTGTATCAGCCTCAGGTGGCGATTGCCGATGGGCAGATCCGTGGGTTCGAAGCGTTGCTGCGATGGCAGCACCCGAGTGTCGGCGATGTACCGCCTGGGCTGTTTTTGCCGTTGCTGGAAGAGGCGCGGTTGATCAGTCGCCTGGGCAGCTGGATTTACCATCGAGGGGCCAAACAGCGCAAAGCCTGGGAAACCCTGTTTGCCGAAGATCTGGTGATGGGCATCAGCTTGAGCAGCACGCAATTCGGGTTACCCAACCTGGTCACCGAACTGCGTCAGGTGCTGGAGCGCCATGGCCTGAAGCCGCAGCAGCTGGAAGTCGAGGTCACGGAAGAGGCCTTGATGTCTAACCCCGACGAGACCCGCAAACAACTGCGTTTGCTGCGCAATCTGGGGGTGCGGGTGGCGCTGGATGACTTCGGCTCCGGGGCTTGTTCGCTGGCGCATTTGCGCGACCTGGAACTGGACACGCTAAAGCTCGACCGGCATTTGATCGCCCGGTTGCCGGGGTCCGAACGGGATGCGGCGCTGGCACGCAGTGTCATCGATTTGTGCAAACGGTTAGGTCTGCTGGTGATCGCCGAAGGGGTTGAAACGGTGGCGCAATATGAGTGGCTGCAAGCGAACGGTTGCCAGTATGTGCAGGGTTTCCTGGTGGCGCGGCCGTTGATGGCCGAGGACACCGGTTACTTTGTCGAGCCGTTCGACTGGGGCGCGCTGACGAGTTGAATTCGCTACACTGACGACCTTTTCGTGACGCGTGTTGCCGCTCCAATGACTGTGTTGAAATACCTCCAGGCCTATCCCGCCGCGTTGCAGGACCAGGTGCGCCAATTGATCGCCGAAGGTCGGCTGGGCGATTACCTGAGCCAGCGCTATCCGGAAAAACACGGGGTGCAGAGCGACAAGGCGCTGTACGCCTATGCCCTGGACCTCAAGCAGGAATACCTGCGTAACGCCCCGGCCATCGACAAGGTGTTGTTCGACAACCGCCTGGACCTGACCCACCGCGCGCTCGGTCTGCACACCGCGATCTCACGGGTGCAGGGTGGCAAGCTCAAGGCCAAGAAAGAAATTCGCATCGCCTCGCTGTTCAAGGACGCGGCGCCGCAGTTTCTGAAGATGATCGTGGTGCATGAGCTGGCGCACTTCAAAGAGTCGGATCACAACAAGGCGTTCTACAAGCTGTGCGAACACATGTTGCCGGGGTATCACCAGGTGGAGTTCGATTTGCGGGTGTACCTGACGTGGCGGGATATGCACTGACAGACCAAGATCTTCTACAAGGAGTGCATGGATGGACGTGAGCAAGACCAAGAGCAGCTTCTACCGCCGATTGTACGTGGCGTACCTGATCGACAGCGGGCTAGCCAGTAACGTCCCTGCATTGACCGAAGTGACCGGCATGCCCCGGCGCACGGCTCAGGACACCATCGCGGCGTTGGCGGATCTGGATATCGTTTGTGAATTCGAGCAGGAAGAAGGCGCACGCAACCACGCGGGGCGCTATCGGATTCGCGAGTGGGGGGCGATTGATCGGGGGTGGATCGAGCGTAATCTGCGGCAGATCAAAGCGGTGCTGGAGTATCCCTGAACTCCCGACCCCGATCGTTCCCACGCAGAGCGTGGGAACGATCATCACGGACGACGCATCCCGATATGCGGAATGTCATCCTCCAGGTATTCCTCACCCACCGCCACAAACCCGTACCGCCCGTAATACCCCTGCAAATGTGCCTGGGCCGAGAGGTAGATCGGCACTTCAGGCCAGTGCTTGGCGGCCTGTTTCAACGCCTGGCTCATTAACTCATGCCCAAGCCCGGCACCGCGTGCCGCGGGTGCGATGATCACCCGGCCAATCACCACGTCGCCGCCCTGCAGCTGCGGGTCGAGCAATCGCAGGTAGGCCACCAGCCGATCCCCGTCCCAACCCATCAAATGGCAAGTGTCACCTTCCAGGTCCTGGCCATCGATGTCTTGATAAACGCATTTCTGCTCGACGACAAACACTTCGGCGCGCAGCTGCAGAATGGCATATAGCTGCTCTTTGCCCAGATCGCTGTGGTGTTTGCAGACCCAATCGATTGTCATCTTCACATTCCTTGAACAACGTTGCTCCGATACTAAGCGCCCTGACGCGGGATGTCTTTATGGCAGAGGAATCTGTGATGAACGCCAAAATGCCATCATTCATTTCTCGCGAAACTGTCTTCTTTGTGTAATCTGCGATGAAGCGCTGTGCAATGGCCTCAATAAGCTAATGTTAGGACCTGGGTTCGCCGGTAGAGGGGCCTTGGAGTTTTGGCTGAAAAACACGTCGGGCAGCTCGCCCGCTAAGGATTTCTGGCATGCCGCGGTTTCATCGAGCGTTTGCTTTGATCGGATTGCTGTTGCTGACACAGACTGCGGCCGCGGAAAAGCTGCGTCTGGTAGCCGATGCCTGGCCACCCTTTACCGACGCCACGCTGGTTAATGGCGGGGTGGCCACGGACATCGTCAGCACCGCGCTGGCCCGGGCCGGTTATGCCAGTGATTTCGAACAGGTGCCGTGGGCGCGAGCCTTGTTTGGGGTGGGCGAGGGACGTTACGACGTACTGATCAACACCTGGTACACCGACGAGCGCACGAAGCTGGGGCAATTTTCCGGCGAGTACCTGCTCAACCGCGTGCGCTTTCTCAAGCGCAAAGACACGCCAATCGAATACAACAACCTGCAACAACTGCACACCTACCCGATAGCGGTGGTACGCGGTTATGCCTATTCGCACGAATTTGACGACGATGTGTCGTTGCAGAAAGTCCCGGTGCATAACTTCGCCATGGCCGTGCGAATGGTCGCGGCCGATCGGGTCAAGCTGACCCTGGAAGATGAGTTCGTCGCCCGGTATTACCTCGCGCGGGAGTCACCCAAAGTGCGCAATGCCGTGGAGTTCCTGCCAAAGCCGTTGAGCGAGAACAGCCTGCATATTCTGGTGAGCCTGAAGAACCCGGAGCATGAACAGATCGTCGCCGGTTTCGACCGCGAGATTGCGGCGATGAAGGCTGATGGGAGTTATGAGAAGTTGCTCAGGCAGCATGGGATGTGATCGCGGTGTTTGAGCTGACGCCTTCGCGGGCCCGCCCAGTCACTACACAACTCAGGCTTCGCTAGTATCCTTGATCAAATGCGCCGCCAACGTCCGTAACGGCCCCAATTGCCGGCAGATCAACGCCAGTTGCGTCTGCACCAGGCGCTGCCCCTCATCGATTTCATCCGGCATCTGCTCAAGCGCATTGGCCAGCGCTTCTTCCTCATCACTCTGAATCGCAATCGGCTGTTTGCTCGCCAGGCCCTGGGCGATTGCGTCGAGGCTGGTGGCCAGGCTCACGCCAGCACCGTCGATCAATTGCTCTCGCACATCCGACGGTAGTTGGGTTTCACGGTGTGCCCCCAGTCCCGACAAATAGCTGAGCAAGGTGTGCGACAGCACCAGGAAACGGAACCCGACATCCGCTTCCTTACGGAAGTGCCCCGGCTCCATCAGCATGTTGGCCAGCGTCGTCGACAACGCCGCGTCGGCGTTGTGCGCGTTGCGTCGGGCCAGGCGATAAGCCAGGTCATCGCTTTTACCGGCGGCGTATTGCTGCATGATCTGGCGCAGGTAAATGCTGTTGCAGGTCAGGGTATTGGCCAGCACTTTGTTCAGGCGTCGACCCTGCCAGTCCGGCAGGAACAGGAACACCGCCAGCCCGGCGATCAGGCTGCCGAGCAAGGTATCGAGCAGTCGTGGCAGGAACAGCCCGTAACCATCCCCGACCTGGTTGAAGCAGAACAGCACCATCAAGGTGATCGCCGCGGTCGCCAGGGTGTAGCGGGTCGTGCGGTTGGTAAAGAACACCACCCCGGCCACGATCGCGAAACACGACTGCACCAACGGGCTCGGAAACAGATCGAACAACGCCCAGGCCGCAGTCAGGCCGATGGCGGTGCCGATGATCCGCTGGCCAAGTTTGCGGCGGGTCGCGCCGTAGTTCGGCTGACAGACAAACAGCGTGGTGAGGATGATCCAGTAACCTTGCGAGGGGTGGATCAAATGCACCATCGCGTAGCCGATGCTCAATGCCAGGGGCAGGCGCAGGGCGTGGCGGAACAACAAGGACGTCGGCGTCAGCTGTGTGCGCAAGCGAATCCACACATCCTTGAGGCTGCGTGGTGAACGGTCGAGCAGGCTGCTGTCGGTGGCGTCTGCGAGCGCATCGGGGTTGCTGGCATCGCTGAGCAAACGGTCGAGGGTGCCAAGGTTGGCGGCCAATGCCCGCAACGAGCGCAACAGGCCGCGCCAGGCCGGATTGCTCTGGATGCGCAGGTGTTCGAGGGAGGCGTGCAGGTCGCTCAGGGCTTCGGCGAAGCTTGCGTCATAGGTGAACGGCTGGCGCATCTGGATCGATTCGGCCAGTGCGCGGCACGCCTTGCCTTGCTGGCGCAGCAGGCGCTGACAGCGGAACAGCACGTCGCTGTGGAAGAACGCCTCGGCCAGCGCGTTGTAGGGGTAGTGCGAGGAGCTGGCGCGCTCGTGGATGTCCTGGGCGAGGAAGTACAGTTTCAGGTAACGGCTGAGTTTCGCGCCCGGCCGGCCATCGCCGACCCGGTGCAGAATGATTTCCTTGGCGGCGTTCAGGGCCGCCACCACCCGCCCGTTCTGCTGGGCCAGTTCCAGGCGGCGTGCTTCCACGTCCAACTGCCGGATCGGTTCGAACAGCGACGATTTCAGTTTCAGGTAATAACCCAGTTCACGGAACAACCGCGCCAGGCTCTGTTGCACCGGCTGGTTGGAAAACAGCGCCTGCCACAGCACCGAGAGCAAGCCATACCACGCCGCACCGGCCACCAGCAGCACCGGCTCGTGCCAGAAATCAGTGACCGCGCCGCCGCGCTGGTCCACGCCGATCATGGTGTAGACCGACAGAATCAGCGTCGCCGAAGCAATCGCGCCATAACGTTCGCCCAGCGCACCGAGCATGGTCAGGCAGAAGCTGGCCAGGGCAAAGGCGATGATAAAGAGAATGGGGTAGGGGAAAAGCAGTTCGACGGACAGGGCGGCGACCATAAAACACACCAGCGTCACGGCCAGCGCGTTGAGGCGGCCCTGCCAACTGTCGTCGGTTTCGGCCAGGGCGCTGGCGATGATCCCCAGGAACAACGGGATCAGCAGCCCCATTTCATCCTGATACCAACACAGCGCCATGGTGCCGGTCAGGGCGATGAATACCCGAACGCTGTAACTGAATTTATCCAGCGCCCAGAGGCGACGCAGAGACTGCCGAAATGTGGTCGATGACATGAAGTGCGAAGGCCTTCCGAGGCAATGACGCTAAATTGAGCCACTAATGACGCCGACGCAATGGCGCCGATCACATCAGATAGCAAAATCTGTTCCCTATGTATTTTATGTTGCCTGTCAGGACGCCTTCGCGGTCAGACGTACTGCGCTGCCGCGTAACCGGAGGCCCAGGCCCATTGGAAGTTGAAACCACCCAGATGTCCGGTGACGTCGAGCACTTCACCGACGAAATACAGGCCAGGGCTTTTCAGCGATTCCATGGTTTTGGATGACACTTCGCGCGTGTCGACGCCACCCAGGGTCACTTCGGCCGTGCGGTAGCCTTCGGTGCCGGCCGGTACGACTTTCCAGCTCGCCAGTTTTTCGGCGATGTCTGCAATTTCCGCGTGGGTGTACTGCTTCATCGGTTTGGAGGCGAACCAGTTGTCCGCCAGCAGGTTGGCCATCTTCTTGGTGAAGATCTCACCGAGCAGGGTTTTCAACTCGCTGTTCGGGCGCTCGGCTTGCTGCTGTTGCAGCCAACTCGGTACGTCGTGGTCCGGCATCAGGTTGATTTCCACCGTGTCACCGGATTCCCAGAACGAAGAAATCTGCAAAATCGCCGGGCCGCTGAGGCCGCGGTGGGTGAACAGGATGTTCTCGCGGAAACTCTGGTCGTTGCAGCTCACCAGGCAATCCACCGACGTACCGGACAGCTCGGTGCACAGCTCCTTGAGCTGATCGGTGATGGTGAACGGCACGAGGCCGGCGCGGGTCGGCAGCAGGTCGTGACCGAACTGCTTGGCCACCTGATAGCCGAAACCGGTGGCGCCGAGGGTCGGAATCGACAGGCCGCCGGTGGCGATCACCAGGGATTGGCAAGTGATCTGGCCCAGCGTGGTATCCAGCAGATAACCGCTTTCGAGCTTCTCGATGGTCTGGATCGAGGTGTCCAGGTGCAGGCTGACGCCGACCTGATGGCATTCGTCGAGCAGCATGTCGAGGATGTCGCTGGATTTGTTATCGCAGAACAACTGGCCGAGTTTTTTCTCGTGGTACGGCACGCCGTGTTTGGCCACCAGACCGATGAAGTCCCATTGGGTGTAACGTGCCAACGCAGATTTGCAGAAATGTGCGTTCTGCGAGAGGAAATTGCCCGGTTCGGTGTACATGTTGGTGAAATTGCAGCGGCCACCGCCCGACATGAGGATTTTCTTGCCGGCCTTGTTGGCGTGGTCAAGCAACATCACCTTGCGCCCGCGCCCGGCGGCGGTCAGCGCACACATCAACCCTGCGGCGCCAGCGCCAATGATCACGACTTCGGTAGAGCGCAAAACGGTGTCCTCACACAATGATCGTTCCCACGCTCTGCGTGGGAATGCCGCCATGGACGCTCTGCGTCCGCTGTTATGTGACGCGGAGCGTCACGGGATGCATTCCCACGCAGAGCGTGGGAACGATCAGCAATCTCTTACAGGATGCGAACGCGCAGCGAACGGCCTTTGATCTTGCCGTCGTTCAAGCGCTGCAAGGCTTGCTTGGCGATCCCGCGTTCCACGGCCACATACGCCTGGAAGTCGAAAATCGCGATCTTGCCGACCTGGGCGCCAGGAATGCCCGCCTCACCGGTCAGTGCACCGAGAATGTCGCCCGGACGGACTTTGTCTTTGCGGCCCGCACCAATGCACAGCGTGCTCATCACCGGCAACAGCGGCCCGCCGCCCTGGGACGTGAGGTTATCCACCTGATCCCAATTCAACGGCGACTTCTGCAGTTGCTCGATGGCTTGGGCGCGGTGGGCTTCGGACGGTGCAACCAGACTGACCGCAATGCCTTTCTCACCGGCACGACCGGTACGGCCGACACGGTGAATGTGGATTTCCGAGTCACGGGCCAGTTCGACGTTGATCACCATGTCCAGTGCATCGATGTCCAGGCCGCGTGCGGCGACGTCGGTGGCAACCAGTACCGAGGTACTGCGGTTGGCGAACATGGCCAACACCTGGTCGCGATCGCGCTGTTCCAGATCGCCGTGCAGGCCGACGGCGGAGATGCCTTTGGACGTCAAGTGATCGACGGTTTCCTGAACCTGCTGTTTGGTGAAGCAGAACGCCACGCAGGACGCCGGGCGGAAGTGGCCGAGCACCTTGGTCACAGCGCTCATGCGCTCTTCCGGGGAAATCTCGTAGAAACGCTGCTCGATCTGCGTGTCGTCGTGGAACGCCTCGGCCTTCACTTGCTGCGGATTACGCATGAACTTCGACGCCAGCTGCTTGATGCCCACCGGATAGGTGGCGGAGAACAGCAGGGTCTGGCGACGTTCCGGGCACTGGGCGATGATTTCTTCGATGGAATCGTAGAAACCCATGTCGAGCATGCGGTCGGCTTCATCGAGGATCAGCGTGTTCAGGCCGTGAAGCACCAGCGAACCCTTGCGCAGGTGCTGCTGGATGCGCCCCGGAGTGCCGACGATGATGTGCGCGCCGTGCTCCAGCGAGCCGATCTGCGGGCCGAAAGACACACCGCCGCACAGGGTCAGAACCTTGATGTTGTCTTCGGAACGGGCCAGGCGACGGATTTCCTTGGCAACCTGGTCGGCCAGCTCACGGGTCGGGCAGATGACCAGCGCCTGGCAACCGAAGAAGCGCGGATTGATCGGGTTCAACAGGCCGATACCGAAGGCTGCGGTCTTGCCGCTGCCGGTCTTGGCCTGGGCGATCAGGTCCATCCCCTTGAGGATCACCGGCAAGCTTTGCGCCTGGATCGGCGTCATCTGGGCATAACCGAGGGAGTCGAGGTTAGCCAGCATGGCGGCGGACAGCGGCAAAGTATTAAAAGCGGTGGCGATGGTGGTCACGGGACTGGCCTGCAAAACAAAATGTCGCGCAGTGTATCAGTCCTGCGCTCTGCACCTGCAAATTATGGACGAGTAGCAGCTGCCGAGGCACGAGGCTGCGTTGCGTGTCCGCAGGACCGCCCCCCGGGGGGCCGCTTCGCAGCCCAACGCAGCCTCGTGCCTCGGCAGCTGCTACGGGTCAGTGCTCTATATCGTGCTCACGGCTGACCACTCGTCGGCCATCCTTTGGTGAAAGTTGCGAGAAGATGGTTGCAGCCAGCATCGCCATGATTCCGACCGTCACAAACGTCAGCTGGAACGCGCCCAGAACCGTGTCCACGCCGTCATTGCCGATCTCCGCCGTGAAGCCGCCGAGCAACGCACCAGCGCAGGCCACGCCGAGGCTCAGGGACAATTGCGCCACCACCGACAGCAAACTGTTGCCGCTGCTGGCGCTGGCGTCGTCGAGATCGATCAGGGTCACGGTGTTCATCGCGGTGAACTGCAAGGAGTTGATTGCCCCCAGAATCGCCAACTGGGCCAGCAACAGCCAATACGGCGTCTGCTCGCTGACCAGGCCCATGCTCGCCAGCATGATCCCCAGCGCCAGCGTGTTGCCGGTCAGCACGATGCGGTAGCCGAAACGTTCGATCAGCGGCCGCGCCACCGATTTGGCGACCATCGCGGCCGCGGCCAGGGGCAGCATGCTCATCCCGGCCTGTGACGGCGAATAGCCCAGCGCCACTTGCAACAACAACGGCACCAGGAACGGCAATGCGCCGCTGCCCAACCGGGCGAACAGATTGCCGAGGATGCCCACGGCGAAGGTCCGGGTCTTGAACAGCGATGGCGCAAACAGTGGATTGTCGGTGTGCCCGGCCCGCAGCCAATAGGCCGCCAGACACGCCATGCCGGCAAACAACAGCAACATCACCCGCAAGTGCGGCAGATGCAATTCGCCGAGGCCTTCCATGGCGATGGTGATCAGCACCATCGCCGCGCCGAACAGCAAAAAGCCCAGGCTATCGAAGCGGGTGCGTTCACTGCCGCGCAGGTCGGGAATGAATTTCCACACCGCGTAGCAGCCGACGGCACCCACCGGCAGGTTAATCAGAAAGATCCAGTGCCAGGTCAGGTATTGCACCATCCAGCCGCCCATGGTCGGGCCGATCAGCGGGCCGAGCAGGCCGGGAATGGTGATGAACCCCATGATCCGCACCAGATCCGAGCGCGGATACGCGCGCAGCACCACCAATCGCCCGACCGGCAACATCAAGGCGCCGCCCAGGCCCTGGATCACCCGGGCGCCGATCAGCATGCTCAGAGTGCTCGACAAGGCGCAGAGCAATGAGCCGATGCTGAACAACAGGATCGCGCCGAAGAAGATTTTCTTGGTGCCGAAACGGTCGGCGATCCAGCCGGAGGCGGGGATCAGCAAGGCGACAGTGAGCATGTAGGCGATGACCACGCCCTGCATGCGCAGCGGGTCTTCGGCCAGGTCCCGGGCCATGGCGGGGAGGGCGGTGTTGAGGATTGTCCCGTCGAGGGACTGCATGAAGAAGGCAATGGCGACGACCCACGGCAACCAGCGGGCGGTGACAGCGTCGAGAGGTGGGCGGTTGGGCATGGGACCTCTTGGTGTTAGAAATGATCGTTCCCACGCTCTGCGTGGGAATGCAGCCTGGGACGCTCCGCGTCCCTACCGAAGCGGACGCGGAGCGTCCATTGAGGCATTCCCACGCGGAGCGTGGGAACGATCTTTGTCAGAGGGTCAAGGTCAATCGGCTGACGAGCGCTCCCGGCAGCAATGCCGAAGACGTGTTCCGCTGACTGTAGGTGCTGGCCGACAACATCAGCTCGCGCTCCTCGGTCAGCGCTTCCAGCTGCGAACCCAGCAGGCTGTAGGCACTGTCATCAAACCGCATGGTGCTGACCGGTGCCTGAATCTCTCCGTTCTCGACCCAGAAGGTCGCGAACCGTGTCATCCCGGTCAGGCGCGCCGCCGGTTGGTCCGAGTAGTTCAGGTACCACAGGTTGCTGATGTACAAACCGGTGCCCAGTTGCTTGAGAATTTCGGCGTCAGGCAAAGCGCCGGCCGCCATGTTCAACGCACTTGGCGCTTCGCCGCCGCCGGCACCGTTGGCGGTCAGGCCGTATTCGGCGGCGCTGCGTGAACCGACCAGTTGCTCGTCAGCCTTGCCATCAACAATCAGCCTCAGATCGCTGCGCGGATAACCTTCACCCGAAAACGCCGGGCTCAGGGAACCGCTGACTTTTTCATCCAGTGACACCAACGGGCTGAACGAACTGTCGCCACCATAGAGCTTCTGCAATGGACTGCTCTTGCTGGCAATCGACTGCGCCGAGAACCCGCCCCAGCTGAGCATGCCCATGATTTCTTCCAGGGCCGCCGGTGCGAGGTACGCGCGGTACTGACCCGGTGCCAGTGTGCGCAATGGCCGACCCAGAAACGCCAACTGCTCGCGGGCCTGCTGGAAACGCCTGGCAAAGCCTTCGCTGTTCCAGTCGTGCCCGGCATAGCTGGCTTTCACCGCCTGACCGTTTTCATGGAACAGGCTGAAGTCGAAGTTGAAGCTGTTGGCCTGATGCCAGCCGAACGCGCCCGAAGAACTGGCGAAACCGCGACTGATCGGCCCGGCGGCATAGAAGCCGACCAGATCCAGCCCCTCGGCGGCCTGAGTGATTTCCGCGACCACCTGCTCGGTGTCCGGCAGCGGATGATCCTGCACGTTATTGCTTTGCCAGTCGTTGTGGTTGAGCAGCAGGTACGGGTCCTGAGGCAGCAACGGCAGGGTTTCGCGCAATTGTTGCAGGCTCTCGGCCAGACGCTGAAGATCGACTTCTGCATCGCCCGACAGCGTGATGTCGAGGTCGGCGTGGCGGCCATCGTTGATCAGTTTGAAGCCGATGTTTGCCTGCTGCACCTGGCCGGCCTGACGCACCTTGGCGTGGTTGAAGCGCACGAAGGCCGACGATTCGGCGGCGTAGCTGAGGGTGAACTGCTCAGGCGTGCGCAACGCATCGCGCAGCCAGCTGACCAAGGCCTTGAACGAATCGGCCTGGGTTTTTGAAGTGCTCGTGGACGTACTCATCAGGCATCTCCCCCAAACACATCAACGTTGCTGAACACACAGGCCGGCGACGCATGGCCGACGCGGATCACCTGGTTCGGTTCGCCCTTGCCGCAGTTCGGCGTGCCCAGCACCTTGAAGGTGCTGACGTCACCGACGGCGCGCAGGCTCTTCCAGAAATGCGCGGAAATCGCCCGGTAATTCGGGTTCTTCACCACGCCTTTGAGTTCGCCGTTTTCGATCAACTGGCCCCATTCGCAACCGAACTGGAATTTGTTGCGCGCATCGTCGATGGACCACGAACGGTTGGTGCTCATCAAAATGCCGTGTTCGATGTTGCCGATCAGTTGCTCAAGCGGTTGATCGCCAGGCTCGATGTTGAGGTTGGCCATGCGGTCGATCGGCGGGCGGTTCCAGCCGCAGGCGCGGCTGTTGGCCACGCCGTCGAGGCTGGCCCGGAACTGCGAGAGTGCGCCGCCCAATGGTCGCAGCAGTAAACCTTCCTTGATCAGAAATTGCTTGCTGGCGGCAGTGCCTTCGTCGTCATGGCCGTAGCTGGCGAGCTGTTCGGGGATGTCCGGGTCGAATGTCACGTTGAGCAGTTCGGAGCCATATTGCAGGTGGCCGAAGTCTTCTGCCTTGACGAAACTGGTACCGGCGTAATTGCGCTCGTCGCCGAGGATGCGGTCCAGTTCCAGCGGGTGACCGATGGACTCGTGGATCTGCAGCATCATCTGGTCGGGCATCAGCAACAGGTCGCGCGGGCCTTGCGGGGTGTTCGGTGCCAGCAGCAATTGCAGTGCCTGGTCGGCGACTTTCGGGCCGGAGCCGATCAGGCCGCAACGGCTGATCACATCAAAGCCGCCCTGCTGACCAAAATTCTCGCGGCCGAGGGTGCGGGTCTGGCTGTCGCTGCCGTCGTAGGCGGTGACGTCCATGCTCGGGTAGACGAAGCGCTGGGCCTGGCGCAGTTCGGCACCGGCGCTGTTGAGGTAGATCTGCTCGACGTTGGTGATACCGATGCTCGCCTGCCAGTTCACCAGGCGTTCGTCCTTGGGCACGGCAGCGGATTCGGCGCCGAGCAGTTGGTAGCAATCGCTGAGAGACGGGAAGGGCTGGTCGAGGCTTGGCGAGAAATAGTCGGCGCGGTCGCTGGAAACCGCTTGCTCACGCAAGTCGAGGAGCGCGTGGGGCTTGAGTCGACGGGCGTGTTGCTCGGCTTTCTCCAGCGCGGCTTGCAGCCCGGACTGGGACAGGTCGTTGGTCGCGGCATAGGCTTCGACGCCGTTGACCCGAACGGTCAGCATCGCACCTTCGTCCCGGCTCAGGCTCGGCGGTTCGGCGACGTTCTTGCGCACCGACAGGTACTGGCCGGACTCGCGTACATAACGCAGCGAAAAGAATTCAGCGCCCGTGCGCAACGCAGCGAAGCGCTGCTTGAGCTGGGGGTGGAAATCGAACATTCGGGAACCTCCTTGTTATGGAGTGGCGGCGAATCGATGTTGCGAGGGAGGGTGAAACGTTTGCGTGGCGCTAGATTAGGCCTGCGTGGGGGTAGGATCAAGTGAAGAGGGGGTGTAGGGGAATTTACCGCTTGAGTCGGCTGATCGTTCCCACGCTCTGCGTGGGAACGATCACTCTACGGTGTAACGATTATTGAGCGGTAGGGCTCACATCCCGCAAAGGCTTGCCCTTCACTGGTGCATCACCGGCCACGTAGTATTTGGCCTTGCTGCGTGGCAGTGGCTTGCGGCCGCGAATCTTGTCGGCGATTTTCTCGGCCATCATGATCGTTGGTGCGTTCAGGTTGCCGGTGGTGATGATCGGCATGATCGAGGCATCGACCACGCGCAGGGCTTGCATGCCGTGCACACGACCTTCGCCATCGACCACCGCCATCTCGTCGGAGCCCATCTTGCACGAGCAGGACGGGTGGAACGCGGTTTCGGCGTGCTCACGGATGAACTTGTCCAACTGCTCGTCGGTTTGCACGTCGATGCCCGGGCTGATTTCGCGACCACGGAAAGCGTCCAGCGCGGGCTGTTGCATGATTTCACGGGTCAGGCGGATGCCGTCGCGGAATTCCTGCCAGTCCTGCTCGGTGGCCATGTAGTTGAACAGGATGCTCGGGTATTCGCGCGGATCCTTGGACTTGGCCTGGATGCGACCGCGGCTTGGCGAACGCATGGAACCCATGTGCGCCTGGAAGCCGTGCTCTTTCACGCCGTTGCTGCCGTTGTAGTTAATCGCTACCGGCAGGAAGTGGTACTGAATGTTCGGCCATTCGAATTCCGGACGGGTGCGGATGAAACCGCCGGCTTCGAACTGGTTGCTGGCGCCGATGCCGGTGCCGTTGAACAGCCACTCGGCACCGATGGCCGGTTGGTTGTGCAGGAGCAGCGACGGGTACAGCGAGACCGGTTGGGTGCAGGCGTATTGCAGGTACAACTCGAGGTGATCCTGCAGGTTTTCACCGACGCCCGGCAGGTCGTGGACCACCGGAATATCGAGCTTTTTCAGCAGTTCGGCCGGGCCGACACCGGAGCGTTGCAGGATCTGCGGCGACGCGATCGCGCCGGAGCACAGCAGCACTTCCTTGCGGGCACGGACTTCAACGCGCTCTTCAGCCGCGCCGATCAGGTAACGCACGCCGACTGCACGCTTGCCTTCGAACAGGATCTTGTCGGTCAGGGCGTGGGTGACGATCGTCAGGGTCGAACGCTTCTTGGCGACGTCCAGGTAACCGCGAGCGGTACTGGAGCGACGGCCTTTGGGCGTCACGGTGCGGTCCATCGGGCCGAAACCTTCCTGCTGGTAGCCGTTCAGGTCTTCGGTACGCGGGTAACCGGCCTGCACGCCTGCTTCAACCATCGCGCTGAACAGCGGGTTGTTGCCGGCTTTGGGCGTGGTCACGCTGACCGGACCTTCGCCACCGTGGTAGTCGTTCGGGCCGATATCACGGGTTTCCGCCTTGCGGAAATACGGCAGGCAGTCGAGGTAAGTCCAGTCTTCCAGACCGGGCAGTTTCGCCCAGCCGTCGTAGTCCATGGCGTTGCCACGGATGTAGCACATGCCGTTGATCAGCGAAGAACCGCCCAGGCCCTTGCCGCGACCGCATTCCATCCGGCGACCGTCCATGTGTGGCTCTGGATCGGTTTCGTACGCCCAGTTGTAGCGACGACCTTGCAGCGGGAACGCCAAAGCCGCTGGCATTTGTGTGCGGAAATCCAGACGGTAATCCGGGCCGCCTGCTTCGAGCAGCAGGACGGTGACGCCTTCGTCTTCAGTAAGACGGGTCGCCAGGGTGTTACCGGCGGAGCCGGCACCGATGATGATGTAATCGAATACTTGGGACATTGAATGCACCCTCTTTGAAGTGGTCAGGTCGCCCGTAGCAGCTGCCGAGGCACGAGGCTGCGTTGGGCTGCGCAGCGGCCCCCGAGGGCGGCCCTTCGGACCGCAACGCGGCCTCGTACCTCGGCAGCTGCTACAGGTTGTGCGCGGGTGCCTTAGAAAACCGAGGCGTAATCGCCCAGTTCGACCTGTACCGATTTGATGCGTGTGAAGTTGTTCAGCGAGCTGATGCCGTTCTCACGGCCCACGCCCGACTGCTTGTAGCCGCCGACCGGCATCTTGGCGTCGGACTCGCCCCAGGCGTTGATCCAGCAGATACCGGCTTCCAGTTGATGAATCACGCGGTGTGCGCGGTTCAGGTCTTTGGTGACAACACCAGCCGCCAGGCCGAAGTCGGTGTCGTTGGCGCGACGGATCACTTCTTCTTCGGTTTCGTAACTCAGGATGCTCATTACCGGGCCGAAGATTTCTTCGCGAACGATGGTCATCTCGTCGGTGCAGTCGGTGAACACGGTCGGGGCCACGAACGCGCCTTTTGCGAATTCACCGTCGGTCAGACGATCGCCGCCGCACAGCAGGCGAGCGCCTTCTTCCTTACCTTTGGCGATGTAACCGAGCACGCTTTCCATGTGGGCGAAGCTGACCAGTGGGCCGAAGTTGGTGTTTTCGTCTTCCGGATTGCCGACGCGGATGCGCGCAACGCGCTCAACGATCTTGGCTTCGAACGCGGCTTTCAGGTGGCTCGGAACGAACACGCGAGTGCCGTTGGTGCAGACCTGACCGGAGCTGTAGAAGTTGGCCATCATCGCGGTGTCGGCGGCGCGATCGAGGTCGGCGTCGTCGAAAATGATCAGCGGGGATTTGCCGCCCAGTTCCATGGTCACGTCTTTGAGCGTAGAGCCCGAAGCGCTGGCCATGACCTTCTTGCCGGTGTCGGTGCCGCCGGTGAAGGAGACTTTTTCGATGCGTGGGTGCTCGGTCAGCCAGGTGCCGACTTCACGACCGCTGCCGGTCAATACGTTGAACACGCCGGCTGGCAGGCCAGCTTCGGTGTAGATTTCGGCCAGTTTCAGAGTCGTCAGCGAGGTGACTTCGCTTGGCTTGAAGATCATCGCGTTACCGGCCGCCAGGGCTGGAGCGGATTTCCACAGGGCGATCTGGATCGGGTAGTTCCATGCGCCGATACCGGCCACGATGCCCAGTGGCTCGCGACGGGTGTAGACGAAAGAAGTGGTGCGCAGCGGAATCTGCTCGCCTTCGATGGCCGGTACCAGACCTGCGTAGTACTCCAGCACGTCAGCGCCGGTGACGATGTCGACGTAACGGGTTTCGGAGTACGCCTTGCCGGTGTCCAGGGTTTCCAGGGCGGCCAGTTCATCGTTGCGCTCACGCAGGATGTCCACGGCACGACGCAAGATGCGCGAACGCTCCATGGCGGTCATCGCGGCCCAGATTTTCTGGCCCTTTTCGGCACTGACCACTGCACGCTCGACGTCTTCCTTGGTCGCACGCTGTACTTTTGCGAGGACTTCACCGTTAGCCGGGTTGATGGCTTCGAAGGTGGCGTCGCTGCTGGCGTCGGAGTAACCGCCGTCGATGTAGAGTTTTTGCAGTTCGAAACGGGCCATAGTGTCCTCGCAAGTGCATTAAGTGGTTGGCGTTGACCACTGGGCGTGCCGTGTTGCCGGGGCGACGCTGGTCAGTGGCGGTTCAGGGGCTGAGCGGTCTTATGTGTGCTCTAACTCACCTGCTTGGCCAATTGGATATCCATGTATTCGTAAGCAATCCGTTGCGCCTGCTCGGTGTCGAAAGCATCTCCCGACAGCGCGCCGCGCAACCACAAACCGTCAATGAGGGCTGCCAGGCCACGGGCGGCGCTGCGTGCTTGATCAAGCGGCAGCGCACGGCGGAACTGGCAGCACAGGTTGGAATACAGACGGTGATCGTTGATCCGCTGCAACCTGTGCAAAGACGGTTGGTGCATGCTGGTGGCCCAGAAGGCCAACCAGGTTTTCATTGCCGGGCCATTGACCTGGCTGGCGTCGAAGTTGCCTTCGATAATCACCTGCAGATGCGCCCGTGGGCTGTCATCTGCCATCGCCTGACGGCGTGCGGTGACGTTCTCGCTGAGGACGCTCATCAGATACCGCATCGTGGCGGCGATCAGGCCATTCTTGTCCTGAAAATAGTGACTGATGATGCCATTCGAGACACCGGCCAAACGGGCGATCAGCGCAATGCTGGCGTCCCCCATGCCGACCCGATCGACGGCCAGTAGCGTGGCTTCGATCAATTGCTGGCGGCGGATGGGTTGCATACCGACCTTGGGCATCTTGCACATCTCCTTAGGCCTCCCGGTGGACGAAATACGCCTACCGGATTGAGGGCCAGTCTATTTTGTTTTGATTGAACGTTCAATCAACAAAGAATAAGATCTGCGACAATTCGTCGCTGCCTACAGGTTTTTCCTACGTGTAGTGGGCGGAAAAACGACATCTGAAAATGCTCGAAACCCACACGCACTGGCGTTCCATGGGTTTCGGGCTTTTTTCGGGGTGTCTTTATATCACCCGCCGGTCGGCTGCCAACTAATCGATTGGTCGGGTAACGCGTTGCCTTGTGTTCTTCTCTCGCACTGCCCGGAGCATCTGTGCCATGAGTTCTGCCTCTCTAATAAAGACCCCACCCGAGAAGGTGACGGTCAACGGTTGGGTGTTCTACACCTCTACCGCGTTGATTCTGTTGTTGACCGCCATTCTGATCATCGCCCCGCAAGAGGCCGGCAGAATGCTCGGCATTGCCCAGGCCTGGTTGTCCCGCAGCTTCGGCTGGTACTACATGGTGGTGATTGCCGCCTACCTGGTGTTTGTGGTTGGCCTGGCGTTTTCGTCCTACGGCAAGCTCAAGCTGGGCAGCAAGGACGATACACCGGACTTCAGCTACGGCGCCTGGGCGGGGATGCTGTTCTCGTCGGGTATCGGCATCTCGCTGTTGTACTTTGGCGCTTCCGAGCCGCTGGACCACTACTTCAATCCACCGGAAGGCGTGGCCGGCAGCAACCTTGCCGCACGTCAGGCAGTGCAGCTGACGTTCCTGCATTGGGGCCTGCATGGCTGGGCAATCTATGCCTTGGTCGGCTTGGCCGTGGCGTACTTTGCTTATCGTCATAACCAGCCGTTGGCATTGCGTTCGGCGCTGTATCCACTGGTCGGCGAGCGTTGGGTCAAAGGCGCGGCCGGTCATGCGGTGGACGGCTTCGGCATGTTCGTGACCCTGTTGGGGCTGGTGACGAACGTGGGGATCGGTTCGTTGCAAGTGTCGTCGGGCCTGGAAAACCTGTTCGGCATGGAACACAGCAACACCAACCTGCTGATCGTGATCATCGTGATGAGCACCGTGGCGACCATCGCAGCGGTGTCCGGCGTGGAAAACGGCATTCGTCGTTTGTCCAACCTGAACATCGTGCTGTTCAGCGGCCTGCTGATTTTCGTGCTGTTGTTCGGCCCGACCTTGCACCTGCTCAACGGCTTTGTGCAGAACATCGGCGACTACCTCAATGGCGTGGTGCTGAAGACCTTCGACCTCTACGTGTACGAAGGCGACAGTGAGAAGTCCGACCGCTGGTTGGGCCTGTGGACCCTGTTCTACTGGGCCTGGTGGATTTCTTGGGCACCATTTGTCGGCATGTTCATCGCGCGTATTTCCCGTGGTCGCACGGTGCGTGAACTGGTCGCCGGTGTGCTGCTGATTCCGCTGGGTTTCACCCTGGCATGGCTGTCGATCTTCGGTAACTCGGCCCTGGACCTGGTGATGAACCATGGGGCGGTGGAACTCGGGAAGACCGCGCTGGAACAGCCGTCGATGGCGATCTATCAGTTGCTTGAGCATTACCCAGCGTCGAAAGTTGTAATTGGCGTGTCGATTTTTGTTGGCTTCGTGCTGTTCCTGACCCCGGCGGACTCCGGCGCGGTGATGATGGCCAACCTTTCGTGCAAGGGCGGCAACGTCGACGAAGACGCGCCGCACTGGCTGCGGATTTTCTGGTCGGTGGTGATCACCCTGGTGACCATCGGTCTGCTGTTCGCCGGTAACTTCGAAGCCATGCAAACCATGGTGGTGCTGGCGGGGCTGCCGTTCTCGGTGGTGCTGGTGTTCTTCATGTTCGGCTTGCACAAGGCCATGCGCCAGGACGTGCAGATCGAACAGGAGCAAGCGGAGCTGGCAGCACGTGGTCGTCGTGGTTTCAGCGAGCGTCTGACTCAATTGGATCTGCAACCGAATCAGTCGATCGTTCAGCGCTTCATGGACAAGCAAGTCAGTCCGGCGTTGGAAGAGGCGGTGGTTCAACTGCGTGGCAAGGGCCTGGACGTGCAAACGTTGCTGGGTAAAGCCAAGCGTTGCATGGGTCTGCGGATCGAGATGGAAGAGGGCAACCCTTTTGTCTACGAAGTGAGCCTGGACGGTTATCTGGCGGCAGCGAGTGAAACGGTGTCGGCCGAAAGTGCTGATGAACCGCGCGCACGTTACTACCGCGCCGAGGTGTACCTGCACAATGGCAGCCAGGACTACGACCTGATGGGCTTCACCCGGGATCAGATCACCCGTGACGTGCTTGATCAGTTTGAAAGCCATCGGCAGTTGCTTGGCCGGGTTTATAGCTGAGTAGCGATATGATCGTTCCTGCGCTCTGCGTGGGAACGCCAAGGGGCTCAATTGAGCCCCTTTTTTGTGCCTTGTCGATCGTTCCCACGCGGAGCGTGGGAACGATCAACAAAAACGCCGCGATCATCTCGCGGCGTTTTTGTGTCTGCTGTCTTGCTTACCCCAGGTTCTTGCCGAGCAGCGCATGGTACAGCTCGCTGTCGCCCAGGATCCCGACCACTTTGTTGTTGTCGTGCAGCACCAGCTTGTTGCCGGTCTGGTAACGAATCTGCAGCGCGTCGCGCATGCCGATGTTGGAGTCCACCAGCGTTGGTCGACGACCCAGGGCTTCAACCGCTTGCCCCGGTATCCAGTTCTGCAGGTCCAGGCTCGAGCCATTCTGGCGCGCGCCTTTGATGGTGTTGCCTTCGGCCAGGTCCAGCCACGAATCGCCACCCGGGTCCAGGCACACCGAACCGTTGATGCGTTTGCAGTTGTCCAGGGTGCGCATCAGGCTGCGACCGCACAGTACGTTCAGCGGGTTGGTATGAGCGACGAAGGTGCGCACGTAATCGTCCGCAGGGTTCAGGACGATTTCTTCCGGCACGCTGTACTGGATGATCCGGCCGTCTTTCATGATCGCGATACGGCTGCCCAGCTTCAGGGCTTCGTCGAGGTCGTGGCTCACGAAGACAATGGTCTTGCTCAGCTTGTTTTGCAGTTCCAGCAGTTCGTCTTGCAGGCCTTGGCGAATCAGCGGGTCGAGGGCCGAGAACGGTTCGTCCATCAGCAGGATGTCGGCGTCCATCGCCAGCGCACGGGCCAGGCCGACACGCTGTTGCATGCCGCCGGAGAGCTCATTGGGCTTCTTGTTGCGCCACTGGGTCAGGCCCACCAGCTCAAGCTTCTCGTCCACCAGTTTGCGGCGTTCTTTCTCGGGGCGACCCTGCATTTCCAGACCGAAGCTGATGTTCTCGCGCACCGTCAGCCAGGGCATCAGGGCGAACTTCTGGAACACCATCGCGATGCGCTTGGTGCGCATCATTTTCAGTTCCGCCGGGGTGCAGGACGCGATGTCGATCTGCCGGCCTTCGTGTTCGACGAACAACTTGCCACGGCTAACGGTGTTGAGGCCGTTGATGCAGCGCAACAGGCTGGATTTGCCGGAGCCGGACAAACCCATCAACACGCAGATTTCACCTTTCTCGATGTCCAGGCTGGCCTTTTCGACACCGACGATTTGCCCGGTCTTTTTCAGAATCTCGTTGCGGGTCATGCCCTGGTCGAGCAGTTTGAGAGCCGCGCGTGGATCTTTGGAGAAGATCACGTCCACGTCTTCGAAGCGAATAATGCTCATGCGTCACCCCCTACTTTGGCTTCGGGTTGTTTGCAGATACGGTCGAGCATGATCGCCAGCAGTACGATCGCCAGGCCTGCTTCAAAGCCCAGTGCGATATCAGCAGTGTTCAGTGCGTTGACCACGGGTTTGCCCAGGCCGTCGGCGCCCACCAGTGCCGCAATCACCACCATCGACAACGACAGCATGATGCACTGGGTGATACCGGCCGCGATGCTTGGCATGGCGTGGGGCAGTTCGATGCGCGAGAGCAACTGACGGCGGGAGCAGCCAAAGGCTTTGCCGGCGTCCATCAGTTCGTCCGGAACATCGCGGATACCCAGGTAGGTCAGGCGGATGGGCGCGGCAATCGCGAACACCACCGTCGAGATCAGACCCGGGACCACACCCAGACCGAAGAGGGTCAGGGTAGGAATGAGGTACACGAACGTCGGTACGGTCTGCATCAGATCGAGCACCGGCCGCATCATTGTGTAGAACATCGGTTTGTGCGCGGCGACGATGCCCAACGGCACGCCGATCACCACGCAGACCAGGGTGGCGAACAACACCTGGGCGAGGGTTTCCATGGTTTCCTGCCAGTACCCCAGATTGAGGATCAGCAGAAAGGAGGCGATGACGAAAACGGTCAGGCCCCATTTGCGTTGGATGAAATGTGCCAGTAGCGCGATGAGGCCGATCAATGCCAGCGGGTTGAACCAGGTCAGCGCAAAAGTCACGCCGTGGATCATCGTTTCCAGTGACACGGCGATGGCGTCGAAGGTGCTGGCGCCGTGTTGCGTCAACCATTCAACGAAGCTCGCGATGTACTGGCCTAAAGGTATTTTCTGATCAATCAGCATGGTAGTGAACGTCCGCATGCAAGGAAATAAACAGCCCGGGCGGGCGAGCCCGCCCGGCGTAAGCGATTACTGTGCGAGCTTGGCTTTCACGGCCTCCAGGCCAGGTTTACCGTCAATGGTGGTTACGCCAGCCAGCCAGGTATCGAGCACCTGTGGATTCTTTTTCAGCCAGGCCTTGGCGGCCGCTTCAGGCTTCATTTTGTCGTCCAGGATGTTGCCCATCAGAGAGCTTTCCATGTCGACGTTAAATTCCAGGTTTTTCAGCAGTTGGCCGACGTTGCTGCACTCTTGGGTATACCCCTTGCGAGTGTTGGTCGCAACTGTTGCGGCACCGAAGTCCGGGCCGAAGAAATCATCGCCACCGGTCAAGTATTGAATCTTGAAGCGCTTGTTCATCGGGTGCGGTGCCCAGCCGAGGAACACCACGGCGGTGTCGCGTTTTTGCGCACGGTCGACTTGCGACAGCATGCCCGCTTCGCTGGACTCGACGACTTTGAAACCGGCGGTTTTGAGACCGAAGGCGTCTTTGTCGATCATGCTCTGGATCAGACGGTTGCCGTCGTTGCCTGGCTCGATACCGTAGATCTTGCCGTCGAGTTCTTTCTTGAATTTGGCGATGTCGGCAAAGTCATGCAGCCCCTTGTCGTACAGCGCTTGTGGCACGGCGAGGGTGTATTTGGCGCCTTTGAGGTTGGTGCGCACGGTTTCCACGGTGCCGGCATCCCGATAGGCCTTGATGTCGTTTTCCATGGTCGGCATCCAGTTACCCAGGAAGACGTCCATGTTCTTGCCGTCGGCCAGGGACTTGTAGGTCACCGGCACGGAAATCATCGTGGTCTTGGTCTTGTAGCCGAGGGCGTTGAGCACAACGCTGGTGGTCGCGGTGGTCGCGGTAATGTCCGTCCAGCCGACATCGGAGAAGTTTACGGTGCTGCATTGGGCCGGTTCTGCGGCTTGAGCCAGGAACGGCAGACTCAGCATGGCGGCCAACAACAACGACGGGGAACCTTTCATAGGGGCGACTCCTAAGTGTTTTTTTTTGGCAGTGTTCCGACTGGACCACCGCACTTATCTGTTGCGGTTGGATGGCGTTTTGGAGACAGCTCCACCACAGCGCCTTGCAATCGAGTCGATACGATCATGTACCAGTGAAAATCTGACGCCTACAGGGTGCGTCGTAACCAGTACAGGGAGGGTCGCATCCAGTGTCGGTGACGTCGTTTACAGCTTTTTTCAGCCCGATTTGTCCCTCTGGGCCGCAAAAAAACGGCGAAAACATTGCGTAAGAGACCCGCGACGCTAGTGGGCATGAGTGCGTCGGTGTGAGACGTTGAACGACATGGTAAAAGCCTGATGATGCGGCCATCTCGACGGATTGCAGCTTGAGCGTAGCAGCTCCGTCACTGGGCGCTTTTGCGCCTGGAGCAGGCACATCCAGGAGTTCAGCAGTAATGGCTATCAGCGTTTTCGACCTGTTCAAAATCGGCATCGGCCCTTCCAGTTCGCACACCGTGGGGCCTATGCGCGCCGCGGCGCTGTTCGTGCAAGATTTGCGCGAGCGGGGACTTCTGGAGCAGGTGTGTCGCGTCGAAGTTCAGCTTTATGGATCGCTCTCGGCCACCGGCATCGGCCACGGCAGCGACAACGCGGTGATCATGGGGCTGATGGGCGAGTGGCCCGACGCAATCGATCCGTCGCAAATCGGCATCCGTATAGAAGCCATGCGTGAAACCCAAACGCTATTGCTCGACGGCCGCTTGTCGGTCCCGTTCATCTGGGCCCGGGACATGCGTCTGATCGACGAGAACCTGCCGTTCCATCCGAACGCCATGACCCTGGTTGCCGAAGGCGATCACGGCGAGCTGCATCGCGACACCTACTATTCCATCGGTGGCGGTTTTGTTGTCGACGAGGCGCAAGCTTCCAGCGGCGTTGTGGATCTGGACACCACCGTGCTGCCTTATGACTTCTCCAGTGCCGTCGAATTGCTCAGCCTGTGCAAGAAGCACAATCTGCGCGTAGCCGAATTGATGATGGCCAACGAGAAGGTCTGGCGCAGCGAAGAAGAGATCCGCAGCGGCCTGATGAAACTCTGGCGCGCCATGCAGGATTGTGTGGAGCAGGGCCTCAAGCATGAAGGCATCCTGCCCGGCGGCCTCAATGTGCGCCGTCGCGCAGCCAAGTTGCACCGTAGCCTGCAAGAGCTGAACAAGCCCAACGTGATCGGCTCGACGTTGAGCGCGATGGAGTGGGTCAACCTGTTTGCGTTGGCGGTCAATGAAGAAAACGCAGCCGGCGGGCGCATGGTCACGGCACCGACCAACGGTGCAGCGGGGATCATTCCGGCGGTGTTGCACTACTTTATGAAATTCAGCGAGGCAGTGACCGACGCCAACGTGGTCGATTACTTCCTCAGTGCCGCGGCGGTGGGGATTCTGTGCAAGAAGAACGCCTCGATCTCCGGTGCCGAAGTCGGTTGCCAGGGCGAAGTCGGTTCGGCTTGCGCCATGGCGGCGGCCGGGTTGGCGGAGGTTCTCGGTGCCACGCCGGAGCAGCTGTGCAACGCGGCGGAAATCGGCCTGGAACATAACCTTGGCCTGACCTGCGACCCGGTGGGTGGGCTGGTGCAGGTGCCGTGCATCGAGCGCAATGCGATTGCTGCGGTGAAAGCGATCAACGCCGCGCAGATGGCGCTGCGGGGTGACGGCCAGCACTTTATCTCGCTGGACCGGGTGATCCGCACCATGCGTGATACCGGTGCCGACATGCACGACAAATATAAAGAGACATCGCGTGGTGGGTTGGCGGTCAGCGCGGTTGAGTGCTGAGACCGAGTTGACTAGTGGCGAGGGGGCTTGCCCCCGTTCGGCTGCGCAGCAGTCGTAGAGATTTCAGGGCCGCTGCGCGACCCAACGGGGCGGTGCGGCGGTCCGACAAGCCCCCTCGCCACAAAGACCTCATGTGCCAGTCAAAACTGCGCACCAAGTGAACACTCGCATCAAAACGCGCCACCTTTTGGCGCGTCGCAAACAGGTAAGCCTGCCTCCCCGGTCAGGGGGCCAGTTCAAGCCCTGACCGTCCGTCGCCCGTGCCTGCGGTGACACTCTTTGCCGGCCCGTCGCAGACCTGTTCCCACAAGTGCTACCGATTTGCTCACACGCAACGGGGGCACGGGTTTGGGGCCTCTGATGGCACTTGTAACCTCTTATCTCTGCGCGCCATATCTAGACGCATCGCGACGTCGTTTTCAGGAGTTATTGAACGCGTATTCAATTTAGGCATGGCAATTGCTCTGTCATTACAAAGCCCGTCTCCCACGCGAGAACGATGGCAATAAAAAGAGCCTCCGCCTGAGGCCATCACCCGCTTTGTGTGAGGAGATACCGCGATGACGACGTTCAACTCCGGGGCCCAACCCCAGAACCGTGCGCCTCAATCCATCGGCTTTTTGCTGCTGGACAATTTCACGCTGATTTCTCTGGCCTCCGCAGTAGAACCCCTGCGCATGGCCAACCAATTGTCCGGCCGCGAGCTGTACCGCTGGACCACGCTCACCGTCGATGGCGGTCAGGTCTGGGCCAGTGATGGTCTGCAGATCACCCCCGACGCCTCCATGCACAAAGCACCGCCCCTGGACACCGTCATCGTCTGCGGCGGCATCGGCATTCAGCGCACCGTAACCCGTGAGCATGTGTCGTGGCTGCAAAGCCAGGCGCGTCAGTCCCGTCGTCTCGGCGCGGTCTGCACAGGCAGCTGGGCCCTGGCGTGCGCCGGCCTGCTGGACGGTTTCGATTGCAGCGTGCACTGGGAATGTCTGGCGTCGATGCAGGAAGCCTTCCCGCGGGTGGCCATGAGCACCCGGCTGTTCACCCTCGACCGTAACCGCTTCACCAGCTCTGGCGGCACCGCGCCGTTGGACATGATGCTGCACCTGATCAGCCGCGATCATGGCCGTGAACTGTCGGCCGCGATTTCGGAGATGTTCGTCTACGAGCGTATCCGCAACGAGCAGGATCACCAGCGCGTGCCGCTCAAGCACATGCTAGGCACCAACCAGCCGAAGTTGCAGGAAATCGTTGCGCTGATGGAAGCCAATCTCGAAGAGCCGATCGACCTCGACGAACTGGCGGTGTACGTCGCTGTTTCGCGTCGTCAGCTGGAGCGGCTGTTCCAGAAATACCTGCACTGCTCGCCGTCGCGTTACTACCTGAAACTGCGCCTGATCCGTGCTCGGCAATTGCTCAAGCAAACGCCGATGTCGATCATCGAAGTGGCGTCGGTATGTGGGTTCGTGTCCACGCCGCACTTCTCCAAGTGCTACCGCGAATACTTCGGCATTCCGCCGCGTGACGAGCGCGTAGGTTCCAACACCACGCAACAAGTGGCGATGATGCCGCTGCCACAAGCACTGGTGCTGTCGCCGTTGTCCGGGCCGCTGTCGGCGTTGAGCCAGGCGCGCAATGAGTCGACGTTTGCCAGCGTAAGGCTCTAAAGCCGAGGCGCCTTCAGAAAAGATCGCAGCCTGCGACAGCTCCCACAGAGGTTGCGTATGTTCGTGAAATAACGGATATACGCAACTTCTGTAGGAGCTGCCGCAGGCTGCGATCTTTTGATCCTCTATCAGGCGCTACGGCTTTGCTGGTACTCCGCCAGCGCCGGCAACAACTGCTTGTCGATCGCCTGGCGCACCGCCGGCAGGATGGTCGCGCTGCTGGTGTACATCTGCTTGACCATGGTCCGCAGCGTCATCGCCCGTTCATCGTTCAAGCCTCGCACTGCACACTCGCAAGCCTGCTCGGCTGTAGAGCCGCTCGGTACTTGAAAACCCAACGATTTCAGTTGGCCCAACAGGTCTTCCTGGTCAATCAAATCGGCGTGCATCATGACGCAATCCTTCTTCAGGGAACGGTGTCGTGGCTCGATTCTGGTAGGGGCTGTGGGCATCGGCAAGGACGATTTGTCGCAATGGCCGCAATACCTATGAACAGGTCGCTTTCGGCTAACTTGCGAAAGAGGGGAGTAGGCACACTGGACTCAGCTGGCATCACGAAGGTTTGGTCACCCTCGCGCAACAGCTCCTCAACAGTACCCTCCTCAGCTCCGATCTTGTCACGGCTTGATCGGGGTTTTTTTTGCGTTTTGAAAAGCAAAAGATCGCAGCCTGCGGCAGCTCCTACAGGGGTTGTGTACACCCCTGAAGTAACGGATTACTCGGTTCCTGTAGGAGCTGCCGCAGGCTGCGATCTTTTGGCGGTCTAGCGTTGCAACACCAAAATGCGCGACAGCAATTCATCCCGGTCGACATAGCAACCCTGGAAATGCCGGGCACCGGTGGCGGGGTCGAAGGCGTTGCGGGCGTGGAGGGTGCGGCGGTTGTCGAAGCACCACAACTCGCCGGGGTTGAGCCGCGTCATCACCCGGAAACGCGTCTCGCGGGTCATCGCAATAAAGCGCCGGTAAGCGCGATACAGCCTGGGCATCTGCTCCACCGAAGTATCGAATGGCCCACGCAGAAAGTTCGCCATGCGGATTTCCGACACCTGCCCGAATGCATCCAGCGCGATGATCGGTGCCAGGCAGCGGTAGTCGCTGTGGCGGTCCTTGTTGCGGAACTCCACGGGGATTTCACACAAGGCTTGAAACGCCTCGGGATCCTCCTGGCGCAAGGCTTGGGCGATGGCAAACCCGTCGACGAAAATACTCTCGCCACCGTCGGCGTCATTCACCAGGCAATGCAGAAATTGCAGCCCCGGTTGCAACTCCCGGGTCGGCAAATCGCTGTGCAGTGGCAGGTTGAAGGCGGTGTAGGCATTGCTGTCGGCATCGGCCTTGGATTGCACGTTGAACAGCACGCCGAAATTGCTCTCGCGGATGAACGAAATCCGCTGGGCGATCAGCTTCAGCGAGCCCGGCTCGGTGGGCACGTCGCGCACTTGAGTCAGGCCGATATCGCGTACGGCCAGCAGCCATTGCAGCAAGGCGTCGTTGTTATCCATCAGGGCCTGGTATTCGAATACTGGTAGCTGCAAATCGCTGTGCCAGAGCCTGGCTTTCGGTTTGCCGGACTGACGTTCAGCGCGGGATTCATCGTCATAGGCGTGGGCCCGCAGCCAGCCCGGATCGAAGCGACTGAGGTGGCCGTCCTGCCAATCGACGCACAGACAACCTTCGGCATCGACCGTGGCGTTTTCAGGCGTCAGATGCTCTGCGACATCGACGATTTCCAGCACTTGCTCGCGGGTCACCGTGTAGACGCACAGTGGGCACGGGCAGTTGTCCCGCAGCCATTGATGATGAAAAGGGCTGATCCGACCGTCCGCCCACTTCACTTGAATGCGGTCCGCCAGGGTGTGCACGGCGGTCAACGCGCTGATCAACGGATAGGTGCGGAAATCGGCAAAAGCGGCGGCGGTGTTCATGGCGGGTTCCTTGTTATTTTTCGGGGGGTAATGCAATCACTCGGCCGATCCAGGCGGGTGCGGGCAAGTCGGTTTGTTCGGCGACAATGGCCTGCAGCTTGCTCAAGGTTTCTTCGCTGAACGGTGCGGATCGCGGTCCGGCGAGGTCAACGTGCAGCAGCATTTGTTCATTGCCCGCCAGCTCCTTGTCGCCGCCCACCAGATGCAGGCTGTGGTAGAGGTGCAGGCGCTTGCGGTCGTGGCCGATGATCTGGGTATGCACCTCGACGTCGGCATCGAGCTTCACTTCGTGCAGGTAATTGAGGTGCAGTTCGAGGGTGAACAGCGAGTTGCCGCTGGCCTCGCGGTTGTTGCTGTCCATACCCAGCCGATCCATCAACGCGTCGGTGGCGTAGCTGAAAATCAACAGGTAGAAGGCATCGCGCAGATGGCCGTTGTAGTCGACCCAGTCGGGGATGATTCTGGTTTGGTAGGTGGTGAGGGGGGGCATGATTCTCTCCAGGCATGAGCGGGGGATGATCGTTCCCACGCAGAGCGTGGGAACGATCAGACGATCTGTGCGAAGGGTTATTCGCTGAAGGCCATCCCATGCTTCTCTTTGGTGGTTTTCACCGCCTCCAGCACCGCCAGCAAGCAATCGTCACGATAGCGCTCCAGCGCCGAGATGCTGTGTTTGCCCAACTGATCGCTGGTGCCGTCCACCACATCATCAATCAACTTGTCGGTCAGCTCCGGTGCTGGCAGATACGTCCAGGGCAACTGCAACGCCGGCCCGAACTGCGCCATGAAGTGCCGCATGCCGGCATCGCCACCCGCCAGGGTGTAAGTCAGGAAGGTACCCATGAACGACCAGCGCAGGCCTGCGCCAAAACGAATCGCGTCGTCGATTTCACCGGTGGTCGCCACGCCGTCGTTGACCAGGTGCAGCGCTTCACGCCACAACGCTTCGAGCAAACGGTCGGCGATGAAGCCCGGCACTTCCTTGCGCACATGCAGCGGACGCATCCCCAGGGATTCATAGACTTTCATCGCCGCTTGCACCGCTTCTGGCGCGGTGTTCTTGCCGGCGACCACTTCCACCAACGGCAGCAGATAGACCGGGTTGAACGGGTGCCCGACCACGCAGCGCTCCGGGTGTGTCGAGTTCTCGTAAAACTCGCTCGGCAACAGTCCCGAGGTGCTGGACCCGATCAACGCATTGGGCTTGGCCGCCGCGCTGATTTTGCTGTGCAGCTCCAGTTTCAGCTCCAGACGCTCAGGGGCGCTCTCCTGAATGAAATCTGCGTCGCGAACGCATTCTTCGATGGTGGCGACAAAGCGCAGCCGATCCTGCGATGCGCCGGGTGCCAAGCCTTGTTTCTCCAGCGCGCCCCAGGCATTGGCGACACGTTTGCGCAGCGCCGCTTCGGCACCGGGCGCCGGGTCCCAGGCCACCACATCGAGGCCGTGGGCGAGGGCGCGGGACACCCAACCGCTGCCGATGACACCGCTGCCCAGTGCTGCGAAGGTTTTGATATCAGTGATAAAGCTCATGGCGACTTCCTGAATTAGGCTCAAAAAAATGTGGGAGCGAGTCTGCACACGATGACTCCGGTACAACCGATGCGTCTTCTGCGGCAGGACAACCGCCATCGCGAGCAGGCTCGCTCCCACAGGGGGAAAGGGTGATTGGGGTCAGCCGCGCTTGGTCAGGCCCATTTTCTTGCGGCCTTCAGCCGGGGTCAGAACGCGGGCGCCGAGGCGGCTGAGGATTTCCGAGGCGCGTTCGACCAGTTGGCCGTTGGTCGCCAGTACGCCCTTGTCCAGCCACAGGTTGTCTTCCAGACCGACCCGCACGTTGCCACCGAGCAGCACGGCCTGTGCGGCCATTGGCATCTGCATGCGACCGATGCCGAACGCGGCCCAGACCGCGTCGGCCGGCAGGTTGTCGACCATGGCTTTCATGGTGGTGGTATCAGCCGGCGCGCCCCACGGGATGCCCAGGCACAGCTGGAACAACGGGTTATCCAGCAGGCCTTCCTTGATCATCTGCTTGGCGAACCACAGGTGACCGGTGTCGAAAATTTCCAGCTCAGGCTTAACGCCCAGCTCTTGAATTCGCTTCGCGCCGGCCCGGAGTTGCGCCGGGGTGGACACGTAAATGGTGTCGCCGTCGCCGAAGTTCAGGGTGCCGCAATCCAGGGTGCAGATTTCCGGCAGCAATTCTTCAACGTGGGCCAGACGGGTCAGCGGGCCGACCAGATCGGTGTTCGGGCCGAACTCCATCGGGTTCTCGCCTGCGCCGATTTCCAGATCGCCACCCATGCCGGCGGTGAGGTTGACGATGATGTCGACGTCCGCCTCGCGGATGCGCTCCATCACTTCGCGGTACAGCGCCACGTCACGGCTGAACTTGCCGGTTTGCGGGTCGCGAACGTGGCAGTGGACCACGGTAGCGCCCGCCTTGGCGGCTTCCACGGCGGCCGCGGCAATTTGTTTCGGGGTGACCGGCACGTGTGGGCTCTTGGCGGTCGTGTCGCCAGCACCGGTGAGTGCGCAGGTGATGATGACGTCGTGGTTCATGAGGCGGTTTCCTTCAGACTTGAGTTTTTTTGACAGAGCTTGGGCGTGGCGATCCCGCTCGCAGCCCGCATCGGGCTGCGAATCGGTGGTTCATTTCGGTTCTATTTGCTGGTCAGCTTCAGGTTTTCAGCGGCCGGTTTGCCATCGAATGTGGTCACGCCTTCAAGCCAGCGTTGCTTGTCTTGCGGGTGATCCTTGAGCCACTGTTTGGCCGATTCGAAAGCGTCCTTGTGATCGAGCAGCGGCTGCATCATCCGGCTCTCGTCTTCGGCGGTGAACGTCAGGTTGCTCAGCAGGCGACCGACGTTCGGGCATTGCTGCGCGTAGTTTGGCGAGGTGACGGTCCAGACCGTGGCCATGCCTTCGTTCGGGCCGAGGGCGTCGTCGCTGCCGGTGAGGTAGGTCATCTTCACGTTGACGTTCATCGGGTGCGGCGCCCAGCCGAAGAACACCACGGCTTCCTTGCGGCGTACCGCACGATCCACTGCCGCCAGCATGCCGGCTTCGCTGGACTCGACCAGCTGGAACTTGCCGAGGCCGAACTGGTTCTTGGCGATCATTGCCTTGATCTGGGTATTGGCGCCCGAACCCGGTTCGATGCCGTAAATCTTGCCGCCCAGTTCTTTTTCAAACTTGGCGATGTCGGCGAAGGTTTTCAGGCCCTTGTCGGCAAGGTAAGTCGGTACCGCGAGGGTGGCGCGGGCGTCCTTGAGGCTTGGCGCTTCAAGCACTTTGACCTGCTTGGCATCGACAAACGGCGTGATGGTCTGCGTCATCAGCGGGTTCCAGTAGCCCAGGAACAAATCCAGGCGCTGGTCGCGAATGCCGGCAAAGACGATTTGCTGGGAGGCGCTGGTTTGTTTGGTGCTGTAGCCGAGGCCGTCGAGCAGGACCTGGGTCATGGCGCTGGTGGCAATAACGTCGGTCCAGTTCACTACGCCCATGCGCACGTTCTGGCACGACGCGGGTTCGGCCGCCATGACACTGGCGCTCAAGAAAGCGGTACCGCTGAGTGCAAGAACACAGCTGCTGATCAGTCGTTTCATGTCGGGGTTCCTCGGCAGGTCGTTTATTGTGGGTTCCGGTGTCTGATGCGCCGGTGATGCCAAGTTACGCAGCAAAGCCCCCGTGAAAACGCACTGCGGCGACCAGCTCTTGCACTGCGGCGACCTGCGCACTTGAATGCTGCTGGCAAGTGGCGTATCAACGTCCACACGCTTCCCGCCCTCTCGTTACCCGCCAACCGAGTGCGCTCCATGTCCCAGGATTTCTACTTCTTGTTGATGCCGGGTTTTTCGGCGATCGGTTTTATCTCGGCCATCGAGCCGCTGCGGGTCGCCAATCGCTTTCGCGGCGAGTTGTACCGCTGGCATGTATTGAGTGCCGATGGCGGGGCGGTGCTGGCCAGTAACGGTATGTCGGTCAACGCCGATGCGGCGCTGGAGCCGCTGAAGAAAGGGGCGACCCTGTTGGTAGTCGCCGGTTTCGAACCGCTGAAGTTCGCCACCCAGGCCCTGGAACACTGGTTGCGCCGCCTGGACAACGAAGGCGTGACCCTCGGCGCCATCGACACCGGCAGCTTCATCCTCGCCGAAGCCGGCTTGCTCGACGGTCATCGCCTGACCCTGCACTGGGAAGCCATCGACGCCTTCAAGGAATCTTATCCACAGCTGAGCGTCACCCAGGAACTGTTCGAAATCGACCGTCGGCGTATCACCTCTGCCGGCGGTACCGCCTCTATTGATCTGATGCTCGACCTCATCGGTCAGGCCCATGGCCCGGAACTGGCGATTCAGGTCAGCGAACAATTCGTACTCGGGCGCATCCGCCCGCGCAAAGACCACCAGCGCATGGAAGTCGCCACGCGGTATGGCATCAGCAACAAGAAACTGGTGCATGTCATTGGGGAGATGGAGCAGCACAGCGAACCGCCGCTCAGCACTTTGGAGCTGGCGGAATCGATCAAAGTGACCCGGCGTCAGCTAGAGCGCCTGTTTCGCCTGCACCTGAACGACACGCCGAGCAATTTCTATCTGCGGTTGCGGCTGGAAAAGGCGCGGCAACTGCTGCGCCAGACGGACATGAGTGTGTTGGAAGTGAGCATTGCTTGTGGGTTTGAATCGCCGTCGTATTTCACCCGTAGTTATCGGGCGAGGTTTGAGCGGTGCCCGCGGGAGGATCGCCGACAAAGCCAGAAGGCCTGAAATCGACCTCCTACAGGATTTGTGTCGTTACTTCTTCATCAGTGCCGAGCAGGCTGCTTTGTAAGCCTCATGCTGATACTTGTTCAGCGTACCCGGCAGTTCAAAGTCGAACTTCTTGTGCTGCGCATTGATCGTCTGCGGCGACAGCAGCACCACCTCGCAATTTTCCAGCAACTGGAAAACCCCTTCGATCTTGAATGTGGTCGGCCCACCGGCGAACTCGCCTTTCTTGCTGCGCTTCTTGATCGCGATCCGGTCGATTGAATTCTCGCGAACAAACGATGCGACCTGAGCGGCAAAGACTTTGACGTTGGCGGCTTCGTCGTCATCGTCGAGGGCGATTTTCTTGGCGGCCAGCGCGACGTGGGTCAGCCCCTGATCGTCGAGGGAGGCCACGGCAAGGATTGCTTCGCTGCCTTTGATTTCGATACCGCAGATTTTCATTTCAATCCCTTTTCCTGATGCTGGCGTTCAGCTTACAGCTCTAGTTGATTGGCGGTGATGCCAAAAGCCGCGGCAATTTTCTCACGGGTGGCCTTGCGAGGCTTGGCGACAGTTTCCTGCTGGGCAAAGGCTGGTTGAGAGATGCCCATACGTTTGGCCACTTCATCCTGCGTAAGGTTCAGGTGTTCACGCCAGGCGCGAACAGGGAGTGCTCCATCGACGATGCGGCTGACTACTTCGTGTGGGATCAAATGATTTTCCATTGTTATGTTTTTATTCCTGCCCAATCGACTCCAAAAACTCCGACCGCTCGTCACTCATCCGCGCCACGCAATCATTTTGCGCAATGTTGAATGCCTTGCTACCGCTCGTCGCCGGAAACGCTTCCACTGCGCAATCGGCGTCACGGGTTTTCAGCCACTGCTGTTGCGCGGTCTTGATTTTGGCGGTGATGTCGGCCAGTTGCGCCTTGTTACTGCCGTAGCGCGTTTGCATGCGCTCGTTCAGGCCTTGGTAGTTGTCGCTCAGCAGCTGTTCGGCGGTGTTTCTGCTGTAAGCCGAGCATTCCAGGGTCTGGACTTCGTTTGCGACGGCGTCGCAGGGGTTGTCGTCGGCCTCTTCGGCCGCGTGTACGCCGGTCGCTATCAGTGCCAAAACCAGGAAGATCGATTTCATTGCGTCGCCGCCCCTAAATTCAGTAATGCATCCAGTGATGCGGCGAATTCTGGCCCATGCGAACGGGCTTGAACAGGTAGGCAATCACGTCGGTTGGCGACCCTTTGTCGCGGATTGACGCTTTCGGCAATTCCCCTGTCGTTTTTGCACCCGGCTGCCCCGTCCCTCAGGCATATGCTGGCCCCAAAGCGCCGGCACACGATTCGGCGCATGAATCGCTAATAGGGGACTGCCTGATGAGCCCAGCCGAATTACACGCCGACAGCATCGTTATCGACGGCCTGATTATTGCCAAGTGGAACCGTGAGCTGTTCGAAGACATGCGCAAGGGCGGTCTGACCGCGGCCAACTGCACCGTGTCGGTGTGGGAGGGCTTCCAGGCCACCGTCAACAACATCGCCGCCAGTCAGAAGCTGATTCGCGAGAACAGCGACCTGGTGATCCCGGTGCGCACCACCGCCGACATCCGCAAAGCCAAGGAGCAGGGTAAAACCGGCATCCTGTTCGGCTTCCAGAACGCTCACGCCTTCGAAGACCAGATCGGTTATGTCGAGGTCTTCAAGCAGCTGGGCGTCGGTATTGTGCAGATGTGCTACAACACCCAGAACCTGGTGGGTACCGGCTGCTACGAGCGCGATGGCGGCCTGTCGGGTTTCGGTCGTGAAATCGTTGCCGAGATGAACCGCGTCGGCGTCATGTGCGACCTGTCCCACGTCGGCTCGAAGACCTCCGAAGAAGTCATCCTCGAATCCAAGAAGCCGGTGTGCTACTCCCATTGCCTGCCGTCGGGTCTGAAAGTGCACCCGCGCAACAAATCCGATGAGGAACTGAAGTTCATCGCCGATCACGGCGGTTTCGTCGGCGTGACCATGTTCGCGCCGTTCCTGGCCAAGGGTATCGATTCGACCATCGACGATTACGCCGAAGCCATCGAATACACCATGAACATCGTCGGCGAAGACGCCATCGGCATCGGCACCGACTTCACCCAGGGCCATGGCCAGGACTTCTTCGAATACCTGACCCATGACAAGGGCTACGCCCGCCGTCTGACCAGCTTCGGCAAGATCATCAACCCGCTGGGCATCCGCACCGTGGGCGAGTTCCCGAACCTGACCGAAACCCTGCTCAAGCGCGGCCATTCCGAGCGAGTGGTGCGCAAGATCATGGGCGAGAACTGGGTCAACGTCTTGAAAGACGTTTGGGGCGAATAAGCCGCCGCACCTGAAGAATCCTTTCCCCCGGCCGTCCGTGCCGGGGGCAACACAACAAATTTTCTGGAGTTAAGTTTCCATGGCCAAGATCGCCCCGCAATTGCCAATCGAAGTCGACAGCGAAACCGGTGTCTGGACCTCTGATGCCCTGCCGATGCTGTACGTGCCGCGCCATTTCTTCGTCAACAACCACATGGGCATCGAGGAAGTGCTGGGCGCCGACGCCTACGCCGAAATCCTCTACAAGGCCGGCTACAAGTCCGCCTGGCACTGGTGTGAAAAAGAAGCTGAATGCCACGGCCTGGAAGGCGTTGCGGTGTTCGAGCACTACATGAAGCGCCTGTCGCAGCGCGGCTGGGGCCTGTTCAAGATCCAGGACATCGACCTCGACAAAGGCACCGCCAGCGTCAAGCTCGAACACTCCGCATTCGTCTACGTGTACGGCAAGGTCGGGCGCAAGGTCGACTACATGTTCACTGGCTGGTTCGCCGGCGCCATGGACCAGATCCTGGCCGCTCGCGGCAGCAAGATCCGCACCGTCGCCGAACAAGTCTACGGTGGCTCCGAAGAAGGCCACGACGACGGTTTGTTCACCGTCAAGCCGTTGTAAGTCGAGGAACCCGCCATGGCTTTCGAAGCAATGTTCCAGCCGATCCAGATCGGCAAACTGACCATCCGCAACCGCGTGCTCAGCACCGCGCACGCTGAGGTCTACGCCACCGACGGCGGCATGACCACCGACCGGTACGTCAAGTATTACGAAGAGAAAGCCAAGGGCGGGATCGGCCTGGCGATTTGCGGCGGTTCCTCCAGCGTGGCCATCGACAGCCCGCAAGGCTGGTGGAAGTCGGTCAACCTGGCCGACGACCGGATCATTCCGCACTTCCAGAATCTGGCCGATGCCATGCACAAGCATGGCGCCAAGATCATGATCCAGATTACCCACATGGGTCGCCGCTCCCGCTGGGACGGCGAGCATTGGCCAACCCTGCTGTCGCCGTCGGGCATCCGTGAACCGGTGCACCGCGCGACCTGCAAAACCATCGAGCCGGAAGAAATCTGGCGGGTGATCGGCAACTACGCCAGCGCCGCGGCGCGTGCCAAGGCCGGTGGCCTGGATGGCGTCGAGCTGTCTGCCGTGCACCAGCACATGATCGACCAGTTCTGGAGCCCGCGGGTCAACAAGCGTACCGACGAATGGGGCGGCAGCTTCGAGAACCGCATGCGTTTCGGCCTGGAAGTGATCAAGGCTGTGCGCAAGGAAGTCGGTCCGGACTTCTGCGTCGGTATCCGTATCTGTGGTGACGAATTCCACCCTGATGGCCTGAGCCATGAGGACATGAAGCAGATCGCCAAGTACTACGACGACACCGGCATGATCGACTTCATCGGCGTCGTGGGCTCGGGTTGCGACACCCACAACACCCTGGCCAACGTTATTCCGAACATGAGTTATCCACCGGAGCCGTTCCTGCACCTGGCCGCCGGTATCAAGGAAGTGGTGAAGGCTCCTGTGCTGCACGCGCAGAACATCAAGGACCCGAACCAGGCAACCCGTATTCTGGAAGGCGGTTACGTCGACATGGTCGGCATGACCCGCGCTCACATCGCCGACCCGCACCTGATCGCCAAGATCAAGATGGGCCAGGTCGACCAGATCAAACAGTGCGTGGGCGCCAACTACTGCATCGACCGTCAGTATCAGGGTCTGGACGTCTTGTGCATCCAGAACGCCGCGACCTCCCGTGAATACATGGGCGTGCCGCACATCATCGAGAAATCCACCGGGCCGAAGCGCAAAGTCGTGATCGTCGGTGCCGGCCCTGCCGGGATGGAAGCGGCTCGTGTATCCGCCGAACGTGGCCACGACGTGACCCTGTTCGAGAAGAAAGAATTCATCGGCGGGCAGATCACTACCGCGTCGAAAGCCCCGCAACGGGACCAGATCGCCGGTATCACCCGTTGGTTCCAGCTGGAACTGGCGCGTTTGAAAGTCGACCTGCGCCTGGGCGTGGCGGCGGATGCGGCGACCATTCTCGACCTGCGTCCGGACGTCGTGGTGCTCGCTGTCGGCGGCCATCCGTTCCTGGAGCAGAACGAGCACTGGGGCGCGGCTGAAGGCCTGGTGGTCAGCAGCTGGGACATCCTCGACGGCAAGGTGGCGCCAGGCAAGAACGTGCTGGTCTACGACACCATTTGCGAGTTCACCGGGATGTCGACGGCCGACTTCCTCGCCGACAAGGGCAGCCAGGTCGAGATCGTCACTGACGACATCAAGCCGGGCGTGGCCATCGGCGGCACGTCGTTCCCGACTTACTACCGCAGCATGTACCCGAAAGAAGTGATCATGACCGGCGACATGATGCTGGAAAAGGTCTATCGCGAGGGCGACAAGCTGGTGGCGGTACTGGAAAACGAATACACCGGCGCCAAAGAGGAGCGGGTGGTGGACCAGGTGGTCGTCGAGAACGGCGTGCGTCCGGACGAAGAAATCTACTACGCCATGAAGGAAGGCTCGCGCAACAAAGGCCAGATGGACATCGAAGCTTTGTTCGCGATCAAGCCACAACCTTCGCTGAGCCAGGCGGGCGACGGCTACTTGCTGTTCCGCATCGGCGACTGCGTAGCCCAGCGCAACACCCACGCGGCGATCTACGACGCGTTGCGGTTGTGCAAGGATTTCTAAGCCACTGAACTGATCGTTCCCACGCTCTGCGTGGGAATGCCTCAATGGACGCTCTGCGTCCGCTCTTGGTGTGACGCGGAGCGTCACGGGCTGCATTCCCACGCAGAGCGTGGGAACGATCATAGACCCCGAGGTCTTTGGGAGCTCCACATGTTGAACACCCTTCTTCCAATCCTGTTGTTCGCTGCCCTGGGCCTGGCTGTCCTGGGCGCGTTGCGGCGGGTGGCTATGTGGCGTCAGGGCCGGGCTTCGAAAGTCGACCTGATCGGCGGTCTGTTCGCCATGCCCAAGCGTTACATGGTCGATTTGCACCACGTCGTCGCACGGGACAAATACATCGCCAACACCCACGTCGCCACGGCTGGTGGTGCGGTGGCGTCCATTGTGCTGGCGATTCTGGTTCACGGTTTCGGCCTGCATAACCGCATCCTCGGTTATGCGCTGCTGTTGATGACGGCGGTGATGTTCGTCGGTGCGATCTTTGTCTTCCTACGCCGCCGCAACCCGCCGGCCCGGTTGTCCAAAGGCCCGTGGATGCGCCTGCCGAAAAGCCTGCTGGCGTTCTCGGCGTCGTTCTTCCTGTTGACCCTGCCGGTGGCGGGCATCCTTCCGGAAAACTTCGGTGGCTGGGTACTGGCGACGATTCTTGGAATTGGCGTGCTGTGGGGCGTGTCGGAACTGTTCTTCGGCATGACCTGGGGCGGGCCGATGAAGCACGCCTTCGCCGGTGCCCTGCACCTGGCCTGGCACCGTCGCTCTGAGCGTTTTGATGGCGGTCGCTCCACCGGCTTGAAACCGCTGGATCTGAATGACCCGAACGCGCCGCTGGGCGTGGAAAAACCCAAGGATTTCACCTGGAACCAACTGCTCGGTTTCGACGCCTGCGTGCAGTGCGGTAAATGCGAAGCCGCGTGCCCGGCGTTCGCCGCCGGCCAGCCGCTGAACCCGAAAAAACTGATTCAAGACATGGTCGTCGGTCTGGCCGGTGGTACGGATGCCAAGTTTGCCGGCAGCCCTTACCCAGGCAAGCCGATTGGTGAGCACGCCGGCAACCCGCATCAACCGATCGTCAACGGTCTGGTGGACGCTGAAACCCTGTGGTCCTGCACCACCTGCCGCGCCTGCGTCGAGGAGTGCCCGATGATGATTGAGCACGTCGATGCCATCGTCGACATGCGCCGCCATCTGACCCTGGAAAAAGGCGCGACCCCGAACAAGGGTGCCGAAGTCCTGGAAAACCTGATCGCCACCGACAATCCGGGCGGCTTCGCTCCGGGCGGGCGGATGAACTGGGCGGCGGATTTGAACCTGAGCCTGCTCAGCGAGAAGAAATCCACCGACGTGCTGTTCTGGGTCGGCGACGGTGCCTTCGACATGCGCAACCAGCGCACCCTGCGTGCCTTCGTCAAAGTGCTGAAAGCGGCCAAGGTCGACTTCGCAGTGCTCGGCCTTGAAGAGCGCGACAGCGGTGACGTGGCCCGGCGTCTGGGCGACGAGGCGACGTTCCAGCTGTTGGCCAAACGCAACATCCAGACCCTGGCCAAATACCGCTTCAACCGCATCGTCACCTGCGACCCGCACAGCTTCCATGTGCTGAAAAACGAGTACGGCGCCTTCGATGGCAACTACCTGGTGCAGCACCACAGCACCTACATGGCGGAGATCATTGGCGAAGGCGCCCTGAACCTCGGCCAGCACAAAGGCAACAGCGTGACTTATCACGACCCGTGCTACCTCGGCCGCTACAACGGCGAATACGAGGCGCCGCGCGAAGTGCTGCGCGCCCTGGGCATCGAGATCAAGGAAATGCAACGCTCCGGCTTCCGTTCGCGCTGCTGCGGCGGCGGTGGCGGTGCGCCGATCACCGACATTCCGGGCAAGCAACGGATCCCTGACATGCGCATGGAAGACATCCGCGAAACCGGCGCCGAACTGGTGGCCGTGGGTTGTCCACAGTGCACCGCGATGCTTGAGGGTGTGGTCGAACCACGGCCGTTGATCAAGGACATTGCCGAACTGGTGGCTGATGCGCTGCTCGAAGACGCCGCGCCGGGAAAGCCTTCGGCACCGGCCAAACGTGAACCTGCGGAGGTGCATTGATGAGCGACATTATCCGCCGCGATCCTCGCGCTGAATGGATCGCCCGCAACCGTCTGCACCCGCTGCACGCGGCCATGCAACCGGCGCAACACAGCTGGATGGGGCCTAACGGCGTCATCCGCAAGAACCCCCACGGGATCGGTTTTATCGGTCCCAACGGGATCAAACGGATCGACCGCAGTGGCGCTCAGCAGGGCGGGGCGACTAAACGCTCGGCCGCGGTTGAAGTGCAATTGCCGTTGCATCAAGTGGCTGCGCCTGCGTTCTACATCAGCGTGGTGCCGGACATGGTCGGCGGCCGCTTGAGCAGCCACGACCGCGATTTGCTCGGCCTGGCCCATCAGTTGGCCGGCAAGGACGGCGCAGTACTGGCCGTGGTCTTCGGTGAACACAAGGAAAACGCCTTTGCCACGGCTGGCGTTGACCGCTTGCTGGTACTGGAAGGTGACGAATTCAGCGGTTATGCACCGGAGCAACGCGTCCAGGGTCTGCGGGCTGTGGATAACCAGTTCAGCCCGCGTCACTGGTTGCTGCCGGACAGCCGCAGCGGTGGCGGCGAACTGGGTCGGCGCTTTGCTGCCGCACTGGGCGAACGCCCAGCCACACGGGTCTGGCAGGTCAAGGATCAAGAGTGTATCGGTCGTGCCGGTGCCGGTTTACAGGACCTTGCGCGGCCGGTGGCACGCTTGATTCTGGCGGCTGCCGAATGCGCCGAACCGGTCAGCGAAACCCGTCACGAAGTATTGCCGGTGGAGTTATCCACAGCGGTCGCCCGCAGCCTGTCGCGGATCGAAGATCTGGGCGCGGTGGCGGTGGACCCGGCGGCGATTCCGATGGCCGAAGCCGAGTTCATCTTTTCTGGCGGCAACGGGGTCAAGGACTGGGGACTTTTCCACAGGACGGCCGAAGCGCTGGGCGCGACCGAAGGTGCGTCGCGGGTGGCGGTGGACGATGGTTTCATGGCACGCGACCGTCAGGTCGGCGCGTCCGGCACCTGGGTCACCGCACGGGTTTACGTGGCGGTGGGGATTTCCGGGGCGATCCAGCACCTGCAAGGCATCGGTGCCTGCGACAAGGTGGTGGCGATCAACCTCGATCCGGGTTGCGACATGATCAAACGGGCCGACCTGTCGGTGATCGGCGAGAGCGCCGAGATTCTTCAAGCCTTGATCGATGCGGTAGAGGCTTACCGCAACGACGCCAAGCGCGATGCGGCTTAAGGGAAGGAAAGGGTTATGAGCACGAAAATCATCAGCCTGGTGTCCATCGGCGCCCACCCGACCTCCGGCCGGCCACGCCGCGCCGAGCAGGACGCGCGGGCCGTTGAACTGGGTCTGCAACTGGCTGGGGATAACCTGCAAGTGTTGCATGCCGGCGACGTCGCGGAACCGGCGCTGCGTGCCTATCTGGGCATGGGCCTGGAACAGTTGCATGTGCTGGAACAACCGGTCGGCGCAGATGCGCTGCCAGCATTGACCGCTTATTTGCGTGACGCCGGGGCGCAGGTGGTGTTGACCGGCAGCCAGGCGGAAACCGGTGAAGGCTCGGGCATGTTGCCGTTCCTGCTGGCTGAAAGCCTCGGCTGGCCGCTGGTGGTGGGTTTGGCGCAAGTCGAATCCATCGACGGCGGTTCGGCGCTGGTGCTGCAGGCCTTGCCTCGCGGTCAACGCCGTCGTTTGAAAGTGCGCCTGCCGTTTCTGGCGACTGTGGATAACGCCGCGCCCAAGCCTCGGCAGAGCGCCTACGGTCCGGCGCGACGCGGGGTGTTGCAGGCGGATGAAGTGGAAGTGGTCGACGATGAACTGCTGGCGGTGGCCACGCTGCAACCGGCCAAGCCACGACCCAAACGCTTGAAAGTGATCAAGGCCAAGAGCGGTGCCGACCGCATGAAGGCCGCGACGGCCAAGGCCAGTGGCGGCGGTGGGCAAGTGCTCAAGGGCGTTACCGCGCAGGCGGGCGCTGAAGCCATCCTCAAGTTGCTGATTGAAGAAGGCGTAGTCCGCTGACAAGTAGTCACCATCGATGTGGGAGCCTGTGTGGCGAGGGGGCTTGCCCCCGTTGGGCTGCGCAGCAGTCCTGAAATCTCTGATGTACCAAAGATCCTGTGAGTGCTACGCACTCAAACGGGGGCAAGCCCCCTCGCCACAAAGTGCTCCTGACGTGCTGGAGACGCAGGTCTGAAAACCATCTCACCGAAGTTAATGGGGAAATAATGGAAGTTGAATTTCGTCCGGCATTGCGCACGGATGCGCGGGAGATTGCCCGTTTGTTCCAGATTTCGTCAGAGGGGGCTTCGGATTACATCTGGAGCCAGCTGGCGGAGCCCGGGCAGGATCTGCTGGAAGTGGGGACCGTTCGTTACGCCCGTGAAGATGTCGATTTCTCCTATCAGAACTGCCTTGTCGCAGAGGCTGACGGACAGGTCATCGGCATGATGCACAGCTATGTGATGCGTCACGATCCGTCGGCGGCTCCCGTGACTGATCCGGTGCTGGCGCCTTACGCCGACATGGAAGTCCCCGATACCCTTTATATTTCGAGCCTGGCCCTGCATGAAGGCTGGCGCAACAAGGGCTTGGGTGTGCGCTTTCTCGAGCATGCTCAACAGCGAGCCGATCAACTGGAGCTCGAAGGCCTGAGTCTGATCGACTATGCAGCTAATACTGGGGCTCGACGTTTTTATGAGCGCCATGGTTTTGGGATCGTCAAAACCTGCCAGGTTGTTCCTCATCCGATGATTCGGGTGACGGGTGATGCCTATCTCATGTATCGGCCTTAAGAGGCCGGTTTTGATTGTGTACATATCCTTTACTGCGGTAATGGCGGCTGGCGGTTTCGCTCTTACAGCGAGTCACTTTCGAAAAGCGCGAAAGTAACCAAAGCGCTCTTGCCCCTTTCGTTCGGTGCCTCGCTTCGGCTCGGCATGCCCTCGCTCCG
>NZ_AKJT01000043.1 GCF_000282195.1 Pseudomonas sp. GM18
CGATGAACTGAAGCGTAACCGCTGTCGAAAACTGCGTAACTCGTTGTTTACCAAGGAGTTTTCCGTTTCGACTGCGCCGGAGGTGGGGCGAATTATAGACGTCCAGAATCTGCCGTCAACCTTTAATTACGCCTTTCTTGCAGAAGGTACCTTTTTAACAATTAAACGCGGAATTCGGCGGGTTACAGGCGGCAATCTCAACACTAATAACAACGCGCCTATAGAAGCGTAGATCGCCCACTCCCTCAGATCGGCGCGAACAATCCACAGCATATGCAGCAACCCAAGCCCGAGAATCACATAGACCAACCGATGCAATCTTTTCCAGCGAACGCCCAAATGCCGCTGACTGTAACGATTGGAGGTAACCGCCAGCGCCAATAAACCGAGAAAACCCAACACCCCGACGATAATGTACGGCCGCTTGCGCAACTCGATACCCAGTTGTGACCAATCAAAACCGAGGATGAACGCCGTATAACCGCTCAAATGCAAAACCACATAGGCGAAACACCACAACCCCAACTGCCGTCGGACAGCTATCCACCCCGACCAACCGGTGAGCTTCTGCAAAGGCATCATGCTTAACGTAATGAGCAGCAGGACAAGCGCCCCCAACCCCAGACGATCAACCAGCACCTTTCCTGGATCAGGCCCCAGCACATCCGCCCAGGCCTGATACAACCAAAGCAGCGGCCAAACCGCTGCGGCGATAAAGACACCAATACGCCAGAACAGATATCGCATCAGTAATTCTTCCGCAGATCGAGCCCTGTATATAAAGAAGCGACTTCATCCGAGTAGCCGTTGAACATTTGCGTGTCCCGCACATTGGGCTTGAACAGACCGCTCGGCAAACGCCTTTCCCGTGCCTGGGTCCAGCGCGGGTGGTCGACTGTCGGGTTCACGTTCGCATAAAAGCCGTACTCATCCGAGGCAATGCTCTGCCAGGTGGTTTTCGGTTGCTCGCTGACCAGGCTGATTCGCACAATGGACTTGATGCTCTTGAAGCCGTACTTCCAAGGCACCACCAGACGTAGCGGTGCGCCGTTCTGATTGGGCAACTCACGCCCATACATGCCTACAGCGAGAATCGCCAACGGATTCATCGCCTCATCCAAACGCAGCCCTTCTACATAAGGCCAGTCTATCAAGGCAAAACCGGAACGCTGCCCAGGCATAGTCTTGGGATCTTGCAGGGTTTCGAAGCGAATGAATTTGGCCTTGGACGTAGGCTCGACTTCTTTGAGCAAAGCCGAAATGGGAAAGCCTATCCACGGAATAACCATCGACCAGGCCTCCACACAGCGAAGACGATAAATACGCTCTTCCAGCTGATAAGGCTTCATGAAGTCTTCCAGCGCATACCGCCCCGGCTTGCCCACCTCCCCGTCTACCACCACGCTCCACGGTTCGGTTTTCAGCCCGCCGGCGCTGGCCGCAGGATCGCCTTTGTCGGTACCGAACTCATAGAAGTTGTTGTAGTGGGTCGCATCCCTGAAAGGCGTGATTGCCTCATCCTTGACGTTGACCGCTCCCCATTTAGTGGAAGGCAGTTTTTCGGCAAACCAGGACGGCGCCTTGCCTGGCTCGACATCGGCATAACGCGCAGCATCGTCGGCACTCGCCCAGCGCGGCAGAGTACTCACAGCCAAACCGGCAACGGCGGCGCCTAATATATTGCGACGGGAAAGGTAGAAAGATTCAGGCGTGACGTCCGACTCATGACAGTCGGACGCTTTGGGGACTTTGATCAGCATGGCAACTCCGCAGCATTGGAGGACAGATGCACCCATAGACTGCGGAGTATGAGGGAAATTACATCACTCGGTTTTTTTGTGCCGACGAAGGCGCAACAGGTACTGCACCGGGCCAGAAGCTGCATAGGCAAGGAAAACCAGCAGCAGGATACGCGGCGGATCACTGAACACAACAGCAAATACCAGCACCACGGCCAGGATCGCGACAAAGGGGACGCGCCCCTTCAAGTCCAGCTCCTTGAAGCTGTTGTACTTGATGTTACTGACCATCAGCATGCCCGCGGCGGCAACCATCAGTGCAACCAGGAACGACATTTTGGAACCCTGAATGCCGTAATCGCTGAACGCCCAGACAATGCCCGCGACCACACCGGCTGCGGCCGGGCTGGCCAGACCGATGAAGTAGCGCTTGTCGGCGGTGCCGACCTGCGTGTTGAAGCGTGCCAGACGCAACGCCGCACCCGCGACATAGACGAAGGCGACCATCCAGCCGACTTTGCCCATATCGCCCAAGGCCCAGCCGAATGCCAGCAAGGCCGGCGCGACACCAAAGGCAACCATGTCCGACAGCGAGTCATACTCGGCACCGAAGGCGCTTTGGGTATTGGTCATGCGGGCAACGCGACCGTCGAGGCCGTCGAGCACCATGGCGACGAAAATCGCGATCGCGGCAAACGCAAAGTACTTGCTCGCCCCGATCGCATCGCCGGCACTCAAGGCACTCTGGGCGCTCATCGAGTTGATGATGGAATAGAACCCTGCGAAGAGGTTCGCAGTGGTGAACAGATTCGGCAGAAGATAGATACCACGATGCCGGACTTTACGGCCTTCAGCGTCATGCCCTTCTTCGATGTGTTCATCGATGGGCAGAAGGCTTTCGGCGTCAGAAGCCTGCTTTGGCTCTTCGGGACGTTCGCTCATGGACATTACCTTGCAACGGGGTGGAAAGTTTCGACAGGTGTCTGGGACGACGGTTCGACCGCAAACGATGCAGCTTTATACCAGAACCGGCGGATCCAAACGAAAAAACGCGGCCTAGGCCGCGTTTTCCGTACAAGCTCGTGACTTAGTTCTTGGCTTTGTCGACGATCTTGTTGGCACCGATCCACGGCATCATGGAGCGCAGTTGCTCACCGATGATTTCGATACCATGAGCGGCGTTGTTACGACGCTTGGCGGTCATCGAAGGATAGCCGGTGGCGCCTTCGCTGATGAACATCTTGGCGTACTCGCCGTCCTGAATACGTTTCAGGGCGTTGCGCATGGCCTGACGGGATTCGGCGTTGATTACTTCCGGACCGGTCACGTACTCGCCGTACTCAGCGTTGTTGGAGATCGAGTAGTTCATGTTGGCGATACCGCCTTCGTACATGAGGTCAACGATCAGCTTCAGTTCGTGCAGGCATTCGAAGTAGGCCATTTCCGGCGCGTAGCCAGCTTCAACCAGGGTTTCGAAACCGGCTTTTACCAGCTCAACGGTACCGCCGCACAGAACGGCTTGTTCGCCGAACAGGTCGGTTTCAGTCTCGTCCTTGAAAGTGGTTTCGATGATGCCGGTACGACCGCCACCAACGCCGGCAGCGTAGGACAGCGCAACGTTTTTGGCGTTGCCCGAAGCATCCTGGTAGATAGCGATCAGGTCAGGGATACCGCCGCCTTTGACGAACTCGGAACGCACGGTGTGGCCCGGAGCTTTCGGCGCGATCATGATCACGTCGAGGTCAGCGCGCGGCACAACCTGGTTGTAGTGGATCGCGAAGCCGTGGGAGAAGGCCAGAGTGGCGCCTTTTTTGATGTTCGGCTCGATTTCGTTCTTGTACAGGGAGGACTGGAACTCGTCCGGGGTCAGGATCATGACCAGGTCGGCAGCCGCTACGGCGGAAGCAACGTCGGTCACTTTCAGGCCGTGGGCTTCGGCTTTGGCAACGGTGGCCGAACCTTTACGCAGGCCAACGGTAACGTCAACGCCGGAGTCTTTCAGGTTGCACGCTTGAGCGTGGCCTTGGGAGCCGTAACCGATGATGGCAACTTTCTTGCCCTGGATGATCGACAGGTCGCAGTCTTTATCGTAGAAAACTTTCATGAATTTCCCCTTTATATCTGGCCCTCAGGCCATTCGCTAATTTGGTTTAGATGCTCAGTACTTTGTCGCCGCGGGCAATCCCGGTGACGCCACTGCGTACGGTTTCCAGAATCGAGGCAGTGCCGATCGATTGAATGAAGCTGTCGAGCTTGTCGCTGGTACCGGTCAATTGAACGGTATACACGCTGGCGCTGACATCAACGATCTGCCCACGATAAATATCGGTGGTGCGCTTGATCTCGGCGCGCTGGGCGCCGGTGGCCTTGACCTTGACCAGCATCAGTTCGCGCTCGATGTGAGCACTTTCCGACAGGTCGACCAGTTTGACCACTTCGATCAGCTTGTTCAGGTTCTTGGTGATCTGCTCGATGATTTCATCGTGGCCGACAGTGGTCAGCGTCAGACGCGACAAAGTCGGGTCTTCGGTTGGCGCCACGGTCAGGCTTTCGATGTTGTAGTTGCGCTGCGAAAACAGGCCGACTACACGAGACAGAGCGCCCGGTTCGTTTTCCAGAAGCAGGGAAATAATGTGCCGCATGATTAAGTACGCTCCGTCTTGCTCAACCACATATCGCGCATGGAGCCGTCTTTGATCTGCATCGGGTAGACGTGCTCGCTGGTATCGACCTGGATATCGAGGAACACCAGGCGATCCTTCATGGCGAAGGCTTCTTCCAGCTTCGGCTTCAAGTCCTTCAGGTCAGTGATGCGGATGCCCACGTGACCATAAGCTTCGGCCAGCTTGACGAAGTCAGGCAGCGATTCCATGTAGGAGTGCGAGTGACGGCTACCGTAACTCATGTCCTGCCACTGGCGAACCATGCCCAGTACGCCGTTGTTCAGGTTGACGATCTTCACCGGCAAACCGTATTGCAGGCAGGTCGACAGTTCCTGAATGTTCATCTGGATACTGCCCTCGCCCGTTACGCAGGCGACGTCAGAATCCGGGAAGCTCAGCTTGACGCCCATGGCCGCCGGGAAACCGAAGCCCATGGTGCCCAGGCCACCGGAGTTGATCCAGCGGTTCGGCTTGTTGAACTTGTAGTACTGCGCCGCGAACATCTGGTGCTGACCCACGTCGGAGGTCACAAAGGCGTCGCCCTTGGTCACTTCGCACAGGGTTTCGATCACGGTCTGCGGCTTGATGATGCTGCCGTCGCCCTTGTCATAAGGGAACAGGCCGCGATCACCGCGCCACTCATCGACTTGCTTCCACCAGCTGGCAACGGACTCCTTGTTCGGGGTCTCGCCGATTTCCTTGAGGATCGCGACCATTTCGGTCAGGACGCTCTCGACCGGACCGACGATAGGCACGTCTGCCTTGATGGTCTTGGAGATCGAAGCCGGGTCGATGTCGATGTGAATGATCTTGGCATTCGGACAGAACTTGGCCGGGCCGTTGATCACGCGGTCATCGAAACGCGCGCCGACTGCAAGGATCACATCGGCATGGTGCATAGCCAGGTTGGCGGTGTAGCTGCCGTGCATGCCGAGCATACCGATGAACTGACGGTCGGTGCCAGGGTAGGCACCCAGGCCCATCAGGGTATTGGTCACTGGCAGGTTGAGCATCTTCGCCAGTTCGGTCAGCGGCGCAGAGCCACCACCGAGGATCACGCCGCCGCCCGAATACAACACAGGGCGCTTGGCCGCCAGAAGCATTTCGGCTGCCTTGCGGATTTGCCCGGAGTGACCGCGAACGGCCGGGCTGTAGGAACGCAGCTTGGCTTTTTTCGGGAAGATGTATTCGAACTTCTCGGCCGGGTTGGTCATGTCTTTCGGGATATCGACAACGACCGGACCAGGACGACCGGATTGCGCCAGGTAGAACGCTTTCTTCATGACTTCCGGGATTTCCGAGGCGTGCTTGATCATGAAGCTGTGCTTCACGATCGGCCGGGAGATACCGATCATGTCGGTTTCCTGGAACGCATCGGTGCCTACCATGGTGCTAGGCACCTGGCCGGAAATGATCACCATCGGAATGGAGTCCATGTAGGCCGTGGCAATACCGGTGATGGCGTTGGTTGCGCCCGGGCCGGAAGTTACCAGTACCACGCCGGCTTTACCGGTGGCACGGGCATAGCCGTCAGCCATATGGGTCGCAGCCTGCTCGTGACGAACCAGGATGTGGGTCACTTCCGGTTCTTTGAACAGGGCATCATAGACATGAAGAAGAGCACCACCCGGGTACCCGTAGATATATTTGACGCCTTCGTCACGCAAAAAGCGGACGAGCATCTCACCGCCAGATAAAAGCTCCACGTTGTTCACCTCTAAAACGCCAGAATACCGCCCACATACAAGAGGACGGGTCTTAATAGGTTTACTTCTCGGCAGAGCATGAGCGACGGTGGTCGCCGACTACGTCAGCACTGACTGAGCAAGTATTGGGATCGTCCCAAGTGTTGCGGGCCTTTCCCACCCAGCGCGAGGTAACGCGTTGCGGGTGTAACAGGTCGGCGCGGATGTGCGCCTCATGATCTACCGAGTGGGTCTGCTTCTGGCAGTCCCTCTACAGCGGACTTTGGATTCTTCTGTTTCGCCCATCGCAAGTCAAGCCGTCAATGTGCTTTATTCGAACTAAGCGCATGAGAACGCAAGAAAAAACCTTTAAACCGCAACTGTGTTAGCTTCAATTGCGCACTCATGACAAGGAAATGGCATGCGAACGTTCTTCCTCACCACCGGCTTGCTGATCAGCTTGAGCCCTTTGTGCATGGCGGGCCAGATCTATAAATGGGTTGATGCCCAGGGCGTCACCCATTTCGACGCGCAACCGCCTCAGGGCCGGGAGGCCACCCTGATGGTCACGCCCTCCCCGCCCGTCGGCAAGCCGAGCGCGCCATCGCGCGGCAACGTCATAGGCGATCAAAAGGCCATCGATAAAAAAGTGAAAAAGCAGGTCGCCGAGCAACAGGCCCAGCTGAAAGTGTTTTGCGAACAGGCCCGGACGAACCTGGCTCAACTGCAGAACAATCCGCGATTACGGGAGGAAGTCGACGGCGAGACGCGCCGCCTGACCGACCAACAACGTCAGGAGCGCATCACCGAAGCACAGAAACAGATTACGAAAAACTGCCAGTAGTCACCTACAAGGGTTCAGCGAGACACGGTGATCAACACGTCGAACTCTTTGAGCAAGACCTGAAGCTGCCGGTCCTTGCCCTGGACGTTGCGGCCGGCGAAGACCATTTCGGCCATTTCCTGGATCCCCGACGCATTGGGCAATGGCAGGTCTTGCTCCAGAATCGACTTCATCTTTGGCAGGAAGATCCATTGCAGCCACTGCTCGAAATCCAGCGTATCCACCGAAAACGGTTCAACGCTGGAGAGCGCCTCAGCGGACGGCGGCACTTCATCCCACCAACCCTGAACGCGCAGTTCACGCTCGATCAACAGCAACTGCTCGGCAATCTTCGGAAAGCGCATATCCATCACAGCGAAACCTTGGCCTTCTGACGAGCCAATGCTGCACCGGCCGGGTCACCCTGCTTCTCACGGGCCTGGGCGATCAATTCCCACAGGCTGGCCTGAAGATCCGGACGACCATTGGCGAACGTCAGACCACGACGGGCAAACTGCTCGGCCTGTGCGGCATCGCCTTGAGCCATACGTACCTGCGCCAGGCGATAAAGCACTTGCGGCTCGCGCGGTGCAACGCGCTGGGCACGTTCGAGGCTGGAAGATGCACCATTAAGGTCACCACTGGCCTGTTGCTGCTGAGCGGTGGTCAACAATGCCAGGACCGGACCGTCCAGTTGCTCATCGGCGGACAGACCGCTGGAGTTCGCCGAAGGAATCCCGCTGGGCGTCGACGGCATGCTGTAGCTGCCCTGATTGATCGGTGCCGACTGGATCGGCGAGGTATCAATCGGCCCCGGAGTGATCGGACCCGGGGTAATCGGCGAAGTGCTGATCGGTGCCGAGGAGACGGCGCCACCACCCGGGACCATCACCACGACCCCGGTGTCACCTTGCGGGATCGCCTGAGTCTGAGCTTGTACAGGACGCTTCACCGTCGACTGCCGGAACCCGCCATTCGCCGAAATCCGCTCGCTATTGGAAACGGCAGTGCCGGCATCCACAACCGGGATCGAACCACGCTGTACAGTGGAGCAGCCGCTGAGCAAAGCCACGGCAGTCACCGCTGGAATCAACCACTTGTTCACTTCAAATCCTCTTTGCTTAATTCATCCAGCCCTTGACCCAATCCATCACCGATTCAGCAGGGCTTTCGCCGCCGCAAGCAGCACCGGGAGGTGGTTCGCTGCCGCGAATATACGGCATCTGCACCGCGCCTGGGCAGTTGGCTTCGGAGCCTTGCCCGGTACGCGAATCGACCCAGGCCTGAACAATATTGTCCGGCTGCGGCATGTCCAGCGGCAGCGGATCGGCCTTGCGCATGAAACTGGTCCAGACCTGCAACGCACCGGTGGCACCGGTGAACGGTGTCTTGCCATTATCATCGCGCCCCAGCCAGACCACGGCCAGCAGATCCTGACTGAAGCCGGCGAACCAGCTGTCCCGAGAATCGTTACTGGTACCGGTCTTGCCGGCCAGGGTCAGGGTTTTCGGCAACACGTTGTAAACCGAACTGCCGGTGCCTTCACGCATGACGCGCTGCATGGCGTTCTGGATCAGGTAAATGGACGCCGGATCAAATTGCTGCTGAATCTGGAACGGATAACGCTTGAGCGGCTCGCCCTCGGCAGTCAGTACGCTGCGAATCCCGCGCATCGGCGTATTGAACCCGCCATTGGCCAGCGTCTGGTACATGGTCGCCACTTCGATCGGGGTCATACCGCCGGCACCGAGCAACATCGACGGGAACGCCGGGAATTCGCGACTCACCCCCAGGCGCGCCAGGGTCTTCAAGACATTCGGCACGCCCACCGCCAACCCGAGACGCGCGGTCGACAGGTTGTAGGAATGCGCCAACCCTTGATACAGGAACACCGTGCCGTGGGAACGGCGATCATAGTTCTGTGGTTTCCAGACCTGACCGTCCGCGCCTTTGACCGAGAAGTAGTCGTCTGACAGCCAACTGGTCAGCGTGTACTGGCTCGGCTTCTCAAGGGCGGTCAGATAAACCGCCGGTTTAATCAAAGAGCCGATCGGTCGTACCGCGTCCAGCGCCCGGTTGAAACCGGCAAAACTCGCCTGACGGCTGCCGATCATGGCCTGGACTTCACCGGTTTCCGGGTTGGTCACGACCATCGCCGCTTCCACGTCATCGGAACCCTTGCGACCCGAAAGACGTTTGAACGTGTCATTGACCGAGGCTTCGGCTTTCATCTGCAGGATCGGGTCGAAACTGGTGAAGATTCGCAGCCCTTCTTCGGTCAAGTCTTCGTCGCGGTAGTCTTCGCGCAACTGACGCTTAACCAGATCGAGGAAGCCCGGGAACGAGCTGTCGGCCAACTTGCCGCGAGTGGTCACACCCAGTGGCATTTTCTTCGCCGCCTCAACCTGCTCGGCGCTGGCAACGCCTTGTTCCTTCAGGACATCGAGCACCAGATTGCGCCGCTCCAGCGCCCGCTCAGGGTTGCGGCGGGGGTTGTAATAGGACGGCCCCTTGACCATGCCCACCAACAAAGCGACTTGATGCAGTTTCAGCTCGGACAATGGCTGCCCGAAGAAGAACTGGCTGGCCAGGCCGAAGCCGTGCACCGCGCGCTGACCATCCTGGCCGACAAACACTTCATTGAGGTAGGCCTCAAGAATTTCGCGCTTGTCGTAATGCAGCTCAAGCAACATCGCCATCATGGCTTCGGTGAGCTTACGGGTCAGGCTGCGTTCATTGGTGAGGTAGAAGTTCTTGACCAACTGTTGCGTCAGCGTACTACCGCCCTGGGTCATCTTGCCGCCCGAGGTGTTGACGTAGATAGCTCTGGCAATCGACTTCGGCGACACGCCCCAGTGGCTGTAGAAATCCCGGTCTTCTACGGCAACCAGGGTTTCGAGCAGATACGGCGGAACCTGATCGATCTTGATCAGGATGCGGTCTTCAAGGTTTTTCGGGTAAATCCCGCCGATCAGCAGCGGTTCCAGCCGCACCACGGAAAGCTTTGCATCGTTGCTCGACGAGAGTTCGGCCACGTAGTCGCCGGAAAAGCGCACGCGCACGGGCTGAGGCTTCTCCAGGCCTTCGTAGAACTGGAAGCCCCGGGTATTCAAGTCGACGGTATTGCCGTTGACCGCCGCAGCGCCGGGGCCATTGCTCACGCTTTCGCGACGGTAGCCCAAGGCGTCGAGTTCGGTGAGGAAGTCGTCCTTGCTCAACTTTTGTCCGACGAACAGCTCGAGCGGGCGCGCGTACACCTTGGCCGGAATGGTCCAGCGCTTGCCGGAGAACTTCTCCTGGACCACGGCGTCGAGGTAAACCGCGAACCCGGCGAGCACCACAAGGCCGACCAGGCTGAGTTTAAGGGCCCAGCCCAGCCAGGGGCGCATGCCCTTGGAAGGTGGTTTTTTAGGGGTGCGGGGGGATCGAGTTCGAGTCATGGCGGCGGATTATACGCACTTTATTCATACTCAACAGGAGCCCTCTGAGGTTTGCGTCGGACGGACTTGCAGCCATAATGACGGCCTTGAATTTCCCCCAGACTCTGAAGGATCACCTGTGAGCCAGTCCCTGATCGCTGCCCTGCAAAACCCGGCCCTCTACCCGCATCCCGTAGAAGGGTTCCAGGTCATCGAGACCCATATTTCCTGGGTGATACTCACCGGTCCCTATGCTTATAAAGTGAAGAAGCCGGTGAATTTCGGCTTCCTCGATTTTACCAGCCTTGAGGCTCGCGAGCATTTCTGCGGTGAAGAGCTGCGCCTGAACCAGCGCCTGACCCATGATTTGTACCTTGAAGTGTTGCCGATCACCGGCAGCCCCGAGGCACCACAACTGGGCGGCGAGGGTCCGGTTGTCGATTACGCCCTGAAAATGCGTCAGTTCCCACAAAGCCAACTGCTCAGCACCCTGCAAGCCAACGGCGAATTGACCACTGCGCACATCGACGAGATGGCCGCGCAGATCGCTCAATTCCACCTCAGCGCACCGAAAGTGCCCGCCGAACACGAAGCCGGCACGCCGGACAGCGTCATGGCGCCGGTACGGCAGAACTTTGAGCAGATCCGCCCGTTCCTCAGCGACAAGGCCGATCTGCTGCAACTCGAGGCACTGCAAGCCTGGGCCGAAAGCAGCTTCGAGCGCCTCAAGCCGCTGTTCGCCCAGCGCAAGGCCGACGGCTTCATTCGTGAATGCCATGGCGACATTCACCTGGGCAACGCTACCGTGATCGACGGCAAAGTGGTGATCTTCGACTGCATCGAGTTCAACGAACCGTTCCGCTTCACCGACGTTTACGCCGACACCGGCTTCCTGGCGATGGACCTGGAAGACCGTGGCCTGAAGAGCCTGGCACGCCGTTTCATCAGCCAATACCTGGAACTGACCGGCGACTACCAGGGCCTTGAGCTGCTGAACTTCTATAAAGCCTACCGCGCACTGGTTCGCGCCAAGGTCAGCCTGTTCAGCATGCCGGCCGAAGCCGATCCGGTGCAGCGCGCCACCACTCTGCGTCAGTACCGCAACTACGCCAACCTGGCGGAAAGCTACAGCACCATTCCTTCGCGTTTCCTGGCGATTACCCACGGTGTTTCCGCCGTCGGCAAAAGCCATGTGGCCATGCGCCTGGTGGAAGCATTGGGCGCCATTCGCCTGCGTTCGGATGTCGAGCGCAAGCGTATGTTCGGCGAACAGACCGTGCCGAACGACCTGCAGGCCGGTATCTATAGTGCCGACGCCAGCGCCGCTACCTACAGCCGCCTGCATGAAATTGCCGATGTGATTCTGCGTGCCGGCTTCCCGGTAGTGGTCGATGCCACGTACCTCAAGCGCGACCAACGCGACGGCGCAGCAAAAATCGCCGAGGCCACCGGCGCGCCGTTCCTGATCCTCGATTGCGACGCACCGCAAGCGGTGATCGAGAGCTGGTTGAAGCAACGCCAGGCGGACAACAACGATCCGTCCGACGCCAACCTGGCCGTTATCGCCGCCCAGCAAGCCAGCCGCGAAGCTCTGACGCCAGCAGAAATCCTCTGCAGCAAACGCGTCCAGACCAATGAAAGTGGCACCCTCGACACCGTTGTGGCGCAGATTCGCCAACGCCTGCCAGGCCTGTAAGAAACTATTTCAACCGTGAAGCCCTCGCCGGCTTCACGGCCGTCAAATAGTGGCACTATACTGGCGCCATAAAACCATCAGGTGATGTGACATGAGCCAGCCGAAACTTCTCGATACCCCGCTTTATGCCTTGCTGCACAAAGACGACATCACAGGCTTTAACAACGAACGCCCGAAAGATGGACCTATCGACATGGTCGGTGGTGACTTCCGTGGTCTTGATCTGCGTGAACTGAACGCCGACGGCATCGACTTCACCGATGCCTATTTTCGCTCTGCCGACTTGCGCGGTATCGACTTTCGCAACTCATCCCTGGAAGGCGCGAGCCTGGCCCACGCGCAGATCTCCGGTGCCTACTTCCCGCCAGAGCTGAGTGCCGATGAGATTCTGATGTCGATGAATTTCGGTACACGCCTGCGTTATCGCACCCGCTAAATAAGCGACGCTTCACTCAGTCCGGCGCCCCCGCCTTGCGCTGGACTTTGTACTTTTTTTGCTCGAAAACTCAATTTTCCACACGCCTTCGGACTACATGCTCCGCCTTTTCACGCCGCTTCTTGAGTTTGCCTCTTAGAAGCTTTTACGTCGAAACCGACCAAACAATCACGCTTTTCCTACTGATGGCTACACTGCTGAGAGGCTCGCCCACGCACCGTTCGGCTGTCGCAAGGAGGCTTGATGAATGATGAACTGCAACACCTGAAGAATCTTGGCAAGACGTCGGCGCAATGGCTGCATGCCGTGGGCATCCACAGTGCCTCGGACTTGCGTCGGCTGGGAGCTGTGGACGCTTATCGGGCCGTGCGCACGCGCGGTTTTCGGGCGTCCAAGGTGTTGTTGTATGCGATCGAAGGCGCGTTGATGGATGTTCACTGGAACGACATTCCCGCCGAGCGCAAGGAGGCCTTGAACAGACAGCTGGATGCTATTTCGTCTCGCCACAAGAATTGAGCGGATAATTTCACTTGAGCGCACAGCCTGGAACCCAATGATTACGGGGCTTTCCAGCGAAGGAACGACGTAATTCATGGAAATGGGAAATCAGCGGTTGACTTGGTAATGAGAATCGCTATGATTATCACAACTGGTCGCGAGACTGGTCGATATTCTGAAAAGCCCTTGGTTCGGACTCTCAGATTATCTCCTCATCAGGCTAATCACGGTTATTTGACCCGGCTCTTGCCGGGTCTTTTTTTGCCTGTGGAAAACTCGCCCGGTTTACTGACCTGACGGCTTGCCGAACTGCTTGCGCATTTGCGCGCAGTAATCCTGCGGCGGCGTGGCGGGCGTATACCAGACGTAATCGGCCATGGCCGGCGTGACCTCAGCGCCCTGCTCCGCCAGCATCAATACCGTTGGTGCCTCGGGCTCACCCAGATCCAGCACATGGATCGGCACCCCGACATCCTTGCGTGCGTGGAACGCGCCGGCAAACAACAGTGAAGGCATCGGTGCCGCCAGTAATCGCTCGGCTATCCGCCGGTCACGCTGCTGCTGGACGGCCAGCATCGCGGGCATCTGTGATTCAGGCAGCAAGCCGCAGTGGGAATCGCTGATCTGTGCCAGCAACTCATTCTTGACCGTCGGGGCGTTGGAGCGCGTACCGCTCAATGTTGGTGGTTTGGCATAGACCGTACGGACTTCAGGCGTGTCCAGATTGGCCGCCAGTAACGGGTACGGCTGAGTCAGGGCAAAACGAACGATCGGCCCGTACAGATTCCAGTCCCATCCCGGCTGCCAGGCCAATGCCCCGGACAAATCGGTCGGCAGCGGTGAGGCATGCCGAACGTCATTGACGCGCTGTTGTTGAGCCGGTGTAAGCATTTCCAGCAGCAGACTGCCTTGGGGTCGTCGCTCACCCAGTACCTGCAATAACCACAATTGCAGTTGATGGTGATCACGATTGTCATGCTGCTCGCCAACGATCAACCGCGAAGGTTCAGCCAACCGTGCAAGCAGTTCCTGCGCTGTCATGACCTGACCGCTGCGCAGATCCCGGATTTCGCCGCTGACCGGCGGCACCGCTACATGCTGGCAAGCACCCAGTAACAGCGCGGCCAGAAAAACCATCACGCGTGTTTTCATCCCTAAAACACCTCAGCGGGCGATGATCAGCGGATGCCCACGCTCCGGGTGCGGTTGCACCAATACTTCCAGCCCGAACACAGCCTTGAGCGGTTCCGGGCGCAATACCTGTTCCGGCGTGTCCAGCGCCACCGGACGCCCACCTTCGAGCAGTAACAGGCGATCACAATAACGTGCCGCCAGGTTCAGATCATGCAGGATCACCAGCACCGCCGCACCGCGATCGGCGAATTCACGCACCGCTTGCAGCGTGGTGTGCTGATGCAGCGGGTCGAGCATCGACGTCGGCTCATCGAGCAACAACGTTTGCCCGGCCTCGCCCGGCCAGAGCTGCGCCAACACTCGCGCCAGATGCACCCGCTGACGCTCGCCACCGGACAACGCCAGATAACTGCGACCGCTCAAGTGCCCCGCATCGGCCGCCTGCAGCGCGGCGGCGACAATCTCGTCATCCCGGACCCGGCCACTTTGATAAGGCAGGCGGCCCATGCCGACCACTTCGTCGACGCGAAAGGCAAAGTCCAGGGTCGACACTTGCGGCAAAACCGCCAAACGCTGGGCTCGCTGCGCCCCGGCCCAATGACGCAACTCACGCCCATCGAGCCAGACACTGCCATGGTCCGCAGGCAATTCGCCGCACAGCGCGCCGAGCAACGTGCTTTTACCGGCGCCATTAGGCCCCAACACGCCGAGGACTTCGCCCGGTTGAAGCTCGAGAGTGATGCCCGTCAGGACAATCTTTCGACCACGGCAAATTTTCAGGTTCTGCGTTCGCAACATCAGGCACGCCCTCTGAGCAATAAATACAGAAAGAACGGCGCGCCGATGAAAGCCGTGACAATCCCGATCGGCAACTCAGCCGGCGCCAGGGCCAGCCGCGCCACCAGATCGGCAAATAACAGGAGACTGGCCCCCGCCAACACCGACGCCGGCAACAACACCCGATGATCGGGGCCGGCCAGCAGTCGCACCAGATGCGGCACCACCAGGCCGACAAACCCGATCATCCCCGCCGCCGCTACCGCTGCGCCGACCCCCAGCGCCGTGCAGAACACCAATCCGCGCTTGAGACCTTCGACGTCGATACCCAGGTGACCGGCCTCCGACTCCCCCAGCAACAATGCGTTCAAGGCCTTGGCCCGACGCGGCAACCACAGCGCCACGCCGGTGCTCACCAGCAGCAACGGCCAGAGTCGCGCATAACTGGCGCCGTTAAGACTGCCCAGGTTCCAGAACGTCAGGGTGCGCAGGGTCGCGTCATCTGCCAGATAGGTGAAGAGCCCGACCGCCGAACCGGCCAGGGCAGTCAATGCAATACCGGCCAGCAGCATGGTCGCGACGCTGGTCTGGCCATTGCGTCGCCCCAGTCGATAGACCAGCGCCGTTACACCCAACCCGCCGAGAAACGCGCACACTGACAACAGATAAGGCCCGAAGGATTCAGGCAGTCCGCCGAATACCGAGCCGCCGACAATCGCGATGGCCGCGCCCAGTGCCGCGCCGCTGGACACCCCCACCAGGCCCGGATCGGCCAGAGGATTGCGAAACAAGCCCTGCATCGCCACACCGGACAGCGCCAGAACCCCGCCCACGGCCAAACCCAGCAAGGTGCGCGGCAGGCGGATTTGCCCGAGGATCAGCTCAGCCTGCTCCAACCCGTCGGACGCAATGGGCAAACCGATCAGCCGCAGCGCCGCCCGTAGCGTATCGAACAACGGCAAGCTAACAGGCCCCAACGCCAGCGACAGCCAGATCGCCAACAAACACAGCAGGCTCAAGCCTATGAACAACGCACGAGGTTTAACCAGAAGGGTCATTGGCCAGTCGTACGGGGATCGAACAGGTGCATAACAGCCTCCTTTAAAGGTTTCCCGGGCATAGAGATGACAGTCCAAGTATTCTCGGCATCCGGCAATCGCCCCGAAGGCGAGCCACCATTTGATAATTGCTTGCATTTGAACGTCAAGCTCGGACATACCGGGTCGAGCTGCTGGACTTGAGGATAGACATGAAGTTTCTTTGCACAGGCGCCGAATTGGCTGACGCCAGCAGTCGCGGTTTCGACGTCGACGGTCAGAAGCTCCTGGCCGTACGCCGGGGTGGTCGGGTGTATGTGTATGAAAATCGCTGCCCGCACCGGGGCGTTGGACTGGAATGGAAACCCGACCAGTTTCTCGACCCCAGCAACAGCCTGATCCAGTGCGCGACCCACGGCGCACTGTTTCTGATCGAGGACGGTGAATGCGTCGCCGGACCCTGCGCCGGGCAATCCCTGACCACCATCCTCTGCCGCGAGGATGAACAAGGGATCTGGGTTACGCTCTAAAGCAACACATCCAGCCGCCGATCGACCACCATTTCTTCGTGGGTCAAGCGCACGCCATACGCCAGTACTTCGACTCCACACGCCACCGCTTCACGCAACGCAGCTGCGTAGGCCGAATCGATTTCTTCGGCAGGACGTACCGCGTCGATCCCTGTCAGGTTCACGCAATACAACTGCACTGCGCGAATCCCGTCCCTGGCCAAATGCGCCAGTTCGCGCAAATGCTTGGCCCCTCGCTGGGTCACCGCGTCAGGAAATGCCGCCACCGCCGAGCCATCGAAGCCCAGGGTGACGCTTTTGACTTCCACATAAGCCGGCCCGCCCGGGTAATCGAGACGAAAATCGATGCGGCTGCTTTCCTGACCGTAGGCCACTTCGCGCTTCAGTTCGGTAAAGCCGTTCAACTCGGTGATGACGCCGGCCTGCAACGCCTCCTCGATCAAACCGTTAGCGCGCCCGGTGTTCACGCAGAACAGCCGCCCCTGTGGGGTTTCGCCAACTTCCCAAGTGCCGGGCAACTTGCGCTTGGGGTCGGTGGAGCGGCTAAACCAGACTTGCCCGCCCTCGACCTGGCAATTAAGCATCGAGCCGGTGTTCGGGCAGTGAATGGTCAGCAACTCGCCACCAACGGTTTCGATATCGGCGAGAAAACGCTTGTAACGACGAATCAAGCGACCTTCTTCAAGGGGAGGATGAAAACGCATCAGCCTTGCCAGCTCTTCAAACCGCGGGCGATCCGCTCGACTGCTTCTTGCAAGCGCGGAAGGCTTTGGGTGTAGGCAAACCGCACATGATGCCCGGCCTGATGACGCCCGAAGTCCAGGCCCGGGGTAATTGCAACGTGCTCGGTTTCGAGGAAGTGCCGGCAGAACGCGAAGGCATCGCCGCCGAACTTGCTGATATCGGCGTACAGATAGAACGCGCCTTCCGGTTCAACGGCGATGCCGAAACCCAACTCCCGCAGGGCTGGCAGCAGGAAGTCACGACGTCGACCGAACTCGGCGCGGCGTTCCTCGAAAATGCTGATGGTGGCGGGTTCGAAACAGGCCAATGCGGCGTGCTGGGCCATGCTCGGCGCGCTGATGTAGAGGTTCTGGGCGAGCTTCTCCAGCTCACCGACCGCCGCTTCAGGCGCGACCAGCCAACCAAGGCGCCAACCGGTCATGCCGAAATACTTGGAAAAACTATTGAGGACGAAGGCACTGTCATCCACTTCCAGCACGCTGGCCGCATCCGTGCCGTAAGTCAGGCCATGGTAGATCTCGTCAACCACCAAATGACCGTGACGGGCCTTGATCGCCGTGGACAGCCCGGCCAGTTCATCGCGGGTCAGGATGGTCCCGGTGGGGTTGGCCGGCGATGCCACCAGAGCGCCGACGCTGTCGTGATCCCAGTGACGCGCGACCAGGTCCGGGGTCAGCTGATAACGCACGTCCGGGCCCACCGGCACCAGTTGCGCCGCGCCTTCCACCAGGCGCAGGAAGTGCCGGTTGCACGGGTAACCCGGGTCGGCCAGCAGCCAGTGCTTGCCCGGGTCCACCAGCAATGCACTGGCCAACAGCAATGCGCCTGAACCGCCAGGCGTGATCAGGATGCGCTGCGGATCAATGTTCAACCCGTAACGCTGCTGATAAAAGCCCGAAATGGCTTCACGCAGCTCGGGAATGCCACGGGCGGCGGTGTAACGGGTCTTCCCCGCCGTCAGCGCGGCCTGGCCGGCCTGGATGATCGGCTCGGCGGTGGTGAAGTCCGGCTCGCCGATTTCCAGGTGAATCACGTCGTGGCCGGCCGCTTGCAGCTCGTTGGCCCGCGCCAGCAGGGCCATGACGTGGAACGGTTCGATAGCGCGACTGCGCGCACTGTAGGACAGAGCCATTAGCCTTCCTTACAACGGGGGAAAAGAATTGATTCTACCCAAGCGCAGGAACGAGCGAGAGTCTAAAGCGGTCAGAGCCCATATTATGCTGGTCTCAATCGATTCAAGCGTATGTCTCAGGTTTGACTAAAATCAATAATTGATCAGGTCTCCTTAGCCACCAGACGAAGCTTTGCAATCTTTTGCAAGCACCACGGGCCGCGGGCTCGACATCCGGGAGTAGCGCGGTCCGATTTGATCTGGTAAGTTCGCCCGCTTGCAGCCGCAGGGCCGGCAGGTGTCGGTGATGGAGCAATCCTGCGCAATGGATTACAAGAGTAGAGGCGGTCCATTTCATGCCCACCCAAGCAAAGCAACAGCAGCAACAGTCGATCAGCGGTTTCGAACCTTACGTTCCGACCCCGGGCGAAGAGTACATGGGCGCCCCCATGCGCGCGCACTTCACCAAGATCCTGACCAAGTGGAAACTGGACTTGATGCAGGAAGTCGACCGCACTGTTGATCACATGAAAGACGAAGCGGCCAACTTCCCTGACCCGGCCGACCGGGCCAGCCAGGAAGAAGAGTTCGCCCTCGAACTGCGTGCCCGCGATCGCGAGCGCAAGCTGATCAAGAAAATCGACAAGACGCTGCAACTGATCGAAGACGAAGAGTACGGCTGGTGCGACTCCTGTGGCATCGAGATCGGCATCAAGCGCCTCGAAGCCCGTCCTACAGCCGACATGTGCGTTGACTGCAAGAACCTGGCGGAAATCAAGGAAAAGCAAGTCGGCAAATAATTCCGACTTGAACGAAGAACGGAGCGTGCGAACGCTCCGTTTTTGTTTCTGACATTTGCTGATATTTGTTACGACTTCAACATCGCCGAAGGCGGCTTCAAGCCGTGTTCAAAACGATTGGACAGCCTGACATCGCCCTTATGACCGCCATCGCCTCTTCCGCCTACATCGGGCGCTTCGCCCCCACGCCCAGCGGGCATCTGCATTTCGGCTCTCTGGTCGCAGCACTGGCCTCGTACCTCGACGCCCGTTCGGTCGGTGGTCGCTGGCTGGTGCGCATGGAGGATCTCGATCCGCCACGTGAGGAGCCCGGCGCTCAGGCGGCGATACTCAAGGCGCTGGAAAGCTACGGTTTCGAGTGGGATGGCGAGATGGTCCGACAGAGTGACCGGCACGCGGTCTACGCCGAGGTCCTCAATCGCCTGTTCAGCCAGGGCCTGGCCTATGCGTGCACCTGCTCGCGCAAGCAACTGGAGCCGTATCACGGCATCTATCCCGGGTTCTGCCGCAACGCGGGACACGGCACCGAAAATGCGGCAATCCGCGTGCGCGTACCGGAACTGGAATACCACTTTATCGACCGGGTGCAGGGCGAATTCCGTCAACACCTGGGCCGCGAGGTGGGTGACTTCGTGATTCGTCGCCGTGACGGGCTCTACGCCTATCAATTGGCGGTGGTGCTGGACGATGCCTGGCAAGGCATCACTGATATCGTGCGCGGCGCCGATCTGCTGGACTCCACGCCACGCCAGCTCTATCTGCAAGAACTGCTCGGCCTGCCGCAACCGCGCTACCTGCACATCCCGCTGATTACCCAGCCGGACGGCCACAAACTCGGCAAATCCTATCGCTCGCCGCCGCTGGCCGAAGATCAGGCCACGCCGCTGTTGCTGCGCGCATTGCGGGCGCTGGGGCACAATCCTGTTACCGAACTGAATGACGCTACGCCACGGGAAGTGCTGAATTGGGGCATTGCCCACTGGGATGCGTCGCTGATCCCGCGCACACTGACGCTGCCCGAAGCACAACTGCAGTGATGCCACTTGCAGTGGCGCACCCATCCGTTACCATCGCCGCACGTTTTCGGGCACGCGCATAAAAGAGAGAGGCCGGGATGTACATCTATCGCTTGGTCCTGCTCCTGGTAGTGGGGATTTATCTGTTCTCCCCGGCCATCATGGATTGGTGGATCGACGCCACTGGCGCCTGGTATCGCCCTTATTTGCTCTGGCTGATTCTGATCGTCGTGACCTTCATCCTGCAGAGCCAAAAAGATGCCGATGAGCTTTAGCCTGACCCAGATGATCCTGATCAGCGCCGCGTACCTGGCGGTGCTGTTCGGCGTGGCCTGGATCAGCGAACGGGGGATGATCCCCCGGGCGATCATTCGCCACCCGCTGACGTACACCCTGTCGCTGGGCGTTTATGCCAGTGCCTGGGCGTTTTACGGCACGGTGGGCCTGGCCTATCAGTACGGCTACGGTTTTCTGTCCAGCTACCTCGGGGTTTCCGGGGCGTTTCTGCTGGCGCCGGTGCTTTTGTACCCGATCCTGAAGATCACCCGCACTTACCAACTCTCGTCGCTGGCCGACCTGTTCGCGTTCCGCTTCCGCAGCACCTGGGCCGGTGCGCTGACGACGATTTTCATGCTGGTCGGCGTGCTGCCGTTGCTGGCATTGCAGATTCAGGCGGTGGCCGACTCCATCAGCATCCTCACCCGCGAGCCGGTGCAGCATCGCGTGGCCCTGAGTTTCTGCGCACTGATTACGCTGTTCACGATTTTCTTCGGCTCGCGCCACATCGCCACCCGCGAGAAGCATGAAGGCCTGGTGTTCGCGATTGCCTTCGAGTCGGTGATCAAGCTGATCGCGATTGGCGGCGTCGGCCTGTATGCGCTGTATGGCGTGTTCGATGGCCCGCAACAGCTGGAACTGTGGCTGCTGCAAAACCAGACCGCCCTCGCCGCCCTGCACACGCCACTGCAGGAAGGACCATGGCGCACATTGCTGCTGGTGTTCTTCGCCTCGGCGATCGTCATGCCGCACATGTACCACATGACCTTTACCGAAAACCTCAACCCGCGCTCGCTGGTCAGCGCGAGCTGGGGCTTGCCGCTGTTCCTGCTGCTGATGAGCCTGGCAGTGCCGTTGATTCTCTGGGCCGGGCTGAAACTCGGTGCCACCACCAATCCGGAATATTTCACCCTGGGCATCGGCATCGCCGCCAATAGCAAAGCCCTGGCGCTGTTGGCGTATGTCGGTGGATTGTCGGCGGCCAGCGGGCTGATCATCGTTACTACGCTGGCGCTGTCCGGGATGGCACTGAACCATCTGGTGCTGCCGCTTTATCAGCCGCCGGCCGAGGGCAACATCTACCGCTGGCTGAAATGGACCCGCCGGGCGCTGATCGTCGCGATCATCATGGCCGGTTACGGGTTCTACCTGATGCTGGGCGCTGAACAGGACCTGGCCAACCTCGGCATCGTCGCCTTCGTCGCCACGTTGCAGTTTCTGCCGGGGGTGTTGTCGGTGCTGTACTGGCCGACCGCCAACCGTCGCGGCTTCATCGCAGGCTTGCTGGCGGGGATTCTGGTGTGGCTGGTGACCATGCTGTTGCCGCTGGTCGGCAATCTGCAAGGCTTCTACATTCCGCTGCTGAACATGATTTACGTGCTGGACGACACCAGCTGGCACATGGCGGCGATTGCCTCGCTGGCCGCCAACGTGCTGATGTTCACCCTGATTTCACTGTTCACGAACGCCAGCCCCGAAGAGGCCAGCGCCGCAGAAGCCTGTGCGGTGGACAACGTTCGCCGCCCGCAACGCCGCGAACTGCATGCCGCCTCGCCTCAGGAATTCGCCACGCAACTGGCCAAACCACTGGGCGCCAAGGCCGCGCAGAAAGAAGTCGAACAAGCGCTGCGTGACCTTTATCTGCCGTTCGACGAACGCCGGCCTTACGCCTTGCGTCGTTTGCGTGACCGTATCGAAGCCAACCTCTCCGGCCTGATGGGGCCGAGCGTGGCGCAGGACATGGTCGAAACCTTCCTGCCCTATAAGGCCGGCGGCGAAAACTACGTCACCGAAGACATCCACTTCATCGAAAGTCGCCTCGAGGACTACCACTCGCGCCTCACCGGCCTTGCCGCCGAACTCGATGCCCTGCGCCGCTACCACCGCCAGACCCTGCAGGAATTGCCGATGGGCGTGTGCTCGCTGGCCAAGGACCAGGAAATCCTCATGTGGAACAAAGCCATGGAGGAGCTGACCGGGATTGCCGCGCAGCGTGTGGTCGGTTCGCGCCTGAGCACCATTGCCGATCCGTGGAAAGAGCTGCTGCAAGGCTTCATCAATCTGCCGGACGAACACTTGCACAAGCAGCACCTGGCCCTCGATGGCCAGACCCGCTGGCTGAACCTGCACAAAGCGGCGATCGACGAACCGCTGGCACCGGGTAACAGCGGCCTGGTGCTGCTGGTGGAGGACCTGACCGAAACCCAGATGCTCGAAGACAAACTGGTGCACTCCGAGCGCCTGGCCAGCATTGGTCGACTGGCGGCCGGCGTGGCCCATGAAATCGGCAACCCGATCACCGGCATTGCCTGTCTCGCGCAAAACCTGCGCGAAGAGCGTGAAGAAGACTCCGAACTCACGGAAATCAGCGGGCAGATCCTCGAGCAGACCAAACGCGTGTCACGCATCGTTCAGTCGCTGATGAGCTTCGCCCACGCGGGCGGTCATCAGCACAGCGACGAGCCCGTTTGTCTGGCGGAAGTGGCCCAGGATGCCATCGGCCTGCTGGCCTTGAACCGGCGCAATTTCGAAGTACAGTTCTACAACCTGTGCGACCCCGATCACTGGGTCGAAGGCGACCCGCAGCGGCTCGCCCAGGTATTGATCAATCTGCTCTCAAACGCCCGTGATGCCTCGCCTCCGGGCAGTGCAGTGCGCGTCAAGAGCGAAGCCGGCGAACACACGGTCGATCTGATCGTCGAAGACGAAGGCAGCGGTATTCCCTCGAGCATCATGGACCGACTGTTCGAACCCTTCTTCACCACCAAGGATCCTGGCGAAGGCACCGGTCTGGGCCTTGCACTGGTCTATTCCATCGTTGAAGAGCATTATGGACAAATCACCATCGACAGCCCGGCTGATGTTCAAAGCCAACGCGGCACCCGTATCCGGGTGACCTTACCGCGTCATGTCGAAGCGACGTCCGCTGTGAACTGAGACCGTCGAGAGTATCGAATCAATGCCGCACATTTTGATCGTCGAAGACGAAACAATTATCCGCTCCGCCTTGCGCCGTCTGCTGGAACGTAACCAGTACCAGGTCAGCGAAGCCGGATCCGTGCAGGAAGCACAAGAGCGTTTCAGCATTCCCACGTTTGACCTGATCGTCAGTGACCTGCGCCTGCCGGGCGCGCCGGGTACCGAGTTGATCAAACTTGGCCAGGGCACTCCGGTGCTGATCATGACCAGTTACGCCAGCCTGCGTTCGGCCGTCGACTCCATGAAAATGGGCGCGGTGGACTACATCGCCAAGCCTTTCGATCACGACGAGATGCTCCAGGCCGTCGCGCGAATCCTGCGCGACCGGCAATCGGCGCAAGCCAGCGGTGAGCCGGTCGTCGGCAAAGCGTCCAATGGCGCCGCTGCCAAAAGCGGTGTCGACAACAGCAACGGCGAAATCGGCATTATCGGCTCTTGCCCGCCGATGCAGGACCTGTACAGCAAAATCCGTAAAGTCGCGCCGACCGATTCCAACGTCCTGATCCAGGGCGAATCCGGTACCGGTAAAGAACTGGTCGCACGCGCCCTGCACAACCTGTCCAAACGCGCCAAGGCGCCGATGATTTCGGTGAACTGCGCGGCCATCCCGGAAAGCCTGATCGAGTCCGAACTGTTCGGCCACGAAAAAGGCGCGTTCACCGGCGCCAGCGCCGGGCGTGCCGGGTTGGTGGAAGCGGCGGACGGCGGCACTTTGTTCCTCGATGAAATCGGTGAACTGCCACTCGAAGCCCAGGCCCGCCTGCTGCGCGTATTGCAGGAAGGTGAAATCCGCCGGGTTGGCTCGGTCCAGTCGCAGAAGGTCGATGTACGCCTGATCGCCGCGACCCACCGGGACCTCAAGAGTCTGGCGAAGATCGGCCAGTTCCGTGAAGACTTATATTACCGCCTCCACGTGATCGCCCTGAAACTGCCGGCCCTGCGCGAGCGCGGTGCGGACGTCAATGAAATTGCCAATGCCTTCCTGGCGCGACAGAGCGCGCGGGTCAACCGCACCGATCTGAAATTCGCCCTGGATGCCGAGCAGGCGATCCGGCATTACTCCTGGCCAGGTAACGTTCGTGAACTGGAAAACGCGGTTGAGCGTGCGGTGATTCTGTGCGAGAGCCCGGAGATTTCCGCCGAGCTGCTGGGTATCGACATCGAACTCAGCGATCTGGAAGACGACGACTTCATCGGCCTCGCGCCCCAGCAGGGCAACAACGCCGGTAACACCAGCCACGAACCGACCGAAGATTTGTCCCTGGAAGACTACTTCCAGCACTTCGTGCTCGAGCATCAGGATCACATGACCGAAACCGAACTGGCCCGCAAACTCGGGGTCAGTCGCAAATGCCTGTGGGAACGCCGCCAGCGCCTGGGCATCCCGCGGCGCAAGACCGGGGTGGCCAGCGAGAGCTGAACCACGCCTGTCGGATGTGTGGGTAACACGTGACATTGTGGAAAAACTGTTACCTCAGCTTTTTCACGTAACAGAAGCCGGGGCTTACGGTAACGAAGCCCCGGCTTTTTTTGGCCTCGAAAAACACCATTAGCCCGCCTAACCCCTTGTTTTACTGGGCTTCACAAAAGTTGGCACGCACCCTGCTATATGTTCGGTACAAGAACAATAACAAGTAATGCACAAGACAATAAAAATAAGACGAATCGACTCACGCACAATAAAAACAAGACGGCGAGAGGCGTAGCTAACTGATTCTTTTGGAGAGGCGTTGCATTTGGGGCTTGCCCCGCAACCAGGCCGAGAACAATAAAAAACTGTCTCAAGACAGTGCCTGAACTGGTTGGATCACACGATCATAGCAACACAGCGACCAAAGCAATCCGTTTGCTCTTGGCTCCCGATTGGGAGGGTCATGAAGGAAAACTTCATGGCGAGGGCGCTCAACAAAAACAAGAAGCCCGAAACCAATAATAAAAATAGAGCACGCAACTACTTCTGGGGGAGCTTCGGCTCCCCTTGTGGTTTCTGGCGTTCAGCACTCTCGCTGCTACAAAACCGCCCCTTCAAGACATTCCCCTTCAAGCGCTTGCGCAGCTTCCTACACCATCCCCCGACTAAATGCTAGAATCCCCGCCCATCATGCGGTCATTCTTCGTTATGGCCGAACATTCCTTCAAACAGTGCATCCCATGCTGAAGAAGCTGTTCCAGTCATTCCGTTCTCCCCTGCGTCGTACGCAACACATCCGCAGCACGCCAGAAGTGCTCAATAGCGGCCAACATTCGCTGCAAAAGGCGCAATTCAGCCGTTACGCGGTCAACATCGTCGAACGCTTGCAGAACGCCGGTTACCAGGCTTACCTGGTCGGCGGCTGTGTGCGTGACATGCTGCTCGGCATCACGCCGAAAGATTTCGACGTCGCCACCAGTGCCACCCCTGAACAGGTACGGGCCGAATTCCGCAACGCGCGGATCATCGGTCGTCGCTTCAAACTGGTACATATCCACTTTGGCCGCGAAATCATCGAAGTCGCGACCTTCCGCGCCAATCACCCGCAAAACGACGAGGAGGAAGACAGCAACCAGTCTTCCCGCAACGAAAGCGGGCGCATTCTGCGCGATAACGTCTACGGCACCCTGGAAGAAGACGCGCAACGCCGCGACTTCACCATCAACGCCTTGTATTACGATCCGGTCAGCGAGCGCATTCTCGACTACGCCAATGGCGTACACGACATCCGCAATCACCTGATCCGCCTGATCGGCGATCCGAAGCAGCGCTACCAGGAAGACCCGGTGCGGATGCTGCGGGCCGTGCGTTTTGCCGCCAAGCTGAATTTCGGTATCGAGAAGCACAGCGCCCTGCCGATCCGCGATCTGGCACCGATGCTGCGCGAGATTCCATCAGCCCGTCTGTTCGAAGAAGTGCTCAAGCTGTTCCTCTCCGGCCACGCCGCGGACACCTTCGAGATGCTGGTCGACCTGCAGCTGTTCGATCCGCTGTTCCCGGCCAGTGCCGAGGCGCTGGAATACAACCCGACGTACACCCACACGCTGATCAGTGAAGCGCTGATCAACACGGACTTGCGGATCAAGCAGAACAAACCGGTCACCCCGGCATTCCTGTTTGCAGCATTACTGTGGCCTGCGCTGCCGGCCCGTGTGTTGCGCCTGCAGGAACGTGGCATGCCGCCGATTCCGGCGATGCAGGAAGCGGCGCACGAGTTGATTGCCGAACAGTGCCAGCGCATTGCGATTCCGAAACGCTTCACCATGCCGATCCGCGAGATCTGGGACATGCAGGAGCGTCTGCCACGGCGCAGCGGCAAGCGTGCCGACCTGTTGCTGGACAACCCGCGGTTCCGTGCCGGTTACGACTTCCTGCTGCTTCGCGAAAGCGCCGGCGAACAGACCGACGGCCTGGGCGAATGGTGGACCGATTATCAGGACGCCAACGACAGCGAACGTCGGGACATGATCCGCGACCTCAGCGGCAAGGACGACGGCAGCGGTGCTCCGCGCAAACGTCGCCGCAGTGGCGGTGCCAAGCGCAAACGCGCTGCCGGCGCCTCGAGCGCGACAGGCGAGTAAGCCATGGAACGCATCTACATCGGCATGGGCAGCAATCTGGCTGACCCCGCCGTACAATTGCGCAGCGCTGTCGAGGCCTTGGCACGCTTGCCGCAGACCGAACTGGTCGGTGTTTCCGGGTTTTATCAAAGCGACTCGCTGTTGCCCGGCCAACCGCGTTATACCAACGCGGTCGCCGCTCTCGACAGCCGCCTCGCGCCGCTGGAGCTGCTCGATGCCCTGCAAGCCATCGAGAACGGACAAGGCCGCCAGCGCCTTGAACGCTGGGGCCCGCGCACACTGGATCTGGACATCGTGCTGTTCGGCGATCGACTGATCGACGAACCGCGCCTCAAAGTCCCCCACTACCACATGCAGGAGCGAGCCTTTGTGCTCTATCCGCTGGCCGAACTGGCACCGGCGGACTTGCGCCTGGCCGATGGCCGCACCCTCGCAGAATTACTCGCCGCCTGCCCGTTCGTCGGGCTGGAACGCCTGCCGGCAGCCTGAGTTGCCGCTTTTGACGATACAAGCCCATCGCAAATCTGCTGAATCGCATCAGTAACGCCGGTAACACCCCACACGTAACAATGCGGTAACACACGCAATTGACTTCCCGGGTTCTCCTCACGACTATAGGCGTCCCGCTGCCGCCAACGCGGCGCTAAAGGGCGCAATCCAGGCCTTACAAGCACCACGAAAGAGGGTGCGCCTGTATAAATGACGAATCACGCGCGTTACTCGCAGTAGTTTTCATAGCGCCTGTAATGAGGATTTTTTTCATGCCAGCCATCACCCTGACCACGCTCCAGAGCCTCAAGCAGAAAGGTGAAAAGATCACCATGCTGACCTGCTATGACGCGACCTTCGCCCACGCCTGCAATGAGGCCGGGGTTGAAGTGCTGCTGGTGGGCGACTCCCTCGGCATGGTCTTGCAAGGTCACGACAGCACGCTGCCGGTGACCACTGCTGAAATGGCCTACCACGTGGCGGCCGTCAAACGCGGCAACACCGATGCCCTGATCCTCGCCGACCTGCCCTTCATGGCCTACGCCACTATCGAACAAACCATGACCAACAGCGCGCTGTTGATGCAGGCCGGTGCGCACATGGTCAAGGTTGAAGGGGCATTGTGGCTCGCGGACTCGATCCGTCTGCTGGCCGAACGCGGCATCCCGGTGTGCGCACACATGGGGCTGACACCGCAATCGGTCAACATCCTCGGCGGCTATAAGGTCCAGGGCCGCAACGAGAACCAGGCGCGGCAGATGCGTGCCGACGCGATTTCCCTGGAGCAGTCCGGCGCGGCCATGCTGCTGCTCGAATGCGTGCCGAGCGAACTGGCCGAAGAAATCAGCCAGGCGGTGAAGATCCCGGTGATCGGCATCGGCGCCGGCAATGGCACCGACGGTCAGGTCCTGGTTCTGCACGACATGCTGGGCTTGTCCATGACCGGCCGCGTGCCAAAGTTCGTGAAGAATTTCATGACCGGCCAAACCAGCATTCAAGCCGCCTTGAGCGCTTACGTCACTGAAGTCAAAGCGGCGACTTTCCCTGGCATCGAACACGGATTCTCTGCATGAACACCGTAAAAACCGTACGCGAACTGCGAGCCGCCGTGGCCCGTGCCCGTAGCGAAGGCAAGCGCATCGGCTTCGTGCCGACCATGGGCAACCTGCACAGCGGGCATATCGCACTGATTACCAAAGCCACCCAACGAGTGGACTTCGTGGTCGCGAGCATTTTCGTCAACCCGCTGCAATTCGGCGCCGGCGAAGACCTCGACAAATACCCGCGGACCCTGGCCGCCGATCAGGAGAAGCTGCTCCAGGCTGGTTGCCATCTGCTGTTCGCCCCAACCGTCGAAGAAATGTACCCCGACGGCATGGCCGGCCAGACCCGCGTCAGCGTTCCGCAACTGTCTGAAGGCCTCTGCGGCGCCAGCCGTCCGGGGCATTTCGAAGGGGTGGCGACGGTCGTCAGCAAACTGTTCAACATGGTCCAGCCGGACCTGGCGATCTTCGGCCAGAAAGACTTCCAGCAACTGGCGGTGATTCGCGCCCTGGTGCACGACCTGAACATGCCGATCCAGATCATCGGCGAACCGACCGTACGGGCCGCCGACGGCCTGGCGTTGTCGTCACGCAATGGTTTCCTCAGCGAAGAGCAGCGGGCCATCGCGCCCGAGGTCTATCGCACCCTGACCCGGATCAGCGACGCGATCAAACAGGGCGAGCGCGATTACCCGACGCTGATCAACGAACAGATCAAGCAACTGGAGGCCGCCGGCCTGCGCCCGGATTACCTGGAAATTCGCCATGCACTGACCTTGCGTCCGGCGACAGCGCAAGATCGGGACTTGGTGATTCTGGTGGCGGCGTTCCTGGGCACGACGCGGTTGATCGACAACCTGCACCTGAACCTCGACGCTACGTCTTAACGGCAAGATCAAAAGATCGGGCCGCGTTCGGACGATCTTTTGCGTTGTATTGCCGCCCACAAAGCCTTCGGGCAAACTGCCCCCCGTTCGATTCCGACCCGGGGAAACACTCATGCACGCCATCATGCTCAAGGCCAAGCTGCATCGCGCCGAAGTCACCCATGCTGTACTCGATTACGAAGGCTCTTGCGCCATCGACGGCGAATGGCTGGATTTGTCCGGCATCCGTGAGTACGAACAGATCCAGATCTACAACGTCGACAACGGCGAACGCTTCACCACCTACGCGATTCGTGGCGAAGAAGGTTCGCGCATGATCTCGGTCAACGGTGCCGCGGCCCACAAGGCCAAGGTCGGCGACCGCGTGATCATCTGCGCTTACGCCCACTACAGCGAAGCCGAACTGCTCAACTTCAAGCCGCGCATGCTCTACATGGCGCCGGGTAACGAACTGAGCCACACCAGCAATGCCATTCCGGTTCAGGTCGCCTGACCGAACCGCCCCCCTGCCAGCTTTCCGTTTGTCGGACCGCTCCTGGTTAAATGTTAAAAAAGTACCGGGAGCAGGTCAGACAAAGTCAAGACAGATTGCAGCGCGAGGTTTACTGTATTCGCCCTGCGCCAGAAATCGTGTCGACGCAGTTGACCGGACGCCCACCCACAGCGCTCCGGGATTTTTAGTGTTCAAAAGGCCGTTCAAGTAAAAGGAAAACCGCAGCGATGGCGTATTACCGCACTCCTCACGACGTTACCGCTCTGCCCGCTTGGCAAGCGCTGAATGACCACCGCCAAGCCATGCAGGATTTCAGCATGCGCGAAGCCTTTAATGCCGATCCGCAGCGTTTCACTCAATTCACCCTCAGCAGCTGCGGCCTGTTTCTCGACTACTCGAAAAACCTGATCAACGCCGAGACCCGCAATCTGCTGGTGGGCCTGGCCAACGAAGTCGACCTCAAGGGCGCAATCAAGGCGCTGTTCTCGGGCGAGATCGTCAACGCTTCCGAAGGACGCCCGGCCCTGCACACCGCACTGCGCCGTCCGGTGGGCGACAAGCTGTCGGTCAACGGTGTCAACGTGATGCCCGACGTGCACAAGGTGCTCAACCAAATCACCGATCTCGTGGGCCGAATCCACGACGGTCTATGGCGCGGTTACACCGAGAAGCCGATCACTGACGTTGTGAACATCGGCATCGGTGGCTCGTTCCTCGGCCCTGAGCTGGTGTCCGAAGCGCTGCTGTCCTACGCCCAGAAAGGCGTGCGTTGCCATTACCTGGCGAACATCGACGGCAGCGAATTCCACGAGCTGACCATGAAGCTGCGCGCCGAGACCACGCTGTTCATCGTCTCGTCGAAATCCTTCAACACCCTCGAAACCCTGAAAAACGCCCAGGCCGCACGCGCCTGGTACCTGGCTCAGGGCGGTTCGGAAGCCGAGCTGTACCGTCACTTCATCGCCGTTTCCAGCAACAACGCGGCGGCAGTGGCATTCGGTATTCGCGAAGAGAACATCTTCCCGATGTGGGACTGGGTCGGCGGCCGTTACTCGCTGTGGTCGGCCATCGGTTTGCCGATTGCCCTGGCCATCGGCATGTCGAACTTCAAGGAACTGCTGTCCGGTGCCTACACCATGGACCAGCATTTCCAGAGCGCACCATTCGAACAGAACATGCCGGTGCTGCTGGCGTTGCTCGGCGTCTGGTATGGCAACTTCTGGGGCGCGCAGAGTCACGCGATCCTGCCGTACGACCACTACCTGCGCAACATCACCAAGCACTTGCAACAGCTGGACATGGAATCCAACGGCAAGAGCGTGCGCCAGGACGGTACGCCAGTGTCCACCGATACCGGTCCGGTGATCTGGGGCGGCGTCGGCTGCAACGGTCAGCATGCTTACCACCAGTTGCTGCACCAGGGCACCCAACTGATCCCGGCCGACTTCATCGTGCCGATCGTCAGTTTCAACCCGGTGTCCGACCACCACCAGTGGCTGTACGCCAACTGCCTGTCGCAAAGCCAGGCATTGATGCTCGGCAAGACCCGCGCCGAAGCCGAAGCCGAGCTGCGTGACAAGGGCATGGCCGAGGATGAAGTGCAAAAGCTGGCCGCGCACAAGGTGATCCCGGGCAACCGTCCGAGCAACACCCTGGTGCTCGAACGCATCAGCCCGCGTCGTCTTGGCGCCCTGGTGGCGTTGTACGAACACAAAGTCTTCGTGCAAAGCGTGGTCTGGGGCATCAATGCCTTCGACCAGTGGGGCGTGGAGTTGGGTAAAGAACTGGGCAAAGGCGTCTACAACCGCCTGGTCGGCAGCGAAGAAACCCCGGCCGACGATGCTTCCACCCAAGGCCTGATCAACTACTTCCGCGGCCGTCACCGCGGGTGATCTGACGCCAGTCCTGTAGGAGCGAAGCTTGCTCGCGAAGAACGATGACTCGGTGTATTTGATACACCGAGGCGCCTGCTTCGCGAGCAAGCTCTGCTCCTACAGGTTTGTGTTTGTTTTCGGTATTGAACCCTTTCCCCACTCGGCGCATCTTTATTCTTGTCGCAAAACAAGAATAAGGAACCGTCATGTTCGATATCAGCACGTTCCCCAAAGCCGATGCCGTCCGCCGGGCTGCACAGTTGAGTCAGGACGACTATCAGCGCCTGTACCGCGAATCCATTGAACACCCCAGCACCTTCTGGGCCGAACAGGCCACACGGTTCCTTGACTGGAGCGCGCCGTGGCAGACCGTCCAGCGGTACGACCTGAAAACCGGTGACGCGAGCTGGTTTGCCGGCGGAAAGTTAAACGTCAGTTACAACTGCATCGACCGTCACCTGGAAAAACGTGGCGATCAAATCGCGATCATCTGGGAAGGCGATGACCCCGCCGAATCCACCCAAATCACCTACAAAAAACTCCATCACAACGTCTGTCGACTGGCCAACGTGCTCAAAAGCCGTGGCGTAAAGAAAGGCGACCGCGTGTGCATCTACATGCCGATGATCCCCGAAGCCGCCTACGCCATGCTCGCCTGTGCGCGGATCGGCGCGATTCATTCGGTGGTGTTCGGCGGATTCTCCCCGGACTCGCTGCGTGACCGGATCCTCGACGCCGACTGCCGCACCGTGATCACCGCCGATGAAGGCGTGCGCGGCGGTAAATTCGTGCCGCTCAAACAGAACGTCGACAAGGCCCTGCAAAGTTGCCCGCACGTCAGCAGCGTGATCGTGGTCGAGCACACCCAAAACCAGGTGAATTGGGTTGAAGACCGCGACCTCTGGTATCACCAGGCCCTGCGCGATGTCGGTGACGATTGCCCGCCAGAGCCGATGGACGCCGAAGACCCGCTGTTTATCCTCTACACCTCCGGCAGCACCGGCAAACCCAAAGGCGTGCTGCACACCACTGGCGGCTACTTGCTGCAAGCGGCGATGACCTTCAAATACGTGCTCGACTATCGCGACGGTGAAGTCTTCTGGTGCACCGCCGATGTCGGCTGGGTCACCGGCCACAGCTACATTGTCTATGGGCCGTTGGCCAACGGCGCGACCACGCTGATCTTCGAGGGCGTACCGAGCTACCCCAGCACCTCGCGCTTCTGGCAGGTGATCGACAAGCACCACGTGAACATCTTCTACACCGCCCCGACCGCCCTGCGCGCGTTGATGCGCGAAGGTCCCGAACCGTTGAAGGAAACATCCCGCGAGAGCCTGCGCTTACTCGGCACTGTCGGCGAGCCGATTAACCCGGAAGCCTGGGAGTGGTATTTCAATACGGTCGGCGAGCAACGCTGTCCGATTGTCGACACCTGGTGGCAGACCGAAACCGGCGGCATCATGCTCAGCCCGCTGGTCAGCACCCAACGGGTCAAACCCGGTTGTGCCACCCAACCGATGTTCGGCGTACAACCGGTGTTGCTCGATGAACACGGCAAGGAAATCAAAGGCGCCGGCAGCGGCGTGCTGGCCATCAAGTCCAGCTGGCCGGCGCAGATCCGCAGCGTCTACGGCGATCCGAAACGGATGGTCGAAACCTACTTCAAGCCCTATCCCGGCTACTACTTCACCGGCGATGGCGCACGCCGCGACGAGGACGGCGATTACTGGATCACCGGGCGCATCGACGACGTGATCAACGTCTCCGGGCACCGCATTGGCACCGCCGAAGTGGAGAGCGCGCTGGTGCTGCACGACAGCATTGCCGAGGCCGCCGTGGTCGGTTACCCCCACGACATCAAAGGCCAGGGTATCTACGCCTTCGTCACGCCCATGAACGGCGTCGAACCTGACGACGATCTGAAGAAAGAACTGCTGGCCCACGTCAGCAAGGAAATCGGCAGCTTCGCCAAACCGGACTTGATCCAGTGGGCCCCGGCCCTGCCGAAAACCCGTTCGGGCAAGATCATGCGACGGATCCTGCGCAAGATCGCCTGCAACGAACTGGACAGCCTGGGCGACACCTCAACCCTCGCCGACCCGAGCGTGGTGCAGGGCTTGATCGACAAACGCCTGAACCTGTAAATCCCTCGCACATCCGCCGTTTGGTCGAGCCTTTCGGCGGCTGAGGAAGCGGCTCCGGCATCAGGGTTTGCCGAGCCGAGACCGGCGCGCACACAACCCGACCGGGCGGTTCGCGATTGGAACCGCCCTACGGCGGTGTGCAACCATGGGGCTCGATCGATCACCTTCAAGAGGATTCGCGCCATGCAAGACGTCGTCATCGTTGCCGCCACCCGGACCGCCATCGGCAGTTTTCAGGGTTCCCTGGCCAATGTGTCCGCGGTTGATCTCGGTGCCGCCGTGATTCGTCAGTTGCTGGCGCAAACCGCTCTGGACCCGGCACAGGTCGACGAAGTGATCATGGGCCAGGTGCTGACCGCCGGCGCCGGGCAAAACCCTGCGCGCCAAGCCGCGATCAAGGCCGGTCTGCCGCACGCCGTACCGGCCATGACCCTGAACAAGGTCTGTGGCTCCGGCCTCAAAGCGCTGCATCTGGCGGCGCAGGCGATTCGCTGCGGCGATGCCGAGGTGATCATCGCCGGTGGCCAGGAAAACATGAGCCTGGCCAATTACGTGCTGCCCGGCGCGCGTACGGGTTTGCGCATGGGCCACAGCCAGATCGTCGACACGATGATCAGCGACGGTTTGTGGGATGCGTTCAACGATTACCACATGGGCATTACCGCCGAGAACCTGGTGGACAAGTACGGCATCAGCCGTGAAGCCCAGGACGCCTTCGCTGCCGCCTCGCAACAGAAAGCCGTGGCCGCCATCGAAGCCGGGCGTTTCGTCGATGAAATCACCCCGATCCTGATCCCGCAGCGCAAGGGCGATCCACTGGCCTTCGCCACCGATGAACAACCGCGGGCCGGCACCACCGCCGAGTCCCTGGGCAAACTGAAACCGGCCTTCAAGAAGGACGGCTCGGTGACCGCCGGCAACGCCTCTTCGCTGAACGACGGCGCCGCTGCGGTGATCCTGATGAGCGCCGAGAAAGCCAAAGCCCTCGGCCTGCCGGTGCTGGCGAAGATCGCCGCGTACGCCAACGCGGGCGTCGACCCGGCGATCATGGGCATCGGCCCGGTCAGTGCCACCCGTCGTTGCCTGGACAAGGCCGGTTGGTCCATCGATCAACTGGAGCTGATCGAGGCCAACGAAGCCTTTGCCGCGCAATCCCTGGCGGTGGCCAAGGACCTGGAATGGGACCTGAACAAGGTCAACGTCAACGGCGGCGCGATTGCTCTGGGCCACCCGATTGGTGCGTCGGGTTGCCGGGTGCTGGTGACCTTGTTGCACGAAATGATCAAGCGTGACGCCAAGAAAGGCCTCGCCACTCTGTGCATTGGTGGTGGTCAGGGCGTGGCGTTGGCGATCGAGCGCTAGCCCGAGACCGCGTTATCGTTCATCGCGAGCAAGCTCGCTCCCACAGGTAATCGCATTCTCCCGAGAGCACTCGGTTACCTGTGGGAGCGAGGCTTGCCCGCGAAGACGGCGGCACAGTCAACATTGATGCGCCTGACACACCGCTTTCGCGGGCAAGTCCCCTCACCACAACGGCTGGAAACCTCTGGCCCTCAAGCAAATTTCACCAGGTTCAAGACCGGCAACGGACCGCCCGGGAACTGCACCAGCCGCGCCCCGACACTCAGTTCGCCCAGATCGATTCCAAAGAAGCCCAACCGCTCGATCAACGCTGCCACTTGAGCCTTGGCCTCGGCATCGTCACCGGAAAGAAACAACACTCGCCGCCCACCCTCCGCCGCCGGATCGCTCTCAAGCAGATGCGCTTGAAGGTGATTGAAGGCCTTGACCACCCGCGCGCCAGGCACCCATTCGGCAAATACTTCGCTGGACGGACGGCCCTGCAAAGCCACCGCTTTGAACGATGGCGCCTCGATCGAATTGTTCGCGTCGATGACAATCCGCCCGCCGAAATCCGGCAATCCGGCCAGTGCCGTTGGCAATTTCGACCAGTTCACCGCGACCAGAACAATCGGCTGCGCGGCCGCTTCTTCACGGGTGCCGGCCCGCGCCGTCGGCCCGAGTTCTTCCACCAGTGAGGCCAGGGTTTCCGGGCCGCGGCTGTTGGCGATGACGACTTCAATACCCTGACGGGACAATGCTTTGGCGAAGGCTGTGCCGATGGCGCCGGCGCCGATGATTCCGATAGTGCTCATGGTGTTCACTCCGTAGTGGGTTGGTGGAGTGAATACTGCCCTTGCCATTACGACTTGATTAGACGGTAATGAGTTGAATGATCTTCAAGCATTACTAGCAGGTGTCTGAGATGGAAACCCTCGCCAACCTCGAATCTTTCGTGCGCAGCGCTGAAACCGGCAGCTTCTCCGCCGCCGCACGGTTGCTCGCACTGACGCCCGCCGCCGTCAGCCGCAACGTGGCGATACTTGAACGCAACATCGGTGTGCGGCTGTTCCAGCGCTCGACCCGCAAGCTGTCACTGACCGAAGCCGGCGAACGCTTTCTGGCCAGCATCGGCGGCAATCTGCAGGCGCTGCAGACGGCGATCAGTGCGGTGTCCAGTGATCGCGGGGAGCCGGCGGGTGTGCTCAAGGTCAGCCTGGCGCCGACGTTCGGCATTGACCACGTGTTGCCGCTGTTACCGGGTTTTCTGGCGCGCTACCCGCTGATTCGCCCGGAATGGCACTTTGAAAACCGCCAGGTCGATCTGATCGCCGAAGGGTATGACGCGGCCATCGGCGGCGGTTTCGAGCTGACACCCGGGGTCGTCTCGCGGACGTTGGCGGCGGCGGATGTGGTGGCGGTGGCCTCACCGGCGTACATGGCCGGACGCACCCTGCCCAGCAGCCCGGCGGACCTGGCTCAGTACAACGGCATTGTGATGCGCGGCATTCGCACCGGGCGGGTGCGCCAATGGGTGATGCGGGATAGCGCGGGCAATGAAGCCAGCGCCGAGCTGAGTGAAAACATCGTGCTCAATGACCCGGCCGCCATGCGTGAAGCGGCCCTGCTTGGCCTCGGTGTGACGCTGCTGGTGTCGCCCGATGTCATCGCCCATCTCCAGCGCGGCGAACTGCTGCGCCTGTTGCCGGACTGGCATGCCGACGCGGGATCGATCTCGCTGTATTACCCAAGCCGCACGTTGATGCCGGCCAAGACCCGGGTGTTTATCGATTATCTGGTTGAGGCGTTTGTGCGGGGTTGAAGATCAAACGAATGATTCATCCCACAAACTGCAAAATCAACCAGCTGTTCGCCGCACTGATCACCCCAAACAAGCCCCACGCCAACACCCGAGTTGGCAGCCGATTCACAAACGGCCCCATGAGCGTCTGATCGTTGGTCATGCGAATCAGCGGATACAACGCAAACGGCAGTTGCAGGCTGAGTACCACCTGACTCAACACCAGCAGTTTGCCAATCGCCCCGTCACCCATCAGCCACACGCCGATAAACGCCGGGATCAGCGCCAGCCCGCGAGTGATCAAGCGACGTTGCCAGCAGGGCAAGCGCAGGTTCAGGTAGCCCTCCATGATCACCTGGCCCGCGATGGTGCCGGTGAAGGTCGAGCTCTGCCCCGACGCCAGCAACGCCACACCAAACAGCACGCTGGCCAACGCCCCGCCCACCAATGGATCGAGCAAGTGATAGGCATCCTGAATGTCCACCACGTCGGTATGCCCGGTCTTGTGGAATGCCGCCGCAGCAAGAATCAGGATCGCCGCGTTGACCAGCAGTGCCAGCGCCAGGGAGCCGATGGTGTCGATGCGCGCCAGTTTGACCGCGTCCTGCTTGCTGGCCAGGTCCTTGCCGATCATCCGCGTCTGCACGATCGAGGTGTGCAGGAACAAGTTATGCGGCATCACCGTGGCCCCGAGAATGCCGATGGCCAGGTACAACGGCGCCGCATCGCCGATCACCGAAAGTGACGGTGTGAAACCGCGAGCGACGTCCGGCCAATAGGGTTTGATCAGCAGCAGTTCGACGAAGAAACACGCGCCAATAGTGCCCACCAGCACCAGCATGATCGCCTCCAGCCGACGAAAGCCACGGTTTTGCAGGGCCAATACCAGCAACGTGTCGAACGCGGTGAGCGCGATGCCAAACGTCAGCGAACAGCCCAACAGCAAGTGGAACGCCAGGGCGCAGCCGAGCACTTCGGCGAGGTCGGTGGCGATGATCGAAATTTCCGCCAGCAGCCACTGGGTCCGTGCGGTCCGCGTGCTGTAGCGCTCCCGGCACAACTGCGCCAGGTCGCGCCCGGTGGCGATGCCCAGACGCGAGCACAAACACTGCACCACCATCCCCGCCAGGCTCGCCAGCAACACCACGAACAACAGGCTGTAGCCAAACCGCGAACCGGCCTCGATGGCCGTGGCCCAGTTGCCCGGGTCCATGTAGCCGATGGACACCAGCAAACCGGGGCCGGCAAAACGCAGAACGCGTTTGAAGAACGATGCACGAGGGTCAACGGCAACCGTGCCGGCCACTTCCGGTGGACAAAACGGCGCGGTGCCGACTTTGGGCAAACTGAATTTCACACAAGCATCCGTCAACAGGTGGGAGCGCGCAGCTTAGACGTTTCGCGCACTCGGGTGTAGGCGCTCGACGCTCGCGCAGAGCCCCCCCTTAAGCAATCCATCGCCCGCAATGCTAACGTGACCGGCTCACACAGATGGAGATGCGTGCGTGCTGATGCTCAAACTGCTGGTGATTCCGGGGTTTCTGTTGCTGATTTCCCTGGCCGGCAAACGCTGGGGACCGAGCGTGGCCGGTTGGCTGTCGGGGTTGCCGGTGGTGGTCGGGCCAATTCTGTTGTTCCTCGCCATCGAACAAGGCCATGTGTTCGCGGCTCAGGCGGCAACGGCGGCGCTGTCAGCCATGTTCGCGATGATTGCCTTCTGCGTGACGTATGCCCAGGTCGCACAACGCTTGAACTGGCCGTGGGCACTGACGATGGCGCTGCTGGTCTGGGCGTCGGTGGCTGTTGTGCTGTCGCTGATCCCGCCGTCGCTGGCGCTCTCGGTGATCGCCGCCGCCACCGCGTTGCTGGCTGCGCCGTACCTGTTCCCCTCGGTGCAACCCGTCGTTTCAGGCTCGGTGCCGAAGTCCGACAAACTGCTGCTGCGCATGATGGCTGGCGCCCTGCTCACGTTGGCCGTGACGCTACTGGCCAGCACCGTCGGCGAGCGCTGGAGCGGATTGCTCGCGGTATTCCCGGTGCTGGGCAGTGTGATGGCGGTGTTTTCCCAGCAGACTCGCGGGCCGGCGTTTACCGCGGCGTTGCTCAGGGCCACGGCAACCGGGATGTATTCGTTCGCGGCGTTTTGTCTGGTGCTGGCGTTGGCGTTGCCGAGGTTCGGCTGGATGGGATTTGTGTTGGGGATCGGCGCCTCGTTCGGGATGCTGTTGGTGACTAAACAACGGGCATTGCGCCCAACGCCTTATCGTTTCAACGAACGGCAACGATGATCACCACACGCCCCGCGTAGCAGATGCCGAGCCTGCGAGGCTGCGTTCGGCTGCGAAGCAGTCGTGAAAACAGGCACCGCGGTCTTTCAGATGCACCGTATGCATCGGTTTTACGACGGCTCCGCCGCCGAACGCAGCCTCGCGGGCTCGGCAGCTGCTACGGCAAACGCAAGCAGCGGCAGCTGCTACAAATCGCGATCCATGGGATGATCGCCGTCATAGCGCGACCATCCCACGGAGAGTTTGAATGTCATTGTTGAGTAAAAAAGCCGTTGTTCTGCTGCTGACAGCGGCTGCCAGCCTGGGGGCCTTGAATGCGCAGGCGGCCAAGGCCACTTCCAGCGACAAAGCGCCGACCCAGAAGGTCTCGATGCTCGGCGGCAAGTTCACATTCACCCTGCCCAAGGGCTTTATCGCCAATCCGCTGCCGGCCGGCGACGCGGCCACCGGTACCGCTGGGGCGACGGGTACGATGTACACCAACCAGACCACTAAAACCGTAGTGATCGCCGCCGAAAACACCATTCCCGGCGGCGTCAACGTCAAGGACAACGACGGTGAATTCCTCGATTCCACCGTGTCCGCCTTCGCCACCGAGCAACGCAACGCCTTGCCGGACTTCAACAAACTGAGCGAAAAAAGCCTGACCCAGAAAGGCACAGGGCTAGGCCTTCGACAGATCGACAGCACCGCCACCCAAGGCGGCGGCATGACCCTCGACACCTCGCTGATGGCTGCCTCCGGCACTCGCATGGCCATCATTCAGGTCATCTCCCGCCCCAACGACAAAACCGGCCACGAAACGCTGGTGAAACAGATCGTCACCGGCCAATAAACCCGACCGACTCAGGGATTGAGGCGCTGCAACCAGGCGCTCAAATCCTGCATCTCGGTGGCGCTGATGCTGTGGCCGACACCTTCGTAGGCATGAAACTCAGGCTTGAGTGACAAGCGTTGCAACAGGCTGTCGGCCTCGGTGCCATCGTTGTAGGGCAGGCGTTTGTCGGCGGTGCCATGACCAATGAAAATCGCCAGTGGCTGGCGTTTTTCATCCGGTTTGAGTTCGGCCTTGAGCACCGGCAGGATGCGCCCACTCAACGCCGCAATGCCGCCCACCGCCTCGGGATGACGCAACGCGACTTCATAGGACATGATCGCGCCCTGGCTAAAACCCACCAGGAATACCTTGTCCGTTTCGGTGTGATATTTCTTTGCCGCTTGTGCGACGAAATCCAGCAGCACCTGGCGGCTGGTCTTCAGGTCGTCCGTCTCACCGTTATAGGCGCCCTCGCCCTTTTTGCGAAACCACTGGTAACTGCCCTCTTCCAGCGTCATCGGCGCCCGCACCGACAGGTAGTTGTACTGCGGCGGCAATTCATCCTTGATGCCGAACAGGTCCTGCTCGTTGCTGCCGGAACCGTGCAGGAAAATCACCAGGGGCTGGTTACGGGATTCAACGTTGGCCTGTTCCAGGTATTTGAGTGGCAGATCGGTACGTAGCGGGATTTGAGCGTGGACGGCGGTGGACGCCAGCAACGTGAGCAGAGCGAGAAACTTCAACATAAACCTTCCTTCACAGCGCGCAGGATTCGGGGCAGAGCCTAACATCTCTTCCCGCCGATGCACCGTCTCCCTTCTACGGGGGATGTGTTTCGCAAGCAAAAAAATGGCCACCGCATCAACGGTAGCCACTTTTTTCTACGGCGTATTAATGGCCGTAAACATCGAAGTTGAAGTACTTGTCCTGAACTTGCTTGTACTTGCCGTTGGCGCGGATTTCAGTGATGGCGGTGTTGAATTTGTCTGCCAGCTCTTTATCGCCCTTGCGCACGGCAATGCCGGCACCGCCGCCGAAGTACTTGGCGTCTTCATAGGTCGGGCCAACGAACGCGAAGCCTTTACCGGCGTCGGTTTTCAGGAAACCGTCATCCAGGTTGACCGAGTCGGCCAGCATCGCGTCGAGGCGACCGGCAACCATGTCCAGGTTGGCTTCCTGCTGGGAACCATAACGCACCAGGTCGATGCCGGCTGGCACCAGCACTTCGGTGGCGAAGCGGTCGTGGGTACTGGCGCGCAGTACACCGACTTTCTTGCCTTTGAGCTCGGTCAGCGGATCCTTGACCTCGGTGCCTTCCTTCATCACGAAGCGCGCCGGCGTGTGGTAGTACTTGATGGTGAAATCGACGTTCTTCTTGCGGTCGTCTGTGATGGTCATGGACGAAAGGATCGCGTCGATTTTCTTGACCTTCAGGGCCGGGATCAGGCCATCGAACTCTTGCTCGACCCAAGTGCACTTCATTTTCAGCTGTTCACACAGCGCGTCACCGATGTCCACGTCGAAACCGGTGAGTTTGCCGTCAGGGGTTTTCATCGAGAATGGTGGGTAACCGGCTTCGATCCCGAGGCGAATCGGTTTGGCGTCTTCGGCCACGGCGGTCAGGGACAACATCGACAGTGCCAGGGCACCGAACATCACTCGCTTCTTCATTTATAACTCCTGTGTGCGGAGGCTTTTATTGGCAGCTTTCGATTGGCAACTTTCGGCTAGTGAAGACCGAAGTGGCCGGCAGTCTAGAGCGGCTACAGGAGGGCAAATTGTGTTTAGGCGACAAATACTTATAGAAAATAAGCCGAGGGATTCGAGGCACTTGATGTGTGCTCCGAGGTGGTGCAGGGACTGTAGGACAATCCTTTGCTTCAGACAAAACCTACACGTTTTCGGGTACTGATCCGATCGAAGAGTCGCACTGGCGATGAATAATTTTTTGCGTCACATTGCCCCGCCAACCGCCCCCACAAGAGAAACGTGATGCCTACGCTGAATCTGATCCAGCACCATCCTGCCGAAGGCCCAGGCGCCATTGCTGAATGGGCCCGGTCCCGAGGCATTACCCTGAACGTGTTTCGCGCCGACCTCGGTCAGTTGCCGCCGGTGAGCGCAGCACCGCTGATTCTGTTGGGTGGGCCGTATGAATCCGGTGCCGGGCCGGCTTGGCTGGAAACGGAGCGTCAGTGGCTGGCGGGTAGCCTGGATCAGGGCGCGGCGGTGTTCGCGATTTGCCTGGGGGCGCAGTTGCTGGCGCTGAGCCTGGGCGGCGATGTGCGGCGGATGCCTCGCAACGAAACCGGCTGGACTACTGTGACCTTTGCCGATGCTCAAACGCTGAAGGTACTGGAATGGCACGAAGACGCGATCGATCTACCGCCCTCTGCGCAGTTGCTGGCCAGCAGTGAGGTTTGTGAGCAGCAGATGTATCGCGTTGGCCCGACGCGGGTGGGGTTGCAGTTCCACCCGGAATGGAATGCTGAATCGGTGGCAATCCTCAATGAGCATTTTGGCGAGGAATCGCCGCTGCCCCGGGAACCACAGGACAGCGGCGCCTACGCAGCGGTGTTTGACTGGTTGCAGGTGACGCTCGATGAGTGGTGGGCAGCAGGCTGAAAAAATCAAAAGATCGCTACATCAACATTCACATCCAATGGCGGTGTTGGCCGATCGTTGCACTACGACACTCAACTCAAACCCTTCATCCAGCCACCCGGTCACCCCGCCGATCATCTCCTTGACCGGGTAACCCAGCGCCGCCAGTTTCACCGCGGCCTTGTTGGCGCCGTTGCAGTGAGGTCCGGCGCAATAGACCACAAACAGCGTGGACTTCGGATAGGCCGCCAGGCCATCAGCCGTGATCAATCGACTCGGAATGTTGATTGCGCCCGGCACATGTCCGCGTTCGAACGCCAACGGTCCGCGCACGTCCACCAGAACAAAATCCACCTCGCCGGCCTCTTGGCTGCTGTAGACGTCGGAACAATCGGTTTCGAAGGTCAGACGATTGCTGAAGTGCATCAGGGCGATGGCGGACGGGGCTGCGGGAATCTCGCGAACCAGGCTGGGCATGGGCTGTACTCCAAAGTCTCGGTGGGTGTGAGAAGACTTTATCTGCTCCGGTCTTGCCGCTACAGTGGCGCACAAGACACTCACCGGGAACTTTCCGCCAAATGCAACCCACCCCAGGTTTAGTCGCGATTCTGGCCTACGACGGCCTCTGCACCTTCGAATTCGGCATTGCCGTGGAGATCTTCGGCCTGGCGCGGCCGGAGTTCGATTTCCCCTGGTACGAGCACCGCATCGTTGCCGTCGACCAAGGGCCGATGCGCGCCATGGGCGGCATTCAGGTGCTGGCCGACGGCGGGATGGAACTGCTTGAGCGCGCCCGAACCATCATCATCCCCGGCTGGCGCGACCGCAGCTCGCCGGTGCCCGAGCCCTTGCTCGCTGCCCTGCGCCAGGCTCATGCCCGAGGCGCGCGGTTGCTGTCGATCTGTTCCGGGGTATTCGTATTGGCGGCCACCGGTTTGCTGGACGGTCACGGCGCCACCACCCATTGGCGCTACACCGCTGAACTGGCCGAGCGTTTCCCGAACATTCTGGTGGATCCGGACGTGCTGTATGTCGATTCGGGTCAGTTGATTACTTCGGCCGGCAGCGCCGCCGGCATCGATGCTTGCCTGCACCTGGTCGCGCGGGATTTCGGCACGCAGGTGGCCAACTCGGTGGCCCGGCGGTTGGTGATGTCACCACAACGCACCGGCGGCCAGGCGCAGTTCATTCCGTCACCGGTCAGCCCGACGCCGCGCAGCGATCTGTCGCGGGTCATGCAGTGGGCGCGGGAACGTCTGCACGAACCGCTGGAGGTTCGCGACCTCGCCAGCGAGGCGGCCATGAGTGAGCGCACATTTCTGCGCCGGTTCACCGAAGCCAGCGGTATGCCGCCCAAAGCGTGGCTGCAGCATGAACGCCTGGCCCGGGCCCGCGAGCTTTTGGAGAGTACGGGTCAAAACACTGACCAGATTGCCCAGCACTGCGGTTATCGATCGGTGGAGAGTTTCCGCGTGGCATTTCGCAGCGTGGTCGGCGTACCACCTTCAGTGTATCGGGAGCGGTTTGGGCGTAAGGTCAGTGCTGTTTGAATCATCTTCAGTCCAGGGGCGTTATAGACCGCCCCATTACTTTTTATCAATGGCGATAAAAACAATAATGACTCATGAGGAATCGCACTAACTTATCGCCAATCTTAATATCAAATATCTCGCCCCCTCACCCGCCGCGATAAATAAAACAATATTAAACATTACTCTTGCGCAGCCCATTGCATATTTATCGACGCCTGCTTAACTGCAAAAACTGCTGATGACGGCAGTGCCCGCAAACACCACGGAAGGAATCGTTATGAGCAATTCAACGAGCCATAGCATGCCCCCCTATGGGGTGGCCATCCAAGGCGCGATCAAGGCAGGCAACCTGCCGCAAATGAAGACGCTGTTGAAACAACGCGATGCATCCAAGCCAGAAAACAAAGAGCTAAATGCCGCTTACGAGCAGTTGGCCAAGGAAGTCGCACGCCTGGAAAAGCACTGATAGCTGTTTCCGCTCCCCTTATTGCAATGGAGGCAATAATTATGTCTGGTTCTAATCAGCAACCTGTCGGCTTGTTCCCACTCTGCTACCGAATTGGTACTTCGGCACCGGGCGCACAAAGTCTGGCACTCAATCTTCTGGTATTTACCCCTGAACAAACGGTAAGCGGCACTGCCACTATCACTCAGGCCACCAACCCGCCATTGGATGTGCACTCCGATGTCTGGGGCGAATACACCTACCTGACGGTCATGAGCCCTGGTGTCAGCAAGATCCTGATCACCGCTCAAGGCAATAACGGCGGCCCAGGCTCGAACTCCATCGTGAATTTCAAGTTGCATCTGGTGGTCGGTAGCGACTGGAGAGAAGGCGTCGCCAATTACGAGTACTACAACGGTGAACGGTGGGTCCAGGTCACTGCTCCCGCTCATCTTGTCGAGTCGGTACCCTCCAACGCTTATAAATCAGTGCCTTTGGAGCCCGGCCCGGTCATTCCAGCCTATCCACCGATCATGCCGCTGTACGCCGCACCGATTCAAAGTGCCATTGCCAGCGGTGACCTGGCCCAGATGAAAAACCTGGCGCGCCTGGCCCAACAACAACTGGATCAGCAACCCCAACTGCAGAGCGCGCTTGAAACGGCCAAGGGCGAAATCAGCCGGCAGGAACGCCGCTGACCCGCTCACGAAACATGCCCGAGTTGTCCAGAATACAAATAAGGGAGTAGCACCATGTCAATCGGACTTTTTCATACCCGCCTGAATGTCAGCAATCATCTACTGGGCGCACCGGTTTTAACCCTGGATCTGCTGGTAGATACCGTAAAGAAAAAAGTCAGCGGGGTTGCCAGCATTTTCCAAAGCACCTATCCGCCTCTCAACTTCCGTGCCCGTGTATGGGGTGAGTATTCCGAGGCCAAACTGGTACCGACGGCCGAAAACCACATCATCCTCACCCTGGCGGGCAGCCCGAGCGGCCCTCTCAGCCAGATCGCCCAGACTTTCGGCTTGAAAGGCATTTTAGGCGCCGATTGGGCGAGCGGTTATGTCGACTACAAGTACCAGGACCAGGGCATCTGGCATTACGTGAAACACGCAGCTGTCAGCCAGGCCCCTGTGATTGAGCGCCCAGAGCATCCGCACCATGCGGTGCCGCTCTATGCCGTCGCGGTACAGCAAGCGCAAACCAGCGGTGACCTGGCGCAACTGAAGTCCGTAGTGAGCCAGGGTGAACAGCAACTGGCCAACAGCGGTGCGCTGCGCAGCGCACTGGAGCAACTGAAGGCTGAAATCGCCCGCCTGGAGGCCCGCTAACCCGCACAGCCCGGGCTTGGTCCTTCCTCAAAAAGTGGCCGAGCCCGGGATCTTTTCAACAACAAAAGGTAAATCCGCTCGCGCCATTTGCCCAAGGAAGGCGCGAACACTTCGATGGATTCGTGCCGCGCACGCGTTGGTGCGCAAGGATTTCCCATGTCAGACAGTCGCCCTGCCCGCTACCTCAGTGAAACCGACCTCAAACGCTACGTGCCGGTGCATGTGGTCTGGGAAATCACTCTGGCCTGCGATCTCAAATGCCTGCATTGCGGCTCACGCGCCGGCCATCGACGTCCCGATGAACTGAACACCCGGGAGTGCCTGGATGTCATCGATTCCCTGGCGGCACTCGGCACCCGCGAGATCACCCTGATCGGCGGCGAAGCCTATTTACGTAAAGACTGGACGCAACTGATCCAGGCCATCCACGATCACGGCATGTATTGCGCCATACAAACCGGTGGCCGCAACCTGACACCCGCGAAAATGCAGGCCGCGGTGGACGCCGGGCTCAATGGCGTCGGTGTGTCACTGGATGGACTGGCCCCACTGCATGACGCAGTGCGCAATGTTCCGGGCTCGTTCGACAAGGCGGTGGACACCCTGCGACGCGCCAAACAGTCCGGGCTTGCGGTGAGCGTCAACACACAAATCGGCGCGGCCACGTTGCCCGACCTGCCCGAGCTGATGGACCTGATCATCGACCTCGGCGCTACTCACTGGCAGATCCAGCTGACAGTCGCCATGGGCAATGCTGTCGATCACCCGGAGCTGTTGTTGCAGCCCTACCAACTGCTGGAGGTGATGCCGTTGCTGGCGCGCCTCTATCGCGAAGGAGTCGATCGCGGCCTGCTGATGAACGTGGGCAACAACATCGGTTACTACGGCCCTTACGAGCACATGTGGCGTGGTTTCGGTGACGAGCGCGTGCACTGGAGCGGCTGCGCCGCCGGCCAGACCGTGCTGGCGCTGGAAGCCGACGGCACAGTAAAGGGTTGCCCGTCATTGGCAACGGTGGGGTTTTCGGGTGGCAACGTACGCAACATGAGCCTGCACGATATCTGGCATTACAGCGAAGGCATGCACTTTGGCCGCCTGCGGTCGGTCGACGACCTGTGGGGCTACTGCCGAAGCTGCTACTACAACGATGTTTGCCGTGGTGGCTGCACCTGGACCTCACATTCCCTGCTCGGCAAACCTGGCAACAATCCGTACTGCCATTACCGCGCGCTGGACCTGCAAAAACACGGGCTGCGCGAGCGCATCGTCAAGCTCGAGGACGCGGCAAAAACCTCCTTTGCCGTTGGACGCTTTGATCTGATTACCGAGCGCATCGATACCGGCGAGAAGGTGAACAGCGTCAGCGACAGCGGCCAGGTGATCAAACTGGCCTGGGCAAACCAGGGCCAGAAATCGCCGGACGAAGGACGTATTCCACCACAACTGGCGCTGTGTCGTGGATGCTTGCAGTACATCCATGCATACGAAGTGACGTGCCCCCACTGCGACGCCGATGTCGCCGCCGCGCAAGCCGTGCACCAGGCAGACCGTGCCCGGCAACAAGCGATCATCAACACCCTGACCGGCCTGCTGGGGTTACCGCAAAATACCTTGATGTAACGTTTATGCCGACACATCACCAGGGGAGCGACCTCACAGATCGCTTCCCTGGCACATCACCCGGCATGCGGGTCTGCGCGTTGCGAAAAGGACGATTACTGAGCCGTCGGGTGTTCGACGATCAGCGATTCGATGTTCATTTTTTTCGCCCGGGTCAGCGCCGCCGTTATTTCAGCTTGCCTGGCCTGCGCCTCGGCTTGCGAACCGAACGGCCCGACCAGAATACGAACCTTTCCATTTTCCTTCACGACGTTGGGAACGAAGCTGTGCTCAATCAACCAACCGCTCAGGTCACTGACCGCCTGGGGTGTCTCACCACGCACTTCGACGTCCCACTGCGGGCCCGTTACCGCCGCGGGGACGGAGGCGACTGCCGGTTGCGGCTTTTGAGCGTCAACCCCTTTATCCTCACCGCATCCGGCCAGCGTCAGTACCGCGATTACCAAGACCATTTTGCGCACAACGCTTTCCTCCGAATGCTTAAAGCGGCGATTTTAACATCCATGGATCCATCCCGAGTGCCGCAAAATGGGCTCAAAACAACGAGAATGATGGTGGCGGCCTCTGTATAGTTACACCTTGGGAATTAATGCAGCATCTGCGCGTCAGAAAGAGGCACCCAAACCGTGAAACTTCGCACTAATCTATATCTAATACCGACCTCTGCACTGTCCGAACCAGGTGCCCTACAAAGCAATCAAGGAGAAAACCATGCTGATACTCACCCGCAAAGTCGGTGAAAGCATAAACATCGGTGATGACATTACGATCACCATTCTGGGCGTTAGCGGCCAGCAAGTCAGGATTGGCATCAACGCCCCGAAAGACGTTGCGGTGCATCGCGAAGAAATTTATCAACGCATTCAGGCTGGCCTGACCGCCCCGGACAAGCCGCAAACGCCCTGAATCCTGCTGCAGTCAGTAGCCAGCCCATTCTGCCTCGAGTAACGGCTGGCTAAGATTCAAGTGCCGCATCGTTCTGCGCTCCGTCTCTCTTTGCGATGCAATCGCAACACGGAGCCGATACTACTGCCCTGGCTCCTGCCATGACTGTCAGACGTTTCGGATTTGCTGCGAGAAAGAGCGCTCCCCCTTCCCGGCTAACCAAACGTCACACCTCGCGCCATGCCCGTGGCCGCCACGACCATCAGCACCAGCAACAGCGCTTCGATATGACTGATACGGGCAAACAGCGTTGCACGCCCGGTATCGATCGCTACGCCACGCCCCAGCGCAATCCGCCATTTGATCAGCGCCACCATCGGCGCAATCTCGAGCAACAGGATGAAGACCAAGAGCGTCATCTTGAGATGAAACAGAGGTTGGTGAAGATAGTAATCAGTGCCTTTTTCATACCCGCCAAAGGCACGCATCCCACCCGTGATCAGGAGAGTGACTGCAGAGATCCCCCACAGGTTATCTGCAATCAAAACACGGCGAGCGTCCCCTGCCCCGGCACTCAGACGACGTAACGCCGTGCCGCGGGTCAGTACAGCCCAAAAGCCCAGACCAAAGGCCAAGAGGTGAATCGCCGCCAGAAACCAGTGAGCCAGCATCGACATACTCCCATCAGGACAAAGTTGAATCAGCCTTACAGTAGTAGTCCATCGTGTGGGATTTGCTCACGCAGGTGGCTGCGCCGATTACCCGCACATCACCATCGGGCAAATAGCAGGCGAAAAAAAACCGGGCCCCTGATGGAAACCCGGCTTTGAGAGACCAGGACTTAATCCAGTCGATTTGAAATCGAAGTGCGAGCGTTGCTCAACCCTTTCGTATTGTGATCGCCAGGCGTAGTGGCCGAAATGGCAGAGGCCTTCGTCACTCCTCGCGTGTCACTGGAATGCGCAATACCCGAAGTGACTGCGCCATGGCCGCGGTCAGTGTTACGTACGCTGCCATAGTGGTTGCCTTTGACGCCATGATCTCGAACGGCTTTGCCGGCATGATCGCTACTCAAGCCTGCGCCACGGCCGACGTGGTCGCTGCTCAAACCGGCACCACGGCCGACGTGGGTGCTACTCAAGCCTGCGCCACGGCCGACATGGTCGCTGC
>NZ_AKJT01000044.1 GCF_000282195.1 Pseudomonas sp. GM18
CAGCCTGCGGCAGCTCCTACAAGGGAGGTGTGTGTAGCAATACGAAATCGTTTTTATCGAAACGTCCGCTCAATACTGGCGTCTGGGTACCCAGCGGAGTGCCTTGCAAGGCGTTGTAGTCGCTTCGGTCCATCATCAGCCAGGCCGGCCCGGAGAGGGCTTCCAGTTCCTGTATCGATTCGGTGAACACCGGTTGCAAATCCTGCTCGATATTGACCATGAACTTGATCGCCTTGGCGTCTTTGCCCATGCCGTGCAGCACTAACGGCGCCGGGGCTTTTTGAACCTCAGCGAACGCGGCTCGGCTGAAGGCTTGTGTGTCGTAAAGCTGACGTTCGACCGGTTCAAACACCAGGATATAAACCGACCACAGCGCCAGGACTGCGCAACAGGCCAGCGCCTCGGCTCGCCAGTGAGCGCGGAACCAAACCGCCAGCGCGATGATTTGCAGGGCCGCAAGCACGATCAATACCGGCACAAACGCAGGTGGTTGTGCTGGCAGACGCCGCTGAACGATCAGCAATGCGACAATCAACACCCCCGGTATCACCAACCAAAGCCCTTGCATCAAACCCCGCAACCAACCGAACACCCGACCCTGCGCCACCTGAAACGGGTACGCCGCAACGATCGCCGCCATGGGCAGCATCGGCAGCAGGTAACGGGCCTTTTTCGCTTGGGGAATCGATAGGCCAATCATCACGATCAACCCGGCCGCCGTGCAGTATTGCAACAGGCGTAATGCCGGACCTGCCTGCCGTGGATTCGTCAGCCAGACCGCGGCCAATACCAGCAGTGCCAGTGGATAAGCGAGCGCATAGTTGCCAAACGAAGCGGTGAAGTAATACAGCGAACCACTGACGCCCTCACTGCCGTCCATGCGCCCCATGAACTGCATGCGCACCACGTCATGCATGAAGGCTGTTCCACCACTGGCTTCGGCCAGCCACAACAGTGCGCCGACGCACACCACCAGCAACACCGCCGCCAACAGGCCAAAACCGAACAACCGCGACCATTGGCGATTGAGCAGGTAGTAGCTGCACAGCATACCGGTGGGGATCACCAGCCCGATCGGCCCTCGAATCCCGAAGCCCAACAGCAGCAGTACAAAAATCAGCGGCCACCGACGGGGCATCGCGAAATGATCGGCGGCGTACCCAAGGTAGAACACCGAAAAGGCCACGGCCGCCAGCATCAGGTCCTGGGACACGGCACGGGTTTCAGTGACAAACATACTGGTGAGCAACATCAACGCGATGCTCAGCAGCGCCCAGCGTGTGGAGCAGGGCGCGAGCAACCGGTACATCAACGTGACGATCACCGCGGCGCCGATGGCGCTCGGCAACCAGGCGCTGAGGCTGTTGACCTGCCCGAACGGCAGGGACAGCAACCAGACGAACAATGTCGACAGCGCCGAGTAATCGGCATAGGGCTGGCCGTAGGTGGTCGGGAAAAACGACGGCCCGTGGCGCAGCATTTCCTGGGCGAACAGCACGAACCGCGAATCGAAACCGATCGCCGTTTGCTGATAAGCACCGGCGATGAACAGCATCAGCGTCAGCAGCCCGAACCCTAAGGACTGCCGACGAATGCCGGGGGATACCGTACTCACGCGACGACTGAGGCCGCTGGAATCGGTAACTTGCACGATTCACCACGGCCCATCGGGAAGTACAGGAAACCGCTGCGGGCCAGGCGCTCGGCGTCGTACAGGTTACGTCCGTCGAAAATCACCGGTGCATTCAGACGTTGCTGGATCAGGTCGAAGTCCGGCGCCTTGAACTGCTGCCATTCGGTGCAGATGATCAACGCGTCGGCTCCTGCAAGCACCGATTCCGGCGTGCCCATGAGCATCAGCTTCGGTTCGTCAGGATAAAGTTGTTGGGTTTCCTGCATGGCTTCCGGGTCGAACGCGCGAACATTGGCCCCCGCGGCCCACAACGATTCCAGCAGCACCCGGCTCGGCGCATCGCGCATGTCGTCGGTGTTGGGCTTGAAGGCCAGGCCCCACACGGCGAAGGTCTTGTCGCGCAAATCACCCTTGTAGAAGGCGTTGATGCGTTCGAACAGTTTGTGTTTCTGCCGCTGGTTGATGGCTTCCACCGCTTGCAGCAGGTCGCTGTTGCAATGGGCTTCTTCGGCACTGTGAATCAGTGCGCGCATGTCCTTGGGGAAACACGAGCCGCCGTAACCGCAGCCGGGATAGATGAAGTGGTAACCGATTCGCGAATCGGCACCGATGCCCAACCGTACCGATTCGATGTCGGCACCCAGGTGTTCGGCCAGTTCGGCGATCTGGTTGATGAAGCTGATTTTGGTCGCCAGCATGCAGTTGGCGGCGTATTTGGTCAGCTCGGCGCTGCGCAGGTCCATGAACATGACGCGGTCATGGTTGCGGTTGAACGGTGCATAGAGGTCGCGCATCACGTCGCGCACTTCATCGCCTTCACAGCCAATGATGATGCGGTCCGGGCGCCGGCAATCGGCTACAGCCGAGCCTTCTTTCAAAAACTCCGGGTTGGAAACGATATCGAACTGCAACTGCCGGCCGGCCTTGAGCAGGTAGTTTTCGATGTGGGCGCGCAGCGTATCGCCAGTGCCCACCGGCACCGTGGATTTCTCCACCAGGATCACCGGCTGTTCACGATGACGCGCCACCGCTTCACCCACCGACAACACGTATTGCAGATCCGCCGAACCATCCTCCCGGGACGGCGTACCAACAGCGATGAACAGCACCTGGCCATGTTGCACCGCGAATTTTTCGTCCGAGGTGAAGTGCAGCCGCTTGGCGTCCAGGCTTTCACGCACCAGGCTGGCCAGCCCCGGCTCGAAGATGCTGACGTGGCCTTGTTGCAGTAACGCAACTTTTTTCTCGTCAATGTCCATACACACTACGTCGTGGCCGACTTCAGCCAGGACGGCGGCTTGCACCAGACCAACGTAACCGCTACCAAATACACTGATTTTCATGATGCACTCCTAAGTTCGGGCGCGCGAGCAGGTCGAGAATTAATAGTAATGACACCCAGGATGACCAACGCCACTCCCAGGGTTTTTGAAAGGCTGAAGGATTCGTTGAACAGCGGCAGGCTGGCGGCCAGCACATACACCAGCGCGTAGCCGATGCTCAGCAGCGAATAGGCCCGGCCCAGGGGCACATCCCGCAGGGCGGCAAGCCAGGTGAGCATCGACGCGGCATAGGCGAGGATGGCGGTCAGCACGACAATCACAGCGGACACATCGACGCTGCCGCTGCTCAAGGCCGCTAACCACTGTTCGGGACGCGGCAAGCGAATCATGCTCCAGCGCATGCCCAGCTGCGCGGCGGTGCCGAACAGCACGCTGCCCATGGCGAAAGCGATTCCGCGACGCAGGCTCATGCGTGTTGCCCCAGCAGCGCCACGCCACCGATCACCAGTGCCACGCCCAACCAGTGACGGCGGTCGATGACTTCGTGAAAGATGAAACGGGCGACCAGTGTGATCAGCACGAAATTAAGGCTGAGCATGGGATAGGCGATACCGACTTCGAGACGCTGCAATACCAGCAGCCAGACCAGCAAGCCCAGCCCCAGAGAGACGAGCGCCAGCCACAGCCAGGGTGAACGCAGTTTCTGGCCCCAGCCCGAGGTCTTGCCACGCCAGCTTTCCACGGCGTACTTCTGGGCGATCTGGCCAAGGCAAGTCAGCAGGCAGGCGATCAGTAGCAGCAACAGGCTCATGACGCGTCCTGAGGGAAGATCAGAATCACCAGGTTGCCTTGTTCATAACGTTTGCCATCCTTGGGCAGCAGTTCGATTTCTTGCAGTTCGTCATCCCCTTTGACCCGCATCACCACCCCGACCGAACCACTTTGGCGCGCTTCGCGCATCCACTGTTGCACGTGCTCGAGGTCGACCCGCTGCTGCATTGCATCGGGATCAGGATAGTCAAGGCCGTATTTCAATTCGCCTATCGTGTTGTACAACGCCACCTCAGGGCGTTTCAAGCGCCAGGCCAGGGCCGAGGCAGCGCCCAGGTCGTTGCTCAACAGCTTGTCGGTTTGCGCCAGTTCCGGGGCGTGCTGGAGGATGAACTGGTCGGGCATCTTGTTCGCCACCACCGAATCCGGCATGCCGGCCGGCAGCACGCCGATCAGCAGCAAACTGCCGAAGGCCGGTGCCGCCCAGCATTGCAAGGGGCGGAAGGCCTGCAGCAGGTTGGCCATGATCCAGCCGATCAACCCGATGAACACCAATACCAGGTTGTGCAGTTCGTGGGTGTACAGCGGCTTTTTCAGTTGCAGGTAGACCAGCGCAATCAGGACGATCAGGCCGAGCGTCATGTTCAGCAGGCCATTGATTCCCAGCACCCGGCCCTGTTCCAGCTTCAGTCGGTCCGCCAGGGTATGACCCAACAACAACGCCAGAGGCAGCAGGCAGGGCATGATGTAGGTCGGCAGCTTGCCGTTGCTCAGGCTGAAAAACAGCAAGGGCATCAGCAACCACAGCAGCAGGAAAGCGATGTTGGTTTGACGCCGGGTCTGCCAGGCCTGTTTCAGCGCCGATGGCAGCAACGCCGCCCATGGCAGACTGAACGCCACCAGTAGCGGCAGGTAGAACCACCATGGCGCATCGTGCTGGGCATCATCCCCGGCGAACCGGCGAATGTGTTCGTGCCAGAAGAAGAACCGCCAATAATCGGGTTCCTGTGCGTGCACCGCCAAGGCCCAAGGCAGACTCACCGCGATGGCCACGACAATTGCCACCGGGCCGTAAGTCAGCAGTTCCCGCCAGCGTTTCTGCCAAAGCACCCAGGGCAGGGCGATCAAAACCGGCAACGCCCAGGCGAGGAAGCCCTTGGTCATGAAACCCATGCCGCAGGCCAGCCCCAGTACTGTCCAGCCGAGCAGACGCTGACCACGGCTGGTGCTGTCGAACGCAAACCACAAAGCCACCAGGCTCAGGTTGACCCAGAAGGTGAATTGCGGATCGAGGTTGGCGTAGCCGGCTTGCCCGGCGATGATCGCAAAACTCATGTACAGCAGCGCGCAGGCAAAACTCTTGCGCGGCTCGTTCCACAGCCGGCGGGCGATCAGATAACACAGCAAAACGCTCAGTCCGGTGCTCAGCACCGAGGCGATACGCACGCCAAACAGATTGTCGCCAAACAGCGCCTGGCCGATGGCGATCATCCAGTAGCCCGCAATGGGCTTTTCGAAGTAGCGCAGGCTCATGAAGTGCGGCGACACCCAGTTACCGGTCAGGAGCATGTCCTGGCTGATCTGGGCGTAACGGGTTTCGTCGGGAATCCATAGGCCGTGAGTGCCCAGTGGCAACAAGTACGCCAGCGCCAGAACGACCAGTAATAACGGCAATGCCCAGGGTTTGCTCATGCGCCTTGAACCCCTAGCCAGCCTTCGCGACCCTCAAGAGTGCCGCGTACGACCCGGCCCTTTGGCAAGATGGCGGGGGCGTCGGGAAGCAAATTGCCCAAGGGCTGGAAATGAATATCACGTTGGCGAGCATCGGCCAGTAATTGGCGAAAATCGTTGGCCATCAGAATCCCTTCTACTTCGGCATGGACAGTGTAGACATTGAGTTTTTGCGGGGAGAACCGCTCAAGAATAAAGGTGTTGAAGTCTTTGGCTGCGACGGTCGGGCCGACCACTTCGTCGAAGGTCGGCAGGTCCACCGGAATCTGCGGTGCCCCCAGACTACCATTGGTCAGGATCGGCTGGAACAGGTGCTGGCCTCGACAATCGCTGTTGTAGCGAAAGCCGAAACCTTGCTTGGCTTCGATCACACGCTCATCCGCCCGCCAACCGGCGGACGCCGAGCATTCGACTTTTTGCCCGAGGATGTCACTGAGGCTGTCGACGCCACGACGGATCTGCTCGATCAGTTGCGCTTGGCTCCAGCGTCCGGCATTGGCCTGCCAAGCGTGGTGATCCCAGGCGTGCAGGCCGACTTCATGCCCGGCCGCCTGCGCCTGACGCATCAGGTGCCCGAGGTCGCGACCGATCGGTTTGCCCGGCCACGCGGTGCCGGCCAGCAAAATGTCCCAGCCATACAGACCGGCAGCGTTGGAACGAAGCATCTTCCAGAGAAACTGCGGACGGATCAGGCGCCACAAGTGGCGCCCCATGTTGTCTGGCCCGACGCTGAAGAAAAACGTCGCCTTGACCTGTGCTTCATCGAGCATCTCGAGTAACCGCGGCACCCCTTCACGGGTGCCTCGGTAAGTGTCGACATCGATTCGAAGGCCTGCCTGCATCAACGTTTTTTGTCCGCGATTTCGAGCATGGCTTCACGCAGGAAGAAGTCCAGCGTGTTGCCGATGGTTTCCTTCATCTCCACGGTTGGAGCCCAGTCAAGCAGACGCTTGGCGTTGGCGATGCTCGGTTTGCGGTGAGACACGTCCTGATAGCCGGTGCCGTAGAAGGCCTTGCTTTCGATATCGCGGAAACCGGCAAATGGCGGGAAGTTGTCGCGTAGCGGGTGAGCTTCGAACTGACGCAGCAATTCTTCGCCCAACTGCCGAATGCTGGCTTCGTTGTCCGGATTGCCAATGTTGATGATCTGGCCGTTACAGGCATCGTTGTCATTGTCGATGATCCGCGCCAGGGCTTCGACGCCATCGGCGATGTCGGTGAAGCAGCGCTTTTGCTCGCCGCCGTCGAACAGGCGAATCGGCGTGCCTTCCACCAGGTTCAGGATCAACTGGGTAATGGCCCGGGAACTGCCGATACGCGCTGAGTCCAGACGGTCCAGGCGTGGGCCCATCCAGTTGAAAGGGCGGAACAGGGTGAAGTTCAGGCCTTTCTGGCCGTAAGCCCAGATTACTCGATCAAGCAGCTGCTTGGAGATCGAGTAGATCCAGCGTTGCTTGTTGATCGGCCCAACCACCAGGTTGGAGCTGTCTTCGTCGAAGTTGGCGTCCTGGCACATGCCATAGACTTCGGAGGTCGACGGGAAGATCACGCGCTTGTTGTATTTGACGCAGTAGCGAACCAGTTTCAGGTTCTCTTCGAAGTCCAGTTCGAACACACGCAGCGGATTGCGGGTGTATTCGATCGGCGTGGCGATCGCCACCAGCGGCAGGACCACGTCGCATTTCTTGATGTGGTACTCGATCCACTCCGAGTGGATGCTGATGTCACCTTCGACGAAGTGGAAATTCGGATGGCTGCGCAGGCGCTCGATGGCGTCCGAGCCGATGTCCAGGCCGTAGACTTCATAGCGATCGTCACGCAGCAGACGCTCGGACAGGTGATTGCCGATGAACCCGTTGACGCCAAGGATCAGCACTCGGGTGCGACGCGGTGCACGGCCCGATTCGGCGCCCCGCAGCACAGAACCGTCGACCAGCCCCAACTCGTTGGCCAGTTGCGGGCCACTGAGGTACAGGCCGCTGTCGTTGCGCTGGCCGGCGTTGACCACCAGCGAGTCTTCGCCGCAGGCGATTCGCAGCGGATCGACGCTGATGACCCGGCCCGGTGCCTGGCCTTCGTTGCCCTTGACGACATCCGCGCTCCAGACAATCAACTTGTGCTCGCCCACGGCACAGAACGCGCCCGGGTAAGGCTGGGTCACGGCGCGGACCAGATTGAACAGTTCTTCGGCCGGTTTGCTCCAGACCAGTTTGCCGTCCGCCGGGGTACGACGGCCAAACACTGTGGCTTTGGATTCGTCCTGCGGAGTTTCGCTGATTTTGCCTTGAAGCAGTGCAGGCAAGGTGTCGCGCAGCAGATCGCTGGCGGCCTGGCGCAATTTACCGTGCAAGGTCAGCGCGGTGTCGGTGCGCTCGATCGCCACCCGTTGCTGGGCGGTGATTGCGCCGGCATCGGCACGTTTGACCATGCGGTGCAGGGTCACGCCGGTCTCGGTTTCACCGTTGACCAGTACCCAGTTGGCCGGTGCGCGACCACGGTAGCGAGGCAGCAACGAGCCGTGCAGGTTAAAGGCGCCTTTGCTGGCGGTGGCCAGCAGTGGTTCGCTCAGCAGGTTGCGGTAGTAGAACGAAAACAGGTACTCGGGGTTGAGTTTGCTGATGCGCTCGATCCACAGCGGGTGGTTGGCGTCTTCCGGGGCGTGCACCGGGATGCCTTTGCGGGCGCACAGTTGCGCAACCGAGCCATAGAACGCATTTTCCTTCGGGTCATCGGGATGGGTGAACACGGCTGCAATCTCGAAACCGCTGGCAAGCAGGGATTCGATGCCGGCACAGCCAATATCGTGATAAGCGAAGACAACAGCTTTTGCACTCATGAGAGAACCTGATCTGAAGAAGTGGAAGTGAGACCGTCAACGGTGACAACGGGGGCTGGAGCGGAGGGGGTGCTGCGCAAAATCTTTTCGATAAAGAACCGTGGACGCGCCCGGACATCGCTGTACATGCGGCCCAGGTACTCGCCCAACAGGCCCATGCCAATGAATTGGCCACCGGTGAACACGAACAGCACGGCGAACAGGACGAATGTACCGCCGCCGGCCCAACCGGCACCGAAAACCATGCGCAGCACAATCAACGCGATGGCGAACAGCACGCCGAGCGCCGCCATGCCGAAGCCGACGATGCTCAGTAATCGCAGCGGTGTGGTCGTCATGCAGGTGACCAGATCGAACATGAGGTTGATCAGGCGCATCGGGCTGTATTTGGATTCGCCGTGTTCGCGTTCGGCGTGAGTCACCAGAATTTCCGTGGTGTGCCGGGCGAAGCTGTTGGCCAGGATCGGGATGAAGGTGCTGCGTTCGCGGCAGGCGAGCATGGCGTCGACGATGGTCCGGCGATAGGCGCGCAGCATGCAGCCGTAGTCGCTCATGGCAACGCCGGTGGAGCGTTGCACGGCGAGGTTGATCAGCTTCGACGGCCAGCGACGCAAGGCCGAGTCCTGACGGTTGTTGCGCACAGTGGCGACCACGTCATAGCCCAGTTCGGCCTGGGCCACCAGCCGCGGGATTTCTTCCGGCGGGTTTTGCAGGTCGGCGTCGAGGGTGATCACCACATCGCCCTTGCACTGTTCGAACCCGGCCATGATCGCCGCATGCTGGCCATAGTTGCGGTTGAGAATGACCGCCACCACCGGGCTGCAGTCACGACTGGCGGCCTCTTCGAGGATTTGCGCCGAGTTGTCGCGGCTGCCGTCGTCGACCAACACAATTTCGTAGTCATGGTGCAGTTGCTGGCACGCCGCTTCGGTGCGCCTGAGCAACTCGGGCAGGCTGTCCTGCTCGTTGTAGACCGGGATGACGATTGATACGCAACGGATCGGATAAGGTTTCACAGGCTTCTGTCCAGTGTTTTTTCAATGGCGCCGACGACACGATCGACATCATCGGTGGTCATGTCGGGGAACAACGGGATCGAACACAGCCGCGCCGAGTTCCATTCGGTGTTGGGCAGGTAGATGTTGGGGAAACGCTGCCGGTAGTAAGTGTGCAGGTGGGTGGCGATGAAGTGAATACCTGTGCCGATGTTCTGTTCCTGCAACGCCTTCATGAACGCCTCGCGATCCAGCCCGCAACGTTCGGCGTCGATGCGCAGGATGAACAGATGCCAGGCGTGCTGTTGCGCATGGGCCGGAATGGCCAGTGGTTGCACCGGCAGGCCTTCAAGGCGTTGCAGGTAGGTCTGGGCCAGCTCTGTGCGCTTGGCGTTGATCGCGTCCAGGCGTTCCAGCTGCACCAGGGCGATGGCGGCATTGATGTCGGCCAGGTTGTACTTGAAGCCGGGCTCGATCACCTGGGCCTGGGGTTTGCGGCCGTGGGTGAGTCGGTCGTAGGCGTCGACGCCCAGGCCATGGAACTTGAGCATGCGTACCCGATTGGCCAGGGCTTCATCGTCGCTGACGAACATCGCGCCCTCGGCGCAGGTCATGTTCTTGATCGCGTGGAACGAAAAGATCGCCGTGCCTTGAGCGCCGACATGCCGACCTTTATAGAAAGTGCCCGCCGCGTGAGCCGCGTCTTCGATGACGGCGATGCCATGTTTGTCGGCCAGATCGTAGAGTGGATCGAGGTCGAATGCCGCGCCGGCGTAATGCACCGGAATGATTGCCTTGGTGCGAGGCGTGATCGCCGCTTCGATGCTCGCCAGGTCGCTCATCAACGTGTCGCGGTCAACGTCGACGAACACCGGCGTCGCACCGAGCAGGCAGATCATGTTGGCGGTCGACACCCAGGTCTGCGACGGTGTGATGACTTCGTCGCCGGGACCAATGCCCAATGCCAGTAACGTGATATGCATGCCACCGGTGGCCGAGGACAATGCAACGGCATGCCGACAGCCGACATAGTTGGCGAAGTGTTCTTCCAGTTGCTGGTTTTTCGGCCCGGTAGTGATCCAGCCAGAGCGCAGTACTTGCTCTACCGCAGCAATTTCTTCGTCGCCGATACTAGGGCGAGAGAAGGGGAGAAACGCCTGACTCATGGGCACCTCGGAACTGAAAAAAAAATTAGACTATCAGGCTTGAGCGTTGGATCCAACACCAGCGTAGACGCCAAAATAAAAGCTGCATCAAGCAGTTGCCAGAAATTTGTGACAAATTACGTTGATTGAGTTTGCTCGTCGTGACCGGCAGGCTGGACGCTATCAAGACGCCATCTCGTATCCGTTGAGGTTAAGCGCGATTTTGTGAAAGGAACATGAAAACCCGGTAGGCGATTCGTTTATTTGAAACCCATACAGGCACGGTTCAGGCTTCTGCCGCTCATCGCACTTTTTTTGCAGGAAAAGGCGTACAGAAGTGTCCGCCTTAATGGACTTGTGCTGCATTGCTTAGTTGTTTTTTTGAATTGTTATATTCAGGGCGATTTCGTTTGATTGACTGACCTGTTACCGATTCAAAAGCTTAAAGTTCGTTCAGTACATGAGCATGGCCGATGGTCGACACATGAACCTCGCTGCCAGCGGGGGGCGCGTGCATGCCGGAACTGCGCACCAGCAATGAACGACCCGGGCGTTCATCAGCGGCCAACGTCTGCAATTCCACGGTCAAGGTGCAGGTATTACCACCGAAATCGCATTCGGTGACCACGCCGCGACAGCCGTCCGATTGTGCCAGACCGTGGGGCGCGCTGATCAGCTGAAGTTGCTCGGGGCGCAGCATGATTTGCGCTGATCGGTTGTTTCTGTGGTTGTTGACCGGTATACGACCCAGATCGCAATGAGCCCAACCCGCTTCGATTCTGGCCGGCATGACCACGGCATCCCCGAGAAACAGGGCGGTTTGTTCATCGGCGGGATAGCGGTAAAGGTCCAGCGGATGCCCGGATTGCACTAACCGGCCCTGACGCATCACCGCCAACTGATCGGCGAATGACAACGCTTCACTTTGATCGTGAGTCACCAGAATGGTCGTGACACCGGCGTCGGCCAGAAGCCTTGCGACCAATTTGCGCATGGCGGCGCGCAAACCGGTATCGAGCGCCGAGAATGGCTCGTCCAGCAACATCAACCGTGGTTGTTGTGCCAGGGCCCGGGCCAGCGCGACACGCTGTTGCTGGCCGCCGGAGAGTTCATGCGGCCAACGATTGGCCATGCTCGAATCCAGCGCCACGCTGTCCATCAACTCAGCGACACGCTCCTGTTTGGCAACGCCCTTGGCCGCAAGCCCGAAACCGATGTTGGCGGCTACGGTCATGTGCGGGAACAGTGCACCATCCTGCGGAACATAGCCGATTAACCGTTGATGCGCGGGGACCTCACGGGTGCCATCGACCAGCGTCTGACCATTGAGCGAAAGGCTGCCCGAGTCCGGGAATTCGAAACCGGCGATCATTCGCAGCAAGGTGGTCTTGCCCGAACCGGACGGGCCGACGATAACCGTACGGCTTCCCGTCGGCACCGACAGGCTGATGTTCTCCAGGGCTCGGTGAGAACCGTAGGACTTGCAGATCGAGTGGAGTTCAAGAGCGTTCATCGGCCAGCCGTGCGTTTGGATTGGTGATAAAGAAGTCCGGTTAACGGAAGCGACAGCAGAATCATGAGCAAGGCATAGGGCGCAGCAGCGGCATAGTCGATTTCACTGGTCATTGCCCAGAAACCGGTGGCCAGGGTGCGCGTGCCATTGGGGGCGAGCAGCAGGGTAGCGGTCAACTCATTGGTGACCGCCAGAAACACCAGCGCAGCGCCAGCGGCTGCACCGGGTGCGGCCAGACGCAGAGTGATCAGCCACAACGCCCGACCGGGCGAACGGCCGAGGCTGCGGGCCATGTTCTCCAGCTCAACCGGCGCCTGGGCGATGCCCGCGCGCAAACTCACCAGGGCTCGGGGCAAAAACATCAGTAAATACGCCAGCAGCACCGTGATGGTGGTCTGGTAAATCGGCCGGGCAAAATGAATCGTCAGGGTCACCAATGCCAGCGCAACGACAATCCCCGGCAACGCGCTGGTAATGTAGTTGCAGCTCTCCAGCACACGCTGCAACGGGCCCGGCGAGCGAATCGACAGCCAGGCAATCGGGATGGCCGCGCATGTGGTAATGAGCGCGCCGGCGGCCCCGAGCATCAGCGTTTGTTCCAGCGCCGGCAGCAGTTCGCTCAGCTGCCAGACTTGCGCACCACCGGCGATCAGCCACTTGCCAAGGGTGATCAACGGCACACCGAGTGCCAGCACACAGGTCACGCCTTGCAGCGTGAGCGCGAGTAGGGTGGTGCGCAAATTCAGATGCACGATCCTTTGTTCGCGCGCGCTTCCCGACCCGACCCGGGCATAGCGCGCCGTACCGCGAGCAGCCGACTCGGCCGTCAGCATGGCCAGGCAGCAGAGTGCGAGGACGCCGGCCAGCATATTGGCGGCGGGCCCGTTGAAGGTGGACTTGAACTGATCGAAGATGGCCGTGGTGAAGGTGTCGAAGCGGATCATCGCGTACAGCCCGTACTCGGCCAGCAAGTGCAGCCCCACCAGTAAGGCACCGCCGCAGATGGCCAGGCGCAATTGCGGCAGCACCACGCGACAAAACACCGCCCAGGGCTTGAGCCCCAACGACTCGGAGACATCTTCGATGGCTGGATCGAGCCGGCGCAACGTTGCCGCTATCGGCAGGTAAAGAAATGGGAAATAGGCGATGACCGAAACCAGAACACCGGCAAACAGCCCATGAATCGGTGGCACCAGACTGACCCAGGCATAGCTGTGCACGAATGCCGGCACCGCCAGCGGCGCCGTCGCCAACAGCGACCACCAGCGCCGCCCCGGCAAGTTGGTGCGTTCCGTCAACCAGGCCAGCGCCAGCCCTAGTGCAATGCACAAGGGAATGGTGAGCAATACCAGCAACACGGTGTTGATCAGCAACTCGCCAACGCGTGGGCGCCATACCAGCGTCACAAGCGTCGCCCAACCTGTCTGCACCGACACGCCGATGACGAAAGCAATCGGCAGTAATGCCAGCAACGACATCAGCACCGACAAACCAATCACCCATGCGCCACCGCGGCCCACGAAGACGCCGCGAGAGCGTGCGCGCAAGTGTGCAGAGGACGCCGCAGCGACCTCTGCCGGTAGAGTTTCAGGAAGCAATTAGAGCAACCCGGCCTGGGTCATCAGCTCAACCGCCTTTTTGCTGTCGAGTTTCGAGACGTCGACAGTCGGGGCGTCGAGTTGCTGCAGCGGTACCAGTTTCGGGTTGGACTCTGCGCTCTTGCCCACGGCGTATTCAAACGAGTTGCCGGTCTTGAGAATCGCCTGGCCGTCTTTGCCGGTAATCCATTTCAGGAAGGCCTGGGCCTGTTCCTTGTGTTGACTGGAAGCCAGAACGCCGCCACCGGACAGGCTGACAAAGGCACCTGGATCCTTGTGTTTGAAGTAGTTAAGCGAGGTGTTCTTGCTGTTCTCGCCGGTCTTGGACTGATCGACGAAGCTGTAATAGTGATAGATCACGCCGCTGTCGATCTGGCCGGCATTGACGGCCTTGAGCACGGCGCTGTTGCCCCGGTAGGCGGTGAAGTTGGTTTTCATGGCTTTCAGCCAGTCGAGGGTGGCGGCTTCACCCTTGAGTTCCAGCACGGCAGCGACGATGGCCTGGAAGTCGGCACCGGCCGGCGAAGCGGCCCAGCGGCCTTTCCAGTTCGGTGCGGCGAGGTCCATCAGCGATTTTGGCAAGTCTGCTTCGGCCAGCTTGCTCGGGTTGTAGACGAACACCGTGGAGCGTGCGGCAATCCCTACCCATTTGCCATGCGCCGGACGATAGGCTGCGCCCACTTGTTCCAGCGTGCTCGGCGCAACCGGTGCAAACAGCCCCGCGTTGTCGACCAGCACCATGGCCGGGGAGTTTTCGGTCAGGAACACGTCGGCCGGGGAGGCTGCACCTTCTTGCACGAGTTGATTGCCCATCTCGGTGTCGTCGCCATTGCGCACGGTCACTTTGATGCCGGTTTCCTTGGTGAAACCTTCGACCCAGGCTTTGGTCAGGCTTTCGTGTTGAGCGTTGTAGACCACGATACCGTCAGCCTGCGCAGCTGCATACACATGACCGGCGCTGAGGAATGCAGTGGTCAGCAATGCTTTTTTAAGGAACGAGGGGATGCGGGAAATCATTCTGTCGACGGCTCCTGTTTTTTTTAGTCAACACGCGCAGATTCATTAGCGGAACAATGCGAATCATTTGCATGTTTAAGTCGCCGCGAATGTAGAGTGCCAAATGAGAAAAAAACGTCAAAAAAACCGTTAATAGATGTCATTTTAATGTCGACGGAAAACCCGAGCCGACGCGATATCGTCGATCAGAATGTGGCTTTGGGCACTGCGGCTCAATATTAGCCTGGCCTGAGGTGACGCCGGGTTCAAGGCTTAAAACGCATAATGGCAATGGTCACACGAGTCCCTGCCTGCGGCGTACTTTGAACCGTCAGCTGTCCACCCAGTCTTTCGACGATCCGCTTGCAGTGGGCAAACCCGAGTCCGAACGAGGATGGTTGCGACCGTGCAGCGTCGGCACGAAAAAACACTTGTCCCAGCTGCCGGAGCTCTTGCGCGGACATGCCTGCACCGTTATCTCTGATCCGGATGGACAAACCGCTGCCCGGTTGTTCGTCCAGCGTGACGTCGACAGCGCCACCGGCCGGTGTGTACTTGATGGCGTTGTCCAGCAGGTTGCCAAACACCACTTCCCACTGTTCCGGACCTCCGGCGACTTGAGCCCGGTGATCCTCCAGCAGCTGCAGGGAGAGACTGAGACCCTTGAGGTCGGCGGCCTTGCGCCAACGCTCGACGGCATTGAGCGCATTGTCATTCAACCCGCTCGACTGCCCGGCAATGTCTGCGGTGCCCTCCAGTTGCGCAAGGTTCAACAGACCGAGAGACAGGCGCTTGAGCACCTGCATTTCGGCCAGTACGTCACGACAGGTCTGGGCGTAATCTTCGGCGTGCCGTGGCCGCGCCAGAATGACCTCCAGCGCAGAGGTCACGGCAGCAATCGGCGTCTTCAGTTCATGGGAGGCGTTGGCGATAAACAGCCGTTGATGTTCCAGCACCTCCTGAACCGCCGTTTCCATTTGCGCGTAGCTGTCGAACAGCAGTTTTTCTTCCGCCGAGTGCGCCTTGAATACCACCCGGCGGGTGAATTCCGGCGGCTTCAATGTGCGCAATTGTCGAGCGAAATGGCGAAGGTTGCGGGTGGAGAGCGACACCACGATAAAGCTGCCAAGCGTCGTCAGCAGCAGTATCCCTATCGCGGCCAGCGCCACCACACGTTTGAAGGCGGCGACCGCGTTGAGTACCGGTTGCGCGTTGGTGGCCACCAGCAGCCTGGCCTTCAACGGTCCTTCGGGGCTGGGGCGCTCAAGGTCGCCCATCTGCGCGATCCATTTCTCGTGACCGACATCGAACAGGAACGTCTCTTCGTTGCCGGCGCGAACCTGGCTCATGGCCTCGCGAAGCGCTTTGCGCATTGGCGGTGTCGGCCCCCAGGAATCTTGCAGCAACTCGCCCGAAGCCGATGACAGGTCAAAGTACAGGTCGTGATCGTGATCCAGTTCCGAGGCGAATTCACCCTGGCGCTGATAGACCAACTGCGCGTTTTCGACGCCGATCAGCGACTCGATGACGTCCGACTGGGTATCGAGATGGTGCTGCAGTTCATCGAGCCGGGTGGTTTGCACCCAATGACTCAGCCACACATAGCCAATCAGCAAAACGCACGCCTGAACCACGAACAGGGTGAGCGCGATTTTGATGTTCAGCGCCAGGTTACGCCACACGAAGGATCAACCCTTTGCCGCGAATGGTTTCAATCTCGACATCGGCCCCGGCCAACTTGCGTCGCAGGCGATTGAGCAGCACGTCCAGGCTGTTGCTGTCCGGCTCGCTGTCGAAAGGGTAGAGCAGCCCCAGCAACACCGTGCGGGTCTGCAATTGATTAGCCTTGCCGGCCAGCGCCACCAGCAGATCGTATTCCATGCCCGTGAGCTCCAGAGGACGGTCGCCGATGCTGACCCGCAAGGTGTCGAGTTCGATGTTCAGATTGCCCAGCGTCAGCGATTTCGAGCCACGGGCGATCGAGCGTCGATAGAGGGCATTGAGCCGCGACACCAGCTCGATCATTTCGAAAGGTTTGGTCAGATAATCGTCGGCACCGCGATCCAGGCCCAGCACCCGATCCACCACCTCGCTTCTGGCCGTGACCATGATCACCGGTACTTCGTTGCCCTTGCCGCGCAGCACATTGAGTACGTCCAGACCGGATATCTGCGGCAGCATCCAGTCCAGCACCAACACGTCGTATTCACTGGAGTCGACATAGTACAAAGCCTCTTTGCCATCCCTGGCCAGATCCACCACCCAGCCTTCTTCCTCAAGCCCGCGCTTGATGCTGTTACCCAGCAGGGCATTGTCTTCGGCCACCAGAACCTTCATTGCTCACTTCCTGATCAGGCATCGCAGGCGTGCATTCATTGCATGTCCGGCACGTGCTGGCAAGCCGTCGCACAGCCATACGGCTTCGTTAACAAGCGGTTCATTTTCGCTTCTTTAGACTGCCCGCCAGTGGTGAATGGGCCCTTGGGCTTCGATTCGCTTTTCAGTCCCTTATCTGGATTTCTTCCATGAGCCTTTCCAGTCGACGTCTGTCGTTCATCCTCTTGACGGGGCTTCTGGCCTGTCTGGTGGCCGCGACATTTTCCAGCCTGGCCACTCATGTGCGCTTCGGGCTGGAGTTTCGCGGTGGTTACGAGATTTATTACGTTGTGAACCCGGCGCCGGGCAAAACCCAGCTCGCCAAGGATGACCTGTTGCAGACGGTCGCGATCCTGAGTAAACGCGCCGACAGCATTGGTATTACCGAGCCGGACATTCGCGTTGAGGGCGCCAACCATATTCGGGTGAAACTGGCAGGCCTGACGTCCGCCGAAGAGTCACGCTCGCTGCTCGGCAGTTCGCAGGGGTTGCCCACGCAGCTGACCGAGAAATACACCCAGACCGTCGGCAGCGTGCTCGGCAAAACCGCGCTGGCGGAAACCGTTCAGGCAGGTTTGATCGGCATCGCCTGTATTTTTCTACTGCTGGTGGGGTTGTACCGCACCGCCGGTTTGATCGCCGCGTTTTGTACGCTGGTGTACCTGTGGCTATTGCTGATTGTGTTCACCGCTTCGGGTGCCACCTTGTCGCTGTCGGCGGTGGTCGTGTTTGTGCTGGGCATTGGTATGGCGGCGGATGCGAGCATCATTTGCCTGGAACGTATTCGCGAGGAAATCGACCTCGGCCGGTCTCTGCGCGAAGCCGTGGAAAACGGCTTCAAAGGCTCGCTGCCGACGATACGTGATGCCAACCTTGTGACCGCGCTGGCGATGATTGCCTTGTTTGCGGCCGGCATCGGGCCGATTCAAGGATTTGCACTGACCATGCTGGTGAGCATCGTGATCAGTGTCGCCACTAACTTCTTGCTGATTCGCCGGCTGATGCTGTGGCTGGTCGATACCCAGTGGGTCAGCCAGCGCTGGTTGATCGGCAAGGGCAAGCCGCGCGCCACCAAGGCCCGTCGTTTCAACTTCGTGGGCCTGGGTAAAACGGCGATTGTGGTCTCGTTGCTGACCATCGTTTCCGGCTCGCTGTACTACCGCGCTCACGGCTTGAACCTGGACATCGACTTTACCGCCGGTACCGCGCTGGACATCGACGTCGACCGTGCAATCACTCAGGAAACCGCCACGCAGATCATGACCGGGGCGGGCACCATCCCGGCCACCGTGGCCGTGGGCGGCGCACAGAATCAGCACATCGCCGTGCGCTTCGATGAAGTGCTCAAACCGGCTGATTTGAAGCAGATCATTACTGCGTTCAAGGGCAAGTATCAGACCGTAGAGTACGAGGAAAACACCGCAGACCCGGGCGTTGCACGGGATTTTGCCACTCGGGCGATCTATGCGGTGATTGCGGCATTCGCCAGCATCGCGATCTATATCGGCCTGCGTTTCTCCTGGGCCATCGCCTTGGCGACCTTGCTGCCAATCGTTCAGGACATCCTCATTGTTTCGGCGATCTTCTCGCTGTTCAAGCTGGAGATCGACGTCACTTACATCGCTGCATTGCTGACGATCATCGGCTATTCACTGAACGACAAGATCGTGATCTTCGGACGCATTGTCGAAAACGTGAAAAAGTCCCCGCCGATGGATGCGGCGGCCTTGTGGGGTTTGATCAACCTGAGCATCAGCCAGACCCTGGGGCGTTCGCTGTACACCGTGCTGACGGTAGTGATGGCGTCGACCTGCCTGTATCTGTTTGCCTGCGAACCCTTGCAGATGTTCTCGCTGGCACTGGTGCTGGGGCTGATATCCGGCGCGGTATCGTCGATTTTCATGTCCAGCGCTATCTGGCTGACGCTGTCCCGGCGAAAACATCAAGTGGCGAATGTTGGCTCGACGTTGAAAGTCAGCGCCAAACGCATCCCGCATCTGGCGTCCACTCCATTCCTGGGAGCACTGCTGGTTGTCTGCATGGTCGGACTCGGTGGATGGTTCTGGGTGCCGGCCCAGGCAATGGCTGGCAAAACGGCGGTCAGCGCCTCGACTTCACTCGGCGATTTGTCGAGTTTCCGGACGATTACCGTAGACACCGCCCGTTTAGTGGACGCCGGCGACCTGAAGGCGGCCAAGGCGCGCATCACCGATCTGGAAACTGCCTGGGATCAGGCCGAAGAAACCTTGCAGCCGAAGTCGCCAGCATCCTGGACGTCGCTCGACAAATCGATCGACCGTGCGCTGTCCCAATTGCGCTCCGGCAAACCGGACCCGAAAGCCTGTGCCGACGCCCTGAAAACCCTGCTGGCCAAACTTGATAGCCAGCAGATCAGTGCCGTCACCCCCGTTGCGGCACCTTCTGCGGGGTCGATGGGTGACTTGTCCTACCTGAAGGTCATGATTACCGACACCGAAAAACTGCTGGGCAGTGGCGACATGAAAGGCGCACGGGCCAGGATCACCGACCTGGAAAGCACCTGGGACCAAAACGAGGAAAAGCTGCGGGCGATTGATCCTGAAGGCTGGACCTCCATCGACAAGTCCCTGGACCGAGCGTTGAAACAAGTCAGGACCGGTTCGCCGGATCTGGCGGCGTGTACCGAGGCGCTGAGCACCCTGGCGACAAAGATCGACAGCAAAAGCGTGCACTGACGCCTATTCGATCCGGGGAATGAACGCCACGCTCTGGTCTTCACGGGCGTGGAATATTCGCTCGCCGTTGGTGGGCGTGGTGGTGATGACCTGATGGTCGGCACTCAGGTAGTTCAGCGGTAACGCATCACCGTTGCGGTACTGGGCGATAACGATGGTGCGTTGCGGATTCCAGTGCTGGCCGCTGGTGTTGTCCAGCCAGGTCATCAGCGCGGCGGTATCGCCAGTGCGAGGAAAGTCCTGGGTTTGCTGCACGTAATAGAAGGGTGCGCCGCCGGTTTGCAGGTACATCGGTACTTTGTTGTCCACTTCGATCATCACCATGCGCCATGTATTGAGGGGCGCGCGTTTGCTGGCCTCAAGCCTGACCGTCTCACCGAACTGAACCACGCCGCCGCCGCCATTGGTCCAGGGATAGAACACACCGAGTATCGCCATCAACAACGCGGCGGTCAGGCCGAAACCGATTATTAATCGGCGACCGCCGAACCTGCCCGCGGCGTTGCGTTCGGCCATTCGCCGGGTGATCCACCAGGCGCCCAGCAACTGGGCGAAAGGTACCAGGGGCAACACGTAGTAACTGCGTCGACTGCCGCTGGCGGTGAAAAACAGCATCAACAGACCCAACCCCCAAACCAGCCAGCGCGTATTGGGTTCGACGCTGCGCCAGTGGCGCAACGCATACCACAACGCCAGCAGCCAGCAGGGCGCCCATGGCAGGGTGTAGATCGGGAGATAAAGCAGATAGGTGTAGATCGGTCCGATGTTGTCGAAGGGCTGGAAAAACCGCACGACGTTTTCCCGTAACACCAGGCCCAGGCCGCTTTCGCCATAAGTTGGCGTGCCATAGAGGTGCGACAACATGAATGGCGTCATGTAAAACGCCCCGGCGATGACCAGGGCCGCACACAGCCGTAGATTGAGGTGGCTTTTCCAGCGACCGTCCTGCACCACATGTGGTAACAGCAGCAAGCCCGGCAGAATGAAGCCGATCAGGCCTTTGAACAATGAGGTCAGGGACAACAGCAGGAAGAACACCAGATAACGGCTGAAACGTGTGTCTTGCGGCCCGCGCCAATACCACCACACCGCCGCCAGCACACCGCAGACGGTGAGGATGTCGGCGGTGGCGACCCGTGCCCAGAACGCGAAATAGAAGGTGGTCGCCAGCATCCAGCCGGCAATCAACCCGGTGCCTTTGCGCATCAGTTGCTCGCCGATCAAGTACACCAGCCAGACGCTCAACCAGGCAGCAATCACCGAAGACAAGCGCAATGACCAGTGTCCCAAACCGCCGGTCAGCCAGGCCGTGGCCGTGATCAGCCAGTAGGAGGGCAGCGGTTTGTCGTAATACGGCCCGCCCTTGAGGTAGGGGTCGAAATAGTCACCGCTCTGCAGCATTTGCAACGCAATGTTGGCCCAGCGGGTTTCCGCTCCCCATAACTCCCGCGTGCCCAGACCCAACAACAAAATCAGCGCAGACGCACCCAGCAGGAGCGCCAACGCGCCCCTGTCACTTGCCCAAAACTTCATGACGGGTTTCCTGTAGGACGGACAGCGTCAGGGTTGGCTCTGCGGGAATATCAGGATCTCCAGTTGGCCGCGCTGATAGCGCTTGCCATCGATGGGCAACATCTCGACCTCCTGCATTTCCACGACACTGTTAACCCGCATCACCACACCGACCGCGCCTTTTTTGCGGGCCTCGGTCATCCATTGCCCGACGTTGTCCATGGTGACTTTACGTGAAGCCATGGCGGGATCGTCCAGGCCATATTTCAACTCGCCGACCGTGTTGAACAGATCGACCTGAGGCCGCTTCAGTCGCCACGACAAGGCTGACGCCGCGCCCAGATCGTTGCTGAGCAACGACGTCGTCTGATTCAAGGCATCCAGATGCTCGGCGATAAACTGGTCAGGCATTTGGCTATTGACGATCTGTGACGGCATCGCTGCCGGCAACAACGCTACCAGCAGCCAGATGCCGAGTGCCGGCATGGCCCAGAACACCAATGGACGCAGCACCTGCAAGGCGTTGGCGATGATCCAGCCGAGCAATACGATGAACGCCAGGGACAGGGCGAACATCTCGGTGTTTTCGTAGACTTCTTTGGTGGCTTGCAGATAAAGCAGGGCGATCAGGGCGCTGGTGGCGATGACGACGTTGATCGCGCCGTTGATGCGAATGGCCCGGCCTCGCCCCTGATTCAACAGCTCCATCACGGCGTGTCCCATCAGCAACGCCAAAGGCAACAGGCACGGCATGATGTAGGTTGGCAGTTTGCCGCTACTCGAGCTGAAGAACGCCAGCGGCAACAGCATCCATAGCAACAGAAAACCGATCACGGGCTGGCGCTTTTGCTGCCAGGCCTGAACGAACGTGGTCGGCAACAAGGCGGCCCACGGCAGGCTCGAGGCGACCAGCAGCGGCAGATAGAACCACCACGGGCGAGCATGTTGCGCGTTATCGGCAGCGAAACGGCGGATGTGTTCGTGCCAGAAGAAGAACCGCCAGAAATCCGGTTCCTGATGGTGAATGGCAAGCACCCACGGCAGGCAGACCACCGCCGCCACGACCACCGCCAGCGGTCCGTAGCGCAACAGCTCGCCCAGGCGTCGCTGCCAGATCATGTAGGGCAGGGCGATCAACACCGGCAACAACCAGGCGAGAAAGCCCTTGGTCATGAAGCCCATGCCACAGGCAAAACCCAACAGCGCCCAGGCGCCGAGTTTGCCGCGGGAGGAATGGCTATCGATGGCAAACCACAACGCGACCAGGCTCAAATTGACCCAGAGCGTGAATTGCGGATCGAGGTTGGCGTATCCGGCTTGCCCGGCGATCAGGCCGAAGCTCATGTAGAGCAAGGCGCAGATAAAGCTTTTGCGCGGATCATTCCAGAATCGGCGCGCAATCAGGTAAGTCAGCCAGACGCTCAACCCGGTGCTCAGCGCCGAAGCGATACGCACACCGAACAGGTTGTCGCCAAACACCGCTTGACCGATGGCGATCATCCAGTAACCGGCGATGGGTTTTTCGAAGTAGCGGATGCCCATGAAGTGCGGGGACACCCAGTTACCGCTCAGCAGCATTTCCTGACTGATCTGGCCATAACGGGTTTCATCGGGAATCCATAGACCATGGGTGACTAGCGGCAGCAGGTAGAAAACCACGTACGCCAGCAGCAGGCCGGGCACGATCCAGCGTTCAGTGATGGGCAGCGCACGCGCGGTGCCACGCAATAAAGAGCCGTCGGGGTGGGGCAACAAGTTATTGGACGTCATGACTCGACCTTGGCGCAGAAGGATGTTGCTCCGCCAGGTGCACGCGTGCACCAGCGGAACTTCTTACATAAAGCAACACAATAGCGATGTGGACTACAGAAGTTGCGTCAGCCATCTAATGGTTACGGACTAGTTATAGTCCGCCCGAGCAAAAGCGCTTTCTCGGCATCAACTTTTTTTGCCGCGATTATTGTTTCAAGGCTTTGCCGTGCAACAGCGTCTGCCAGTCAGTGGCATTCACAATGCCGAGCACCTGAGGTTGCCCGTCGGCGGCAATGTGCACGAACAAGGCACTGCCATACTCACTGGTCGTCGCGTGCTCGAAACCGGTCTGGGCTTCGAAATCGCTGATGCAACCGCTGTGCGTGACCAGCACCAGATTTCGATGGGCTTGCTTGTGTGCCACCACATCGTCACGCAGGGTTTTGCCACAACTGACCAGCCAATCCTGGGTCACCGCGTCTTTGCCGAACATGTAGTGCGAGGTTTGCGCTGTGCGGGTGGCCGGGCTGCTCAACACATCGGTCTGCGCCATGCCCAACTGCATAAAGCCTTGACCCACGGCTGTTGCGGCAGCGCTGCCGATTCGGGTAATGCCGTCGGCGGGACCAAGACACGGGTTGCTGGATTGGTCGCAACGCTCGGCATGACGAACCAGCGCCACGACTTCGCCGGCTTGCCAGCGACTGACCAGACTGCTGGTCACCTCGGATCCGGCAGACCCCAGATTGACCGGAGATCTGGGCCACCAGACAAACCCCGTTACGAGTGCAGCGATAACCAGAGCGGCCGCTGCCGCGACCAGTTTGCCGAGCCGCGATGTAATGATTCGTGCCGTTGGCAGTTTGCGCGATACATGATTAACCACGTTTTGTTTACCCGTCGGTACGCAATAGAGAACAACTTTCAAATACGACCCTGCGTAACAACGCTTGAAGGGCCATGGAAAGACACTAGTTCAAGGCAGGTGTCGGAGTAGTGAAAGGGATGTGAAAATTTTGCGTAGAAAAATTTCAGTACTTATTTAGTTGGTTGTTGCAACGCTTGTCTTGAACACCACGTACAGTGGTCTATGGTCTATCTTTGGTTCGCGTCTCGGCTCTGCGGCATCGGCCCGATTCAGCAGATGGCGCGGTTTGAACCGGCAGTGGAGCCAGGCAACAGAATGGATTTCAAACAGAGCCTGAATAAACGGATTGTCATCGTATTTGCCTTGATGAGCACCTTGGTCGCGGGCGTATTTGCGATGGGCATCATCGCGACCGTGCATGTGGTGGAGCGAAATCTCACGGCTTCCCGTCTGGTAGGAGGGCTGCACCGCTTGCTGTTGATGGAAAACAGCGCCGGGTGGAGCCATCAGCCGGAGAAAGACGAACTGTTTTTCATCCAGGGCGGTCAGGGGGCGATGGCGTTGGACACGGAGCTGGCGGCGCTTGCACCGGGTTTTCAGGAAATTCTCTACGCGGGTTCGAAGTACTACGCCATGGTGAACCTGGTGGGCGGTCGCAAATACGTTCTGTTGAGAGACCGGCAAAGTGTCGAACAGCGTGAACAGGTGTTGTTCTCGGTGGTGGTGGTCGGGTTCGTCTTGAGCATCCTGCTCGCGGTTTTGTTGGGCCGGCTGCTGGCCAGGCGGGTGATGGCGCCGGTCATTCGTCTGGCGCGCCAGGTGCGTCAACGCGATCAGTTGCTGGAACTGGCCCCTGCGCTTCATCCCGACTACGCGGCCGACGAAGTGGGAGCGTTGGCGCTTTCCTTCGATCAGACCCTGGGCCGGTTACGTGAGGCACTGGGCCGGGAAAAACTCTTTACCAGCGATGTCAGCCACGAACTGCGCACGCCGTTGATGGTATTGGGCAGTTCCTGCGAATTGCTGCTAGCCAATCCCTCGCTTGATCGGCGCTCCGTGGCTCAAGTCAGTCGAATCGCCCGCGCGAGCGACGAAATGCGCCAGTTGGTCGATACGTTTCTGATGCTGGCTCGCGATCGGGAAGACTCTGATACCGCAGCAAGCGCGACACTGAAAGAAGTCGCCGATGCTCTCGTGGATATCTGGGCGCCGCTGATCCGGGAAAAGGGCATCGAGTTTATCTACGACGATGAACAGGTTTCGTCGGATCGCCATAACCTGACGTTCCTGCGATCGGTCATGGGCAATTTGCTGCGCAATGCCTGGCATTACACCGATCACGGCTACATCCGCCTGACCCTGCGGGCGCGCGGCTTCAGCGTCGAAGACAGTGGCATAGGCATTTCGGAAGAAAAACGCCATTCGATGTTTCAACCGTTCGTTCGCGGTGACGAGCGTCGGGGAGAAGGCCTGGGACTGGGCCTTTCACTGGTCCAACGGATTTGCACTCATCAGAATTGGCGAGTGGAACTCAGCAGCCTTCAGCCCAACGGCTGTTGTTTCACCATTGAGCTGGAAGGCGCCTGATGACTGTTATTTAGCGGCCGGGCAGCTTCTCGATGTGCCGGCGGTGGCCTGGCTGATGGTGGCGGCCAAGCGCTTCACATTGTTCTGATGAGCCACCACCAACTCATCGATACTCGTGCCGGAAGGCGTCTGCAAGGTGCTGCGGCAGGTGACCAATGCAGCATCGCCTTCGCCGAGTTTGCGCAGGCGCCATTTGACGTCGATCAATGCGTACTGACCGGGTATCGAATCAAAACGCTGAACTTCCAGGCGCAACGACACTTTGCGCTGCGGGTTACTGTTGACCAGTTGATCAACCAGGGCACTGCGCAGTTCTTCCGACAGGCTTGCGCCCCACCATTGTGTTTCGAGGATTGCCAGGCCGGCGTTGCCTTGACGAATGACGATCTGTGGACGGTCGACCTGGGGCGGCACGGTGATGCTTTCGATCTGGATGTCCGCGCCGCCGCTTGCACCGCTCGGTTGAGCCGGGGTCAGGGTGTGGAATTGAATCGGCTCACTGCGGCAAGCGGTGAGCAATAACAACGCAGTGACCAGCGTGATCTTCAGCGAAAAAGCCATGGGGTAGCTCCTGTGGTCAGTTGCGCGGTGGCCCTTGCAGATCCATTGGCGCGGCATTGTCGGGGCGGCCGCGAATCAGCGATTCCGGATGCCGACCCATGTAGTCCGAGAGTTCACGCAACGAGCGCGACATGCGTGCGAGTTCGTCCAGGGTCTGGCTCAGTTGTTCCCTTTGTGGCGAATCTTCGGCGAGGGTCGAACTGGCCGATTGCAAGGTCTTGCTGACGTCCGACAAGGTGGTTTGCACGCCGGGCAGGGTCTTGGCGTTGAACTGTGCGAGGCCTTTGCGCAGTTCGACGAGGTTGCTGTCGAGGTTGCCGGCAATGCGTTCGATGGGCAGCTGGTTGATCTTGTTGACCATGCTCTCGAGTTTTTCCTGCAACTGCTCGAGGCTGCCGGGAATCGTGGGAATAACGACGGGACGGGCGGTCGGATCGAACGCGACTTTCTCTGCCTTGGGGTAGAAGTCGAGCGCGATGTAAAGCTGGCCGGTCAACAGATTGCCGCTGCGGGCCTGGGCTCGCAGGCCGTTTTCGATGAAGGAGCCGATCAGGCGAACGCTGGCGGCTTCGTCGTTGGGGTCATGCTTCAAGGCTTCGAGCAATTTTAAATGAGCCTTACCGAGCCGTTGCGGGTAGATCACGATGCCGACATTCACAGGAAAGCTGCGTTTATTCACGTCGAAATCCAGATTGACCGCGACCACCCGGCCGATCTCCATGCCGAGGAACTCCACCGGAGCATCGACCTTGAGCCCGCGCAATGCCTGATCGAAACGCAAGCTCAGGTACTGCGCCTTGCCGTTGGGCGGGGCGAGGGCGGTTTGCTCATCCTCGAACAGGTCAAAGGCATTATCCTCGGCCGCCACTTGATCGTTAGGGCTGTATTCCGGCGCGCGAAACGCGATGCCGCCGACCAACAGGGCCGACAGGGACTCGGTCTTCACCGCAAAACCGTTTGCGCCGACATTCACATCAATACCGCTGGCGTTCCAGAACCGCGTATTTTCGGTGACATAGGCATCGTTGGGCGCGTGCACGAAGATTTCGATGTTCACCCCTTTGCCGTCAGCATCCAGCGCATACGCCACCACTTGCCCGACCGGGATCTTGCGATAGTAGACGGGGGAGCCGATGTCCAGCGAGCCGAGATCCTGGGTGTGCAGCATGAAGCGTTTACCCGGCTCGCCATAGGTAATAGGCGGCGGGTTTTCCAGCCCGGTGAAGTGTTTGGCACGGGCATCGGCCTGGCCGATATCGGCGCCAATGTAGTCACCCGACAGCAGGGTATCGATGCCCGAAACGCCGCCGGCACCGATGCGCGGCCGCACGACCCAGAATTGCGAGCCTTCGCGGGTAAAGCTTTCAGCCTGTTTGTCGAGCTGGATCGTGGCGTTGACGCTTTTCTGGTCGTCGCTCAGTTTCACCTCCGAGACATGGCCGATCACCACATTGCGATACTTGACCTCGGTCTTGTTGGCTGTGAGACCGCTACCGGTCTTGAACGTGACGGTGATGGTCGGGCCTTCCTGCAGCCAGCTGTGCACCACCAGGGAAATCCCCACCAGCACCGCGACGATCGGCACGATCCACACCAGCGAAACGCTGAAACGGCGGGTCTTGATCGCGGCCTGGCCAGGGGCCTGTGGCCCGTCAGTGGCTTGGGACTTCATCCATGGGCTCCTCATCTTGTGGGTTTTGCGGCTCTGTATCCCGCTCTTTATCCCGTTCTCTATCCCAGATCAGCCTCGGGTCGAAACTCATCGCCGACAGCATGGTGAACACCACCACCAGACCAAAGAACAGAATGCCCGGGCGCGGTTCGATATCGCCCAGGGCCTGAAACTTCACTAGCGCGGCGACCAGCGCCACCACCAGTACATCGAGCATCGACCAGTAGCCGATGAGTTCGACGAAACGGTAAAGCTTCGAACGTTCCTTGCGCGCCCAAAGGCTGTCGCGCTGCACGGTGACCAGCAGCAGCGTCAAGGCGACGAACTTGATGCCGGGTACCGCGATGCTGGCGATGAAAATGATCAGGGCAATGTCCCACGCACCGTGTGCCCAGAACTCCAGTACACCGCTCATGATGGTGCTGTCGTCGCCGCTGCCGAGCATTTTGGTGTTCATCACCGGCAACAGATTGGCCGGCACGTAAAACGCCAGCGCGGCGAGCATGTAGGCCCAGGTGCGGGCCAGGGAGTTGGTTTTGCGTCGGTGCAACGGCGCGCCGCAGCGTTCGCATTCGTGAGGCTCATCGGTCATGTCGCAGGCCATGCCGCAGCTGTGGCACAGGCACAGATTGAGTTCGCTGGCGAGCGGGGGCCTGTTCATAAGGTGTCCCACAATTCGCGCACATCGCGCCCGGCGATACGGATCAGCAACAGGCTGAGAACGGCCAGGGCAAACAGGCCGATGCCGGGTAGCACATCCAGCAGCCCGGCGAGTTTGAACACCGCGACCATCGCCCCCAGCAAGCACACTTCCAGCATGCTCCAGGGCCTGAGGGTTTCCAGCCAGCGCATGCACAGTTTGAAGCCTGGCGAACGGCGGGAGGTGAGGGCGAAGCTCAATACCCAGATCAGCAGGAGCAACTGGAACATCGGCGCGATGATGATGGAAATCGCCGCCACCAGTGCAATAAAAGTGATCGGCCCCTGACTCAGTGCCAACACCGAATCCCACAGCGTTGCACTGTTCTTCAAGCCCTTCAGGCTGATGCTCATGACCGGATAGAAATTGGCGAAAGTCCACAGCACTGCCGCCGTGAAGCTCAGCGCCAGGCGCTGCTGCACCGACAAGCCGTTGTAACGCGCAAGCACGCCGCCGCAACGGGTGCACAGGGCCTTTTGATGTTTGGCGAGCGTGACTTTTTCATACACGCAGTCGCAGTGCTCGCAGATGATCAATGGGGCAGTCGTCGCCATGGGCCGCACTCGCCGGAAGGCAGAAAAGTCAGAGCACTCCTTCAATATAGAAGTGACTTGCGATTGAGCAAATCTAAAGGCTATTCCAGGGATAACGATCGCACTGGTGGTCAGCCGAGCAACTCGCGCAAGCGATACCAGAGCATGCCGAGGGCCAGCAGCGGTGAGCGCAGGGCTCGTCCGCCGGGAAAGGTCATGTGCGGCACGGCGCTGAACACGTCCAGCCCTTGGCTGTGCCCGGCCTGAATTGCTTCGGCCAGCAGCCGGGCGCACCAGTGGGTCACGTTCAGGCCATGGCCGGAATACCCCTGGGCGTAGAATACGTTCGGGTACTGGCTCAGGCGGCCGGCCTGGGGGAAACGGTTGGCGGTGATGCCGATCCTGCCGCCCCATTGATAGTCGATGCGCACATCCGCCAATTGCGGGAAGACCTTGAGCATTTTCGGCCGCATATAGGCGCCGATGTCCACGGGGTCACGCCCGGAATAATGGCAGGCACCGCCGAACAACAAACGTCGATCCGCCGAGAGCCGGTAATAGTCGAGGCCGACTTTCTGGTCGCACAGCGCCAGATTCTGCGGGATCAATTGCGCGGCCACCGCAGGCGCCAACGGTTCGGTGGCGATGATGTAACTGCCCGCCGGCAGCACCTTGCCGCTCAGGCGCGGTTCGAGTTCTTCCAGATGCGCGTTGCACGCCAGCACCAGGCTGCCGGCGCGCACCGTACCGCCCGCGCAGCGAACCTGCACGGTGCTGCCGTGGACCAACTCCAGCACTGGGCTCTGCTCGAAAATCCGCACCCCGAGGGATTGCGCCAGCCGCGCTTCGCCGAGCACCAGATTCAGCGGATGCAAGTGCCCCGAACCCATGTCGATCAGGCCGCCGGCATAAAGGTCCGAGCCCACTACATCCCGGCGGATCTGCTCGGGGCTAACGAGTCGGGTTTCATGGGCATAACCCGATTCGGCAAGGCTTTGCAGCTCAGCCTTGAACGCGGCGAACTGCGCCGGGGTATTGGCCAGTTCGCAGAAACCCCAGCGCAGGTCGCAATCGATGCCATGTTCACGGATGCGATTGCCCACCAGCTCCACGGACTCGATGCCCGCACGCTCCAGATAACGCACGCCTTCCTCGCCGACATATCGGGCAAAACCGCTGACGTCATGGCCAATGCCACGGATCAACTGCCCACCATTACGGCCGCTGGCACCCCAGCCGATCCGCCGGCCTTCCAGCAGAATCACCGAGAGCCCGCGCTGTGCCAGTTCGATCGCGGTGTTGACCCCGGTGAACCCGCCACCGATCACGCAGACATCGGCTTCAAGGTCCGAGTCCAGCGTGGGGTAGGGCGCCATGCCATTGGCTGACGCCGCGTAATAGGAGCGGGCATGTTGGTTATCGTGCTGATTCATTGGTTGGACTTCACTTTGCTCCAGGAGCGGGTCATCAGACGCATGATCGCCTGGGGCGGGGTGGTGGAGATGTAGAGTTTGTCGAGGACATCCTGGGGTGGGTAAACCTCTGGATTATTGATCAACTCAGGGTCCATGTATTGCTTGGCCGAAGGGTTCGGATTGGCGTAACCCACCGAGGCACTGACCTTGGCGATCACTTGTGGGTCCAGCAGGTTATTGATGAAGGCGTGGGCTTCTTTCGGGTTACTGGCGTCGGCGGGAATTGCCAGCAGGTCGAACCACAGGTTGCTGCCTTCCTTGGGGATCGAGTAGGCGATATTCACGCCGTTCTTTGCATCCTTGGCGCGATTGGCCGCCTGGAACACATCGCCGGAGTAACCGAAGGCCACGCAGATGTTGCCGTTGGCCAGGTCCGAGACGTACTTGGAGGAGTGGAAGTAGGTGATGTAAGGCCGGATGGCGAGCAGTTTGGCCTCGGCTTTTTTAAAGTCCTCAGGGTTTTCGCTGCGTGGGTCCATGCCCATGTAGTTGAGGACTGCCGGGAATACTTCATCGGCCGAGTCCATCATCGACACGCCACACTGGCTGAGTTTCTTCAGGTTCTCGGGTTCGAAAAACACGGCCCAGGAATCGATGTGATCAATGCCCAGCACCTGTTTACCTTGTCGACGTTGTAGCCGATGCCATTGGTACCCCACAGATACGGCACGGAATGCGCGTTCTGCGGATCGTTTTTCTCCAGCAGCGTCAGCAGTTTCGGGTCGAGGTTTTTGAAGTTGGGCAGCTGCGAGCGATCCAGTTTGAGGAACGCGCCGGCCTTCACCTGGCGCGCGAGAAAGTGGTTGGACGGCACCACCACGTCATACCCGGTGCGGCCGGCGAGCAGTTTGCCTTCCAGGGTTTCGTTGGAATCGAATACGTCGTAGATCACCTTGATCCCGGTTTTCGCCTGGAAGTCGGCGAGGGTGGTTTCGCCGATGTAATCGGTCCACGTACGCTGACGCTCGGCTGAGCCTGCGCCCCGGCGCTGAACAACACTGCCAGCGCGACCGGAACCACGGATTTCAATAGACGCATATCGACACCTCTTCGGGTTGTTGATCGTTCCCACGCTCTGCGTGGGAATGCAGCCCGGGACGCTCTGCGTCCCATTGGAACGCGGAGCGTCCCTTGAGGCATTCCCACGCAGAGCGTGGGAACGATCATTAGTGGGGGTTAGACGCTGAGCAGCAGGAACTCGCGCTCCCAGGAGCTGATCACGCGCTTGAAGTTTTCATGTTCGGCGCGTTTGACCGCGACATACCCCCGGACGAATTTGCTGCCCAGATAACGCTCGATGGTTTCGCACTCTTCCATGCGCGTGAGTGCGTCCTCGATGGTGATCGGCAGGCGCAGGTTGCGTCGTTCATACGCACGACCCTGCACCGCGGCGCTCGGCTCGACCTTTTCGACCATGCCCAGGTAGCCGCACAACAGGCTCGCGGCGATCGCCAGGTAAGGGTTGGCGTCGGCGCCCGGCAAGCGGTTTTCCACGCGCATGGCGTCGGGGCTTGAGGTCGGCACGCGCAGGCCGACGGTGCGGTTTTCTTCGCCCCACTCGACGTTGACCGGCGCCGAGGTGTCGGGCAGGAAGCGGCGGAACGAATTGACGTTGGGCGCGAACATCGGCAGCACTTTGGGAATGTACTTTTGCAGGCCGCCGATGTGGTGCCGGAACAACTCGCTCATCTGCCCGTCGGCATCGGCGAAGATCGGCTGGCCCGTGGCGATGTCGACCACGCTTTGATGGATGTGCATGGCACTGCCGGGCTCGTCACCGATGGGTTTGGCCATGAAGGTCGCAGTCACGTTGTGCTTGAGTGCCGCTTCGCGCAGGGTGCGTTTGAACACGGTGATCTGGTCTGCCAGGTCCAGCGCATCGCCATGACGGAAGTTGATTTCCATCTGCGCCGGGCCGTCTTCGTGGATCAGCGTGTCGAGGTCCAGGCCCTGGAGTTCGCACCAGTCGTAGACGTCTTCAAACAGCGGATCGAACTCGTTGGCGGCGTCGATGGAAAACGACTGACGACCGCTTTCCGCCCGACCCGAACGGCCCAGCGGTGCCTTGAGCGGCAAGTCCGGGTCTTCGCAGCGTTGGGTCAGGTAGAACTCCATTTCCGGTGCGACAATCGGCTGCCAGCCTTTGTCGGTGTAAAGCTGCAGCACTTTCTTCAGCACGTTGCGCGGCGACAGCTCGATGGGATTGCCGAACTTGTCGAACGTGTCGTGGATCACGATGGCGGTAGGCTCGATGGCCCACGGCACCACGTAAACCGCATCGGCGACAGGTTTGCAGACCATGTCGATGTCGGCCGGGTCGAGCAGGTCGTAGTAGATGTCGTCGTCGACAAAGTCCCCGGTTACCGTTTGCAACAGCACACTTTCCGGCAGGCGCATGCCTCGCTCATGCAGGAACTTGTTGGTGGGTGCAATCTTGCCGCGAGCAATGCCGGTCAAGTCGCTGACCACACACTCGACCTCGGTAATCTTGTGATCTTTCAGCCACGTGAACAGCTGATCGAAAGGGACATTCATAAAGACCTCATTGTTGGTTTGAATGACGCCGGGGAAGGCGGCTTCATCCACCGGACACTTCCCCTGTAGCGCGTTGACGACTATCTTGGGTGAGCCGTGGCGTTCCATCTATCCACTTTAAGCAGCACCAAAACGCACCAAACGAGTGCGTAAGGTCACCCCATGACAGCGTGCAATCCGTTACAGGTTCAAGCCTTCAACACCGCCGACGTGGCCGAGCAAATCCGCGCCACACCGGGTTGGGTGCAGCACTATCAGCAGATGTCGCCGGGGCATTTCGCCGGACGGGTGCGCTATCTGGACTTGCAAGGCGTGGAGATTTACGAAGAACAGATGAACACCCGGGTCGAGCAGAATTTCAGCGCTCCCGAAGGTTCACTGGCTTTCTGTTTCGATCGCAACGACAACTCGCTGTACGTGTTGAACGGCGAGAGCCGCAACATCTGGATCACCCCCGAGAACTATCAGGAAATCGCCGTGGTGTTCGGGCCGCAATTCGTTCAACGGCATGGCCTGGACGTGGCGCGACTCGAAGGTTTGTTCATGTCACCGCTCAATTCCGGGCAGAACGCGCTGTTCAGCCGCTGGTTGAGCAGCACCTTGACGCGACTGGCGCAGACGCTGGATCCGCCGAGCAAAGAGGCATTGACCCAGCAGTTGCTGGAGGACTGTTTGTTCATCCTCGATAACGCCTGTGTGTGCCTGGATCGAGCAGGCTTGCAGCGCCGCGCCGAGGAGCGAACGATCATGAAGCGCGTCGCCGAATGGGCCGCCGATACCCCGGAAGAAACCCTCAATTTGCTGGAACTGTCCCAGGTGGCCGGGGTTTCGTTGCGTCAGTTGCAGCACGCGTTCAAGGCGTACACCGGGATGACGCCCTCGCATTGGTTGCGTTTGCGCCGGCTCAACAGTGCGCGTCGTGAGTTGCTCAGCCGAACGGCCAGCGACACGACAGTCGCGCAAGTGGCGATGCACTGGTCGTTCTGGCATTTGGGGCGGTTTTCCAGCAGTTATCGAGCGTTGTTCCAGGAACTTCCCAGCCAGACGCTCGCCCGCCAACACAGTGGACCTTGTCGGAGGTCATCATGAGTCGGTTATCGTCTTTGAGTCTGTGTGTCGTAGTGTCGATGGCCTGTACGCAGGTTCAGGCCGAAACGGTCGTGCCGTTGAAAGGGCAGAGTTCGCAACAAATCCAGCTGGACATCAACGATTGCCGCAACGTCGCAGCGAGTCAGAGCGCCTCAACGCCGCCACCCTCGGGCGGGCGACTGCGCGGTGCTGCGGTGGGGGCCACTGCCGGCGCGGTGGGCGCTGAGGTGCGAGGGCGTCAGCATGACGAGTTTTACGATCGGGTCGACGACGATGTGAAACAGGAATATCGCCAGAACCGTGCCGGGCAAACCGCCGCGGCGGGCGCGGTGGTCGGTGGCGCGCGCCAGCGTCAGGAACGCCGGGCGCAGCAAAAAACCACCGCGGCGAGCAGTTCAACCGCCTATACCAGTTGCCTGCAAGGGCGCGGTTATCAGGTAACGCCCTGAGCCCCCGGTGTTCGCTGCCGCTGTTCGATCAGGTGAACCATCAGGTCGGCATAGAGCGTGAGGGCGATAAACAGCGCCATGCGCACGGCGAAAGCGGTATAGACGTCCTTGCCGGCAATACTGTCCTGCACTGACTGGCCCAGCAGGATGATCAGCGTGACCAGGCTGTTGAGCCAGAACCCCGGGGTTTGTCGAGTCGGACTCAGGGCATAGAGCTTGCGCGCCAACAGCAAGCCGAACAGCAGCATCCACAGAAAGAACATCCACAAGTGCACGAACAGGCTGAGCGCGCACCAAAACACTATGGCCAACATCCCGCCCATCAAGGTCGAGCCGAGCAGTTCACGACTGGCGTTGCGCGTCGTTACTGTCGAACTCTGCTGGCCAAGACTGACCGCTTTCAAAATGATCGGCAGATAACTGGCCGGGTCGATCAGCGCCAACAGGAACGCCGGCATCACGATCAGGGTGGCACGTAGCGCAATCCTGGGCACTTCCTTCGCCGGCATAGCGCTGGCGGCAGGTGGCGAGGGCGCATTGGCCGGGTCGGGAAACAGCCAGTGACTGATTGCCACGACGATGACGGCGAGGAGCAAGCCCTTGACCAGGGCACCGATGACCATCATCGCCAGATCGAACTCGGCAACGCCGGCCGAGGAAATCATCGTCAGGCCAATGATCAGAAAGGTCACGACCAAGGCGTTGCCGCCGCGCAGCCCGAAACCAAAGGCCAGGAACAGACTGACACCGATCAGCAGCACACCGCTGAGGGGGTAATAACGCAGGACCGGGATCAGTAACAGCCCGATGCCGGTGGTCAGCATGGCAACCACTGCCAGCATCACTCCGGCCTTGAATGGCAGAGGCTTGTTAAGCGTGGCCAACAGCAACACGGAAAGCACCGGCGCAATAAACGGAATCGGCAGCGCCAGGCCGAAGCTGATGGCCAGGCACAGCGCCGTGCCGACGGCGAGACGCGGCGCCCGTTGGAATCCGGGCGGGCGATCAGTAGGCATAAGACAGCCAGCTCATCAGCCAGAAAAACAGGCGTCCCAGGGGATTCAGCGGATTGTTCTGCCCAGGAAAGGCCATGACTTCGGCCTGGCCGCCGGCGCGAATGGCGCGACTGTCACGCAGCACCTGCATCGCCTCGTCAGAAAATTCGATGATCACCGGGAAGCGTTGGGCCGGACGCAACCAGTCGCGACTGTTTTGCACGCTGGGCAAGGTGCCCGGCGCCGGCGTCTGCCCCACGCTGACACCGTAGCCGACGCTGCGCACCCGTCCCTCGAAGACCTCGCCCGGCAGCGCGTCCAGCACGATCGCCACCGGAGTTCCGGGTTTGACCCGCCCCAGGTTGTTCTCGGTCATGTCTGCACTGATCCACACATCGTGGATGGCAATCAAGGTCATGACCGGCGTGCCGACCGCGGCGAATTGCCCGACGTCGGTGCGCAGGTCAGTAATCAAACCCGCCGAGCGCGCGCGGACTTGAGTGTTGGCCATGTCGAGTTCAGCTTTTGACAACGCCGTGGCAGCACTGCGTAACAGTGCGTTGTCTTCCTCGCTGCCGCCTTCCTGTTCGCGGGCGCGCTGGACTTCGGCACGGGCCGCGGCGACTTGGCTGACGGCCTGTTCACGGCTGGCCCGAGAAGCTTCCAGCAGGCGCACGGAAATGGTTCCGCGGTCTTGGCGGTACAAGCTTTCAAGGCGTTCGTTATCTTGCCGGGCCTTGAGTTCATTGGCCTGGGCCGCCCGCAACGAGGCTTGTGCGGAGGCAATGCCGGCGGTGCTGGCGCCGATCTGCCGGCGGGTAGACTCAAGATCAGCGCGTGCGCGGTCGGCGGCTATTTGATAGGGCTGCTGATCGACCTCGAACAGCACATCACCGGCCTTGACGTCCTGGTTGTTGCGCACATTCACGCGGATCACGCGGCCGGCCACTTCAGCCGCCACCGGAATCACGAAGGCACCGACCCGAGCCTGTTGCGTATACGGCGTGAAACGGTCAGCCAACAAGTACCAGGCCAGGCTCAGGACGATCAGCAGCATCACCCATTTGATGCCTTTTTTCGCCGGATCGGCAGCCGGTTCGGGCGCCTTGGAAGAGGGCGCTTGAGTGGCGGGCGGTGAGGGTTCACTCATCGGCTTTGACCTTGTCTGACGTGGAAGAGGGGGCTCGCGAAGGGGCCGGTTCATTCAGCAGGTTGCCCCAGTCGGTGCGGTGTTCCATTTGCTGGCGAGTGCCTGGGTCGACGGTCGGCTGGGCGCTGTACCAGCCACCGCCAAGGGCTTTGTACAGGGCGATCAGGTTGCTCACGGCATTGCTGCGGCTGATCAGGTAGTTGTCCTGTTGTTCGAGCAAGGCGCGCTGGGCATCCAACACGCGCTGGAAGTCCGAATAACCTTCGCGGTATTGGCTGTTGGCCAGGCTCAGCGAGCGCTTGGCGGCGACTTGCGCTTCACGCAGGATGCGCTCGCGTTCCAGTGATTTGCTCAGGCCGCTGGCGGCATCATCGGCCTCGCGCGCGGCCTGGCGGACTTTGTCGCGATAAACCTCGATCAATTGCTGCAAGCGCGCATCCTGTACTCGCACGTTGTTGCTGATCTGGCCGTGGTCAAACAGGTTCCAGCGCAAACTGGGGCCGCCGATCAGGTCCAGGCTGTTGGAGGTGCCCTTCAGCGTGTCGGTCGACCAGACGATGCTGCCGAGCAAGGTCAGCGACGGATAGAAATCGGTTTCTGCCACGCCGATCAGTGCCGATTGGGCGGCGACGTTGAGTTCGGCGGCGCGTACGTCCGGTCGACGCAATAGCAGGCTGGCGGGCACGTTTTGCAGCACGGCCCGGTCGACCAGCGGAATCAGCCCCTGGTTTTCCAGCAATTGGGGCAGGGTATTGGGCGGTTGTCCGATCAGTACGGCCAACGCGTTGCGGGTGCGCAGCACTTGCCCTTCAAGCTCCGGAATGCTGCTCAAGGTGCCGAGGTACTGGGTCTTGGCTTGTTGCAAATCGAGCTCGGCGGTTTGGCCGCTGTTGAACAGTTTCTCGGTGATCTCGAAATTGCGTTTTTGCTGTTCGGCGTTTTCTCGGGCGACGCGTAAACGCGCTTCGGTGGTACGCAACGAGAAGTAAGTGTCGGCCACCTGGGCGCGCAGCAGTACCAGTACGTCTTCATAGTTGGCTTGAGCCGCAAAGTAACTGGCGTCGGACGACTCGATGGCTCGACTGAAGCGCCCCCAGAAGTCCAGCTCCCAACCGACATCAAAGCCCACGCTGTGTTGCCAGAAATGGCTGTCTTGCGGGTTGCTGCCGCCGGATTGCCGGCGGTTGAAGTACAGACTCTCGGCACTGGCCTGTTGCAGTTGCGGATAGCGTCCGCTTTGCGCCATGCCCAGCCGGGCACGGGCTTCCATGACGCGAAGGCCGGCAATCTTCAGGTTGGAATTATGCGCATCCGCTTCGGCAATCAATCCGTCGAGGACTGGGTCGGCGAACACTTGCCACCACTGGCGCACATCGGGATTGAGGCGTCTTTGGCTGGCCTGTTCAAGCGCAGGGCTGCTCCAGAGATTTGTCCAGGCCTCGCCCGGGGCCTGAAAATCCGGTCCCAGACGCACGCAACCGCCAAGGCCGAGGGCGCCCAGCAGAAGTAGCCGACCCGAACGCGTCAGCATCGCTGCACTACAAGCAGGTCACGGGAAAACCTCATCCTGGAGTCCCCAAGTATTGAATGCCCTGGCTATTGGGCTTGGGCCGGTTTGCTTAGGTTAGTACAGCCCGGGCAAACACAAGGTCATGTTGGACGATCATGGGGCCGGGCAACTGCTACGCTTCTGAAAGTTATTCATTCGGGCCAAAACGAAGGGTACGAAGACCATGAGCAGCCCCCAGGACGAGATTGCCCCCAGTTCCACCGGTTGGCGCTTCAAAGCAGGCATTGCGATACTCAGTTTGACGGTGATCTCCTGGCTGGCGGTGCCACTCGCCGCCGCCGCGGATGTGCCCGGCCCAAAGATCGCGGCACTGACAGGCATCCTGTTTATCAGCAACAAGATTCTGTTGATCCTCGCCATTGCGGTCATGGGCAAGTCCGGTTTTCAGCAACTCAAGAGTAACGTGTTTGGTTATGTCTCCACGCTTGCACCGGCCGCCGACCTGGAAGTAGGCCCGGCTCGTCATAGAATTGGCATGGTGATGTTTTGCCTGCCACTGATTTCATCGTTTCTCGAACCTTACGTGGATACGCTTTGGCCGGGGCTGAGACCGAACCTCTGGCAGGTCCAGGTGTTGGGCGATGCGCTGTTGGTTGGCAGCTTTTTCGTATTGGGCGGGAATTTTTGGGACAAGGTCCGTGCCTTGTTTATCCGCACGGCGCGTGTCGTGAATACCAGTACAGTGTGAATCGTCGTTTACGCGACCAGGAGCGTCTGCAGGATGAAGAAAGAGGGACTCGATACAAACAAACCTGATGCTCAAGCCATCGTCGCCGCACTCAATCTCGAACCGCACATGGAAGGTGGTTTCTACCGCAGAACCTTTCAGGCGGATCACCGCGCCATGGTTGAGACCGAAGGGGGGCGGCGTTATTTGCTGACCTCCATCTATTACCTGTTGACCGAGGATTCGCCGATTGGCCATTTCCATCTGAATCAGTCCGATATCGTGCATTACTACCATCTGGGCGACCCGATTCAGTACAGCCTGATTTTCCCGGACGGTTCATTGAAAACCGTGGTGATGGGCAGCGACGTAATTGCGGGTCAGTGCTTGCAGCTGCATGTGCCGGGCGGCGTCTGGAAGGCTTCGCAACTTATGGATGGCGCGGCGGGTTACGGCCTGATCAGTGAAGCCGTTGCGCCGGGGTTTGATTACGCGGACATGGAACTGGGGGCCCGGCGCAAGCTCGGCGAGATGTTTCCCGAGCATTCGGAGTTATTTGAAAAGCTGACAGCGGATTAACCAGAAATGATTCCGTGATCGATCGCGTATTTTACGAGGGCAGCGGGTTTGTCGATGTTGAGCTTGCGGCGAATACTCAGGCGATGGGTCTCCACCGTGCGGACGCTGATGTCCAGCTCGCGAGCCATTTCCTTGTTGTTCAGCCCCTGAGCCATCTTGTACAGCACCTGGCTCTCGCGGGGTGTCAGTTCATTGTCGGTATTTTTATCGGTGATGAGCCGCTGGGCGATTTCGGCACTGTAGAACGTCCCGCCACTGACAATGGCTTCGATCGCCGCAATGATTTCCCGTGAAGGGGCGTTCTTCAGCACATAGCCGCTGGCCCCCGAGCGAACCGATTCACTGACGTATTCGTAGTTGTCGTACATGCTCAGCACCAGCACCTTGAGCGACGGGTACTGGCTGCGTAACAGCCGGGTCAGCTCGAGCCCGTTGATGTCCTTCAGGCTGATGTCGACCAGCAGCAGATCCGGCTGGCAGCGCCCGACCATCTCAATGGCATCGGCGCCATTCTCGGCTTCGCCCACCACTTCCAGCGGCGCCATGACCGCCAGCAGCGATTTGATTCCATCGCGGACCAGGGAGTGATCGTCGACCAGGGCGACGCGGATCGGGTAGGGCAGGTTCATTGCAGGCATTCACTCTAATTGTTATGGGTGGAGTCAGCGTTCTATACCGGGTGGCTTCATCGGCAGCAGCACGTCCAGCTCACTTTTTCCCGGCATCGAGGTCAGTTCGAATCGACCGCCGAAATGCTCGACTCGCTCACGGATATTGCGCAGGCCAATGCCGGCCTGGCGACGCTCGACCTGGGCGACGTTGAAACCTATGCCGTCGTCGATCACCGTCAACCGTACGGACTTTTCGCAGCCGTGCAGGGTAATGATGACGTGTTTTGCCTGGGCGTGGCGTTCGATGTTGGTCAGGCCTTCCTGCACAATGCGAAACAGCGAGGCGGCGGCGCCATCTGCCAGGTGACAGTCGAATTCGTTATCGTTGAAGGTTACAACAAGACCGCTGCGTTGCTCGAACTCGGCGGCGAGTTGACCGATTGCCGCCGGCAGGCCGAGGGTGTCGAGCAACGATGAGCGCAGGTCGTGGGAGAGGCTGCGAACCTCGCCGATCGCTTCCCCCAGGCGCTCGGTGGCGTCTCTTAAAATGCTCAAGCCCTTGTCTTGGCCGTTCTCCAGCACATGGCTGGCCAGTTCGAACTGAAACTTGATAGAGACCAGTAGTTGGCTGATGCCGTCGTGCAGCTCTCGGGAAACCCGTGAACGCTCTTCCTCTTGCAAGCTGACGATGCGTTGGGTCAGGCGCTGCAGTTTTTTGTCGGCCAGGCGATGCTCGCTGACATTCAGCGTCATGCCGCTGGCGAACACAAACAGCACCGCCACAAGCGCCACCGCGGCAATCGCCAGCATGGTTGTGCGGATACCCTGAGCCACTTCGGCACGCGCTTGCTGGGTGGCGCGTTCAACGTCTTCAAGATAGATACCGGTGCCGAGCATCCAGCCCCAACGATCGAGCATCACTACGTAGGCGAGCTTGTCGGTCACTTGGCCGGAAGAGGGTTTGTTCCAGGCGTAACGTTGAAAGCCTTCGCCGGATGCTGCGCTTTTGAGCAACGCCTGGATTACCGGCAGACCGTGAGGGTCTTTCATGTCCCACAGGTATTGGCCCACCAGCTCCGACTGGCGTGCGTGCATCAGGCTGCGGCCCTCGCGGTCGTAGACGAAGAAGTAGCCGTTGATGCCAAAGCTGAGCTTGCGCAGTTCCTCCAGCACTTGTTGCTGGGCGCGCTCGTCACCCCGTCCGTCGTCGTACAGCGGCGCGATCAGGCTTTGCGCCATTTCGACGTAGTTTTTCAGCTCTGCGCGCTTGCTGGCCAAAATACTGTCTTCAATCAGTTGCGCCTGTTGATCACCCAGTTGGCGGTTCAGGGAAATCACCAGCGCGCAGATGACCGCGATCGCCAACACCAGCGGCAGAATCCCGAGCGCGACGATTTTGTGTTTGAGCTGCATCTCTACTCCTGGCCAGACCGAGGGAGGGCGAAGGCCCGGCATCATATGCCAAAGATACGCGCCTCCAGTAGCGGTGCAGGACAGAACGACAAACCGTCTACGTAGAACTACGTAGACGCCACGTACGTAGTAACGCGGATTTATTTGTCGACAGCATGGGTGGATATTGGGCCCGCTCCGCAAAGCGGACACAATTATAATAATTACCGCCGCAGTCACTGACTGTCGGCAGGAGACACGCTATGCCCCGTCTGGCTAAACACCTCGCCTGGTTTGCCGTGGCTGTCTTGGGAGCGTTTGCGCTAAGTGTCGTGGCCCTGCGCCGCGGCGAAGCGATCAACGCCCTCTGGATCGTAGTCGCAGCCGTCGCTATTTATCTCGTCGCATACCGCTATTACAGCCTGTTCATCGCCACCAAGGTGATGCAACTCGACCCCAATCGAGCCACTCCCGCCGTTCTCAACAACGATGGTCTGGACTATGTGCCGACCAATAAACACGTGCTCTTCGGTCACCACTTCGCGGCCATCGCCGGCGCAGGGCCACTGGTCGGTCCGGTGTTAGCGGCGCAGATGGGCTATTTGCCCGGTACGCTGTGGCTGATTGCCGGGGTGGTGCTGGCCGGTGCGGTTCAGGACTTCATGGTCCTGTTCATGTCCACCCGCCGCAACGGCCGTTCCCTGGGCGACATGGTCCGTGAAGAAATGGGCCGCATCCCCGGGACCATCGCGCTGTTTGGCTGCTTCCTGATCATGATCATCATCCTCGCGGTGCTGGCGCTGATTGTGGTCAAGGCCCTGGCCGAAAGCCCTTGGGGTATTTTCACGGTGATGGCTACCATCCCGATCGCGATGTTCATGGGCGTCTACATGCGCTACATCCGCCCGGGCCGCATTGGTGAAATCTCGGTGATCGGCGTGGCGTTGCTGCTGGGTTCGATCTGGCTGGGCGGGCAGATTGCCGCTGATCCGGTCTGGGCCAAAGCCTTTACCTTCACCGGACTGCAGATTACCTGGATGCTGATCGGCTACGGCTTCGTGGCCGCCGTGTTGCCGGTATGGCTGATTCTCGCGCCGCGTGATTACCTGTCCACGTTCCTGAAGATCGGCACCATCGTTGCGCTGGCGATCGGCATTCTGGTCACCATGCCCGAGCTGAAAATGCCGGCATTGACCCAGTTCATCGACGGCACCGGGCCGGTGTGGAAGGGTGGGTTGTTCCCGTTCCTGTTCATCACCATCGCCTGTGGTGCGGTGTCCGGTTTCCACGCACTGATTGCTTCCGGCACCACGCCGAAGCTGCTCGCCAGTGAAGGCCATGCCCGTTACATCGGTTACGGCGGCATGCTGATGGAGTCCTTCGTGGCGATCATGGCCATGGTTGCCGCTTCGGTGATCGAGCCAGGCGTTTACTTCGCCATGAACAGCCCGGCAGCTCTGGTCGGCGCCGATGCTGTTTCGGTTGCGCAGACAGTCAGCAGCTGGGGCTTTGCCATTACCCCGGAAGCCTTGCAAGCGGTGGCCAAGGACATCGGTGAAACCACCGTCCTGGCCCGTGCCGGCGGTGCGCCGACCCTGGCGGTGGGTATCGCGCAGATCCTGCACCACGTTCTGCCGGGTGAAAACACCATGGCGTTCTGGTACCACTTCGCGATCTTGTTCGAAGCGCTGTTCATCCTCACCGCCGTCGACGCCGGTACCCGTGCCGGACGTTTCATGCTGCAGGACTTGCTCGGCTCCTTCGTGCCGGCACTGAAACGCACCGAATCCTGGACCGCCAACCTGATCGCCACGGCCGGTTGCGTGGCGATGTGGGGTTACCTGTTGTACCAAGGCGTGATCGACCCATTGGGCGGCATCAACACCTTGTGGCCGCTGTTCGGTATCTCCAACCAGATGCTGGCCGGTATCGCGTTGATGTTGGCAACCGTTGTGCTGATCAAAATGAAACGCCAACGCTATGTGTGGGTGACCATGCTGCCAGCCGTTTGGCTGCTGATCTGCACCACCACCGCCGGCTTCATCAAGCTGTTCGATGCCAACCCGGCGATCGGTTTCCTCGCGCTGGCGAAGAAATACAGCGATGCCTTGGCCAACGGTCAGGTGCTGGCTCCGGCCAAGAGCATCGAGCAGATGCAGCACGTGATCTACAACGCCTACACCAACGCAACGCTGACGGTGTTGTTCCTGCTCGTGGTGTTCAGCATCCTGTTCTTTGCGCTCAAGGTCGGCATCGCCGCCTGGGGCACCAAAGAACGCACGGATAAAGAAGCGCCATTCCAGGCTCTGCCGAACGCTTGATCGAGGAGGGCCACATGTTCAATGACCTGAGTCGCCTCGGTAAATACCTCGGTCAGGCCGCGCGCCTGATGGTCGGCATGCCCGACTACGACAACTACGTCGAGCATATGCAAACCGAACACCCGGACAAGCCGGTGATGAGCTACGAGATGTTCTTCCGCGAACGTCAGGAAGCTCGTTACGGCGGCAAGGCAGGGCCGAAGTGCTGCTGACCTGACAGCCAGGTTAATCCAAGCCCTGTGGGAGCGAGCTCCCACAGGGCTTGTGTTATTTCAGTCGAGCGAGCAATGCCTTGCCGACCTCGATGGCCGAGGCTGGGTTCTGGCCCGTGATCAACTCGCGATCGATGACCACATTAGGCGTCCAGTTCAAAGCATTGCTGCGGTACACCCCACCGGCTTTTTCCAGTGCGGTTTGCGGGTAGAACTTCATGGCGCCACCATTAAGCAGCCCTTTGGCTTCTTCCTCTTCCTTGTTGCTGATAACGGTCATCTTGTAGCCCGCATAGATCCAGTCGGCGCGACCCTTCACCGACTTCGCGGTCTGGAGTTGGCGGGTGAATTTTTCGGCGTCAGGCAAGGTCGACAGCAGGGCGATCGGGCCATGGCAGACGAGTGCGGTGATCTTGCCTTGTCCATGGAAATCCGCCAGCAAGCGACCCAGCGGACGGCTGTGAAGCAGATCCTGCATCGGTGCATGGCCACCGGGAATGTAGACCGCATCGAAGTGCGCATAACCCATCTGTTCTACCCGGGAAAGGCTGATGACCGGTGATTGTTCCGGCAGGGTCAGTTTCAGTTGATCGAGCAAGTCCTTGTAGGTCTGAAGCGCTGCCTCATCGTTGTTGAAGTACATTTTGTCGATGGACGTCTTGTCCACCGTTGGCGCATTGCCGTTCGGGGTCGCAAAGGTGACGTGATGGCCAGCGTCGAGCAGCATCTTCACCGGTTGCAAAAGCTCGTTCAGGTAGAAGCCGGTCGCAAAGACCTTGCCGTCCTTCAAATCAAGTTTCGCCGAATCGGAAAGCACCACCAGTACGTTGTCAGCGCTGGCCGCCAGGCTGGTGCTGGCGAGGGCTGTGGCCAATGCAATGCGGGTCAGTGTTTTCATGTCGCGTCCAGAAAAAATCGGGCGAGCGTTTGCCGCCCCTGCCTGGCTACTCTATTGATGTGTTATATGGCGATAAACTACCGTCAATGGAATTCATTTGGACCTGAGAGGCAATAATGCCCCGTAAATTCGACCATCTCGGCGATGTGGAAGCCTTTATTCGTGTGGTTGAGCAGGGCACTGTCAGTGCTGCTGCTGTTGCCCTCGCGACCACGCCTTCGGTGCTCAGCCGTGCGTTGACCAGGCTTGAGTCGCGTCTCGGCGTGCAATTGTTGCGACGCACCACCCGCAGGCTCAGCCTGACCGACGCCGGCAAGCTGTACCTGGAACAGACTCGTTTGGCGTTTGCCCAGATTGAAGAGGTGGAGCGCAATATTCGCGGTCAGGAAGGCGAGCTGAGCGGGCGCGTTCGGATGAGCGTGCCGACGACTTACGGGCATCATCGTTTGCCGCCGCTGCTCAGTGCGTTTGCCCGGCAATACCCGGCTGTGCGAGTGGAGTTGAGCATCACCAACCGCAATGTCGACCTGGTCGCTGAAGGTTACGATCTGGCGATTCGCCTGGGGCAGTTGCCGGACAGTGGTCTGGTGGGGCGCAAACTGGAAGATGCGCGGCTATGCCTGGTCGCGTCTCCCCAATACCTGGCTCGCGCCGGCATCCCTACGACGCTTGAGAGGTTAGGCGAGCACGTTTGCTTGCCATTCATCATGCCCAGCAGCGGCAAGATCGGGCCGTGGTTGTTCTGCCTTGACGGGAAAAATATCGAATGGCTACCGCAAGCCAATGTGCAGGTTCTGGATGATGTCCTCGGCATCGTTTCGCTGGCCGAAAGCGGCCTGGGCATCTGCCAGACCTATGACTTCATCGTCCGGGACAGAGTGCAGCGGGGGCAACTGGTGGAAATACTTCCGCAGTTGAGTGGCCGCAGTCGCCCCTTCTCGATTATTTACCCGCCTCACCGACAATTATCAGCGGCATCCCGAGCGTTGATTGAGTTCATTTTGGACAACACACAGGCCTGAACGTGTTGACACTCCCGCGCTTTGGGAGGCTCTGGCGTGCGTTTTGCTTTGCGCTTGAACGTCACCCCCCTCAGGAGTTCAACGGCATGGATTTGAAACGCTCTACGCAACAACCTTCGAATGTCGCCCACGGACCGTCGTCAGGCGCGCAGCCAACACCATCGTCACATTATCGCTCGCTGACAGAGGGCGAGGTGATTCAGCCAACGGATGTAGCCGGTGACGACCCTCAAGCCTGGACACTTGTGCCCAGCCATTGGGTCAGCCAGGTCCATTGTCTGGCTGTGTACGGTCAGGTACGTCGGCCGACGATCAGCAAGGGCTGTTGCTGACAGGCTGCCAGCAGCCGGGACACTCGGCTGCAAGTTTTATCCTGATTGAGTCTCGATGATGGATGGGGAGCTCCCCCATCTGCCATCTTTCTTTGCCAGAGCCCTGGCCACGATTTCCATTCTCCCTTTTCAGAGTGCTCGCGCACCTTCCCTCGGCGGCGAGACGAGATTGCGCTGTCTTGATGCGTGAGCATTCACCTGTGCACGATTGCGAGTCCGCATAAAACTGACGTTCCGAACAGCTTTTTTGCTGGTCTGACCTGTAAGACCTTGTTTTGCTATTGGTAAATAATAAATTCCTGATTTTTCAAGGGAAGTGGCATGGGGAGTGCTCTGTCCAGATGCATTCTTCAATGATTGCGCTGTGTTCGGCCAACCTGGCATTCGCTTGGGTAGCAGCCGATCGAAGTCATTGAAGAGAGGGGCAGTCCGCTGATCGACACTGCTGTCGAGCAGTCAGGGACTCGTTTGATTCTTGACGGAGAAGCATCATGAACCACGATTCAGTTACCGTGAGCGCAGCCAAACCAGCCAAGGCCTGGTACAAATCTCTCTTTGCACAGGTGCTGTGTACCTTGGTGCTGGGCATCGTGCTCGGTGTTCTGGTGCCGGATTTTGCAGTGAAGCTGAAGGTGCTCAGTGACGGCTTTCTCAAGCTGATTGCCATGATCGTTGGCCCCATCGTTTTCTGTGTCGTGGTGCATGGCATCGCCGGTACGGGGGACTTGAAAAGCGTAGGGCGGGTAGGGGGCGTGGCACTGATCTACTTCGAGATCATGACCACCATCGCCCTGGCGCTCGGACTTGTGCTGGCGTTCATCTTTGGGCCGGGGCACGGCATGAACATCGACACTACGACTCTGGATGCTGGTGCGATGAGCAGCTATTCAGAGAATGCCCACAAGCTTCAGGGCAGTGGTATCGGTTTGTTCATCCTGAACATCATTCCCACCACCTCAATTGATGCATTGGCTCGTAACGATGTGCTGCAGGTGCTGTTCTTTGCCTTGTTGTTCGGCGTCAGCCTGGCCTTGGTAGGCGGCAAAAGTGCCGAGCGAGTGACCTCGTTCATCGATGACATCTCCAAGGTGCTATTCAAGGCCATGGGCCTGATCGTGCGTCTGGCACCCTTGGGTGTGCTGGGGGCAGTGGCCTACACCGTTGGCAAGTACGGTGTTGGTTCGATGAAGCAACTGATCTCTTTGGTCGCACTGTTCTACGTATCGATCCTGATCTTTGTGTTCGTAATCCTTGGCGCTGTGTTGCGCTATGCCGGGATAAATGTGTTCAAGTTCATCGCCTACCTGCGCGAGGAGCTGACTATTGTGTTGGCTACGGCGTCCTCGGATTCGGTGCTGCCTCAGATCATGCGCAAGCTGGAAGTGCTGGGCGTGAAAAAGTCAGTGGTGGGGCTGGTGGTGCCGACCGGCTATTCGTTCAACCTCGATGCCTTCTCGATCTACCTGACCCTGGCGGTCGTGTTTATCGCACAAGCTACCAACACGCCGCTGTCGATCGGTGACTTGCTGCTGGTACTTGGGGTGTCGCTGGTAACTTCAAAGGGGGCTCACGGCGTACCGGGTTCGGCCATCGTGATTCTGGCTGCAACCCTGAGTGCAGTCCCAAGCATTCCGGTGATCGGCCTGGTGCTGGTGCTGTCCATCGACTGGTTCATTGGCATGGCACGCGCGGCGGGTAACCTGATTGGTAACTGTGTCGCAACTGTCGTGGTCGCGGCCAAGGTCGGTGATCTGGATCACGAACAGGCTCAGCGCGTGCTGAATAATCGGCAAGCATTCGAAGTGTCATAAGCGCCTGATGGAAGCGGCTGCGCGCGCGTAGCCGCTGTCGCGTACTACGGATGGTAAGGCTCGCTGTCAGGCCGTCCTCTCCAGCTTTAAATTTTTGCATCACTACTTGGCACTTTTGCTGCCAGTGTCATCTCTGGGTGCATTTTATTGAGCATTAACAGTGCATCGGTATTAATCGATGCGCCGCGCTGGACGCCTTGTATTACACGCAGAATAAAAACAGTGAGTAGGAATTTCCCGCTTGTAGGGCATAAAACTCAAATCAGTTGCCAAATGCACCATTTTCGTCCGATCCAGAGTTGTGCAAGTTACAAGTGGAAAAACCGTTTCAGTCGCTTTATCGATTTTCGTCTCAAAAATGAAATAATGTGTCGCAATGGCGTCTTGCTGGAAGGTTTTTTCGGTTTTTACAGGTCATGACAATACTTGGGCACAGCCCTTGCAAAAGTACTTTCAAACCACCGCTAGTGTGGTTTCAACGAAAAAAATAATGGGGGAACGTTATAAATGGGGCGCCAGAAATCAAACCGCAAAGGCCAAGTCTCTGGCGTCGGAACGCGTCAAGAGATTGCCGAAATCACGCGGAATTTGTTTCCAAATGAGACAGGAAGTTAACGACGCACACTGAGGTGCTCAACAGAAACAGTACTCACTAAAACAACGTAAGGCCTGATTTTATTGAAATAGCGAAGTTATAAGAAAATGCCGTCTGTATCGCGGCAAGGAGTAGGGTATGTCCCGAGCTTTTTTTAACGAAATGTATGATGCGAGTGGTGGCTGCCGCCCACATTACCAGGAGTTCGCGCGTTGGTTGGCGGACACACCTCTGGAGTTGCTGGATCAACGTCGTCGCGAAGCCGACCTGTTGTTCCACAGAGCCGGCATCACCTTCACTTTATACGGGGACGAGCAGGGCACCGAGCGGTTGATTCCGTTCGACATCATTCCGCGCAGCATCAAGGCCAGCGAATGGCAAATGGTCGAGCGTGGCTGCATTCAGCGGGTCCAGGCATTGAACATGTTCCTGGACGACATCTATCACGGGCAACGTATTCTCAAGGAGGGCATCATCCCGGCCGAACAGGTGTTGGCCAACGAGGGTTATCAGGTCGCCATGCAGGGCCTGAATCTGCACCGGGGCATCTACGCCCATATCGCCGGGGTCGATCTGGTCCGCGACGGCGATGGCAGCTACTACGTACTGGAAGACAATCTGCGCACCCCCAGCGGCGTCAGCTACATGCTTGAAGACCGCAAGATGATGATGCGTTTGTTCCCCGAACTCTTCGCCGCCCAGCGTGTGGCGCCCATCGATCACTACCCGAACCTGCTGCTGGACACTCTCAGGAGCTCCAGCCCGCTGGACAATCCCACAACCGTGGTGCTGACCCCGGGCCGCTTCAACAGCGCTTACTTCGAGCATGCGTTCCTGGCCCGTGAAATGGGCGTGGAACTGGTTGAGGGCGCCGATCTGTTTGTCCGCGACGATCACGTCTATATGCGCACCACCGCAGGCCCCAGACAGGTGGACGTCATTTATCGCCGCCTCGACGATGCGTATCTCGATCCTCTGTCGTTCAACCCGGACTCCATGCTCGGCGTGCCCGGCCTGATTGCCGCTTACCGCTCAGGCAATGTGGTGCTGGCGAACGCCGTCGGCACCGGCGTGGCCGATGACAAGTCGATCTATCCCTATGTCGGCGACATGATCCGCTTCTACCTCGCCGAGGAACCGATCCTCAAAAACGTGCCTACCTGGCAATGCCGCAAGCCGGAAGAACTGTCCCATGTGCTGGCGAATCTGCCTGAGCTGGTGGTCAAGGAAACCCAGGGTTCCGGCGGTTACGGCATGCTGGTCGGTCCGGCGGCCACGGCGGCGGAAATCGAAGACTTCCGCGCGCGCCTCAAGGCACGCCCTGAAGCTTATATCGCCCAACCAACCCTGTGCCTGTCGACGTGCCCGACCTTTGTCGAAAACGGCATCGCTCCACGCCACATTGACCTGCGCCCGTTTGTGTTGTCGGGCAGAGAAACCCGTCTGGTGCCCGGTGGCCTGACCCGCGTGGCATTGCGCGAAGGCTCGCTGGTGGTGAACTCGTCTCAGGGCGGCGGCACCAAAGACACTTGGGTAGTGGAGGACTAAGACATGCTTTCAAGAACCGCTTCGGACCTCTACTGGATGTCCCGTTACCTGGAGCGCGCCGAAAACCTGGCGCGCATGCTCGAAGTCAGTTACTCGTTGTCGTTGATGCCTCAGGCGGGGCGCACCGATGGCCGCGCCGAACTGGCAATGTCGCTGCTGGCCGCCGGTACGCTGGATGATTACAACGAGCGTTATGGTGAGCTCAACACCGAGCGCATGTTGCACTTCTTCGCGCTGGATGAAACCAACCCCGGGAGTATCTATTGCTGTTTGCAAGCCGCGCGGACCAATGCTCATGCCGTGCGCGGACGCATCACCGCCGACATGTGGGAGAACATCAACGCCACTTGGCTGGAGATGCGTAACATCGCCAGCAATGGTCTGGCGCGTTATGGCATCAGCCATTTCTGCGAGTGGGTCAAGGAGCGCTCGCACCTGTTCCGCGGTGCGACCTCGGGCACCATCATGCGCAACGATGCCTACTGTTTCATTCGCCTGGGGACTTTCCTTGAGCGGGCGGACAACACGCTGCGCCTGCTGGATGCACGCTACGAAATGTTCGGCGAGGAGTCGGAGGAGGTGAGTGACAACTCCGCGCGCGGCTACTACCAGTGGAGTGCCTTGCTGCGGGCCTTGTCGTCCTTCGAGGCGTTCAACGAGATCTACCGCAATGCGCCGGGTGCCGAGCAGGTCTCCGAGATGCTGTTGTTGCGCGGTGACGTCCCGCGTTCGCTGCACGCCTGCATCGAGGAACTGGACCAGATCCTCGCCAGCCTGCCAGGCAACAATGGCCGCCCGGCCCAGCGCCTGGCCGCCGAATTGAATGCGCGGCTGCGCTACACCGGTATCGACGAGATTCTCGGTTTCGGTCTGCACCTCTGGCTGACTGACTTCATCTCCCAGGTTCGCCATCTCGGCCAGACCGTTCACGAGTCCTATCTGGAGGCCGTATGAAACTGTCCATACGTCACGACACCACCTACAGCTACGCCGATGAAGTCTGCACCAGCATTCAGTTCCTGCGTCTGACGCCGCAGAACAGTGAACGCCAGCGCATCCTGGAATGGCACCTGGAACTGCCGCGCCTGGTACGCAGCCAGTTCGATCCGTACGGCAACATCCTGCATGTGTTGACGATGGACGAACCCCATGGGGCCTTGGTACTGACAGCTTATGGTCAGGTGGATATCGACTCGGATCGTGAACTGGAGCGCGACAGCCAATCGCCTTTGCCGTTTTTGCGCACCAGTAAGCTGACGATAGCGGACGATGCCCTGAATGCCTTCGCCGTGCAGCACTGCGGTGTACGGCGTGATCGAACGGCGCTGACCGACCTGATGCACGGCCTGGCCGACCATATGGTCTACAACCCGGGCGCAACCACCGTGGACACCACGGCTGCCGAGGCGTTTGCGGGCGGAGGCGGGGTCTGTCAGGACCACACTCACGCCTTCCTGGCCTGCGCCCGTAGCCTGGGGATTCCTGCGCGTTATGTCTCCGGTTACTTGTGCACCGAAGATGAAAACCACTTGGCCAGTCATGCCTGGGCTGAAGCCTGGCTCGACGATGGTTGGTACAGCTTCGATGTCACCAACCGGCTGGCCCGCCCCGAACGCCATCTGAAACTGGCGGTGGGCCTGGACTACCTCGACGCCTGCCCGGTACGCGGCATGCGTCGTGGTGGCGGGGCCGAGTCGATGCTGGCGCGGGTACAGGTAACGTCGCTGTTTCAGGTTCAGCACCAATAAACCTGAAACGCTCACCGTAATTGGCCATACCGTCAGGGATGACGGTATGGCCTTTCATCCAGAATTCACGAGTAAGCGCAAATGACTTATTGCGTCGCTATGCACCTGGCCGACGGGATGGTGTTCATCTCCGACTCACGGACCAATGCCGGTATCGACCAGATTTCAACGTTTCGTAAGTTGTTTATTTTCAGCACGCCGGGAGAGCGGCTGATTGTGTTGCAAACCGCGGGCAATCTGGCCACCTCGCAATCGGTGGTGAACCTGCTCAAGCAGCGTTGCAGTGGACCTGGCCCGCACCTGTTGAATGTCCACACACTCTATGACGCCACTGTGCTGGTGGCCGAAACCGTTCGCGAAGTCGTCGCCCGGGACCGTACCAAGTTGGCAGGCAAGACCGACTTGAGTTGCTCTTTTCTGGTGGGCGGGCAGATCTCGGAGGGGCCGATGGATGTGTACAGCATTTACCCGCAAGGTAACTTCATTCAGGCGACGGAGGACACGCCATTCCTGCAATTGGGTGAAAGCAAGTACGGCAGGCCGATACTTGATCGCAACCTCACGTACCGCACATCACTCGAAGAGGGCCTGCGCTGCGGGCTGATCTCGTTCGACTCGACCATGCGCAGCAACCTGTCGGTGGGTATGCCGCTGGACCTGCTGGTGTTCAGAAAAGACAGTTTTGGCGGTGCAAAAAGTTATCGCATCACGGCCGACGACCCGTACTTCATGCGTATCAGAATGCAGTGGGCCGCCGGACTGCAGGACATGCTTGCCGCACTGCCGGAGCCGCCTGACGCTTACATGTCGGGGACTGCCAATAAAAACTAGCTCTTCACCTCTTTTACAGGCGCCGTCCTGATTTCAGGACGGTTTGTCTGCTGCTGAGTCGGCCTTGAATGACCTTGGGTTGGTCAAGTCTGCACGGATGAAACGCATTGCGAATGAGCGACTGCCATTGAGGCAATCAGCACTGGATTGAACGAGAGGTGTTTTATGAAAAGCAAACTACCGGCAGCCGCATGGATTCTGATCGCCATGACGCTGGGAATCGTGATTGGCTACATGGTGTTCACCAATTTTCCGGACAAAGAATCGGCGACGAAAGTGGCGGGCTACATTTCCATTGTCTCGGATGTCTTTTTACGCTTGATCAAAATGTTGATCGGGCCGCTGGTGTTCTCGACCCTGGTGGTCGGCATTGCACATATGGGGGATGCCGCCTCGGTCGGACGCGTATTCGCCAAGTCCCTGGGCTGGTTCGTGACAGCTTCGCTGGTGTCGTTGGTGCTGGGACTGATCATGGCCAATCTGCTGCAGCCCGGCCACAATCTCGGCCTCCCGCTACCCGATATCGGTGCTCACACCAATCTGGCGACGTCCGCCTTCACCCTGAAGGATTTCGTCATCCACCTGGTCCCCAAGTCCTTCGCCGAGGCGATGGCCAACAACGAAATCCTGCAGATCGTGGTGTTCTCCATGTTCTTCGGCGTCGCGCTGGCAGCGCTGGGTAAAAAGGCCGAACGCCTGGTAGGCCTGATCGAAGAACTGTCCCACGCGATGCTGAAAATCACCGGTTATGTAATGAAACTGGCGCCTATAGCGGTGATGGCTGCCATGGCGGCGACCGTGTCGGTAAACGGGTTGGCAATCCTGTTGAAGTTCGCTGTGTTCATGGGCGACTTTTATCTGGGGCTGTTCTTGCTATGGGGGCTGTTGGTACTGGCTGGCCTGCTTTTTCTCGGGCCCCGGGTGTTCAAGCTCGTGGTGTTGATCAAGGAAGCTTTCCTGCTGTCTTTCGCCACGGCCAGTTCTGAGTCGGCCTATCCGAAAATTCTCGACGCCCTCGACCGCTTTGGCGTGAAGCGCAAAATCTCCAGTTTCGTCATGCCGATGGGTTACTCGTTCAACCTCGATGGTTCGATGATGTACTGCACGTTTGCGGTGCTGTTTATTGCCCAGGCCTACGGCATTGAGCTGCCCCTTGGCACCCAGATCACCATGTTGCTGATTCTGATGCTGACGTCCAAGGGCATGGCTGGTGTTCCGCGGGCATCATTGGTGGTGATTGCCGCCACCCTGAACCAGTTCAATATCCCCGAGGCCGGGCTGTTGCTGATTCTGGGCGTCGATACATTCCTCGACATGGGGCGCTCGGCAACCAACGCCGTCGGCAACTCCATTGCAACCGCTGTGGTGGCCAAGTGGGAGGGCGAGTTGATGAGTGAAGAGGAGGCTCAGGCACACACGCAAATGCTTGATCGCGAGAGTGCCGCGTCAATGGGCGCGCCAGTGGAAGCTTGAGAAACCAGAGTCAACGTTTCATACGTAGTTTTGACTGATTGGAGGAGGGTGAGGCGTAGTCGTAAATTATCAAAACCACTTTTGTACCGAGTCCGCTGACAGACACCTTGCCTGAGGCGGACTCTGTCTCCTCGTATTCATCATCGATTTCCAGTCTGTTGGCTGAGGCATCAAGCCCGCTCCAGCCCCTTCGTATAACGCCTGCTTCTACTTATTCATAACCCACGCTGTTTGCTCCCAAGCCCGGCCGCGCCTAGGTTAGCGCTTAGCCGAGCTTCAAGCTTTGCGTCAAAGAACAACAATAAGAGAGGCGAAAAATGCCTGTGATAACCATCGGTATGGTGGGAATCGGCCAACTTGGCCTTCCTATCGCAACCAACCTGCTTGCGGCCGGATTTCGCGTTGTCGGTTACCGTCGTCGAGATCGTGAAGCCTTCATCCGTCAGGGTGGCATCGCGCTCGAAAGTCCAGCCGCCGTAGCGGCGCAATCAAACTTCATCCTCACTTGCCTGCCCAGCGAAGTGGCCCACATGGGAATCATGGAGGGGCCTGATGGCCTGCTTCAGTCCATAGGGGCGCAGCACACGCTCATCGAGATCGGCACCTATCACAAAGCCTTCAAGCAACGTATGGCTCAGCGTATCGAACAACGTGGTGCGCGGGTGCTGGAAGCGGAGGTCAGTGGTACTCCATCCATGGTTTCCCAACGCAAGGCTTCCTTATTTCTGGGCGGTGACCCTGATCTGGTGGAGCACTGCAAGCCCGTGCTCGATGCAATCGCCGACATCCAGTTCCATATCGGTGGGTTTGGGTGCGCGGTCGCGATGAAATTGATCGCCAACTATCTGGTGACTATTCACACCCTGGCCGCAGCCGAGGCGTTAAACCTTGGCGTGAAAGCAGGGTTCAGCGCACAGCAGGTGGTTGAGGTGATACGCCAAAGCGCGGGTGGTTCAACGATGTTCAGCGCAAGGGCACCGATGATGGCTGATCGTCATTTCCTGCCGGCGCCAGGACCTTTCGCCACGCTGGAAAAGTACATCGACATGGCCAGTGAGCTGTCCGAGGAACTCGGAAGCGCCGCGCCTTTGTTCAATGCCGCCAAGCCCTACTTTCTAAGGGCTATTGAAGAAGGCATTGGTGAAGAAGATATCTCGGCAGTGATCAAGCTGATCGAAGCCGACTCCCAGGCCGACTCCCAGGCACCTTCCAAAAAAGAGAAAACAACATGCTGATTGAACAACGTACCTATCAACTCAAGCCAGGCGCCCTGCACGAATTCCTGCGTGCTTACGAGGAGGAGGGGCTGCCACTTCAGGGCGAGGCACTGGGCAACCTGATCGGTTATTTCAAGCCGGAAACAGGGGACATCAATCGAGTCATTCAGTTGTGGGGATATTCCAGCTACGAGGACCGCGCCCAACGCCGTGCGGCGCTGTCCAGCGATCCAAGATGGCGTACGTTCCTCGGCAAGAACGGTCATCTGGTGGTTGCCCAGCAGGTTGAACTGTTGAGCGCTGCCCCCTTTTCCCCTATTCGTTAAGAAGGAGCATCCAAGATGATTCGTTCTCTACAACACGTAGGCGTGACAGTTCCAGATCTGGAAGTGGGTCGTTCCTTCTACGAAGCGGTCGGGCTCGAAGCCCGCATGGCAGGTGAGCATTTGGTGTTGCGTTGCAAAGGGCGCGCCCAGGATCAAGTGCGACTGATGCCCGGCACTACAAAGCGCCTCAGCTATATCTCGTTTGGCACCGATGTTGAGGGGCTGCAGACTATTCGCGAAAACCTGAGCTACCACGGTGTGGTCATCCATCCGGCACCGTTCGATATCGGGCAAGACGGATTGTGGTTTCGTGATCCGTCCGGCGATTGGGTTCACGTCACCGCTGCCGACTCCATGCCGTTAGCTCCTTTGCCAACGCCAGAGTCGAACACCCCGGGCCGTTACCGCCGCATCGGTCAGCGCGGATGCACACCGTCCTCGAAGTTGCGTCGAGTGACACCGTTGCGCTTGGGTCACTTGATCAAGTTCACCCCCGATGTGGATCGTTCGATTGATTTCTATACCCGGGTGCTAGGGATGAAAGTCTCTGATCGCGCGGGGGACAAGATTGCCTTTCTGCGGTGTGGCTGTGGCGGTGATCACCATGTACTGGGCCTGGCCAAGAGCAGTCATAGCGGTCTGCATCATCTCAGTTTTGAGGTGATGGGTATTGATGAGATCGAATTGGGCGCTCAACACCTGATGAGCCTGGGCTACGAAAGCGCTTTTGGCCTTGGACGACATGTGGCCGGCTCCAATTACTTTCATTACATCCGCGACCCTTGGGACAGCATGGTTGAATACTTCTGGGACATCGATGTCATTCCCGAAGATGACAGCGAATGGCTGGCTATCGACGGGGCACCACCAGACCTGATCGCCGTGTGGGCAACCAATCCACCTCCTGAAGCCTTCATTCAGAATTTCGAGGCGGTGCGTGATGAGTGATAGCTCTACGACCAAGGAACTGCTGGCAGGGATGTTGAACAAGCCGCTGTTCGTGGTCATGCGTACGCCACGGGACCTGACCCGCGTACCAGAGCTGCTGGACGCCCACTTGAAGTGGGCGATTCTGGCGCAGCAACGCGGCGAGTTGTTCGCTTCCGGGCCCTTTGTCTCGGATCAGACCCTTCCCGGTGAGCTGGGGGGTATGAGCATTTTGCGTGCGGTGGATCATGCCGAAGCTCAGCGCATTGTCCAGTCGGATCCCTTTATCGCCCACGGAGTTTATGACGTGGTTGTACGCAAGTGGCTGCTCATGGAAGGCGGCCTCACGCTCCACGTCAGCTTTTCCAACCAACGTTTTTCGCTCCTGTGAAGGTGGCCCCATGAAGTATCAGCTTTTCACCTATCGGACGGATGTCCAGTCAAACGCTACCGGCCTGCTGGTTGGCGAGTACGCCTATGATCTTGGTCAGCTTGTGGCCAAGGCCGGCCTTGAGTTGCCGGCAGCTTCCATTGATGCATTGCTCGATTGCTGGGAGACGTCCAATCCGCAGCTGCAAAAGCTTGCAATGGCCGTGTTTGGAGCGCCAGCGCTCTATGAGTCGCAGCGGCTTGATCTTGCCACGTTGCGCTTTGCTCCATTCCTGGACCGTCCAGGCACAATCTATTGTGCGGGAGCAAACTATCGTGACCATGTCGAAGCCATGGCCCGTGCGTTCAACATGAAACTGTCGCTGGATCCCCGCAGTGAGGGCATTGCTCCCTGGCATTTCATCAAGCCCGGTCGTGGCAGTCTGGTCGCACACAAGCAAGCGGTAGATTTTCCGGCAGGTGTCCGCATGCTCGATTGGGAGGCCGAGTTGGCGGTGGTGATCGGCAAGCGAGCATCGCGTGTCTCCATTGAAGAGGCGCTCGACTATGTGGCGGGTTACACCTGCGCCAATGACCTGTCCGCGCGCGATCGACTGCGTCGCGAGCAAGTCGATCCCAGCTCGCCGTTTCGCTTCGACTGGATTGGCCACAAATGCTTCACGGGGTCTTGCCCGCTGGGCCCGTACCTGACGCCGGCACAATTTGTCAAAGATCCCGAGAACCTGGATATCAAGCTGTCGAGGAATGGCGTGTGGGTACAGGACTCCAATACTCGCAACCATATGTACGGCGTCGCAGAGCAGATTTCCTATCTGAGCCAGACCATCGATCTGTTTCCCGGTGATGTTCTGTTGACGGGAACACCGGCAGGCGTGGGCATGGAAAGCCACACATTCCTGAACCGCGGCGATGTATTGAAAGTCTGCATCGAAGGGCTCGGCGAGCTGGAAACCACTATTCGGTAACACCTTGCTGAGGGCCGGGCAATCAATGCCCGGCCGTTGAATAACTCAACTGTTTGCAGCGTCCTGACAAATGACGGTGTGCTTCGCTGCGCCTGAAATTTGCCAGTCGCCTTTAAATAACGCCAGCACTGAAAGCTGCAAAAAAACTCTCCTCCGTCATACAAAAATAACAATGGAACATGAGATGAGCACACCAAGATCAAATGCTCTGCGCGCGACAAACGCCTGGATCAGTACCCTCTGCATCGGCCTTCTTTGCGTTCCGCTTGCCCAGGCAACAGAGGGCGGCGGCAGTTCATACCCACTGGGTGTGAATACGGTCGGCGCGGGAAAAATGCCACCGCCAGGCTTTACCGAGTTCTTCTACTTGTCCGACTACAGTGCGAACAAGACGCTGGACGGCGAGGGCGATAAAAAACAGGGTATTCACAACTTTGACCTTAACGTCCAGGCACTGTCGATACGCGTGGATTACGTCTACCAGGACTTCTCGATACTGGGTGCCAAACTGGCCAGTCGCCTTGCCTTGCCCTTGATCAAGGGTGACATCAGTTTTGATGTCGATACGCCTCGTGGTCGCGTTCATCGCAGCGACCATCAAGAAGGTGTAGGCGATCTGACGGTGGTTCCATTTGTATTGGGTTGGAGCTCTCCACGGTACCACCAGTTACTCGGTCTGGATGTGTTTGCGCCCATTGGGTCCTATGATAAGGATCGCCTTTTCAATCCGGGTCGAAATACATGGGCTTACGGTCCCTGGTATTCATTTACCGCTTATCCGCTGGAGAATTTGGAGGTCAGCGCCAAGCTCATCTACATGATCAATGGCGAGAACTCCGAAACCAACTATCGCTCCGGCCGTGAGTTCAACGCCGACTACAACATCGGCTACAACATCACCCGCGAATGGCAGGTAGGTGTGAACGGCTACCTGTACAAACAGCTCAGCGATGATGAGAAGAATGGCGAGACCTACCTGGATGGCAACCGTGGTCAAGTCGCCGCGATCGGCCCCGCGATCAAATACCAGACCCCGGCAATCGGGTTTGTCATGAAATGGCAGCACGAGACGAAGGTCGAGAACCGAGCCGAAGGTGATCGCATCTGGCTGCAGGCCGTTTACCGATTCTGAGCGTCGCCTCCTTCATGGGCAGTCATAAAACACGTGGCGGCCCTAGTACGAACATCACTGTCCAATAATTAAAACCAGGTGAAACCATGACTGGAATATCCAAGTGGCACGTACTGATCGGTGGATTCATCGCCTACCTCTTTGATGCGATGGAGATCATCCTGCTAACGCTCGCTTTGCCCGTTATCCGCCAGGACATGGGTTTCAGCCTCCATGAGGTAGGTGCGCTGGCGAGCGCTACATTGCTGGGTATTGGTGTGAGCGGCGTTGCCACAGGCTGGTACTCCGACAACTTTGGCCGTCGCAAGGCATTGATTGCATCGCTGGCAATCTTCGGCACACTGACCTGTTTCTTTGCATTCGCTCATGATCTCTACGTACTGATGGGCTTGAGATTTGTCTCTGGTCTCGGGCTTGGCGGGGTATGGACGATCCTCTCGGCTTATATCGTAGAAACGTGGCCGCCCAAGCAACGCGCCAGAGCCATTTCCTTCGTGATCAGTGCCTTCCCGATTGGCGCCATCGCGGCGGCCCTGGCGGCGAAGTTCATGCTGCCGGAATGGCGTTTGATGTTTTTCGTGTCCGGCGCCGCGGTGATCCTGCCGATCATTTATGTGTATTTCCTGATTCCGGAATCTCCGGCCTGGAAGGCTCAGCGCGATACTCAGGGCACTGCTGCGCAGCGGGTATCGGTCAGGGAGATTTTTTCGCCTGAACTACTTCGTTACACCCTGCTGGGGTCCCTTGCAGCCAGCTTCGCGTTGCTTGGCTCCTGGGGCGTCAGCACGTGGCTGCCCACCTATCTGATACAGGACCGTGGCTTGAGTCTGGCGTCGATGACCAGTTTTATGGCGGTACTCCATCTCGGGAATTTCTTTGGCCTGAACGTATTCGGTTTCATCGCCGACCGCATTGGCAAGCGGCTTACGATTGTTATATCGCTGTTGCTGACATCCATCATGGCGCTGGTCTATGTCTATACCACCCAGACCCAATCGCTGATCTGGATAGGGGCGGGGTACGCATTTTTCATGGTGTTTGCAGGGTTGTTTGGTTCTTACTTCAGCGAGATGTACCCCATCCGGGTGCGAACGCTTGGGGCGGGCTTCTGTTTCAACATGGGCCGAGGGTTGGCGGCTTTTGCCCCCGTGCTGCTCAGTGGCATTGCCAGCTTTTATAGCCTGGCAGCGGGACTGATCGTCTGCGCCGGCTTCTACGTCATCTCCGCGTTGTTCGTGATTTCCATGCCAAAGAATAAAACAGTGGGCGAGATGAGTACGCAGGCTGCCGCTTCAGACATTGCCAAGGAGGCAATCGGTTGACCTGATTCGCAGGTACCAATGCCTCGTATCTACGGATCCGGGGCATTTTTTTGCTCCCGAAAAAGCTGATATATCTATAATAATTTCAGATAGTATGAATAACTAATATTTGCTTCTTTTATTTATTGGGCAACGGGAAGATGAATCCCAGACAACAATAAATAAGAGGACATCCCTCATGATCAACCTGCATGACATTCGATACATACGGTTGGGTACCGCGAATCTGGACGAAGCACGTCGCTACGCCACTCAGGTTCTCGGACTGCAGGTCGCCCGAGAAGCCAACGGCGCGGTGTACTTCCGATCGGACAGTCGCGACCACACGCTCTGCTATTACGAGGGTGATCCGCAGGAAACCACGACAGCGTTCGAGGTCAGGACAGCGCAAGACCTGGAAGACGCAGCGGTGCTACTGGAACGTCATGAGTTCGACGTGCAGCATGGCTCGCGTGCAGACGCTGAAGTGCGCTATGTCGACGACTTCATTCGCTTCAAAGATCCCAGCGGCAACAACATCGAGCTGGTCTTGCGTCCCCAGGCAAGCGGGCGACGCTATTTCCCGAGTCGCGATGCCGGCATCACCGGTTTCAGCCACATTGGCTTGCGCACCCTGAATGCCCGGCGTGACGAGCTGTTCTGGACTCAGCTCGCAAACGCCAGGGTCAGTGACCGAATTGGCGAGGCGCCGCTACTGCGCATCGACGAGGTCCATCACAAGATCGCGTTGTTCCCTTCGTCCCATCCCGGTGTGCAACACATCAACCATCAGGTGGAAACCGTCGATGACTTGATGCGCGCCTACTACTTCCTGGTTGAGCGGGGCATTCGCATCCTCTTCGGTCCGGGCCGCCACCCCACCTCGGGCGCGATGTTCCTCTACTTCGAGGGTCCTGACGGCATGACCTACGAATACTCGACAGGGGTCAGCCTGATCTCTCCGGAGAATGATGCAACCCACCAACCTCGGCAGTTTCCCGCGGAGGGTGCGGGATTCTGCGCGTGGGGTGCGAAGCCAGACATTCCGGAGTTCAAATCGTGAGTCGCTTGCCAACTCCCAGCCGCGATCAGCAATCGCAAGTGCGCGTGGCCGCGCGGGCCTTGGCCCGCGCCGGTTTAGTGCATGCCTACGGGCACTGCAGTCTGCGGCTGGATGAGGAGCACTTTCTGGTTTGCGCAGCGCAGCCGATGGGTTTGATCCGGCCGGGCGAGTCAGGCGTTGTGGTCCCGATCAAAGGTGAATTGCCCGAGGGTGTGCTGGGTGAGGTCCGCATCCACCAGCAAATATACCGTCGCCGCCCGGATGCCCACGCTGTGATTCGCAGCATGCCTGCCCAGGTCATGACCCTGTCGTGTGCAAGGCTGACACCTCAACCGCGCCATGGAATGGGCAGCTATTTCCAGGCGCCAATTCCGCTGTGGGACGACCCACAGCTGCTGCGCAGTGACGAACAGGCCCGCGACCTGGCCAATCAATTAGGACAGGGAAACGCCCTGGTCATGCGTGGCAATGGCGCCATCGTCATTGGCGCGTCACTGATCGAAGCGTTGACGCTGACCTGGTACCTGGAAGACGCCGCACGGATTGAATTGCAACTGCACAGCGCGGGTCTTGCAATCCAAGGACCGGTACTCGACGCACAGGCCTGCGCGCAACGGGCTGTCACCAGCGGCCGAATTTACGAACGCATGTGGGAATACCTGACAGCGGGCGACCCCGAAGCCAGCGTTCAAACACTCTAAAACAAGAAGGAACACCGTATGCCTGCGAAAGAATTCCGCCATTTCATCAATGGTGAATGGGTGAGTAGCGCCCGTACGTTCGAGAACCGAAACCCGGCCGACAACAGCCTGATCGGCGTGGTACATGAAGCCGGCAAAGCTGAGGTCGACGCCGCCGTGCGAGCTGCGCAAGCAGCATTGAAAGGCCCTTGGGGCAGCATGACCGTCGCCCAGCGAACGGCCCTGTTGCACAAAGTGGCGGAGGGCATCGAACGTCGTCATGAAGAGTTTGTGGCTGCGGAAGTGGCCGATACCGGCAAACCCCGCGCACTCGCCGGGCACTTGGACATTCCCCGTGGCGCGGCCAACTTCAAGGTGTTCGCCGACCTGATCAAGAATGTGCCGACCGAAAGTTTCGTGATGGATACGCCTGACGGTGGCAAGGCCGTGAACTACAGCGTGCGAGCACCGCGTGGCGTCATCGCCGTTGTTTGCCCTTGGAACCTGCCGCTGTTGCTGATGACCTGGAAGGTCGGCCCGGCCCTGGCCTGTGGCAATACTGTGGTGGTTAAACCCTCTGAAGAGACACCGGCCACTGCCACACTGCTCGCCGAGGTCATGAATGAGGCCGGCGTGCCACCGGGTGTGTACAACGTGGTGCATGGTTTCGGCGGTGACTCGGCTGGTGCCTTCCTCACCGCTCACCCAGAGGTCAATGGTGTCACCTTCACCGGTGAAACCGGCACGGGCGAGATCATCATGAAGGCCGCAGCCAAGGGTATCCGCCCGGTATCGCTGGAACTTGGCGGCAAAAACGCCGGCATCGTTTTCGCCGATGCGGACCTGGAAAAGGCCGTCAAAGGATTGGGGCGCGCTGTGTTCGAGAACAGCGGTCAGGTGTGCCTGGGAACCGAGCGCATCTACGTGCAGCGTCCGCTGTTCGAGCGCTTTGTCGCTGCATTCAAGGCCCACGCAGAAGGCATCAAAGTGGGTGACCCGAACCAGCACGACAGCACCATGGGACCAGTGATCTCGCTCGGTCACCGCGAAAAAATTCTCTCTTATTGCCGTCAGGCGGTCGCCGACGGTGCCACGGTCGTTCACGGCGGTGGCATTGCCCAGGTACCGGAACACCTGGCCGAAGGGGCCTGGTTTGAGCCGACGATCTGGACCGGCCTTGCGGAAACTTCGGCCGTGGTGCGCGAGGAAATCTTTGGCCCGGTTTGCCACATCGCTCCTTTTGATACCGAAGAAGAAGTCGTCCGCCTGGCTAACGACACACCCTATGGACTCGCCGCCAGCGTGTGGACTAGCAACCTGCAGGTCGCCCATCGTTTGGGCAGCGCGCTGGACGTGGGTGTCTGCTGGATCAACTCGTGGTTCCTGCGCGACCTGCGTACCGCCTTCGGCGGTGCCAAGCAGTCGGGTATCGGACGTGAGGGGGGCGTGCATTCGCTTGAGTTCTACACCGAGCTGCGCAATGTCTGCGTACGGCTGTAAGGAGCTATTCATGAAAAAGCAAGAGATCCACATTCTCGGCCAGCAACTGCATCAGGCCCTCAGCAACCGCCAGGCTGTGGCTCCGTTGACCGATACCTATCCGGACATGACGCTGGAGCAGGCTTACCAGGTACAGCTGGAGATGATTCAGCGACGCCTTGACGAAGGCCAAAAGGTGATTGGCAAAAAGATCGGCGTCACCAGCAAAGTGGTGATGGACATGCTCGGCGTCGATCAACCGGACTTCGGTCATCTGCTCTCGGACATGCTCTATGCCGACGGCGCCGCCATTGCCATCGACGGCTTGATCGCACCCAAGGCCGAAGGCGAGATCGCTTTCGTGCTCAAGGAAGATCTGCGTGGCCCCGGCATCACCGTGGCTGATGTATTGCGGGCCACTGCCTATGTAATGCCGTGCTTCGAGATTGTCGATTCGCGCATCCGTGACTGGAAAATCCGCATCCAGGATACCGTCGCCGACAACGCTTCCGCCGGGGCTTTCGTCCTGGGCGGGCAGGGCGTGGCCCCGCGTGACGTCGACCTTGCCTGTGTCGGCATGACCCTAGAAAAGAACGGCGAAGTGGTCGCGACCGGCGCGGGTGCCGCGGCCCTCGGCCATCCGGCGAATGCCGTGGCCTGGCTGGCCAACAAACTCGGCCAGCTTGGCATTGGCCTGAACAAGGGCGAAGTCATTCTCTCCGGTTCACTGGCCGCCATGGTGCCGGTCAAGGCCGGAGATCAATTGCGCATAAGCCTGGGCGGTATCGGCTCGGCCTCCGTTCGTTTCGTTTGAAGGAAACCCTTATGAATCTCTCTGCAGCAACTATCGCCCAACTGGCCGAACACCTGGAAAACGCCGAGCTCAACCGCGAGGCGGTGTCCAAAATTACCGACGCCCACCCGGACATGGATTGGGAAGATGCCTATGCGATTCAGGACGCCATTCGCCAGCGCAAGGAGTCCCGCGGTGTACGAATCGCCGGACTGAAAATGGGCCTGACGTCTTTCGCGAAGATGAAGCAAATGGGGGTCACTGACCCTATCCACGGCTTCCTCACGGACTACGGTTCCTGCCTGGACGGCGCGGCTATCGATGTCGACGGGTTGATCCATCCCAAGGTCGAGGCCGAGATCGCCTTCGTCCTCAAGTATCCGCTCAAGGGCCCGGGCATCCATGTTGGCGACGTCTTGGCGGCCACTGATTTCATCCTCCCGGCGGTCGAAGTGATCGACTCGCGCTACGAGAACTTCCGCTTCGATCTCAAGAGTGTGATTGCCGACAACACCTCTTCGGCGCGATTCGTCACCGGCGGGCAGATGTGCGGTGTGCAGGGCATCGACCTCAAATGCCTGGGCGTGGTGCTGGAGAAGAACGGCGAAGTGGTCGCCACCGGCGCCGGCGCCGCGGTGCTCGGTCACCCGGCGCAGAGCGTCGCCATGCTGGCGAACATGCTTGGCGCCAAGGGGCGTGAACTGCCGGCGGGCTGTTTCATCATGACCGGTGGCATCACCGAGGCCATTGCTGTTGCTGCCGGGGACAACATCACCGTGCGCTACCAGCATTTGGGCAGCGTCTCCATGCGCTTCACCTCGTCCAGCCAGCGCTGATCCGGAGCTATCGACCATGCCTATCGCCATGATCCACCTCGCCGAGGGCCGCAGTGAAGAGAAGAAGTATGCACTGTTGGTTAACGTCACCCAGGCCATCGCGCAAAGCCTCGATGTGCCCGTAGAAAGCGTACGCGTGCTGCTTCAAGAGATTCCCGAAACCCAGTGGGCCGCAGGTGGCAAGACCCTTGCTGAACGCCGGCGTGGTAACGCCTGATTCCCAGGCAGTGTGCAACGACAGGACACAATAACAATGAGCAATCCAATCAGCGTCGCCATCATCGGCTCGGGCAATATCGGCACTGACCTGATGATCAAGATTTTGCGTCACGGCAAGCACCTGAAAATGGCCGCCATGGTCGGTATCGATCCGGCTTCCGACGGCCTGGCCCGTGCCGAACGCATGGGAGTAGCCGTGACCCATGAAGGCGTTGAAGGCCTGACCCGCATGGACGTCTTCAAGGACATCGACTTCGTCTTCGATGCCACTTCGGCCGGCGCCCATGTGAAGAACGATGCGTTCCTGCGCTCGATCAAACCCGGCATTCGCCTGATCGACCTGACGCCCGCGGCCATCGGCCCGTACTGCGTGCCGGTGGTCAATCTGGAGCAGAATCTCGGCCAACTCAATGTCAACATGGTCACCTGCGGTGGCCAGGCGACCATCCCGATGGTCGCGGCCGTATCGCGAGTGGCCAAGGTGCACTACGCCGAAATCGTCGCCTCGATCGCCAGCAAATCTGCCGGTCCCGGCACCCGTGCCAACATCGACGAATTCACCGAAACCACCTCCAAGGCTATCGAAGTGATCGGCGGTGCAGCCAAGGGCAAGGCGATCATCGTGATGAACCCGGCCGAACCGCCGTTGATGATGCGCGACACGGTGTTTGTGCTGTCCGAAGCGGTGGATCAGGCACTGGTCGAAGCCTCTATCGTCGAGATGGCTGCCGCCGTACAGGCTTATGTGCCGGGCTATCGCCTGAAGCAAAAGGTCCAGTTCGACGTGATTCCTGAAGACGCGCCGCTGAATATTCCGGGCCTCGGCAAATTCTCCGGCCTCAAAACTTCGGTGTTCCTCGAAGTCGAAGGTGCCGCCCATTACCTGCCAGCCTACGCCGGCAATCTCGACATCATGACCTCCGCAGCCTTGGCCACCGCCGAGCGCATGGCGCAGTCGATGCTGAACGCCTGAGGAGACCGACATGACTTTCAATCCCGGTAAAAAACTCTACATCTCCGACGTGACCCTGCGTGACGGCAGCCACGCGATTCGCCACCAGTACTCGATCCAGAATGTGCAGGACATCGCCCGTGCCCTGGACAAGGCCAAGGTCGACTCGATCGAAGTCGCACACGGTGACGGCCTGCAAGGCTCCAGCTTCAACTACGGCTTCGCGGCGCACACTGATCTGGAGTGGATCGAGGCAGCGGCCGATGTCATCAGTCACGCCAAAATCACTACCTTGTTGTTGCCCGGCATCGGCACGGTGCATGACCTGAAAGCGGCCTACAACGCTGGTGCCCGAGTGGTGCGCATCGCCACTCATTGCACCGAAGCGGATGTGTCGAAACAGCACATCGAGTATGCCCGCGAGCTGGGCATGGACACCGTCGGTTTCCTGATGATGAGCCACATGATTCCGGCTGAGCAGTTGGCCGCCCAAGCCAAGTTGATGGAGAGCTACGGCGCGACCTGCGTGTACATGGCTGACTCCGGTGGGGCGATGAACATGCAGGACATCCGCGAGCGTTTCCGTGCTTTCAAGGCGGTGCTCAAGCCGGAAACCGAAACCGGCATGCACGCCCACCACAACCTGAGCCTGGGCGTGGCCAACTCCATCGTCGCGGTGGAAGAGGGCTGTGACCGCATTGACGCCAGCCTGGCTGGCATGGGGGCGGGGGCGGGCAACGCGCCATTGGAGGTGTTCATCGCTGCCGCCGAGCGACTGGGCTGGAATCATGGCACCGACCTCTACACCTTGATGGATGCCGCCGATGACATCATCCGTCCGCTGCAGGACCGTCCGGTGCGGGTAGATCGCGAGACGCTGGCGCTGGGTTATGCAGGCGTTTACTCCAGCTTCCTGCGTCATGCCGAAGCGGCGGCCCAGCGCTACGGGTTGCGTACCGTCGACATCCTGGTCGAATTGGGGCAGCGAAAAATGGTCGGTGGGCAAGAGGACATGATCGTCGATGTGGCACTGGACCTGACACGACGTTGAGTTATCCACGCGTCCGCATAACACTCAAGAATTCCAGTTTTACTGCACTTGCCGGTCGAAGCCCACGTCGCTTTGCTGGCAAGTGCAGTGTTTTGGTTTCTGAATATCAGTCAAGGCGCTGTGATGAAAGATCTAAATCTGCTCTATACCTTTTAGGCGCTGTGGCGAGACCACTCCGCTTTAATTGCGGCGCAGAATCTGGGTGTTACGCAGGCAGCCGTCAGCGGGTCGCTCAAGCGGTTACGAAACGACTATGGTGACAGGTTGTTTACGCCGGTAGGTCGCCGAATGGAACCCACACCGTTTTGTGTCCACATCGCGCCGCGACTGTTGGCCTCCCTTGCGATGTCAGGGAGGCTGGAAGCCAAATGCCGGTGTTTGATCCGAAAAGTTGTGAAAAGACATTTACCATCAGAATGCGCAACGTTGGCGAAGTCGTTAGGTTCCTCGCCATCGTAAGCGAATTGTCCAAGGTTGCACCTCAAGCACGGATACATGATTTTAGAGGAGAGTGAAATGCTCAAGGCTTCAGACGTCGTAGTGCAGTGCCTCGAGAATGAGGGCGTAGAGTTCGTGTTCGGGATTCCTGGTGAAGAGAACCTGGATTTACTTGAATCACTCAGGCGTTCCAACATCCGGCTCGTTCTAACTCGACATGAGCAATCGGCTGGTTTCATGGCGGCAACCTATGGCCGGTTAACCGGCAAAACGGGAGTCAGCTTATCGACCCTTGGCCCTGGCGCTACGAACCTGGTCACTGCTGGCGCCTATGCCTACTTGGGTGGAATGCCAATGCTCATGATTACCGGGCAGAAGCCAATCAAAAAGTCCAAGCAGGGCCGTTTCCAGATTCTTGATGTTGTTGGGATGATGCAACCGCTGACCAAGTACACCCACCAGTTGGCGTCCGCTGACAACATTCCCTCGCGTGTGCGTGAAGCCTTCCGCCTTGCTGAGGAAGAAAAGCCCGGAGCGGTTCATCTTGAACTTCCCGAGGACATCGCCGCGGAGCAGACCGAAAGCCGGCCAATTCCTCCGAGCCTGCATCGTCGCCCACTGGCCGAACACAAGGCCATCGAGGCCGCAGTCGAGAAATTGCAGACAGCCCGTAGCCCGATCCTCGTGATTGGTGCCGGCGCCAATCGCAAGATGACTGCCAAGGTACTCAAGCAACTGATCGACAAGACCGGCATCCCTTTTGTCACCACTCAGATGGGCAAAGGCGTGGTAGATGAGCGTCATCCACGCTTCCTTGGCAATGCCGCACTGTCTTCCGGCGACTTCGTGCACCGTGCCGTCGAGGCGGCTGATCTGATCGTAAACATTGGCCACGACGTGATTGAGAAACCGCCATTTTTCATGGTCCGTGGCGGCACCGAAGTCATCCACATCAACTTCCGCTCCGCCGAGGTCGATCCGGTGTACTTCCCACAGGTCGAAGTGATCGGCGATATCGCCAATGCTGTTTGGCAGATCGGCGAGTCCTTGAATGACACTTCACACTGGGACTTCACCCGCCTTATGACGATCCGTGAATCCAACGAGGCCCAAGTGATCGAGGGCGCGGACGACAACCGTTTCCCGATCTACCCGCAGCGCTTTGTCGCCGACGTGCGTCGTGCCATGCCCTCCGAAGGCATCGTGGCTCTGGATAACGGCATCTACAAAATCTGGTTCGCGCGCAACTACAAGGCACATAAACCCAACACCGTACTGTTAGACAATGCCTTGGCAACGATGGGTGCGGGCCTGCCTTCGGCGATGGCTTCACATTTGGTCTATCCGGATCGTCCTGTGGTAGCTGTGTGCGGTGACGGCGGCTTCATGATGAACAGCCAGGAGCTGGAAACCGCCGTACGTTTGAAGATGAACCTGACGGTCATCATCCTACGCGATGATGGCTACGGCATGATCCGTTGGAAGCAGTCCAACATGGGGTTCACTGATTTTGGGCTGGACTACGGCAACCCGGATTTCGTCATGTATGCGCGAAGCTATGGTGCCAAGGGCCACCGGGTGGAAAGCGCCGAAGGCTTCTTGCCGCTACTGCAGCGCTGCATCAGTGAGCCGGGTGTGCACGTTATCGATTGCCCGGTGGATTATTCCGAGAACGATTTCATTCTGAACCATGAGCTGAAAAGACGTAGCGCTTTGGTTTAAGCCAACGCTCGCCAACCCCTCATTCAGAAAAGGAAACGTCATGCAGCTTAAAGACACTCAGTTGTTCCGCCAGCAAGCCTTCATCGATGGCGCTTGGGTCGATGCGGACAATGGTCAGACGATCAAGGTCAACAACCCGGCAACGGGCGAAATTCTGGGCACCGTGCCGAAAATGGGCGCTGCCGAAACCCGCCGCGCCATCGAAGCCGCTGACAAAGCGCTGCCGGCCTGGCGTGCACTGACCGCCAAAGAACGTGCGAACAAACTGCGTCGCTGGTTCGAACTGATCATCGAGAACTAGGATGACCTGGCTCGTCTGATGACCCTGGAACAAGGCAAGCCATTGGCCGAAGCCAAGGGCGAAATCGTTTACGCCGCGTCCTTCATCGAATGGTTCGCCGAAGAAGCCAAGCGCATCTACGGTGACGTGATTCCGGGCCACCAGCCAGACAAGCGCCTGATCGTAATCAAGCAGCCAATCGGCGTGACCGCTGCGATCACCCCGTGGAACTTCCCGGCTGCAATGATCACCCGTAAGGCCGGCCCGGCCCTGGCCGCCGGTTGCACCATGGTGCTCAAGCCTGCTTCGCAAACCCCGTACTCCGCTTTCGCCCTAGCCGAACTGGCCCAGCGTGCCGGCATCCCGGCTGGCGTGTTCAGCGTTGTTTCCGGCAGCGCCGGCGACATCGGTACCGAGCTGACCAGCAACCCGATCGTACGCAAGCTGTCCTTCACCGGTTCGACCGAAATCGGTCGTCAACTGATGGCCGAATGCGCCAAGGACATCAAGAAAGTGGCCCTGGAACTGGGCGGCAACGCGCCGTTCATCGTGTTCGACGACGCGGACCTGGATAAGGCCGTCGAAGGCGCGATCATTTCCAAGTACCGCAACAACGGCCAGACTTGCGTCTGCGCCAACCGTCTGTACATTCAGGACGGCGTTTACGACGCATTCGCCGAGAAGCTCAAAGTGGCTGTCGCCAAACTCAAGATCGGCAACGGTCTGGAAGCCGGTACCACTACTGGTCCGCTGATCGACGAAAAAGCCGTGGCCAAGGTCAAAGAACACATCGCCGACGCCTTGAGCAAAGGCGCCCAGGTACTGGCCGGTGGCAACACCATCGAAGGCAACTTCTTCGAGCCGACCATTCTGGTCAACGTACCGAAGAGCGCTGCCGTGGCCAAGGAAGAAACCTTTGGTCCACTGGCTCCACTGTTCCGCTTCAAAGACGAAGCCGAGGTGATCGCGATGTCCAACGACACCGAGTTCGGCCTGGCTTCGTACTTCTATGCTCGCGACCTGGGCCGTGTATTCCGCGTGGCGGAAGCCCTGGAATACGGCATGGTCGGCGTCAACACCGGGTTGATCTCCAACGAAGTCGCGCCGTTCGGTGGCATCAAGGCCTCGGGCCTGGGCCGTGAAGGCTCCAAGTACGGCATCGAAGACTATCTGGAAATCAAGTATCTGTGCTTGAGCGTGTAATAGGTTTTCAACCTTATTAGTCTGATTGACTGAAAGGAATGGGGCCGGCGAGTCCGGCTCCGATTTTTTCTTCTGTCCTTTCATATCACTGAAGCTATCGCTCCGCGGCTACAAGCCACCCCAATTTTCAATGGAAGTGGGCGTAGGACCAACGGATACGCACGAAAGCTGGACATGGATGTGGTTGGCTTCTTGATGATGAGCCATATGTAGCCCTCCCAAGGGGTGGTGCAGCAGGGCAAGCTGATGGAAAGCTACGGTGCTAACTGCATCTATGTGGTCGACTCCGGGAGGGCTGAATATGGGCGACGTGCGCGACTGATTCCGGGCGTTGAAAAATGTTCTCGCCCCCCATGCGAAGACGGGTATCCATGCCCACTACAACCTGAGCTTGGGCGTTGCCAACTCCATCGTCGCGGTGGTCAGGGTTGTGATCGCGTTGACGCCAGTCTGGCTGGAATGGGGGCCGGTGCAGGCAACACACCATTGGAGGTGTTCATCGCCGCAGCCGAGCGCCTGGGCTGGAACCATGGCACCGATCTGTACACCCTGATGAATGCCGCCGATGACATCATCCGTCCCCTGCAGGACCGTCCAGTGCGCGTTGATCGCGAAACGCTGGCACTGGGTTGTGCCGGCGTTTACTCAAGCTTCCTTCGCCATGCCGAAGCGGCTGCCCAGCGCTACGGGTTGCGTACCGTCGACATCCTGGTCGAATTGGTTCGGCGAAAAATGGTCTGTGGGCAAGAGGACATGATCGTCGATGTGGCGCTGGATTTGACCCACCGCTGATTGGTGCAACGGCGCAACAGTCTTTGGTGGTTTTACGGGATTCCCGATCGTTGCCCCGGTAAATAAAGTACGTGGCACTACAAAACGAGAGTGTGGCTATGAGCAACCTTGACGACCGGAACATCATTATCACTGGCGCCTCGGGCGGTATTGGCCGTGCTTCGGCACTGGCTTTTGCCAAAGCTGGCGCGAGGGTTGTGCTGCTTGATCGTGATGCCGCAGGCATCGAAGAAACCGCCAGCGCTGTCACGGCGGCCGGCGGCAAGGTTTATTCAATCCCCTGCGACGTTACCGACGAAGATGCTGTGGCCGCAGCAGTCGATGATGTCGTCACTCGATTTGGCCGTCTGCATGGCGCGTTCAACAATGCAGGGGTCGAGCAAAGCAATTTGCCTCTGCATGAAATCTCGTCTGCGGCGTGGGATCGCATTATCCGCATCGACCTGACCGGTGTTTTCTACTGCATGAAGCATCAGATCCGCGCCATGTTGAACAGTGGCGGTGGCGCCATCGTGAATACCGCTTCGTCCCTGGGCTCGGTAGCGATTGCCGCTGCGTCGGACTATATCGCTGCCAAGCATGGGGTGGTCGGTTTGACCAAGGCTGCCGCCGTCGACTACGGCACCCTCAATATCCGGGTCAACGCAATCATGCCAGGCATCATCGAAACGCCGATGATCGTGCGTGCGAGTGAAGAGCCGAATTTTGCCAAACAGTTCGCTGCATTGCGCGAACGACACCCTATCGGTCGTTTCGGAAAACCGGAAGAAATCGCCAAGGCTGCGCTATGGCTGCTGTCCGATGACGCCAGTTTTGTCACCGGCACGGCCTTAGCTGTTGATGGCGGGTATTTGACCGTCTAAGACGCTTCAAATGGATTGCAGTATTAACAAGGATGTTTACCGTTCGCCGGTAATGATGTGCTGCACCCTTGAATCAAGCGTGGGGGCAGCTGTTTTGAATACAGAATCAAACGGAGTTTTCCATGATTAATATCAGTCGCCGCATTCAAGTAAATGCGCAATCAGAAGCAAACGGTGTGAGCCTGAACCGAAGCCAGGTGTGGGAAGGTTTGGTGAGTAAAGCGCGCAACGCCGTGCCTTACGTTTCGGCAATCACCGAATGCAACATTGTCGAGGACCAGGGAGATCGCTTTATTCGGGAAGTGGTTTTGCACGGTGAACGCTTGCAGGAACTGGTGATCCTTTCGACAGAGCAACAGGTTGAATTCGTGCGCCTCTCCGGTAATGCTCGAGGGATCATTAAAAACGTGATCGAAGAGGAGAACGGTGAACTGTACCTGCGCTTTTCCTTCGATTTTTCCCTGCCAGGCGTGCCTGCCGGAAGCGAAAAAGAACTCGAGTTTGCAACCGGCATGCAAAATTCCTATCTGGATGCGGTGAGAAGCACGCTGCAAACCATTCGTAACAAAGTCAGTCAATAAGTATAAATTTCAGTGCAATAACCAGAGCCTGAAAACAAAAACAAGAAATGAGGCGTGCCATGAACCATGAATTGACAGGTATGTTTGAAAGTGTTGATCGGATGTCGATCGAAGGTTTTTTGAGTTATCTGGCTGATGATGTCGTGTTTCGGTTTGGCAATCCCCCGGAAATGAAGGGGAAAAAAGTTGTCGGGGAGGCGATTGAGTTATTTTTTACTCAAATAGCCTCTCTGAAACATGTTCTTCAAGGCGTGTGGAGCGAAGGCGACACAACAATAATGCGCTTTGATACGTATTACACAAAGCATGACGGCACGGTTATCAATGTTCCTTGCTGTGTCGTCGTTCACTTCAATGCTTCCCGCTTGATCAATGATTATCGAATTCACATCGATATTTCACCTCTGTACAGTAACGCATATGCCAGTGATGTTATCCACGCGTCCGCATAACACTCAAGAATTCCAGTTTTACTGCACTTGCTGGTCGAAGCCCACGTCGCTTTACTGGCAAGTGCAGTGTTTTGGTTTCTGAATATCAGTCAGGGCGTTGTGATGAAAGATCTAAATCTGCTCTATACCTTTGAGGCGTTGTGGCGAGACCACTCCGCTTCAATTGCGGCGCAGAATCTGGGTGTTACGCAGGCAGCAGTCAGCGGTTCGCTCAAGCGGTTACGAAACGACTATGGTGACAGGTTGTTTACGCTGGTCGGTCGCCGAATGGAACCGACACCGTTTTGTGTCCATATCGCGCCGCGACTGTTGGCCTCCCTTGCGATGGTCAGGGAGGCCGGATGCCAAATGCCGGCGTTTGATCCGAAAAGTTGTGAAAAATCATTCATTTTCAGAATGCGTGACATTGGCGAAGTCGTTTGTTTGCCGCCCATCTTGAGCGAATTGTCCAGGGTTGCACCTCAAGCGCGGATACACACCGTCGGGGGTGGGATGGATGAGACGCTCAATGGCCTGTCCACTGGCCGAATCGACCTGGCGCTTGGCTTTATGCCGACCCTTCAGACTGACATTCACCGTACACCGGTTTTTTCTCAGCATTATGTCTGCGCCATGCGCAAAGACCACCCCTTGGCACATCGCGGCTTAAGCCTTGAAGCCTTTGTCACCAGTGAGCATTTGTTGGTGGAGTCCGGTGGTAGTGGTCACCAGGCACTGGAGCGTGCCCTGATCGATGCGGGCGGCAGAGACTGCATTAAAATGCGCACCCCTCAGTTCTTGTCCGGTCCGCACTTGCTGCTGGATACCGACATGATATGGACGCTGCCTATTGCCCTGGGTAAAACCTTGGCGCGCTTTTATCCTCTCGTCATACACCCTCTGCCTCTGCAAATACCCTCATTCGAGATTGATCTGTACTGGCATGACCGATTTCATCGAGACCCTCAGAACAAGTGGCTGAGAGAAATGGTTGGCCAGGTACTGCGCAGCCAGCAATCGGCCTGGCAGTAGTCGTTTTCAAGAGAGCTGCAATCCTCATTCCCAAACTCAAAGCATGAGCGCACGGGGCGTTTGCACCTTTATCAAACGACCCTCTCAACGGTGATGCTTCGCTCCTGGATGCTTTGGGGTAAATGGAGGCTCAGGTAGTCGATCAGGCTGCGAACGGAGGGCAACATCCCCTTCGGTTTGGGGTAGAGCAGATGGATGATATGCGTTGCACCGGTCCAGGAGGGGATGACGACTTCCAGAGCCTTCGCGCGTACAGAGGCTGCAGCTATGGGCTCTGGCAACAAGGCGACGCCCAACCCATTAACAGCGGCCTCCAACTGCATACGTAGATCATCGCAGATGAGACGTGGCTGATGGCTGACCAGCCGCTCTTCACCTGATGAACTGCGCAGGAACCAGCGACCGACACCATCATGGATGTCACCAGGACGAGAAAGTGTCTCGATTTCTGAAATGGCCTTGATCGTGGCAGGTCGGCCGACACGATCGAGAAACCGGGGGCTTGCTACCAGTATCTGCTGGGTTGCCCCTAATTCCTTTGCGACCAACCCGGCCGTTTCTTCAATCCGGGCACGCGATCGCAAGGCCACGTCGAAGCGCTCTTCAAAGAGGTCGACCTCCCGATCTACTGCATTCAACTCAAGCCGTACCTTCGGATATTTTTCCATATACCCAGGCAGCAGGGGGGCCAAATAGCTCTGCGCCATGACCTGAGGACAGCTCAGCCGTACCAACCCGACAGGTTCTCGTCGAAGATGCTCCACACTTTCATAGGCGGTATGCGCACCCTCGACAACGGGTTGGCTGAGCGTAAAGAAATGATGGCCAGCTTCGGTCAGCGAAACCTGGCGTGTTGTGCGATGTAACAGTCTGGCTCCCATTCGCAATTCCAGATCCGCGACATGACGACTGAGCAACGTTTTTTCAATGCCCGTTGCCCGTGCAGCTGCCGAGAACCCTCCATGTTTGACCACCAGCACGAAGTAATAAAGGTCATTAAGGTCTTTCATGCAGTTGACGCTCTCCTGCGAGGGGCACCGTTGAGCAACCGTCAACGGAACCTGGCGCTGTACTGATTGAGTTCGAGGCGTGTGGAATGGCTTCGAAGGCTGATGTGGTTATCATTGATCAAACTGGATACGGGATAAACCAGCTATAATTGAAATGACTGATCCATCAATGGAGCAATCAATATGGAACTTCTGAACGACATGGCGTTGTTCGTCGAGGTCGTCAAAGCCCACAGTTTTCGCAGGGCCGCAGAAGCGATGGCGATGCCCAATTCGACCTTGTCGCGACGCATCAGCGGGCTTGAAAAGGCCATTGGCTTGAGACTATTGCACCGCACCACGCGCAAGATCGAATTGACCGAGGCGGGGCAGTTGTACTTTGACCGATGCAAGCGAATCGTTGACGAGGCGAGGCTGGCGCACGAACAGCTGGGTGAAATGCTCGCGCATCCAAGTGGTCTTTTGCGCGCGTCACTGCCTGTGGACTTCGCCAATATTTACCTGGCACCGCTCATCGCCGAGTTCGCCCGACGGTATCCTGGCATCAGCTTTGAATTCGACCTCACGCCGCGCCAGGTCGACTTGGTAAGCGAACCCGTCGATGTAGTCATCCGCATGGGCGAACCGGCAGACTCGAATCTGATTGCGCGAAAACTCGCGATCCTCTCTCGTCGCTTGTACGCCTCGCCTCGTTATCTGGAACTCAATGGAGCGCCCAGCAATCCGTCTGAGCTGGTACACCACGAATGCCTGCGATTGCGAAAGGCTGGCAAGTGGCAGCTCTCCCATTCTGGTGAAGTGGTTGAAATCGAGGTGGGTGGACGGTTTCAACTCAATAGCGTCGGGATGCTTCGGCGCTTGGCGACACTGGATCTGGGGATCGCCCTGCTGCCTGAAGGCATTGCCGCGGACGATCTGCGCACTGGCCTGCTGCAACCGGTTCTGCCCCAATGGCACGCCAATCCGATCCCGGTGTATGCCCTCACTGAAACCCGTCTTTTGCCCGCAAAAACACAACGCTTCATTGAGTTTCTGCGTGAGCACCTTGAGCATGCTTGACTGTCTGATTCCGGCCAGTGCTGAGCCAATAAAGGCCACCTATGGCTGTCGCGCCGATCAGCACGGGAAGCGCCAGCCAATGGAAGAAAACCGGTGATGTGCCTGTTATGGAAATAAACCAGGCACCCAGCATCGAGCCGACAATCGAACCGCAACGGCCGACGGCCATTGCCCAACTCACCCCGGTTGCCCGGGCAGCGGTGGGGTACAAGGTGGCGGACACCAGGTTGAGTCCATTTTGAGCTCCGGCCACACCGAAACCGATGAGAAATACCATGATGGCCAGATGGTAGGGATTACTCATCAAGTAGCCCGTGACCGCAATGACTACAGCCGTCCCTGAGTAAGAGAGCGCCAGCACGGGGTAAGGTCCGACGCGATCCATCAGCAGGGCCATGAGAATGGCACCGATGGTACCGCCCAGTGGCACCATGGCGCCAATGCGCGAAGCGTAAGCGATATCGTAGCCGACCTCTTTGAGCAGGGTAGGCAGCCAACTGGTCAGCAGATAAAACACAAAGAGCGAGCAGAAGAAGGTCATCCACAGCAGCAGTGTTCGAACCAACCGACCGTCGATGAACAGGTGCGAGATCGGCGACCTGACTTGGGCCGGGCGCTCGTCATCGAGGATAGTTACGCCGCACCAGTTCCTTCTGGTGATGCGTTCGACCACACGCCGCAAGGCGTCGGCGTGCCTGGTCGAGGACGCCATGAACCGAACCGACTCGGGCATTAGCCAGGCCAACACTGGCAGTAACGCTAGCGGCATGACGCCACCCAGCACCAGAACGGAACGCCAGCCGAATGCCGGAATCATCTGTGCGGCGAGCATGCCGCCCAAGGCAAGGCCAGCCGTGAAGCCACTCCAGCTCAAGGTCACCATGATCATGCGTCGGCGTGCAGGTGAATATTCGGCGCTCAAGGCAATGCACGCCGGCATCGCTCCACCCAGGCCGATGCCAGTGATGAAACGCAAAACCGTAAGTGACTCGATCGAATGGGTAAAGGCGCTGGCCAGGGTGGCGAGACCAAACACCAGCACTGAAATCAGTAAAACGCGTTTACGCCCGAAGGCATCGGCAACCGGTCCCAGTATCAGGCTGCCGACCATCAGGCCGAACAATCCAGTCCCGAAAACAGGTGACAACTGGGCAGGCAACAGACCCCATTCTTCGCGCAGTGACGGAGCGATATAGCCAATGGCTGCGGTATCGAAACCATCCACCAGGACGATGAGGAAGCACAAGGCAAGGATGACGATCTGGTACGGCGAGATCTTCGCGTTATCGATGATCTCGCCAATTCGGGCGTTGTCAGGATTCATGCGGCTACCTTTTATTTTTTTTATCTGGACGGGATCGTCGCCAAGCGCATTAAATAAAGGAAGCCAATTCTAATTATTCAAACTATCTGGTTTTGTTATAGCTATGCGCACCGACCTCAACTTGCTCCGCGTCCTGCTGGCCGTTTATGAAACCGGCAATGTCACCGCGGCGGCGAAGCGGCTAGGCATGAGCCAACCCGCAACCAGTGCTGCACTGGCCCGCCTGCGTCACTCACTGGGCGACCCGCTGTTCATTCGCTCGGGCAACCTGATGGAGGCGACGCCACGTGCGCAAGGCATCATTGAACGCACCCGCGAGGTGATCGAAATCATTGACCGGGATATCCTCAGCGGCCCGACTTTCGACCCTGCCACCAACGAGCAGGAGTTCGTCTTTTGTCTGAGCGAAGTGGGTGAAGTGGTCTTTCTACCTGCGCTATTCCAAAGCCTGCGCAGCGCGGCACCGAATACGCGCATACGAACCGTCAGCCTGGCACCGGATGAGCTTGTGGAGAACCTGCATGAAGGCCGGGTCGATGCGGTGCTTGGCTATTTTCCCGACCTAACTACCCCCAACATCTATCAGCAAAGGTTGTTCTCTCATGACCTGGTCTGCCTGATCCGCCTCGATCATCCGCTGGCAGGGGAACGTCTGTCCCTGGAAGATTTCAGCAGGCTGGAGCATCTGCAGGTACGTGATGGCAGTCGTCGCCAGGAAATGTTCGAAGCTCACCTGACCAAAGCAGGTATCCACCGGAACATCGTGCTGCAGACGTCTCACTACATGAGTGTGCCATCGATCATTGAACGCTCTGATCTGATTGTGGTGTTGCCACGTACCGTCGCGAACATGTGCACGCATAATCTGAATGTGCGAATGGTTGAGCCTCCCTTGGACATTCCACGATACGACCTCAAGCAGTACTGGCATGCTCGTTTTCACGAGGCCCCCAGAAGTGTCTGGCTGCGGCGTCTGATCATGTCAGTTTTCAATGGGTGACATACCTGGATATCCGATGTGGTTAGATTCGGAATAAACCGCCTCTTGAATTTTTGCCCCTGCCTGTCATCGCCCTTACAGTCCCTGCACCGTGATTGTTGCTTGAGAGCAACAGTCCTTGGTGATTTCCGTGCCTAGTCAATAAGTAGTGGTCTACCTACAGTTCGCCCAACTCATTAACCGCCACGATTGATCGGGTGTGTTACTGCAAGCTGTTCTTATAAAAACAAGCAGGAGAAATGGGATGCTTAAAAATAACCGTCTGCAGGGTAAAGTTTGCATTATTACAGGCACAGGCGGATCGATGGGGCGAGCTTCGGCGTTAATGTTCGCGCAACAAGGCGCCAAAGTAGTGGGGTGTGATATCTCTCATGAGGCGGCTCAAGAGACAGTTGATGCAGTGAAGTCCATGGGTGGGGATATGGTTTCCCTGAGCAATTGCGACTTGACTGACCCTGCCAACTGCGCACGCCTGGTCGAATTGGCTGTTTCGAAATTCGGACGCGTCGATGTGTTATTCAATAATGCGGCGATGGCTTACTTTGGTTGGATCGATCAGATATCAGACGATGACTGGCATCGAACAATTAATCAGGAACTGAATCTGGTGTTCCATCTTGTACGTGCCGCTTGGCCGGAGTTAATCAAGTCCCCGGGCGCCTCAATTATTAACACCGCGTCGGTTTCGGCATGGTCGACCTACCGCATGCTCCCCGGAATCGCGCATAGCGCGGCCAAAGGGGCAGTGCTTTCCATGACGCGCCAACTCGCGTTGGAAGGCCGGGTCCATGGCTTGCGCGCCAACAGCATTTCCCCGGGGTTGATTGAGTCCAAGCAAACAATCCCGTTGCTGAAGGATCCCGAGTGGGCTGAAACGATGGTGGGCAAGGTGATGCTGGGGCGTTTGGGTAAGCCCGAAGAAGTCGCAGCCACCGCTTTGTTCCTGGCTTCTGATGAAAGCTCTTTTATCACGGGTACTGATATTCGGGTCGATGGTGGTACCACTGCCTGGTAACTCTACCTGTCACGAAACCTAACTATTCAATTGGGCCTGCCTAAAACAAGGTGGGCTCTATTGCCTCGAAAATAATAAATGCCTCTAAGAGGCAGACCTTATTGTTGTTTTTAAAGCGTTACATGTTGTTCTGTTTGTCCGCATGAATCTTCGTAATCAAAATAATAATCCATACGAGATCATCCTTATGTCGCGCGTAAAAACCTTGCTGCCCAGCAAAAGTTCTCCCTTGCTTTGTACGGTAGCCATACTGCTGACCTGTGCCCAAACTCACGCCACCGAAAATAACGGAACCGCTTACCCACTCGGTCTTGATACCGTATTGGCTGGGCGAATGCCACCGCCAGGGCTGACTACTTTTTTTTACAGCTCCGCTTACGACTCGAACGAACTAAAGGGGGCGGATGGACACAGCATGGCCGGGATTGAAGACTTCAAACTCAGTTATCAATCGCTCGCGGTATGCCTGGACTACGTCTATTCCGACTACACCTTACTGGGCGCAACATTGGCCAGTCGTGCAGCGTTGCCCTATATCAAAGGGCAGGTGAGTTTCTATACAGAAACGCCCCAAGGACGTATCCGAAACAGTGGTAAGGATGAAGGTTTCGCCGATTTGGCGTTTACACCACTGTTTCTCGGTTGGAGCTCTCCACGTTTTCATCAGATGTTGGGCGTGGATTTTTACGCGCCCACGGCATCGTATGACAAGGATCGCCTCTTCAACGTGGGAACCAATGTGTGGTCCTATTCGCCGTGGTACTCCTTCACCGCGAACCCGGTAGAGGAGGTGGAGATAAGCGCCAAGATTCTCTACATGATAAACGACAATAATCGTGCGACTGATTACCGCTCGGGGCGCGAACTGAATGCTGACTACCATCTTGGCTACAGCTTGAACAAGAATTGGCAGGTTGGAGTCAGTGGGTATTTGTACAAGCAGGTGAGCGATGATGAAAGTCACGGAGAGTCGGTGGGGGAGGACGGGAACCGAGGTCAAATCGTTGCTTATGGCCCTGTTGTGAAATATCAAACCCCCGAGTTTGGCGTACTGATGAAATGGCAACATGAAACGCTTGTCGAAAACAGGGCTCGCGGCGAACGTCTCTGGCTCCAGGCGGTCATGCGATTTTAGGCTTGGCATACTGGCGTCATCCGCTGAGCAGAGGCGCCAGTTATGGCCCTTACATACCTGCGTCGAAATTGGTGCGCAAGCGCAACAGTCCTTGGTGATTACTTGCCTAGTCAGTACCTGACACCTCATTTATGGTCTGGTTAATTGATCAATCAGGTGGGCTTTGGGATGCTGCAAAAGGAACACTTCAAAACTCTGAGCGGCTTTGGCTCCGTGCATGGCGTACCAAAGCTGCCAACGGGTTTTGCTGACGTCTTTGATAGCTACGAGATCGCTGCCAACGGTGTGAAACTGCACGCTGTCATTGGCGGGCAGGGCAAGCCATTGTTACTGCTTGGGGGGTGGCCACAAAACTGGTTTGCGTGGCGTTACCTGATGCTGCCGCTCGCTCGCACGTTCACCGTGATCGCCGTCGATCCGAGGGGCGTCGGGCTCTCGGAAAAAGCCCAGGAGGGTTATGACTCACGGACCCTGGCCCAGGACATGTTTGCGCTGATGGACGCCTTGGGGCATGAGTCCTTCGCCATGGCCGGCCATGACATCGGCATGTGGACCGGTTATGCCATGGCACACGATCAACCCGCCCGAATCGAGCGCATTGCGCTGGGCGAGGCGCTTATTCCTGGCGTTTCGGACTCTCCGCCATTGCTGCCCGAGCACCGCTGGCTCAGTGATTTTCTCTGGCATTTCAACTTCAATCGGGCGCTTGGCATTAATGAGCAACTGGTCAGTGGTCGCGAAGAGCTCTACTTCGGTCACCAATTCGCGACCAAGGCAGGCTCGCCAGAGGCGGTGCCTCGTTACGCGGTTGACTTCTATATCGAACAACTCAAGCGCGATCCGCAAGCCCTGCGGGCCAGCTTCGACTATTACCGAGCAATTGATCAGTCGATTCCACAGAACCAAGAGCGCAAAGCAACTCGCCTGACCATGCCGGTGCTGGCGTTTTCGGGTGCGCTTGCCTGTGGCGACAGCGTCGAGGCGGAGTTGCGCACGGTCGCTTCCCATGTCGAATCCGTGGTCATTCCGGATTGCGGTCACTATCCGGCGGAGGAGCGTCCCGAAGCATTGTTGGCCGCGTTAGAGACGTTTTTCGCGCCTTATGCAAGATAACCCTATTGTCGTCCGACGCGAGAGGGTGACGCCACACCCATCTCATTATCGCGCATTGAACGATACCACCAGTACCAGAGGCTTTCGCCATGTCTGCCGTTATCGCCCAGCTCAGTCGCGCCAACCTGGGCGGCCATTTCCACGGTTACGGTCTGCGCACCGATCCAGAGTTGATTTCCCCCTTCATCGGGGTTGACCACTACTGGATGAGCGCGCCGACCTTTGCGCCACACCACCATGCCGGCATTTCGGCACTGTCCTACCTGCTTCTTGATTCCGAGACGGGGATGGCCAACCGTGACTCGATCGGCACCCAGAACGTGATTCAACCAGGCGGTTTGCACTGGACGACCGCCGGTCGTGGCGTGGCGCATGAGGAGGTCCCGGCTGAAACCGGAAAAACGGTGCACGGACTGCAGATCTTCGTCGCTCTTGCCCCCTCACGCAGGGACATCGCGCCGTTCCCGCTGATACTCGAAGCGCAGGATGTGCCGGTCATGCACGTACCAGGTGCCAAGGTGCGGGTACCGTTGGGGAGCTATCGTGAAATAAGCTCCCCGCTGAGTCCACCGACCGAAGTTACGATGCTCGACATCTCGCTGGAGGCGGGGGCTGAACTGAGTGTGCCGATTGCCGCAGGCCACAGCATGTTCATCATGCCAATTGAGGGCACGGTGGAGGTGGCGGCCCAGCGCTTCGATCGTGAGGATCTGAAGCTTCCGGTGTTCCCGGCGCAAGATGTTCCACGCGAGGTCAAGTTAAGAGCCCCGCAGGGAAGTGCCAACGTAGTGCTGTTCAGCGGACCTCCGCTACCCTTTGTTTGAACCCAACGAAACGAGGATTTGTACTATGGCTGACGTACGATTCACTGCAGAGAACGCCGCGTTGTTGCTGATCGACCATCAGGTCGGCACGATGCAACTGATCAAAAACATAGACCGTGAGTTTGCCGCGAAACAGTCGATTGCGCTGGCCAAGATGGCGAAGATACTCAACATGCCGGTCGTGATTACGTCCAGCCAGGAAGATCATGCCCAAGGCCCGATTCTCCCGGAAATCGCCAAGGTGCTTCCAGAAGCGCACGCGGCACGGATAAAGCGTCCCGGTGTGGTCAACGCCTGGGAATACGCCGACTTCCGCGATGCGGTGCTTGCCACTGGGCGCAAGCATCTGATCATGGCCGGTGTGACCACCGACGTTTGTCTTATCTTTCCAGCAATCGATGCTGCGCTCGAAGGCTTTGCCGTGCAGGCCGTGCTGGATGCTTCGGGCTCGCCCAGCGATCTTTCCGAAGAGTTCGCCCGTCAACGAATGCACGATGCTGGCGTCGTGCTCACCGCCACCAATACGCTCATGGCAGAGATCGGGCAGGATTGGTCCACAGCTAACGGACAGCAACTGATTGGCTTGTTGTTCACTGATGTATTCCCGGCTTTGGGGGCTGGCATCCAATAAAGCACGAGCCCGTCGCATTGCCCGAAGCGCGTGACGCTTCGGGCAATGCGAGAGTTCACCGATCAGTTGGCTGCCGCATAACGAACATATTCGGCGCTGATCCGGTTTGAATGAGTAACCAGCCCGCGGACGAAGGGTAATCGTGCTTGCTCATAGCGGGCCAACACCGCGGCAAAGGGTTCGTCTGCGCCTCGGTCTGCGAGCATTCGGGCCAGCAACGCCGCATCTTCCACTCCGGTCAAAAAGCCGCGCCCGGTCATCGGAGAAACGACGTGAGCAGCATCCCCGATGATTGCCAGTGCGCCATGAGCCAACCGCTGCGGCTCGTATTCGGCAATCGGAGCGCCGCTCAATACATTCGCTGAGCGCACACCGACAGTCACTGCCTCCGCCCACATCTCAGGCCAGACCTGTGGGATCAGGGCGACTAGTTCAGACCTCACGTCTTCGCCGATCGTGCCGCGCCCAAGTGTGCCCACGATATGGCCATTGGCAGTCAGGCAGCCGGTGCGACGGAGCAATGCTTCCTGATGCACATCGAACCATGCGAATGTGACTTGACGCTGACCTGGCTCCATCGAGCCGTCGCGACCAGGAAGGACTGCAGCAACCAGACGATATCCACCCACAAACTCAATCCATAGGCCGCCATCCGATGGCCAGGGGACGGGACGCGTCAGCGTTCGCTCCTCGACCAGTCCACGCCACACGAGATAACCGGCGTAGCGGGCAAGCGGTGCGTCGGGCGTGACCGCCTGGCGAACGATGCTGCGATATCCGTCCGCACCGATCACCGCGGCGGCACCCCTCTGGGTTCCGTCGGCAAAGGAGAGTTGTGCCCGATCGCCAAGGTCTGTGACCAAGGTGACGGCGTTGCCTTCTTCGAGGACGATGCCTGACGTTGCGACAGCCCGGTCCCGTAGCCAGCTGTAAAGCGCGGGCCAGGTCGTCAATTCGCGATAAGCGGGGACCACGGGCAAAATGGGCGCAGCCCGTGGATCATGACCAACCGTCGTCGCGACCAGTTCCAGATCGATACTCAGGCTGTCGCCACCGTGCACGCGCCCCACAGAACGCTCAACGACACGAACGGGCACGCCCCTGGTCGCACAAGCGAGCGCCAGCGTGAGGCCGGCAAGGGATCCGCCGACAATAATGATTTCCGGGGGTGTAGTGTTCATCGCGTGTATGCACCCGCATTCGTGAAGGTATTCTGGTTCATCTAAAAGTCTTCTGCGTGACTGAAATGATCAGCGCGATCACCGCCACGCCGATCACGACCCAGAAATATTCCAGACTGGCGACCAGGGTCGATTGCTGCTGCAGCATTTGTGCGTGCATTGCCACTGAGATTTGATTCGCTGTCGTGGCACCCACTTCGGATGACAGTGCTTGTGCCAACTGTTGAGTCTGCTCCACATAGAGAGGGTCGCTGGCGCTGAAATGCACATTGAGGTTGTTGTATTGCGTGGTAGTGCGCCATTGCAGAAACAGTGTGGCGGCCGTGGTGCCAATCGCCATGGCGATCTGTCCCATCATGTTTTTGATCTGATAGGCATGCGCGAAGAGCTTCTCCTCTTGCATCACGTCCCGAAAGGTTTGCATGGCCGCGGTCGACATGACCAACATCACAAAGCATCCATTGAGAATCAATGCCGGCAGAATGTTCGACCACAGATTGGCGCTGGGCGTCAGCGAGGAGAGCAGCCAGCCAAAGCCACCCAGCGCAATGAATCCCAGAATGAAGAACTTCTTAGGGGCAGGGTACTTTGGAAGGAGAGTCGCCATGATGACCCAGGTGGCAAGGGTGCCGGTCAGCCCGATGGCCTGGAATGTACCGATGGTATCCCAGGAGTAGCCCAGTCCTGTTTGCAGGAAGTACGGCAAGATGTAGTTATTGGCGCCCAGTACAACGTAGGCGTAGCAAAACAGCGCCACACCCTGGAGGTAACGAGGCTGCATCAAGTCTCTGACCTTCAGGAAGGGCTTTGCCTTGTTGTGTTCCGCGTGGAAGAAGGTGTACACGCCCAGTGCTGCTAATAGTGCGCAACCGACGAGGATGAAGGTGTCGTTATAAAAGTCGTAGTAGGACCGCTGTAAAATGTAGAGCAGAAAGAAACTGCTGACCGACAACAAGAGAATGCTTGCCAGGCTTGAGGGGGTTCGGTCCTCCTCAGGGATAGGACTTGTAGGCAGAAAACGCACGCAAAGTGCTGCTGCAACCAGAGCACCGGCGATCAATATCCAGAAGATTGCGTGCCAGGTATTTTCGGCAACCACCAACGACGAGATGAAAGGCGCCGCAGCCGTCCCGCCAGCGAGCCCCGTGGCAAATACTTTGATTCCCGTGAACCGGCCAGGGCCGGGGGGAAGCAGGTTGATCATGAGGCGTGCCGAAGTCATGAACGAGGCCCCACCCAAGGCCATGACGACTCGGCCTACGGTGAAGCTGGTCAAATCAACGCTCACGCCACACACAAAAGCGCCCAGTACGAAAATGCTGATTGAGCCGAGCATGAAATTGCGCCAGCCCAGGCGCTCCGTCAACCAATGCTGTTTCGAAATCACCACCACAGCGATGCAGGCATACAGGGCGGCTACCAGGCTGAATTCTTCAGGGCTGGCCTCGATTTCTCCGCGAATCGGTGCAGAGGCAAAAGCGATCATGCCCGCCTGCAAATATTCCAGCGCACAAAGTAAACCCACAGTGAACAACAAGGCGGCGTGTTTTCTGTACATGATCCCCCCGTCAAAATTTCAGGTTTTTGGGGTCATGGTCACTGCCCTCATTGGCACTGATCACGCGTTCCACCACTTCATTGGCGTCTTGAAGTTCGTTCTTGAAAATCGCGGTGCTGTAAACCGGTTGCTGTGCACCGGTCTTGTTCAGGACGGGGCCACTGCGATCGGAGGTATCGACTGAGACCCGCATGGACAAACCCAGGCGCAAGGGGTTTTGTGCGATTTCCTGCGGCCGCAAGGCGATCCTTACCGGCACCCGTTGGGTCACCTTGATCCAGTTGCCCGTAGCGTTCTGGGCTGGCAGCAAGGAAAAAGCACTGCCTGTACCGGCATCCAGGCCGATAATGGTCCCGTGGAATATCACGCTGCGGCTGTAGGCATCCGCACGCAGTTCAACGGGTTGGCCAATACGCAAGTCTTCAATTTGCGATTCCTTGAAGTTGGCATTGACCCAGACTTGATCACCAGGCACCACCGACATCAGTGCGACGCCCGGATTGATTTTTTGTCCGACCTGCACGGTGCGTTTGGTGATTACGCCTGCTACCGGTGAATAGATTTGGGTGCGATGCAAGGCGATATAGGCATCACGCAGGTTGCTTGCTGCCACCAGCACATCCGGGTGAGTACGAAGTGTGGTGTCGTCGACCATCGCGAGCCGAACAGCGAGAGCGTGTTTGGTGCCCTCAAGCCCTGCGATTGCGTTTTTGAGTATGTCTGCGGTGTGACTGATCTCTTCACGAGAGACGGCACCACTAGCGGCGAGTTGGTTGCGTCGACGTACATCCTCCTGGGCCTTGCGTACGTCGTTTTGACGCTGGTCGACTTCAGCCTGGAGTTGCTGGACCTGATAGTACTGGGTGCGTGCCTGACGAACTGCGCGAGCCAGATTCGACGTGGCGCGCTCGTACTGGATTTCGGCATCCACGGCGTTCAATGTCACCAGTGGCGAGTTGGTATCGACATGATCGGTGTTGTCGGCGCCGATTGCCGTCACGGTACCGCTGACTTGTGAAGTCACCTGAACCACGTTGCCGTCGACATAGGCATCGTCGGTGGATTCGGAATCCAGTCTCAGCAGGTAGGCAACGCACAAGACAACGACCAGAAGGACTATAGCCACGATCAACAGCCATGTGGGGCGGTAGGATGTTCGCTGTTGAGTGGTGGCGGCTGGGGAGGGCGATTCTGTAGTCATAACATCATTTACCTGCCAAGGAGGGAGAGGCGTTTTCGGGAGCAGGGATTTCGGGCACGTAGCCGCCCCCCAACGCCCGGCTCAGATTGGCCTGAAGGGAAAGTGCTCTGGATTTCAGATCAACCAGTTGACGTGTTTCGGTCAACGTTGAGTTTTCAGTTGCCAGTACCTGCAGATAGGTGGCCAGTCCCGCGGCGTACCGTTTGTTCACCAAGTCGGCGGCGGCCTGTGCAGTGGCTACGGCTTCATTCTGTTGGGCCAGGCGTTCTTTTAACCAACGCAGTGAAGACAACTGGTCAGCGATATCGCGCAGGGCATCGACGACCGTCTGGTTGTAGTTCTCGACCGCCAGATCGTAAGCCGCGTCCTGGGCGTCCAGATTCCCGCGCAATCGACCGCCCTCAAAGATCGGCAGACTTATCGCGGGTGCGAATCCCACTATGCGGCTGCTACGTTCGCTGAAGGTATCAAAGCCAAGACTTTGCAGGCCAATGAAGGACGTCAGGTTAACGTTGGGATAAAAGCGAGCTTTCGCCACATCGATTTCATGGCTCGAGGCTTCAACGCGCCATCTTTGCGCAACGACGTCTGGGCGATGACCAATCAACTCGGCTGGGAGGTTGGTCGGCAGCGCTACGGTATCGCTGGACTGAAGATGGGGCCTTGTGATCGTCCGTCCCCGGTCTGGGCCCTTGCCCAGCAAGGAAGCCAGTTTGTTTTGGTTGAGTTCGATCGATTCTTTCAGTGCGGCAATATTCGCTCTACTGGCAGGCAGGGAGGCTTGGGACTGCTTGATGTCGATCTGAGTATCCAGTTCAGCTACGAATCGCTGACGGGTCAGTTTCTCGATTTGCTCTTGCTGCGCCAACAGTGTTTGAGCCACATCCATTTGTTCGTAGGTGTTCTGCAATGCAATGTAGGCTTGCACGATCGATGCAGACAGCATCAGTGCCGCCGCACGCTCATCGACTTCAAGTGCATGTCGACGGCCTACGGCTGCTTCAACGGCCGAACGGTTTTTGCCCCAGAAGTCCAGCTCATAACCCACATTCAGAGTGGCCTGATTGACGTTCTGCCAAGTGCCTCTCACCGGCGCAGGCGTGGTGCCGTTGGAACTGAAGCGCTCGCGGGTCGAGCTCATCGCTGCATCGACATGAGGCAATAATTGGGCCCCTTCGATAGCCTCCAGAGCGCTGGCCTGACGCACTCGCGCCGCCGCAGATCGCAGGGAAGGGCTGTTAGCCAAGGCCTCCTTGATCAGAGCATCGAGTTGCGAATCCTTGAAGCTGGCCCACCAGTTTTCAGTGGGCCAGGCCGCCGGGGACAGCGTGATTGCACTGTCGGCAAGAGTCTCGCTGACATCGGTGGGCGCGAGCAGATGCGACTGCGGCTTCAGGTCACTGAAGGAGCATCCGGCTAGCAGGACCAACATCATCGCCAACGACGCTCGCAGGGAGAGCCGATAAGTGGATCGAACATCCGTTGTACGCTCTGGTTTAAGACTGTTCATGAGCGATATTCTCTGGCCCAGATAGGCGGGGTTATGCGATGTTTGCCATGACACTGAACGTAGCGGCCCATCTTTCAACGGGGTTGCAGCTTTCCGAACGCACCACGCTGATAGCCGTCAATGGCTTCAGCCAGCGCGTGCTGAGAGGCGAGCGCCAGTGGTCCTTGCCAATAGACGGGTTGATCCAACGGGACACCAGAAAACAACACGGCCTTGGCGTTGCCCCTAGGTGCGCTCAACCCAACCACGCGGTCGTCACGCAGCGGTAGATTCACCGGCAGCGTGAGTTCGCTGAGATTGAAGGGAAGCCCGTCGACCATCACTTCGCCGTCAATCGGCATCACGAACGCCACATGACCTTCGGGGATCGGGACGCTGACTTCAGCGCCGTCCTCAAGAGAGATGTCCAGCACGCTCACTTCGGTGGGAACCGACAAGGGCGACGACACCTGGGCGAAACTGCCCAGTGGCACGCGCACCTTGACCCCTGGCAATCGCACCACGGGCACTTCTTGCGCTTCGAGAGTCAGTGCAAACGGCGCGTCGGCTTGGCGCTCCAGCGGTAAATTGATAAAAATTTGCAGCATGTGCACCGTCTTACCCGGCTCGGCCGGCACCTCCTCATGCACCACACCTTTACCCGCCGCCGTCCAGTGCAGCCCTCCCGGTTGAATCAGGTTGCGATTGCCCAGCGCGTCCCGGTTATCAATCCCGGTCTCGGAATCAAGAAACAGATAGGACACGGCCGAGAAACCGGCATGTGGGTGCGGTGGAAATGTTGGCCCGCTGATCCAGGCATGATCGACTGCGAGGAAGGGGTCGATAGGCTTGGCGAACTGATTTCCACGCAGGCTGAAGGCCCGGAACTGACTGCCGTGATTCATGCGCTGCAAACGTGCGATGGGTAACATGGCTGTGCTCCCTCAGACGCTTTGCGTTGCGGGCAAAGCAGGGTAGTCGATATACCCTTGCGCGCCCGGTGCGTAGAACGAGTTCTTGTCTGGAGCATTAAGCTCGGCGCCTGTGCGAAAACGCTCGGGCAGATCCGGGTTGGCGAGGAATGCACTGCCAAATACGGCAGCATCGGCGCGGCCATCAGCGATCAGGGATTCGGCGGAGTGTTGATCGAGCCCGCCACCGATCAGGTAGCTGCCGTCAAACAGTGGACGTAACAAGGCGTGGTAGTCGACATTGGCGCCGAACAGGGCGACATGCAGATAGGCGAGATTCAGCCCATGCAGGTGTTCGACCAGATAGGTATAGGTTTCTTGCGGGTTGGCATCGACGATGTCGTTGAAATTCATTTCAGGCGAGATTTTGAGACCCACCCGGTCACCACCGATTTCCGTCGCAATAGCGGACAGCACGTCCAATACAAAACGCACACGGCTTTCAACCGATCCACCGTATTCATCCGTGCGCTGATTGCTGCCAGTCGAGAGGAACTGTTCAGGCAGGTAGCCCGACGCGGCATGCAACTCGACGCCGTCGAAGCCAGCTTCCATGGCCAGGCGCGCCGCTTGGCGATAGCCTTCAATGACCGCGGCAATCTCAACCACGCTCAGTGCATGGGGGGTAACGAAATCCTGAAGGCCCGTCGCGGTCCAAGTCTGGCCAGCGGGTTTGATCGCGGAAGGTGCCTGTGGCAGGGCGCCATTCGGCAGCAACGAAGGGTGCGAAATGCGACCGCTGTGCATCAACTGCATGAAAATCCGTCCGCCACGAGCATGCACGGCCTCAGTGACATGCTTCCATGCAGCGACCTGCTCGGCGGTTTCGATACCAGGGGTACGGACATAACCCTTGCCCATTGCAATGGGGAACACGCCTTCACTGATGATCAAGCCGGCACTGGCACGCTGGGCGTAGTAAGTCGCAACCAGTTCGCTTGGCACGCCGGCATCATCGGAACGCGAACGCGTCATTGGGGCCATGACCATGCGGTTGGACAGGGTGTAGCGGCTGACCTGAACTTGAGAAAAGAGAGAATTCATTACGGGGCTCCTTAGTGGTGATGGAGCCATCATTGATCAATCCGGATCTGGGATAAACTGGGTAAAACTGAAATGACTGATCCACTTATGGAGCAATGTCTCTAACGGGGTCCGCGATTACGTTCAGACAAATTGAGTTGAACCTTCAGGATGGGAGGATGAAGTAAGAAAACAGGAGGAGGGCGGGTTGGGATAGGTACCTAGTATCGGCGCTTGCGTCGGGCAGGTCGGCAAATTCATCTGCATCGGTTTGAACTACGCCGACCATCCGGCCGAGTCGAATATGGACGTGCAAATTCCGGATACCTAACAACGAACTATAACTAAATTACACGGCTATTTAGTTTGGTTATATCTTAATGAAATATAACCAGCAGACAAAAAGGTCAGGGCGCTTTCTTGGTTACCACCCCCGATACTGAAGCTTTTGTAAACGAAATAACCCGCCACTCGCCATTGCTTGTCATCTTCGCGAAAAACTACCTTTTCCATTACAGGCCCGGTAGAGAACATCGATATGGGTAGTGAAGCCGATATTGGCGGATTTACGCTCCACGAAAGTGCCCAATCCCAGACGCATCGCCTTGACTGTGTTGCTCCAGATAACCTCGGGGGTCGTAGCTTTAAGCAGCGGACTGGTCAATGACCAACTCTGATCGGCTTTGCCAGAATCAAGCAGTTGCAGAAACACGACCGTAGCCTCAAACACTTGGCGTTGTTGTTGTTTGGTAGCAGGCTCCGACGCGATGACCTTGGGCGGGATCTTGTTGAAGCTGATGTCGCAGCCCGATAACAGCGACAGCATTAAAAGCACAGCGGCGAGATGCTTCATGCAAAGCCTCATGAGATGGCGGCGTCTATGGAGCGAGTAAAGATGAGGATCCTGGGGATTGCCATCGGCAGAGAGGAAACACGGGGTGTGTGAGCTTGCATCTGACCGGCACCGCCCCTGAATACGTAATGCGTTATTACACATAATGTATATTATGTTAAATGATGTGTCAGAGCGGAACTTTTACAAAAGCTCCGCCTGCACAGCGCGAGTGTGACCGCTACCCCTTAACCGGAATCTGACCAGAGTTAACACAGATGAAGACCAGTAAATCGGAAAACCAGACTCCACTCAGCCTCCTGTGATACATGGTGCTGATTAATAAGCAGTTCCCAGAGCGATCTTCCAACCCCGCTGAGCTGTTTGCAGCTATGTGAAACTGGTTAATCGGAAGAATATTGGATGTTCTATCCAGATTAAGAGTTGAGCTTGCTATGCATGGAAAATTGTCCCTAAATTTTGGGATGTTTTCCTGGTCACCAGGATGACAAGCCCTGGGCCGAACAGCCCAGGGTCGTCACACCAACGTTATTTGGAGATGCGTCGCGAGCTGACCAGATTCTCTCGTAGAAAATAGGCTCGGGCAGAACCTCCTTTCACGATGCAATCCAAAATGGTAAGGCAATCTTTGTGTTGTGCCCTACTTAACTCCCCACGCTCATCCACGTTTAAAAAACGCGCAACAGCCATCTCTAGGGAATAACATGAGCTAACTTCTTCGAAGGCCAGACTTGGGTCGAGGCGTAGAGCTCCAGCCACTGTATGAATGCCCTCATGCAGAAAATGATCAGGATAGTTATACATGTGTGCAGCGAGTGACTCAAAAACACTCGAATTCATAACAAACTGTTTCGTGAAATCGATCAGGTAGCGGGCTCCATGAGTCATACGTGCACGCTCAGCCTCATTAGCCTTGCCCCTCATAGGGTAATTCAGATACAGCATCCCCCTCAGAAACTCTCTGACGCTGTCTCGCTTAGAATGCGGCAATAGGCCTGGATCAACAGTTGCAGCATACTGCATCTCAGGTTCGTACAGCCTCCAAAGGCCCCAGATAGCATCCAGAGACATTGACTTCTCTAGTTCGATTTCAGCGGAAAGCTTAACCATATACATGAAAGACGGATCATTACGGCAGCCTTGCAGCACCCAGTCACGAACAGGCTCGAAATTAGCGGATGACGAAGCCACTATATGCTCCGCCAAACACTTTTGAATTGCTTCCTGAGCCTCTGTGTCAGCCCACAAGTCCCTATCTTCCTCGCGACCGCCACAGATATAGCTCACAACCCCACTCAAGATGGCCTTAACATGATCATCGTCGCTTGCCAAAGGTTGCATGAGCAATATCAAATGCAACGCCCCAGCATGCCGAACCTCAAAAACAAACGAGGTTGTGTCGAATGAAAATTCCGCAGACACAAGTTCTGACCTGTATCCATCCATAAATGCTATAGCTTCTTCTCCCTTAACACCTCCTCTTCCAGACCTAATCATTATATAACAGCTTTGTTCTATCTCCGGAAGACGCATTATCCAAGCAGTACAAGCCAATGCAAAGTCCCTGTCAATGGCCCACACATAATGACGCACGCCCTTCGCAGCAGCTGCCCGTACGTAATCATTCGGATGAGTCAGGCAAATCGCGATTAAATGTTTAACTTCGTTCCAGTCCTCCTCCGGAACGACTTCAAACAGTTTTGGGATTATAAAAGCACAAGCCGATTCTCCAGCCAAGTCGCCCATGCCGGCGGATGCAAGGCCATTGAAATCATTAGCCCCGTAACTAATAACCTGCACTATTTGCTGGATGATCCAGTCAAGATCCTCATCAGACAGTGAGTCCAAATGATCGCGCAACCCAATTGCGGCCGTCGTTACGGCTGCACCCAGCGCCATCATTCCAAATGTTGTCTGTGCCACCTCCTTAGCAAGATCATCTAGCAGCCCAATGGCCTCTTGTAATGCTTGAGGATAGGTTTCATACAGGTCAGCCTTAGAGTCATTATTGTTGAAGGCCATATCAGACCATCTGTGCAAGCGAAAAATGCGCTGATCGAAACTTTGTTGAGCATTGTGTGCGACTCTTTTCTGCTCCAGTTTGGATGGGAGTGGTTTCGCCACTCTAAGCTCGAATTTATTCTTCTCTTGTGTTGGCACTACCGTCATATCTCTGGTATCGGTACGATGCAGCATGTACTGGATACTCTCAGACTCTTCGGGTGGCAGGTTTTTAAATGAATCGAGAATAGACAGTGCATGGGACTGAAGCTCGGGATCAAGCTGAATTTCTAATAGCAGATCCTCTAGTGAGCGGGCTCTCCAAGGACGCGTATTAGACGTCTTGCGCTCATCAATATAGGCTTCCGCGAGCGGTTCTCGACCGAAGGGAACTCGTGGATACCCCATTGGAGTGCGTTCCTTGACAACCCTGTTAATCTCAAGGCCGTAGAAATGCTCACACCTAAGGATAGGAAGGGCTTCGCTCCCCACCTTTTTTGGAAAGGCGACTGCAATTGATGCCAGGAGACCTGTAATCAATCCAGAACGGCTATTCTCAAGAAGGTAGTTGAAAACTCTTTTGAATTCGGCATCGTTGCTTTCTGATTGAGCTTGTCGGATCAGCCAGTTTTCCAGTGCCATGATTGCGCAGTGCAGCATCCCAGGTACTACAGATAACCCTCGATATGCTTTCCAAAGCTGTGGGGATACCCACTGCACGATGTCTGACCCATTGTTCAGCCTTAGAGTGACCTGGGCAAGCTTCGATTCATCGTATAGGTCTGACCACTCCGGCGCAGCGTTAGTATCAGGTGACTGTGCTTCAACCAAGGCATCCGTACACCAATTACAGAGTTCGAGAATGAAGCTGATAGCTCTTTCAGAATGAAAAGCTAACAGCGCATGGAAGGGCCCTTTCAGACCACTTGAACCAGGGGACAAGTCGACATTTTCAAGCCCGAACGAATCATTTCGTCTATAACCATAATAATGGTCGTCTTCCACCTTGAACCACTCGTGACGCGCCAGACGTATGACAGTGTCGGGCATATGCTGACACAGCACACCAGCACTTTCTCGATTGAGCGCTAGTTGGGTGAGCGATCTGACATAGGATGGCCTACTCGCGCTTTTGGCCATGAATACATCACGCTCAAGCAGTGCTTCAAGCTCTTCTCTTATCACACGAGCTAGCCTCAGGACAATTAAGATCAGTTTAGATCTCATCTCATCGCGCGAATAAGAGTCTTTGTTTACTTCGATAATCTGCAAGGCTAATAATGCAGCCTCCCTGAGAGCTGCATCTGCCCAGTCGCTTAAATGATAACTACCCCCCCAAACACTCAACGTCTCGGAGACACTCTTGAGAATTTCGACAGGCAATGATTGTCGGTGGTTATAGGCAAACTCAAAGCACGCACTCCATCCTAGCCCAAACGGGGTCAGGACTAAGGTGTTTGGCAGTTGCTTGAGCGCCTCGCTGGGGAGAAACCCTTTTAGGCCTTCCCATGGGCGCTGGCAAGTTGTTCTGAGTATAAACAGAAGTTTTTCAAATAGCGCGAAGTCGTTATTAACAATCAGTATCTGAATGGAGTTAAGAAACTCGCTAGGGGTGTCACTATGAAGTACTGCCGAAAGCGTCTCATCCTTCCAGTAATCAGGAATTGACTCACTGGAAAGTATCTGTTCCACCAATGTGACTACTGCCGCATCTTCTCGAAGGCGGCGCAGCAACCATAATCGAAAACCACGATTGATCGCAGGTTCGCTGCCGATAGCGTTTAAAAAATCAGAAGCAGAATTCGCGTGATCCTCATGCTCCTGATCTATAAACTTATCCAACGCCCAATCTTCGAATACGTCGTGGCTCGGGCTGACGTATGAGTTTTGGACGCGGAGGATTAGATCGTCGGCCTCAAGCTGCTCCACAGCACCAGCATCGAAATCCTTTGCTGGAACACCAAACACCATACGCTTGGCACGTTTCTTCGAAATCTCTACAAATGTTCTCTCCCTACGATCAGGCATACCTTCTCCACGCCTGTCGCTCCTTGCAATCACCGAGTCCCAAATTCTGCTACGAAACTCAGATTCTGTGTCGGTATCAGTAAAAGTTTGGTTGTTTGCCAATGCGCGAGCCGCCAAATCAACAAAGAATGGCACGCGCATGATTGCAGATATTGAAGGGTTGTTGATAAGCGGTGCCAGGGCAGGCAGTGTCTCGTATAACTCCGATAACTGCTCAATCGTGAAGCAACCTATCGAAACCGTTTGGAACTTTATATCGGACGGCTGTAGATAAGTGAAAGTCAACTGCTGCATGCCATAGCTTCGCCCGGTAGCGATGACCGTCCACCCACCAGACTTCTGGATAAACCTCAGCAACTGCTGAAACGCAGTGGGATCCTTCAATTCCAAGATGCGCTCAATGGATTCAATCACCAAGATTTTATTTTTGATGAGTGCGAGGTGGCCAGCAATTTGCCCAATTGTACTCTCCAGACCTATCGAGCTAAACACCTGAGCGAGGCTCGGTTTGTCTAGATCCTCAGCACGAAGGTAAAAAGGCACACAATCCTTCAATCGCTGACTCAAGAAATGTTTTACCAGTGCGGATTTGCCAGCGCCACGATCGCCAGAAACCAGAATGATTCCATCTTCTAGAAACAGCTGCTCCAGGCTGGCCATTTCAATATCACGGTTGATGTGCACATTCTGAATGCTGTCCCTGATACCTTCGTAAATATACTCCCCCTGCTCGCTCAGCTTGACGATATCCTGTGCCAGCTTCGTAGACACAGCTGGCTTGAATATTTCGCCGAGCTCACCCAGGTTTTCTCGGGTGATAGTGCCACCGTTGTGGTTAAAGCTTTGCACATGCTCGACAATTCGAGCCATTACGGCATGCGGTGGCTGATCTGTATAGCAAGAAATCAATGCATTGATGAAAGTGCTGACGACCGATGCTTTGGCATCTACATCATAAGACAGCACATAAAAAACCTTGAGAAAACTCCACAGTTCATGATCCGACAGGGCAACCCCGTCATTTGCGGAATTTAATTGATCCCTGAACATCTGCAAGCGATTTTTCTTGGCATCGCTAGTAAAACCTTTCGTTTGGCTTTTTCGAATAAACTCTGCAGCGTCGCTGGAGTACCTGGCCCACTCCAGCACTGGCAAGGTGTTGTTGACATCATTTTTCGGCAGGACGCCTACGACTAGAGCGATAGCATCCAATTTTTGATTGAAGTTCCCTCCTGAGAAATCTTTCCAGGCGCTAGTCATCACCTCAGAGAATGTAGAGTCTTCCGAACTCCCGATTTTAATCTCATGCTTAACCTGCCCATACAGCCTGCAAGTAGAGCCTGTTTTGTCAACAGCCTCCACCACAAAATCGTCCGTATTGACACCCTCGTATTTTGCTTGAAGCTTGAGAGATGTGGCCCTTGCAGCATGCGGCAATCCAGGGATCGGAGCGTCAGCAAGCAGTGCTAAAGTGAAAATTGCTTGAATTTTGTTCTCAAAAACTACACCACCACCACCAGTAGAAAACGGATTACTTTGCTCTTTTGGACTACTCACCATAGTTTCAATCCCTTATTGATCCATCGCAACTTTCGAGTTAGTAATAGTTAGCCGTTTTCAAGGATTATTTGTGCAGCTTTCTGCAGAAGACACGTGAGTCTAGTCAATCCCTTGAAGACCTGACCACACGGCCAGACGGTTGATTATGAGTCCAAACAAATCCTTCAAACGCCCATCATCAGATGTCGAGCTCACTAGGCGGTCAGTGCAAGGCATCAAACGCCTCAACAAATTCAATCGCTTTTTCCGATCTGCTTTTGTCAAAGCATGAAAACCCTTTGAGTAGACGCATAGAGTCATCGTCTTCACAGTAGAAATAGCGGATCAGTTCATGCTTTTAGGCTTGGCAGTGGCGATGATGACAGCGTCCTTCTCCGTTACGGTCTGGACGAAGCCTTTCGTTTGAAGAGCGTTGACCAGCCTCATGTTGAGATCGGTGTATGGCACCTCAATTTTTTTGACATGTGGTGAAAGCTTTGTGAAGCCGTCATCGCTCAGCAAGCCAAGTAGGGAAGCAGTTTCTTCCCAGCTACACAACGGTAGGCATTGGATCAACAACTCAGAGCGCTGAGCTGAAGTCAGCCCTTCCCCACCTGCGAACTTCTTGAATGCGGGGATAAACGCCGGCGGAAAGCTTGTCGAGTGTCGATTAGCAAGCCTGCAAGCTTCAGCGACCTCTTTGACGGCCTCGCTGTTGGTATCGAAGGCTTCAATCGGTAACGCCGCCCACATTTGGATTTTTTCATTCAGCTCAAGCGCACCGCTTTTACTAAGAGCCAACGCCATTTCGATGGGCAGTTGGGATAGATCAATTTGGTCACGTGCCTGTACCCAATGTGCCGCGAGATACGGAGCTTCCAGATCTGCACTGAACGTCCTGATGCACTCGCGGATCTCAGGGTCGTATGCCAGAAACGGCGCACTTGCGAGCATCTCCCAGCGCTCCCTTGATTGCAGTCCCTTAAAGATCCCAGGATCGTTCAAAACTACATTCGCGAAGAGCAATTCAAGCGCTTCGTTCGATAACCCTGTTGGGCCGACTAGGTACTTCTGTAGCTCTGGATGCATGGAGGTATTGAAGTCCCAGAGATCACCTCGTAGTTCCTTTACATGGCGCTGGATAAAGGTTGCGAAGACCTCCATATCCAAGGTTTCGCAACCTTTATGCTCCAAAGCAGGTACGAGTATGTCTTTGAAGAATGTCCAAACTGCAACAGCCTTCAATTTCACCCGATCAGACAGCAGCATTTTCGCCCACAGCGATGGAGTTGTGTCTTCAAGTCGGTCGAAGGTGCATGTCGTTCGATCAAACAGTTGAACCACGGCATCTGAATCGTCCGATTCTTCCAAGATGGCCAGTAGCAGTTCGTTAAAGGACGCCGCGGACTCGTCCAGGGTTCCGACTTGGGTTAGAAGCGTGTTTGTAAATTCCTCTGGAGACTCAAGCAGGAGGTCATTCAGGCCCTTAATCTCCAGCGCCTGCAGCCGACGATATGAGATGATGCTTTGGCTGTGATCAGCTTTTTTTGCTTGAATGGATTCGGCTTTTTGGCAAATCAGCGTCAGCATGCTCAGATTTACCTCAATGCATCCCCACTTGATCAGCTTCTTGAGCTCGTCCAGGACGATGCTGTCATTTAGAGCTGAGAAGCGCATCGGTAGCTCGGTCAACCAAGGCCAGCCTTTACCTCCAGCTTCGAGTCCAGGCATCAAGCGCGAGACATCTTCCAGACTCGCAATGGCTTCATAGATCTCCTTGCCCGGCATAGAGTCAATCTGACTGAGCTGGGCAACCTCCAATTCATCCATGACTGCACTGATCAGTGCTTGCCTCAATACCGCTGATTCGAATCGCTCAGCGTTCAACAGCGCGCGTAACAGCCCAGGCTCCAGAACATAAACAGCTTGAATGAACTTCGGTGATGTCGGGGCAGACACCAAAATCTCTGTCGCGTGCGCCATCCTTTCCAGATGTCCATCAAGCCCACTCCTGAGAATGGTCGCGAGTTTACTGCGCTCATGACTCATGCTGGGATCACTGTATGGGCAGCTAGAAAGGTGTTCGATCAGCGTGACAATGATGCCCCTGCCATCGCTCAGATCATCAGTATCCAGCTTTTCCATGACCTTTTTCGGGGCACTAATCACTGTCGCAACGTCCACGGAGACGCCACGTCTCAGTTCCAGTATCAGGTTCTTGTCCTCGGATGTAAGGGATCCTTCGTAGAAATAACCGAAGTAGTCCGTGTAATCGGTATCGAAGTATCCGTGGCGCATCAGGTAAATGACGACGTCCAAACCATTCAGCTTTTGAGTGATGACCTCGCCATAGCCTTTTTTCGCAGCTGTCCGGAAGGTCTGGTGGTTGATTCGACCGGCCTCGACTCGCTGCTCGGACATTTCATTGTCAATCTCAACAAGCGTACGCTGGAGCAGGTCGTACCTTTTTTGGTAAGACGTGGACGCCAGTAATTCCTTCGTGCCCACAACCACTGACGACTGGTTAATCAATCGGCCGTAGGAGTCTAAGAGAAGCATCTGCAGTCGAGTTGATTGACTAAAAACCCTTTCAAAAACATCATCTTTAACAAAGTCAATCAGAGTAAGTTTATTGCCTTGTTCCCCCTGAACATGACTCGGGCCGTCAAGGTCTGATTTTTTAAGAAGCTCAAGCCAAACGTACGCCCGCAGCTCTGCCACACTCTCAGCGATTTCCTGTACCCGCCTCTCCCGCTTTTCGCGTAACGCCTGGTAGGCATCTTCAGTTTGCCTGGACTGCTGGAACCGCCACTCATTGAAACCATGGATGGTCTCGTAAATAGCCCCACGTCGCTTTACCAATTCAGCGTATTCAGCCGGATGCAGATTGCGAATCGCGATGATTGAAAACAGTTTGTTCGGATCAAGCTTCAAACCTGAGCCGCCGCCAAGAATGCTGGAGAACATGTCGAATTCGTTGACGATATTCTTGATCAACCGCATGTCATCAATGAGGTAACAAACGGTTTCGACCAACGAGTCATTAAGCCCAACGTCCAGCGCTACCCCATTGGACTGTCGCTCACGAAGCATCTCGAACATTTTCTCGCGAGAGTTCTCGGAGTTGACCACGGGGATTATCGGAATGATCAGGTCGAAAAATTTCGTTTTCTCACCGACGGCGAACAGCTCATCCCGGAGCGCATAGAGGAAGTAAACCGGTCGTTTGATTTGCGGGGACTGCTTGATGATGAAATTGATTTCCCGCAGCCGCGTGAAAACATCATGAATGCCAAATCTATCCAGATCCTCGATCACCACGATGTCGATCTTACTGCGTTCAAAGCAGTAGACGATTTCATCAACATTTTTGTGCAACACGGAGCCGTGGTGGGTCGTTTCCAGCTTTCCACCCTTGATCGTGAAGCCGTCAATGCTGAACAGGGAAAGCAGCTTCAACGCCGAGAACATCATGTAGAAGCCACCAACCCCCAGCACCAGAACGACTGCCCACCCCGGGATCCATAGAAGCCATTCGACCAACCAAGCGGGGTCGACTTTCGGTAGCTTCTCGACTGTCGGGACGTAAAGTCTCAGTACGCCTAAGATCATCAGAACGGAGAAAATTGCACGCAACCAGATGATGGACGAAGACGCCTGGATGATTCGCTTCAATCGAGTCTTCGGCAGTTGATCTGACGGTACCGCGTACAGCAGTTGCTGAACGATGGTTTCCTCGATGCGCGTCAAAATATCCGAATCGGTTTTTTTCTCTGCACCTTTGGGATCTATAGCGCTTGAACTGGATTCAGCGGAAGCGACGGGAAAGTCAGCCGAGGTCACCTTCCCTGCCCCACCCCTGTTCAGATCGTTACCGAAGGCAGCCAGCGATACTAATGCATAGGTGAGTTCAGGGTGACGATCGACAAACGTTCGGATAACGCTGCTTTTGCCGGCGCCATACTCACCAGTAATCGCGATATTTCGAATCTGGTCGTTGCTCAGTGCGCTCAACAGCTCACTCTCGTAACGGTGTGACCGATCTACCTCCAAAAGAACAGGCGTCAGCGGCTCGAAGACATTTGTACTGCTGGGTACAGCCAGATATTCACGTGCGGCGACCACTGCTTTGTCGCCAGCTTTTCTGTAGCGCTTGTACTGTCCCATCGCATGATTCAGGAGGGAGCTGACGTACTCACACTTCGAAAAATACAACTGAGCTAAACGACGGAACATCCCTGTCTCCTATGCCGCTAAAAGGCCGTCCGGGAGAACCGCCTAAAATGGTCTTTACTCGATACCCACAGTCACTGCGGTAAGTGTTTGTACAAGAGTTATCGATGATAGCGCATCGCCATCCATGAATGTGATGAACACGTTGCCGCTTCCTTAAAGCACGTCTCCTGGAGACCAAGCATGCCTACATTCCTCGCTGGGTCTCTCCTAACCTGTCGGCTCCGACATCTACACGTATCACGGAATCTATGTCGGCCACGATCAGGTGATCCACTACTCTGGTATGGCTTCATGTAGCGAGCCCCCAAAGCAACACCACCCCACCAGCTACACTAATTCGATACATCTCCGCACCGAGACCTCGACCATGGCGACCAAAACCGCAATCGTATTCGCTGGCGGTGGCAGTTTGGGTGCGGTGCAGGTGGGTATGTTGCGGGCCTTGGTCGAGGCCAATGTTCGATTCGACATGGTGGTTGGCGCTTCGGTAGGCGCTATCAACGGTGCCTACTTTGCCGCAAGGCCCGATTCCGATGGCGTCGAGGCGCTCGCCGGATTCTGGCGCGGGCTGAGTAAAACGGACATCTTTCCCCTCTCCTGGCTCGATACCTGTAGAGGACTGCTCAAACGGCGTGGTTTTCTGTTGCAGCCGGCGGCCTTGAACCGATTGCTGGGTCAGGCACTGCCCATTCATCGTATTGAGGATGCGGCGCTGCCCCTACACATCGTCACCACCGACCTGCTCAGTGGCGCCGAGACGGTTCTGTCCAGTGGTGAACTTGAGCAGGCGTTACTGGCCAGCGCTGCCATCCCATTGGTGTTCCCCTGCGTACAGATCGCCGATCAGTTCCTGGTTGACGGCGGCGTGGCAAGCAATACACCTATTTCGACTGCCGTAGCCTTGGGAGCCACCAACGTCGTGGTAATCCCCACCGGGGTCAGTTGCGCCCTGACACAACCGCCCCGAGGCCTGGTCGCCCTGGCCCTGCACACCGTCAATCTGATGAGCATGCGTCAACTGGTGAACGACATCGAACACTTCCGCACTCTCACCAGCCTGCACATCGTCCCGCCCTTGTGCCCTGTGGATGTCTCGGTGTTCAACTTTGACCAGACCGAGTCTTTGCTGCAGCGTGCCTATGAGCAGACCCTCCGGTGGCTGGAACATGGGGGGCTCGAGCGCACCAAAGTACCGGGGGCCCTGACCATCCATTCGCATGCCCATCAGCATTGAGTGAAGTGAATTACCTATAACAGAGGCCCTCTTTGCTGCGTGCCCTTCCCCGCTACACGTTCTGCCATCTGCCATCTGCCATCAATCGAATAGCTTCTCTGACTGCCCAGCAGGCAGCATACGGAGCTGCTAGTGTTAATCCGCATGCCGTCAAAGTCCCTGCAGTCGGGTGGGTGTGAGCCGCCGTTTTGTTCGTGACCGAGTGCTACGCCTGCCGCTGCTGTTCGTTGGCAGTGGTGTAACCCAAGATCTTCCTAATCCATCGAATGGCGCTTAATCCAGGAGAAAATCATGGCGAAGGTACTGGTTCTCTATTACTCAATGTACGGTCACCTCGAAACGATGGCTGGCGCAGTGGCCGAAGGCGCACGATCCGTACCCGGCGCAGACGTGACGCTCAAGCGTGTCGCTGAAACCATCCCGGCCGAACAGGCAGCAGCCATCGGCGTCAAACTTGACCAGAAGGCACCGGTGGCGACACCTGACGAGCTGGGCAATTACGATGCCATCATCTTTGGTACACCGACACGCTTCGGCAATATGGCGGGACAGATGCGCACGTTTCTCGACCAGACCGGCGGACTGTGGATGAGCGGCGCGCTGGTCGGGAAAATCGGCAGTGTCTTTGCGTCGACCGGCACCCAGCACGGTGGCCAGGAAACCACGATTACGTCGTTCCACAGCACACTCCTGCATCAGGGGATGGTCATCGTGGGTGTGCCTTACACCTGCGCAGGGCTGACCAACATGAGCGAGATCACCGGCGGTACGCCCTATGGCGCGACCACCCTGGCAGGCGCTGACGGTAAACGGCAACCGTCACAAAATGAACTGGATATTGCGCGTTTCCAGGGTAAACACGTCGCTGAGCTTGCAATAAAGATTGCGGGTTAACGCAAGCACCCGAATGATTTTAGAGAAAGTCTTGCGCGTCGGGAGTCATTGAAGACGACGTAAGCGCTTTTGGATTCAGAGGAGCGACGTTCCAGCGAGGTCGCTCCTCATTACCCATACCACTCATACATCCAGCTCAAGCTCAGACATCGCGCATACAACAATGCTGCAGCGCCCCTGCGGGCTATCAATAGCGCCTCGCAAAATGCCGTACAGATGAAAACCCGCCCCCACAGCGCCATCGCTCGCTACCAAAGCGCGCGTCAACAAACTGTTACTTTTTTGATACACCCCTCCAACCGCTGATCAGTCAGTCCGGTTTTTTGACACATCCCCCGATATGTGGTCACAACTTTTGCTCTCCGCTGGGTCATAACCGTTGGTTGTCGATGGAATATTGGCATCTTCCGAGGTCTTGGCCTGATACGGAGATAAGCTCATGATTTTCAATGTACAAAATTTTGGCGCCAAAGGAGATGGCATCACTGACGACACAGCGGCGATACAACGTGCAATTGATGCGGCGGCCGCCGCGGGCGGGGGGCAGGTTTACATGCCGACCGGAACTTATATCGTTTCGGGAGGAGTGGAACCTTCCGACGGTTGCTTGATGCTCAAGAGCAACGTCTACCTGTACGGCGACGGCATGGGTGCAACCACCGTCAAGGTGGCTGACGGCTCCGACACCAAGATCACCGGAGTCATCCGCTCCGCCTATGGCGAGCAAACCCACGACTTCGGCGTCAGCAACCTCACTATCGACGGCAACCGTGACAACACCACGGGCAAGATCGACGGTTGGTTCAACGGCTACATTCCCGGCGAAGCAGGCTACGACTCCAACGTCACCCTCGACAGCGTCGAGATCAAGGATTGCTCCGGGTACGGTTTCGACCCCCACGAGCAGACCGTCAACATGGTCATCAAGAACTGCGTGTCTCACGGCAACGGCCTGGACGGTTTCGTTGCTGACTTCCTCAGCGACAGCACCTTCGAAAACAACGTTGCCTACGACAACGACCGGCACGGTTTCAACGTCGTTACCAGCACCCACGATTTCACGCTCACCAATAACGTTGCCTACAACAACGGCGGCAATGGCATCGTGGTGCAGCGCGGCAGCGAGGACATCCCCTCCCCCAGCAACATCACCATCACCGGCGGCGAGGTGTATGGCAACGGCGCCGAAGGGGTGCTGATCAAAATGTCCAGCGAGGTGACGATCAGCGGCGTCGACATTCACGACAACACCAGCGCCGGGGTCCGCATCTACGGCAGCGACCACGTCGAGATCATCGACAACACGCTCAACAACAACTCCCTGGGCAACCCCGTACCGGAGATCATCATCCAGTCCTACAACGACACCCTGGGCGTGTCCGGCAAGTACTTCAACGGCAGTGATAACACCATCCAGAGCAACATCATCACCGGCAGCAACCTGTCGACCTACGGCGTTGCGGAGCGCAATGAAGACGGCACCGATCGCAACGCCATTATCGGCAACACCATCAGCCACACCAGCAACGGTGCCACGCTGGTCTATGGCGACGGCAGCTACGTCAGCGACACGGTGCCGATGATCACCGTGCAAGGCACGGCTGGCAACGACACCCTGCTGGGCAGCACCGCCAGCGAGATTTTCTACGGCGGTGCCGGCAACGACACCATCAATGGCGGGGCCGGTAGCGATATTCTGGTGGGTGGTGCAGGCATCGACAAACTCACCGGCGGTACCGGCGCCGATACGTTCCGTTTCACCGTCCAGTCCGACAGCTACCGCAACGCAACCGCAAGTTTCGATGACACCATCACCGACTTCGATGTCACCCAGGACAAGATCGACCTCGCCGGCCTCGGTTTCACCAGCCTGGGCAATGGCCGAGGCGGCACCCTGCAGGTCAGCTACAGCGCCAGCAGCGACCGCACCTACATCAAGGATTACGATGCCGACACCAGCGGCAATCGCTTCGAGTTGATTCTTTCAGGCAACCTCGCCAGCACTCTGACCGCCAGCAATTTCATCTTCAATCGTGTGCTCACCGGCACCAGCGGCAGCGACTCGCTGCTGGGCAGTGATTCGGCCGACACCCTGCTCGGCCTGGCGGGTAACGACAGCCTCAGTGGCGGCGCGGGCGACGACAGGCTCGACGGCGGTGCCGGTATGGACACCCTCACCGGTGGCGCCGGAGCGGACACCTTTGTGTTTTCCAATCGCCTGGACAGTTACCGCAACTACAACACCGGCGGTGCCAACCTTGGCGACCTGATCACCGATTTCGATATCACCGCCGACAAGATCGACCTCTCGGCCATGGGTTTCACCGGCCTGGGGGATGGCAAGAACAACACCGTGTACGTGGTGCTCAACAGTACCGGCACCAAGACTTACATCAAGTCCCTGACCGCCGACGCCGATGGCAACCGCTTCGAAGTGGCACTGAACGGCAACTACCTCGACAAGCTGACCAGCGCCAACTTCGTCTTCGCCACGTCGTCACCGACCAACACCGTCACCGGCACCAACAATGCCGAAACCCTCAACGGCACGGCGGGTTCAGACCTGATCCTCGGCCTCGGTGGCAACGACACGATCAAGGCCGGCGCTGGCGCCGACACCGTCGACGGCGGTGCCGGACGCGACTCGTTGTATGGCGGCGACGGCGCCGACACCTTCCGCTATACCAACCTGCTCGACAGCTACCGCGACTACGACGCGGGCGGTATCACGGCCACCGACACGATTTATGATTTCACTGCGGGCGTCGACAAGATCGATGTTTCAGGCCTGGGCTTTCTCAGCCTCGGCGATGGCCACAATGGCACGTTGTACATCACCCTCAACGCGGCCGGCGACAAGACCTACATCAAGTCCGCCGAAACGGATGCCGATGGCAATCGTTTTGAAATCGCCCTCAGCGGCAACTACCTTAACACCCTGACCGCCAGCGACTTCGTGTTTGGTGAGCACGCCCAGCAGGGCATCCTCTACCTGCCCACCCTCGGCCAATCCAATGCACGCCTGCTGCGTATGACGGAGGACGACAATCAGTCCGGCACGTCGATGCTGGTCAGCGACCTGGACCGCTACACCCCCTATGACGTTCGCAGCCAGTTCACCGACGCCGATGGCAACGGCATCGACATCGCGGTGGGCGGCAGCACGGTCACCGGCCTGTCGACGCTCAGCGCCGAGGAGCTCAAGTTGTGCTGGTGGCTGACCGACACCAACCAACCCGGAGCTGCGCTGTTGCGCGCCGTGACGCTGCTGCGCGACCAGCGCACCGAACTGCAATCGATCAATAACGTCACCATGGGCATCATTTGGGGCCAGGGTGAGGAAGCCGCCCAGGAAATCGCCCAAGCCACGGACAAAGCAGCGGCAGCAGCGGCCTACAAGGCCGCGACCCTGAAGGTGTTTGATTACCTGCATGCCCAGTTCGGCAACTTCGACGTGTACATGATGGAAACCGGTCACTACGAGCAGGACGCGGCGCGCGCCCGTGGTTATTCGGAAGAAAAGATAGCCTCCATCGTCGAGGGGGTTGGCTATGTCCACGCAGTCCAGGAAGCCATTGCCGCCGAGCGCGCCGACGTCAAGCTGGCGGTGGACTACAGCGACCTCCCCTTGCGCTACGAGGTCGATCCGCTGTCGTATCCCGACGACGTCTGGCACCTGCACGAGGAATCGGCGGAGATCGTCGGCCAGCGCCTGGCCGACTACATTGCCGGTGACCTTGGCTTCCAGGGCAACCCCAACGACAACAACAGCGTGCAGGACATTTTCGACAACAACCGGAAGATGATTTCCGGTACCGACCAGGCGGACACCCTGGTGGGCAGCTCGGGCAACGACACGCTGGATGGCGCCCTGGGCGCCGACACCATGACCGGTGGCGATGGCAACGACATCTATGTGGTCGATAACGCGTCCGACAGCGTGATGGAAACCAACACCTCGACCTCGCAGATCGATACGGTACAGGCCTCGGTCAGCTGGACCCTGGGTGCCAATCTCGAGAACCTGGTGCTCACCGGCGTGTCGGGCATCGACGGCACCGGCAATGAGCGGAACAACTTCATCACCGGCAATGCCGCCAATAACCTGCTCAATGGTGCCGCAGGGGCCGACAGCATGAGCGGCGGCGATGGCAACGACACCTACTATGTCGACAACGTCGACGACGCCGTGATCGAGACCAACAGCAATGCGGCGTCTGGAGGGATCGACCGCGTGCACAGCAGCCTGGCGGCCTATACCCTCGGCAACAACGTCGAGCATCTGTATATCGATAGCACTGGCGCCGCCAATGGCACGGGCAACGCGCTGGACAACACGCTGTTCGCCGGAGCCGGCAACAACGTGCTGGACGGACGCGATGGCAATGACACGGTGTCTTTTGAACGCGCCCAGTCCGGCGTTACCGTCAGCCTCTCGACGTCAGTGCAACAAAACACCGTGGGTTCCGGGCTTGACACCGTGAAATTCTTCGAGAACCTCACGGGAAGCGCCTACGCCGACACTCTGTCGGGCAACAGCGCCGCAAACATTCTGAACGGTGCTGCGGGCAACGATACGTTGGTGGGCGGCTCGGGCGATGACCGGCTGATCGGCGGTGCCGGCACCGACAACCTCACCGGTGGCACTGGTGCGGATACCTACGTGTTTGGTGCGCTGTCGGACATGGGCGTCGGCGCTCTGCGCGATGTGATCAACGGGTTCAAAAGCACCGAGGGCGATCATCTGGACTTCACCGGCCTGGACGCCAACCCGCTGACCACTGCTATCGACGCCTTCACCTTCATCGGTAGCAACGCCTTCGACCCTGCCAACGCCACCGGCCAACTGCGCTTTGCCGATGGCATTCTCTACGGCAGTGTCGACGCCGACGTCACCCCCGAGTTCGAAATCGAACTGGTGGGCGTCACGGAGTTGCAAGCCAGCGATTTCACAGCCTGAGTCAAGCCCACATCCTGTGGGAGCCTGCTCCCACAGGGATTTGCAGTGCTGCAAGCTGACCCACCGCTTTCAACGTTACAACGCAGCCAACTCAACGAATGCAGACGTCGCCATCGACCGCAAAAGCATCGCGCAAATAATCAATAAACGCTCGCACTCGAGCTGACTGCCTGCGATCCGGGGGCGAGACGGCATGGATTGGCAGAGATGGCGGTGTGTACCCCTCCAGCAATGCCACTACACGCCCGGCCTGCAGATCCTCGCTAAATAACCACGATGGAGAAAGTGATATTCCTAATCCACTCAGGACCATTTGGCGTATTGATTCGCTATTGTTACTGCGTACATTGCCCTTGACCTGCACGCTGCTCCATTCGCCGCAGTGCTCGAAGCTCCAACTGTCAAAATGCTCTAGCTGATTGAAGACGAGGCAGTTGTGATCACTCAGCTCGCCAGGTGTCACAGGCACACCGTGCAGTTCAAGGTACGTGGGGGCAGCGAACACCCGACGCCTCGTCAGGCCTATTTGTCTGGCGACCAAACTACTGTCCTTTAACTGGCCAATTCGCACAGCGACATCAATACCCTCGCCAACCAGGTCGACGTTCTCGTCGCTCAATTGCAAGTCGATGGACACATCAGGGTTTTGCTGAAGAAAACCGTGCAACCGAGGCGCGATCTGTATCCGTCCGAAACTGCCCGAAGACCCAATGCGAAGTGGGCCGGCAACCCGCTCCTGGCCGGTCTGGAAACTGTGCTCGGCATTGTCCACGGCAGCAAGAATCTGTCGACAGTGCTCATAGTAGCGCTGACCTTCGTCAGTCAGACACAGCTGGCGCGTACTGCGGGCAAACAGTCGGCCGCCTAGCCTTTTTTCCAGCGCGCCTATCTGCTTGCTGATCGTAGGCTGACTGAGTCCGAGCTCTCGGGCGACTGCCGAGAAGCTGCCTCGTTCCACCACCCGCATGAAAATCGCCATCGCTTCTAAAGTATCCATATCTGCTTACTTAGCGGTCATTTGGAATTAATACTATAGGCATTTGCCCTCTTATCGGAATCCATTGGCCAGGTGAAACTCTATCCATCGCCCAACACGGGCTTGAATCATTTCACCAGGAGTTATCCATGAGCCAGAACACCATGCGCGCAGCCATCGCTTTGCAAGCTGAAGCCGCTCTACAGCTTCAAAACGTGCCGATGCCTGTAGTCGAAGCTGGACAAGTGTTGGTGAAGATCATCGCAAGTTGCGTGAACCCATTGGATACGAAGGTCAGCAGCGGTCAGGGAGGCCATGCCCGCCAACCTTTGCCGGCTATTTTGGGTATGGATCTGGCCGGTGTAATCGAAGCTATCGGCGCGGACGTCACGGCGTTCCAGATCGGAGACGAGGTTTACGGCATGGCAGGCGGGATTGGCGGCCATCAGGGTTCGCTGGCGGAATACATCGCCGTCGACCCCGATTTGCTGGCGCGTAAGCCGCGCAACCTGAGCATGCGCGAGGCAGCTGCACTGCCCCTGATTTTCATTACCGCGTGGGAGGGTTTGGTGGACCGAGCCAATGTTCAGGTTGGCCACCGGGTATTGGTGCAAGGCGGCGCAGGTGGCGTCGGACATATTGCCGTACAGATCGCCAAGGCACGAGGGGCTGAAGTATTCGCTACCGGGAGTGCAAAAGGCTTCGAAGTAATCAAGGGATTCGGTGCCACAGCCATTGATTACCGAACTCAAGTGCCTGCCGATTACGTCAAGCAATACACCGATGGGGAGGGTTTTGACATTGTGTATGACACCGTTGGCGGTGCGACACTGGACGCATCATTTGCGGTGTCGAAGGTATACACCGGCCACGTCGTCAGTTGCCTGGGTTGGGGAGAACACAAACTCGCACCACTGTCGTTCCGTGGCGCTACCTATTCCGGTGTATTCACCCTGCTGCCTTTAATTACCGGCAAGGGACGTAAGCATCACGGCGAAATCCTCGCTGAAGCCACACTTATGGCTGAATCAGGACAACTGCGGGTTCTGCTGGACGATCGGCGTTTTACACTGGAAAACGTGAATGACGCCTATGCAATCGTTGCCACAGGAGAGGCAACGGGTAAGGTAGTGGTAGACATCTAATGGCTTACCGACCGTCCGGCGCCGATACTGGACCAAGCGGTATGGCAAGTTCTGAGCACTGACTTACACTGCGATACACTAATGCGAACGAATAACTGTTCAACGCATCGATAAATCCAAAGGCAATCCGGGCATCACGTAATGATCTGGGTGAAGCCAACATGAAAACGGTCACGACCCTTTTCACCTGTCTACTCGCTGCCAGCGTATGCGCGGCGGCGAGCACTTGTGTTAATGCTGCACCAACCTTCAAGACCAGCTTCAACTGTGCCGAGGCAAAGGCGTCCGTCGAAAAGCTGATCTGTCGCGATCCGCAACTGGCGCAGATGGATATCGAACTGATGCGTCTTTATCGCCTGGCGCTCACGGATGAACATTCAGTGCCGCGTCCGGACAAAGTCTTGATCGACCAGCAGTTCTGGATCGATGCCCGCAATCAGTGTGCCTCCACGCCTGCGCCCAAGGCGTGCACGATCCGCAGTTATGCCGAGCGTGCGCACCAGCTGCGCCAAGGCTCGGCCATTGTGAGAACCAAGGATCCAGACAGGCTCACCGAAGGCCCTTTGGCTTTTCGTTGTACAGGGCTTAACCCGCTGGTTGCCGCCACCTTCTTTACCACGCAGCCTGGTGTCGTGTACCTGAAATGGGCGAACACCTCGATCGTCCTGAACCAGGAGCCGAGTGATTCGGGAACCCGATACACAGGCAAGGATAACCAGGGGAACTACAGCTTCTGGCAAGACGACGACGGAGTACTTTTCCAGAAGCCAGGCTCAGGGCCAATGAGTTGCAAGGCCGAGCCGGTCAGTTGATGTCTCTGGCGCAAGTCCGGCGCCCTCCTCCCAACCCCAAAACCTGCACGCAAAAAAAAGCCCCGAAACCAAATTAGGTACGGGGCAAAAAATTGGTTGGTTGCGGCCAACCAAAGGAGCGTTCTTCAAAGCGGTTAAGGGCTACAGGCATTCCTGCGCGGCACGTTCGAAACTCGAAGGCATGAAGTTCGACGCCAGCAAGTGGCGCTCATACAAAAAAACCTTGCCGCCGTTCGGGGCTTTGTAGGCTTCCAGAACGTTGTCCGCGGCGACTTTGCTCGGCACCACGATCCGGTAGCTGCGCTGGGTTTGCGAGACCGTCGGGTGCAGTGCGCTGCCCTGCAACTTCGGCACTACGCAATCGGCGTACTCGGCAGGCGTTTTTTTCGTCTGCAAGGTCAGCGTCGGGTCGTTCGGCGCGGAGGCACAACCGGCCAGCAGCAAGGTGGCGAAAGCCATCACAGGAACAAATAAAGGGCGCATCGGCGAAGTCCTGAAATAAAAAGTCTGTTTCGTTGAGCAACGGTTCGGCATTACGGTCGATGTCGTTGCGTTTATGGATTTTGTGTTCAGCCGGCGGTCACCAGGGCCTTGAGCGAGTTATCGAACTGCTTCAAGGCGCTTAGTTGCAGGTCGCGTTGCTGGTCGATCTGGGCGGCAATCTCGGCTGCAGCTTTACTGTGTACCCAGACCGAAGGCATGTGTTTCTCGACGGCGCCTTCGGCCTTGCCGATGTATTGCAGGTTGGCGTCGTAGAACCGCGCGGCGAAACGCGCCTCGACCTGACTGTTGTGTTGGGTCAGCAGGCGATTATGCGTATCGAGCATCACCACCACATCCGGATGGGCCTGCAACAGCGCATCGAGGTTGTCGTAGACAGTCACGGACAGGAACTGCTGCTGCAGCGAGCTCATCAGCCAGTCGATTGCCAACTCTGGGTCGGAGCTGTTGATGAACGCGTTGCGAACCCGCGCATCCAGCGCATCTCGCGCGCCGTTCACCGCCACATCGTGGTAACGCTCAAGGTATTGCAGGTTGTCCAGGGTGTTGTCGCTGTACAGCACACCGACGGTTTGCGAATGCTGCAAGCCAGTACTGGCGCCGGCGATGGGCAGAAAATGGCACGATTGGGCGTCGTCTGCGTAAGCGGTTGCAGCAGTAGCAACCCCGCCCATCAACAGGGCGACAATTGCCAGTCGGGTCAATGTCTTCATCGCGCAAATTCCTTGAGCTGCGTCTTCGATGGAGGCGATTTTCCGCCTTTACCCGACCCAGCAGAACTTGCGTTTCTTGATTGTCACTATTACTTGAACCGATAGTTGCGCCGCGTACAGCGACTTCTCGATCACGCGACGCTCAGCCGATTTCTCCCCTGCGACTTCGCCGCGTAAAGCGCGCGGTCTGCACGACCGATCAGTGCCTTTTCATCAGGGTCGCTGCCGTCGGCGACATAAGTCGCCATCCCCAGGCTGACGGTCACGATACCTGACGGGCTCGACAAGTGCGCAAGTTGCTCGGCCGCAATACCCGACAGGATCGCCTCGGCAACCGTGCGCGCTCCTGATTCGTCCGTATTGGGCATCACCACGGCGATTTCTTCTCCGCCATAGCGAGCCGTCATGTCACCCGGGCGACGTACACAGTGCTTGATCGCCTGACTGATGATCCGCAGGCATTCGTCTCCGGCGAGATGGCCGTAGTGATCGTTGTAGCGTTTGAAGAAGTCCACATCGATCAGGATCAGTGACAACGGGCTTGCGAGTCGCTTGGCGCGTTTGAATTCGACATCCAGAAACTGATCGAAATGCCGGCGGTTGGCGAGGCCGGTGAGTTTGTCCTCGCTGGCGAGAACTTCCAGTGTCTGGTTAAGCTCGATCAGTGCGGTTTGGGTGGCGAGCAATTTTTCCTCCGCCCGAATACGCCGACTGATGTGGGAAATCAGCCTGCGCCCCAGTGCGACCAGAAGCCCCAACAACAGCAACACGACAGCGACAGATTGCTTTGTCTGACTGAGCCACGCTTGCATTGCCTCGGCCTGCCCCACTGCTACCGTCGTCACGAAAGGATATTGATCGCTTCTCTTGAACGCGTAGAGGCGATGGATGCCATCGACTTTCGACGCAAAATCCACGGTGCCCGATGAGGTGTTGCGCAAGTATTCGGAGAATATGGGCGCGCGCGACAGATCACGACCGATGTCTTCCACTTGAAAGGGATACCTCACCAGCAGCAGCCCTTCGGATGAGGTCAGGCTGATCGCGCCGAATTGCCCCACGTGGATGCTTCGATAAAGTTTGAGGAAGTGTTCGAGGCTGATGGTTGCGGCGATCACCCCGGCAAAACTTCCATCGGGGTGATCGATGCGTCGGCTGACCGAAATCACCCAGGCGCAAGTGACACGGCTGAGAATCGCCGGGCCGATATAGATGCCGCGATCTGCAACGTCGCGGTGATGCTGGAAGAACGCCCGATCTGCGTTGTTGCTATTGGATGAGATCGGCATGGTGGTCGAGAATATCCAGTCCCCTTGGGCGTCATACAACACCACGCTATTCAGTTGCGGGAGTGCATCCATCTCCTGAGCAACCAACTTGCTCAGCCGTTCGAGTTGCTGCGGGCCGGTGCCGTCTTTCTCGATCCTTTCTGTCAGGCCCAGCAACAGCACTTCACTTTGCTTGAAGGCGCCTTCGGTGTAAGTGTTGAGCGCCTGAGTCAGGTTCAATGTGTCGGTATTGATGTCGCTCAAGGTGTTCTGTCGGGCTGTCCATATCTGCCAGGCCGTGAGCAACACCACGGAAACACACACCAGAAAGATCAGAAAAGTGGCAAGTCGAAGATCGCGTTTCAAGGAAGTACCGGGCTGTTGAGTACACTGGCGTCAAAGGCTGCGCATTATAGAGGGCTTTTGGCCAGTACTGCTGATGCATATGGATAGGTCAGCCTTGCGCCGGGAATGCCTCCACCCTCAGTTTCTCCATCACCAATTCAATGAAGGCCGATACCGCCAACGGCAAATGCTGCCGGCTCGGGTAAAGCACATGCAGGCCAAAGCCTGCACGCTGGTAATGCGGCAATACTCGTACAAGCCGGCCCGCCTGAAGATCGAGCCTGGCGAGCGTCGGCGGCAGCAGCGCGATGCCCAGGCCGGCCACCGTAGCCTTGCGCAGTGCCTGGGCTGTGTTACCGGAAAAACGGCTGGCGATTTGCACCTCTTCCTCCACGCCTTCAGGCCCGGTAAGACGCCAGGTGGTGAAGCCGCTGGGATGGGCGAAACTCACGCAGTCATGGTTCACCAGGTCCTGCAGCGTACCGGGCATACCGCGAGCAGCTACATAAGCCGGACTCGCCACCAGGCCCTCGCTGCCTGCGCCGAAGAGCTGGCGCCCGACGTAGCCTGAGTCTTGTAGAGGACCGCCGCGAAACGCGATGTCGATGCGCTCGGCGATCAAATCGGCGCGGGCATCACTGAGCACGAAATCAAGCCGCACCCGCGGATGCGCGGCGAGAAAATCAGCCACCCATTCCATTGGGAAGAAGTCGAAGAAATCCGCCGTCGCGGCAATGCGCACCAAGCCGCTGGGTTCCTGGCTGCCCGTCATCAACTCGTGCCCGGCCTCGATCAGCCCGTCCACCGCGCCCACGCAGCGCTCGTGAAAAGCCTGCCCGGCATGGGTCAGCGTCAATTTGCGCGTGGAGCGTTGCAACAGTCGTGTGTCGAGTTGCGCCTCGAGTTGCTGGACACGCCGACTGACAGTGTTGGGCGGCATGCCCAGCCGCCGTGCCGCTTCGGCAAAGCTGCCGCTGCGCACCACTTGGACAAACAAGGCAATGTCATTCAAGTCGAGCATAAAGCGATAATTCCAGCAAAAAATGGATGAGCGCAATCCAATTGTGCCATCTAATCAACCAATCTGGGCGCGCTTATCCTTCTTGCATCGCAGCAGTTAGCCCTTTAACTGCGTAAACCACAGGCAAGGACATCGTTTTCCATGACTAATACTTCATCCCTCTCCCCTGTTCAAAACCGCATCCTTTGGGGTGTTCGCATCTTTCTGGCCTTGGCGTTCGCCGCGGCCGGCATCGCCAAGCTGGCCGGTGCGCCGCAAATGGTCCAGGTGTTCGACGCCGTCGGCCTTGGGCAATGGTTCCGCTACCTGACCGGTGCCATTGAAGTGGCTGGCGCTGTGTTGCTGCTCATCCCGGTCACGAGCTTCTTCGCCGGGCTGCTGCTGACGGCGACCATGGTCGGCGCAGTGGTCACGCATCTCTTCGTGATTGGCGGCAATCCCACCCCTGCCCTGGTGCTGCTGGCGATGTCTGCCTTCGTGGCCTGGCGCCAGAAGCCCGTGGCCTTGCTCGGTGCAGCGCGCTGATCCTTCGGAACGGCGACCGACTCAAGATTTGAGGAAAACCTATGAACAGCATCGTCGCAACACCAACACGCGCCATCGTTCACCGAACATCCGGCAGCACTCACGGGCCGATCACGCGACTGATGAGCCCTGGCGACCTGGGCCAGTTGTTGAAGCCTTTTGTGTTTCTTGACCTCTTTGGCTTCAAGCCCCAAGGCGGGCAGAACGGTTTCGGCATGCACCCGCATTCAGGGATCGCAACGCTGACCTACATGATCGATGGCGGCGTGGCGTACGAAGACACCACGGGCAAGACGGGCGTGCTGCCCACCGAAGGTGTGGAGTGGATGCGCGCCGGTAATGGCGTGTGGCACGACGCTAAACCGGTCGGCAACGGCCCGATATCGGGCTTCCAGCTCTGGGTCGCCCTGCCCGCTTCGCACGAAAACGCACCGGCGGAAAGCCTCTACCTGGCGCCCTCGCAGATCCCGCAAGAAGGCCCGGCGCGTGTGCTGCTCGGACGCTACGGCGCCGCGCAAAGCGCGATTGCGGCACCTTCGGACATGAACTACCTCGTCGTGCGCTTGAAAGACAGAGAACGCTGGCGCTACACGCCTCCCGCCGGCCACAACGTGGCGTGGCTGGCGGTCAATGCCGGTCGGCTGGACGTTGGTGGCCCGGTGAACACTGGCGAGCTGGCGGTGTTCGAGGAGTCAGACCAACCCATCGATTTCGTGGCGCACGGCGACACGTCTTTCGTGCTGGGTTCGGCGGTGAAGCATCCGCACGATTTGGTGATGGGGCGTTACTCGGTGCACACCAGCAGAGCGGCACTGGCTCAGGGCGAAGCGGAAATTCAGCGTATTGGTGCGCGTTTGTTTCATGAAGGACGGCTGGCCTAGCACTGATCGTTCCCACGCTCCGCGTGGGAATGCAGCCCGGGACGCTCCGCGTCCCTTCCGGAGCCGAACGCGGAGCGTCCGTTGAGGCATTCCTTTGCTGCGCATGGGAACGATCTGCTTGCGAGTCGCTCAATCATCCTCATGCAATTTGATCCCGCGTTTATGCAGCAGATACGGCACCAACAGCACCAACAACGTCACCGCCAGGACCGACGCCGCTATAGGTTGCGTCACAAATATCATCCAGTCGCCCTGGCTGATGGACAAGGCGTTGCGCAGTTGTTTTTCCGCCATTGGCCCCAGCAGCATGCCGACGATCACCGGGGCGACGGGGAAGTCGAAACGGCGCATTAACACCCCGCCCCAGCCGATGCCCAACATCAGGAACAAGTCGAAGGATGAGTGGCGCATGCCGTACACGCCAATGGTGGCGAACACCAGAATGCCGGCGTTCAAGTACGGCCGAGGGATCTGCAAGAGTTTGACCCACAGCCCCACCAACGGCAGGTTCAACACCAGCAGGATGACGTTACCGATGTACAAAGAGGCCACCAGGGTCCAGACCAGTTCGCCCGAGGTCTGGAACAGCAGCGGCCCCGGTTGCAGGTTGTAGTTCTGGAACGCGGCCAACAGAATTGCCGCCGTGGCGGAGGTCGGTATGCCCAGGGTCAGCAGCGGCACCAGCGAACCGGTGGCGCTCGCGTTGTTCGCCGCCTCGGGACCTGCGACGCCTTCGATGGCGCCCACGCCTTTGCTGGCGGCGAATTCTTTCGGGTACTTGCTGAGTTTGCGTTCGGTGGAATAGGACAGGAACGTCGGGATTTCCGCGCCACCGGCCGGAATCGACCCGAAGGGAAAACCGATCAAGGTGCCCCGTAACCACGCGGGAACCGAGCGTTTCCAGTCGGCGCGGGTCATCCACAACGAGGTCAAGCGGTGTCGGCCGGCCGTTTCTTCCTTTTGGTAGAGCACACCGTACAAGGCCTCGCCGACGGCAAACAACCCTACCGCGACCAGCACCACTTCGATGCCATCGACCAGTTCGGGAACCCCCAAGGTGTAGCGGGCAATGCCTGAAGTCGAGTCGAGGCCGATCAAACCGATGGTCAGCCCGATGCCCAATGAAGCAAAGCCGCGCAGCATCGACGCGCCGAGCACTGCCGACACGGTGGTGAAGGCCAGCACCAGAATCGCGAAATACTCCGCCGGCCCGAATTTCAGCGCCAGCGTGGCCACGAGGGGCGCGAACAACGTCAGCAAGATCGTTGCGATGGTGCCGGCCACGAATGAACCGATGGCGGCCGTTGCCAGGGCCGGGCCTGCCCGTCCGTTGCGGGCCATGAGGTTGCCTTCCAGGGCCGTGACCATGGAGGACGATTCCCCCGGCGTGTTGAGCAAGATCGAAGTGGTCGAGCCGCCAAACTGAGCGCCGTAATAGATGCCGGCGAACATGATCAGCGCCCCGGTCGGATCGACCTTGGCGGTAATCGGCAGCAGCAAGGCGACGGTCAGCGCCGGGCCGATCCCCGGCAACACACCAATCGCGGTGCCGAGCAGGCAGCCAATAAAACCCCACATCAGATTGATCGGCGTCAGCGCGCCAGCAAAGCCGACTGCCAGACTCGAGAGAATATCCACCTTGTCGACCTCCTGCGGCCTGGATCAGATCCAGGCGTTGATCAAGGGCGGAAGGGAAACCCCTAGCCCGGCGGTGAAAAGCCAGTAAATCGGCAGCGTCAGGGCAATGCCGATGGCCAGGTCCCGCACCGGGCTGCGACTGCCAAAGCCCCGTGCCGAACAGGCAAACAGCAATGCAGCAGCCAATACGAAGCCGATGTAGGAAATGAGCAACGCCACGCCCACCAGCCCTGCCGTAACCCAGGTCGCCCCGGACTTGCCGCCGGGCTCGGCCCCGGAAGTCTCATGATCATCGGCGAGGTTGCGAAAGCCACCGGTGAGCGCGTGATAGCACATCAACAGACCGACAGCGCCCAGACATGCCGCGACGGCATAGGGGTAAACGTAGGCCGGCATGATCACGAACCCCATCTCGGCGGGAAACCGCGAGGCGCCGACCGCCAATACCGCACTGATAACCACAATACCGATGCCGATCGCCAGTTGGGCCGGCCTTACGCTCCAGCGCCCGGCCATCTCAAAGCAGCCCGACCTTGACCAGCATCGCACGCAGGCGTCCGTGCTCCTCATCGACGAATTTGCCGAAATCATCCCCGGTCAGAATGCTCGGCGACCACGCATTGGTTTTTACGTTTTCCTGCCAGACGGCGCTTTTGGTGGCGGTCAGCACGGCTTCGGTCAGTGCTTTGCGCTGTTCAGGCGTCAGGCCCGCTGCGCCGTAAACACCCCGCCAGTTGCCGATTGTCACGTCATAGCCACCCTCTTTGAGGGTCGGTGCATCGATGCCTTCAACGCGATTGGGCGCGCCGACGGCCAGTAAGCGGAACTGTTTGGACTGCACGTATTTGGCCAGCTCGGCGTAGCCGCCGGTGATCACCGTGATGTGGCCCCCCAGCACCGCGGCAACGACTTCGCCGCCACCGGCGAAGGCGACGTAATTCACTTTGTTGACGGGGATGTCCATTTTGCTCGCCAGTTCGGCGATGCCGATGTGGTCGATCGACCCCTTGGAGCCACCGCCCCATTTGATGCTGGACGGATTGGCTTTGAAGTCCTTGAGCAAGTCCTCCAGGGTTTTGTACGGCGAGTCGTCGCGTACGGCGATCACGTTGTATTCGGTAAACAGCCGGGCGATCGGGGTCACGTCCTTCAAGGTAATTTGCGGTTTGTTCTGCTCGATGGACGCGACCATGATCGCGCCGACCACAATCAGCGCATCGGGGTCACCCTTGGTGGCGTTGGCAAATTGCGCCAACCCCAGGGTCCCGCCGGCGCCCCCCTTGTTCTCGAAGGTGGCGGCTTTGGCCGTTTGGGCCTCGACCATGGCTTTGCCCAGGACTCGCGCGGTCTGGTCATAACCGCCACCGACCGAACCGGGGGCCATGAACTTGACGGTGTCCAGCGCAAAAACGGGGGATGCGAGTGCGGCGGCGGTAATGAAAGCGGCGAGGTTGCTGCTGAATCGACGGGCCAGTGCAAACATGAGACGTCTCCGGATAGCCGTTCTTGTTGTTTTCGATCAGGGAGAGCCCCTGTTCGGTGAGCATGCGTCTGGAAACAAGCGTAGGCCATAGATGTGTTTGTTGACGGTCTTTGTGCTGATGCGCCGTTAATCAAAGACAGCACATCGACTCAATATCCGCGTCGAAATCTGCGCAACCATAGGCCTTGTGAACCAACCCACAATCCACTTGCAAGGACATCACCATGGCCATCGCAAAAGCAGCACCTGGCAAAACCCTGCTGAACCCAACCGACCACACCCTGATCATGATCGATCACCAGTCGCAAATGTCCTTTGCGACCAAGTCGATCGATGCCGTCACCCTGCGCAATAACGCTGCCCTCGTCGCCAAGGCCGCCCGGGGCTTCAAGGTGTCGACCATCCTCACCACCGTCGCCGAGAAAAGCTTCTCCGGCCCGATCTTCGACGAAATCAAATCGGTGTTCCCGGAACACAAAGTGATCGACCGTACCAGCATGAACACCTGGGAAGACGAGCGCATTGCCGTTGAAGTCAACGCCTTCGGCAAACAGAAAATCGTCCTGGCCGGTCTGTGGACCTCCGTGTGCATCGTTGGCCCGGCACTGTCGGCCATCGACCAAGGCTTCGAGGTGTACTTCATCGCCGACGCCTGTGGCGATGTCTCCATCGAAGCCCATGAAATGGCCGTGCAGCGCATGATCCAGCTCGGTGCCCGCCCTATGACTTCGCTGCAATACCTGCTTGAACTGCAGCGCGACTGGGCACGTACCGAGACTTACGACGAGACGGTGAAAACCTCCATCGCCAACGGTGGTGCCTATGGTCTGGGCCTGATCTACGCCAAGACCATGTTCCATGCCTCTGAAGGCCATTGAGAATAAATAGCGACTCTTCGGAGTCGCTGTTTCAGGCGGGAGATTAATCATGTTTTCTTTAAAAAACCTCCCGCGCATTTCCGGTCGGAAGGACGTACCCAAGGCGTCCTTCTGGCTCTGCGTGTTTTTTGCCGGAACAGCCCTGGCGGATGAGGCACCGGAGTCCGCGCAAGGATTTCTCGAGGGCGCGAAGCTTGAGGTGCTCAGTCGAAATTTCTTCCTCAACAGCGATTACCGCTCCCCCTCGCCTTCGGGCAAGAACTACAAACAAGAGTGGGCTCAAGGCTTTATCGGCTCATTTGAATCTGGATTCACCCCCGGCACGCTAGGTTTCGGCGTCGACAGCCACGCCTTTACGGGGCTGAAGCTCGACGGCGGCAAAGGGCATTCGGGAACGGGGTTACTGCCACTGGACAGTGACGGTCGCAGCGAAGACAACTATTCCAGTGCCGGTGGCGCGTTGAAAATCAGGGTTTCCCGAACCACCCTGGCCTTCGGTGAAATGACCGTCGAAACCCCGGTGTTCGACACCGCCGACAAACGCCTGCAACCGGAATACGCCACGGGCTTTCTGTTGAACAGCAACGAAATCGACGACATGAAGCTGGTGGCTGGTCATTTCACGGCGTTCAAGAATCAGGACAACACCACAAGCAAGGGCAACTTTTACGGCTACGGTGCCAACACCGAAGCCGGTGGCATCACGTTTCTGGGCACCGACCTGTTCACGCACAGTCCTGTCGGCGGCGCGTTGTACGCCTCCGAGCTGAGCGACACCTGGCGGCAGTATTACGCCAACCTGCACCTGAAACAGTCCGGCGTGTTCCTCGACGCCAATCTTTATCGCACGCAAGACACCGGCAAAGCGCTGGCCGGTGCCATCGACAACACCGCTTATAGTCTCTCGGGCAAATACACCCTTGATGCCCATGCCTTCACCCTGGCCTGGCAACGCATCAATGGCGACACACCGTTCGACTTCGTCGGTGGCGACTCGATTTATTTGGCCAACTCGATCAAGTACGCCGACTTCAACGGCGCCCACGAACGCTCCTGGCAGGCGCGCTACGACCTCAACCTCGGCGCTTATGGCATCCCCGGCCTGAGTTTCATGACGCGTTATGTCAGGGGCAGCGACATCGACGGCACCCGTGCGCCCAAGGGTGGGGCCTACAACCCGTTCGACCCGACCATCGGCGAGTACGTACCTCAACAGGGCGATGGCGGGCGGCATTGGGAGCGCGACATCGACCTGCGCTACATCGTGCAATCAGGTTCCGCCAAGGGTTTGTCAGTGCAACTGTCCCATGTGTCTCATCGGGCCAACACCGCTCAGGCGGGCGATGACATCGACAGGGTTTACGTCGTCATCCAGTACCCGCTGACCTTCGGGCACCTGTGATCAAGGTCACCGTGGAAATGGCGGAAGGCAGCCGGAGTCGAACCGGCCCGGGAACGGATGCCGTCCCCAACCGGGTTTGAAGCCCGGCCGCGCCACCGGGCGCGATTACCTTCCTTGAAGTCACTCTGGCGCCTGTTGGGCCAGTGCATTGTCGAGCCGGATGTGGCGCCGGTCGCCAAAGCGGCGGGTCAGGCCGAGCCGGTCGAAGTACTCAAGAATCTGAATGCTGCGCTTACGCCCCAGGCCCACGGCATCGCGAAACGCGGCGACCTGGATCACCGGCTCATCGCTGGCCAGTTGCACCAGCATAGCCGCCAATCGGCGCAGCAGTATTTCGGTGTAAAACAGGTCCCGGACCACTTGGTGCAGCAGTCCCAACCGCGCCATCTTGCGCAGTAACAAACGCACGGCGGCCTCGTCATGGCTAGTCGCTTTAGCCAAATCACGCACCCACGGCGGATCGAAACCCGCCTGTTCGAACAGCGGCTGTAATTGCTGCCATAGAGTTTCGTCGTCCTCGCTCAAACGCACTTGATGATCGGGCAAATGCAGCCACGGGCCGCTGGCCACGATCGCGCCGCTGGCCAGTAATTCGTCGAGCAAGCTCAGGAAAGTCGGCCGATCCAATGCAGTGCCAGCGAAGCGACGCAAGCGATCCCTGTCCGGTCCCATTTGGTCCGGCTCGAGTTGATGAAAGCGTGCGAGATGCTCCAGCAGCGGCGCTTTCAGGGCTTCCCAGCGCACCGCGCTGAACAGCAACGGCCCCTGTCGCGTATCGATCAAGCGCACGTCATCGGGCAATTCCCAAGTCTCGCGTGGACGATTGAACTGACGCTCCAGACGCTGCGGATCGAGCCCGGTGTCGCTGTTGGCCAGCAGCGCTGGCAGTGCCGCTTCCAGGCTATTGGTGCTGGCCAGCGCTTGTAGCTGCGCCAATCGCTCGGGGCTGCGACGATGTCGGGCCGGGGCGAACGGGTCGAGCACTCGGCCACCGCCGAGGGTGCGCTGAGCGCTTTGGTCACGCAGGATCAAGCGGTCGCCCTTCACTGCCAGCACCGGCGCGTTCACCAGCAACTGCGCGAACATCTGCCCGCCGGGTGCCAGGCTGGAGCCTTCCAGCAAGGCCACCCGCCCCGTCACGTCCTGAGTTCCAAGATGCACATGCACCGGCTGAAAGTGCTCGAAGCTTCGCGCTTCGCTGGCCAACACGTTCATCTGGATATCCAGACGCTGGGTCGGCGCGTGCAGCCATTCGGCCAACAGCCAGTGGCCGCGGTGAATCTGCTCCAGGGCCAGACGCTCGGCACTCAGGTTCAGTGCGACGCGCTGCCCGGCCATTGCGCTGTCAGCGGCTTGGTTCTGCGCATGCAGGCCACGCACTCGCACGGGTTTACCCAGTGGACTCAGCATCAGCGCATCGCCCACTACCACCTGACCGGACAATGCGGTGCCGGTCACTACGATACCGGCACCGGCTACGCTGAAAGCCCGATCAATCGCCAAACGAAAACCGCCACTGGCGCTGCGTTGAACAACCTCCCGTTGCTCAGCCAGTAACGCCTGGCGCAGTGTCTCGACGCCCTCGCCGGTCACACTCGACAGCGCGATTTGCGACGCGCCGGCATAAGGTCCGGGCGCCAGCAACGTTTCGATCTGCTCACGAACAGCCTGCACCCGGGAAGGATCGACCCGGTCGCATTTGCTGATTGCAATCAGCGCCCGAGGAATGCCCAGCAACTCGACAATCGCCAAGTGTTCACGGGTCTGCGGCATGACGCCGTCGTCGGCCGCCACCACCAGCAACACCAGATCAATGCCCTGAGCACCGGCCAGCATGTTGTGGGTGAAACGCTCATGGCCGGGCACGTCGATAAAACCGGTCAGGGCGGCGCCCGGTTCCAGCGCTGCATAGAGGTAGCCGAGGTCGATGGTCATACCGCGTTCGCGTTCTTCGCGGCGACGATCACCGGCCTGCCCGGTCAATGCCTGGAGCAAGGAAGTCTTACCGTGATCGATGTGCCCCGCGGTGCCGACAATCACCCGTCCCGGCCCTCCTCCTGCAGTTGATCGAATTGCGCCAGCTGACTGAGCTGCGCCAGCCACGCGGCTTCGTCATCGAGTTGGCGCAAGTCGAGCCACAAAGCGTCATCGTCAATGCGACCGAGCACCGGAATGGGCAGTTGCCGCAATGCTGCCTCCAGCCCTAGCAATCGACGCCCCCGCAGGCGTTTGGAAACGTTTGGCCGCAGGCATAACGCGGCGCTTGGCAACCGGGCCACGGGTTGGCTGCCGCTGCCGATCATGCCCAGCGCCGGCACCGCGCTGACGCTCCAGCCATCGCCCAGCACCTGCGCCAGCGACGGTTGCAGGCGTTCGGCCTGGGCGAGGATGTCGGTTTGAGGGCGAGTCAGCAGACGCAAACTGGGCAGACGCTCTGCCAGTCGATCGGGATCGCGATACAGCACCAAGACGGCTTCGAGGGCCGCCAGGGTCAGTTTGTCGACCCGCAAGGCGCGCTTGAGCGGGTTCTTTTTGATCCTGGCGATCAGGTCTTTGCGGCCGACGATCAATCCGGCCTGGGGACCGCCGAGCAATTTGTCGCCGCTGAAGGTGACGATGTCCGCGCCATCGAGCAGCGCCTGGCGCACTGTCGGTTCGGCAGGCAGGCCCCAGCGGGTCAGGTCCAGCAGGCTGCCGCTGCCGAGGTCTTCGAGCAAGGGCAGTCCGTGGCGGTGAGCCAGTTCCGCCAATTCCGCCGTCGGCACTCTCGCGGTGAAGCCTTCGATGCTGTAATTGCTCGCGTGTACCCGCATCAGCAGACCACTGCGCGGGCCGATGGCGGCCTCGTAATCGCGGGCATGGGTGCGGTTGGTGGTGCCCACTTCGTGCAGCTTGACCCCGGCACGGGCCATGATGTCGGGAATGCGAAACGCGCCGCCGATTTCGATCAGCTCACCACGGGAAATGATGCCTTCCTTGCGCGCGCCCAAGCTGTTGAGCGTCAGCAACACGGCGGCGGCGTTGTTGTTGACCACGGTGACTGCTTCGGCGCCGGTCAGTTCGCGGATCAAGCCTTCGATCAAATCGTCCCGGTCGCCGCGCTTGCCGCTGTGCAGGTCGAACTCCAGATTGAGCGGATAACGCGCGGCCAGTTGCACCGCTTCAATGGCTTGTTCCGGCAACAACGCGCGACCGAGGTTGGTGTGCAGCACCGTGCCAGTGAGGTTGAACACCCGGCGGATCTGGCTGCGATGCTGAATCGCCAGACGCTCACCCGCCCTGCCCGCCAATACGTCGGGGGCGATTTCAGCGGCAGCCAATTCACCGTTGTGCACCGGCTCGCGCAAGTCATCGAGCAGTTGCCGCAAGCCGGCCAGCAGTGCGTCGCGCCCGTAACGTTCGGCCAGCGTTTGGCAGGCGGGATGGCGCAGCAAGCTGTCGATGGAAGGCAGCCGCAAGGCTGGGCTGGCGGACGTTGCGCGCATCAGAGGCTCCCGGAAGCGATTGACCGTCGCGTCTGAGTGTAGCCGCTGAGCTCACCGCTCAAGTGCTGTTCACTTTCAGCCGCAACGCATTCCTTGTAGCAGCTGCCGAAGGCTGCGTCCGCCCGTAGCAGCTGTCGAGCTTGCGAGGCTGCGT
>NZ_AKJT01000045.1 GCF_000282195.1 Pseudomonas sp. GM18
ACCGAATGGCGGGGCAAAAGCGCTTTGGTTACTTTCGCGCTTTTCGAAAGTGACCCGCTGTAAGAGCGGAACCCTAAGTCGCCGTTACCGCAGCAACGGATATACACACAATCAACAGCGATTGTTACATCTCCTGCAAGACTGAATCAGACCCAGCCCCCTTTATCACCCACAGGCAAAGACTAAAATTCAGACACTGGAACCCACACAGAGCACAGAAAAATGAAAACCTTGATCAGCCTGTTCCTGACCCTCGCCGCCACCTCGGCCCTGGCCGCCAATGAGCCAGCCGCTGCCACCCCGTACAACCCGGCACAGCCGCTGGACATCGCCAAGGTAGTGTCAGTGACAGACACCGCAACCGCCTGCGGAGTCGTGCCAGCCACCATGGAGTACGTCGATCATCAGGGCCAGACCCATCGCGTAACCTACGAAGTCATGGGTAACTGCACCACGGATCTGTGATCACCGGCTCATAACAACTTCCATGTGTAGCTGAGAATCAGACGGTTTTCGTCGATATCACTGCGGTAGTTGGAGCGCGCCATGGCGTTGCGCACGCGGATCCCGAGGCCTTTGAGGCTGCCGCTCTGCAACACATAACCGATGTCCAGATCGCGCTCGCGATCCTTGCCTTCAAACCCCTTGCCGGTGTCGACGTTATTGCCGGTGATGTAACGCACGGTGCTGGTCAACCCCGGCACGCCGAGGGCGGCGAAGTCGTAGTCGTAACGCGCCTGCCAGGAACGCTCATCGGTGTAGGCAAACTCGTAGGTTGGCACCTCGTTGCCCAACGGAGTGATGTTGGCAAACACTCGCGGGAAAGCGCTGTCGCCGAACATGCCCTGGTAGCCGACATAAAACGTGTGGCCGCCGCGCTTGGCCGACAGCAAAGAGAAGAACGCCTGGTTGTCGATGTTGCCCAGTAACTTTTTGCCGTCTTCACGCGAATCGTAATAGCCGAGGTTGGCGCCCAGGGTCCAGTCCCCCAACGGCTCGCTGTGCTTGAAGCCGAGAAAGCGCTGGTTGTAGATATCTTCCAGTTGCCCGAACCAGGCACTGACCAAGCTGCGTTTATCATTAAACGCGTAGTCGGCGCCGGCAAAGTTGAAACCATCGCTGCTGACCTGACGCTGGGGTACATGACCGAGCATGGCTTGTATCTTTTCATCGCCAGCCTCGTTGCGCAGGCTGGTCGAACTCAAGTGGCCGCCCTGCAAGGTCAGGCCATCGATCTCATTGGAGCTGATGCTTGCACCCTGATAGCTGGGCGGCAGCAGACGGATATCGCTGAAGGCCAGCACCGGCAGGTTGGGTTGCAGCTCCCCCACCTTCAATTCGGTCTTGGAGTAACGCACCTTCAGCGCGCCTTCCAGACGACTGTATTCATTCTCCGCGCGCCCATCATCGCGCACCGGCAACAGACCGGTATTGACCCGGTCCGGGCTGCTGTCGAGTTTGAGGCCGAGCAGGCCAATGACATCCACACCAAAACCGACAGGCCCCTGGGTATAACCGGATTTGACGTTGAGAATGAAGCCCTGTGCCCACTCTTCGGCCTTCGACTGTTTATTGGCCCCGACGATGTCGGAGAAGTCCCGGCTGAAGTAGTAATTGCGCGCTTGCAAGGTGGCGGTGGTGTCTTCGATGAAGCCGCCCTCGGCGGCCACCGCACCGGTGGAGAAACTCGAGGCGACAGCGATGGACAACACTGAACCGGTTGTTGGAAGAATCTGTTTCATCGTTTTTTCTCTTATTTTTATTGATCGACAGGTTGTAGTGCTTCAGCCGCAGCGCTTTCGCTGCGAGCGATGGGACGCCGGGCGTTCAACAACAAGTGGGTGACCATGCCGAAAATCAGTCCCCAGAAAGCGGCGGACAACCCAAACAGCGACATGCCCGAGGCGGTGGTGAGAAAGGTCACCAGCGCGGCTTCGCGATCACTCGGCACCGCCATTGCGCCAGCCAGTGCCCCGGCGATCGCGGCGAACAACGCCAGCCCGGCCAGGGCCGCGATCAGTTCTTTGGGGAACGCCGAAAACAACGAAACCAGCGTGGCGCCAAAGATCCCCAGCACCAAATAACAGAGGCCGCCCACAACCCCGGCCACATAGCGTTTGCCCGGGTTTTCATGGGCCTCGCGACCGGTACAGATGGCGGCGGTAATCGCCGCCAGATTCAGCCCGTGACAACCGAACGGCGCCAACAGCGCAGTGCCCAACGCACTGCTGGCGATGATCGGGCCGGCGGGCGTTGAGTAACCGCTGGCGCGCAGCACCGCCATGCCGGGGACAAACTGGCCGGTCAGCGCCACCATCACCAGCGGCAAGGCGATATTCAGCGTCGCGCTCAAACTGAACGCAGGCGTGATCCACACTGGCGTGGCCAAACCGATCACCAGCGCTTCGCGGTGCAAATCACCAGCGAGAAACGCGATGGAACAGCCCACCAGCAGCACCATCAACACCGCATAACGCGGCATCACCCGTTTGCAGACCAGGTATGTGGCAAACATCGCCAGCACCAGCAGCGGCTTGCCTTGCAACGAGACGAACAACCCGGTGCCGAAGCTGAACAGAATCCCCGCCAGCATCGCCGCCGCAATCGCCGCGGGCAGTTTGCCGATGATCCGGTCAAAAGCCCCGGACACCCCGACCAGGAAAATAATCAGGCTGCTGACCAGGTACGCGCCCACCGCCTCCGGCATGGAGATTCCCGGCAACAGCGCCACCAGCAACGCCGAGCCCGGCGCCGACCACGCGATAATCACCGGCACCCGGTAACGCAGGCTCAAACCGATGCCGAGCACCGCGCTGCCGATGGAAATCGCCCAGACCCACGACGACAGCACTTCTCGCGAGAGATGCGCGGTTTCGGCGGCCTGAAAGATGATCACCAAGGGGCCCGCGTAGGAAATCACCGTCGCGATAAATCCGGCGACGGCAGCCGACAGGGAAAAATCCCGGACTAACGTTTTCATGAAACTTCGCCGACAGACCCGTCAGGCGAACCATGGCGCAGGCCCGACAGCGCTTGTTTGACACTGCGCTGACTGCTGATCGCGAACACGGTCATGGCAATGGCGGCCACCGCACCGGGCAAGGCAAACGCCATGAAGTTCAGTTGCAGCGGCAGGCTGATCCCCAGCAAGGCACCGCCCAGCAGCGGGCCGACGATGGCGCCGTTGCGGCCGATGCCCGACGCCCAGCCCAAACCGGTGGAACGAATGGCCATGGAGTAAAACTGCGCGGCGCAGGCGTATAGCAGAATCTGCGAGCCGATGGTGGTGGCGCCGGCGATGGCGATCAGCAGGTACAACACCGGCATCGGACTGTTGAAGCCAAGCAAGGTGATCGATGCCGCCGCAACGATGAAGAACACCGCCAACACGCGCGGCAGGTTGAGTTTGTCACCCAGTACGCCGCCGCCGACCGCGCCGAAAATGGCGCCGAAGTTGAGCACCAGCAGGAACGACAGGCTCGAGCCCAGGCTATAACCGGCGTTGGCCATCAGTTTCGGCAGCCAGGAGCTCAAGGCGTAGACCATCAGCAAGCAGCAGAAAAACGCCAGCCACAGCATCAGCGTGCGCAGCGCCCGCCCCTCACGAAACAACTGCAACACCGGAGTGCCAGAGCCCTTCACTTCACTCATGTGCAGCTGATCGCCGGTTTGCGCGATGTACGCCGGATCGACTCGCTGGAGAATGTTGCGCGCCTCTTCATGGCGCCCCTGACGCAGCATGAAACCCACCGATTCGGGCAAGAAGTACATGATCAACGGCAACAACAGCAACGGCAGCACCGCCACGTAAAACACCGACTGCCAGCCGAAACTCGGGATCAACACAATGCCAAGCCCCGCCGAAAGCATGCCGCCCACCGAGTAGCCGCTGAACATGATCGCCACCAGCGTGCTGCGGATTTTCTTCGGCGCGTATTCATTCATCAGCGCCACGACGTTGGGCATCACCCCGCCAATGCCCAACCCGGCAATGAACCGACAGAGGCCAAACTCGGTGGGGTTACTGGCAAAACCGTTGAGCACGGTAAAACCGCTGAACAGCATCACGCACAGGGTGATGGCTTTTTTGCGGCCGATCTTGTCTGACAGCGGGCCGAAAAACAGCGCGCCGAACATCATTCCAAACAGTGCGTAACTTCCCAGTGCGCCGGCTTGCAGGGGGCTAAGCCCCCACTCTTTCATCAGCATCGGCAACACCACGCCGTAGATCACCAGATCGTAACCGTCGAAAATGATGATCAGGGCACACCAGAACAGCACCATCCAGTGAAAGCGGTTGAATCGTGCGTTGTCGATAACCTCATGTACGTCAATCTTGCGCATGGCATCTATCTCTTGTTGTTGTTTTTTTAAGAGTCGGTAACGCGGCTAACGTCCGTACAGCCGAGGTTAAAGTCGCCAGGCACAGGGCAATATCCGCTTTGCGCAGATCGCTATCCGTTTTGTGCACTGCCCGGAACCGGGCGTTAGGTGGGGAAAGAGGATCTTGAATCAGAGAAACCTGTGGCGAGGAGCACGTCTATGCTGGATTTACCCGGCTCATGCCTTTGCTCCTATCTACAGGAGGAAAAATCGATGGTTCCCACGCCCATTTCCGAAAAGGCTTTTTCCCGAGGTCTGCTCGATGTACTGATTCGTGCCGGGTTGATTGCCGTTCTGGTGGTTTTCTGCTTCCAGATATTCAGCCCATTCCTCGATCTGATGCTGTGGTCGATAATCCTGGCAATCACCCTCTACCCATCGCAAGTCAGGTTCAAACGCGTGCTGGGAAACAAGGATGGGCTCAGCGCGACGCTGATTGTGCTGATCGCCATCTGCATCCTTATGGTGCCTGCCTATTTGTTGGGAACCTCGGTTGCAGACTCCGTGGAACGGGCGATGAGCATGGTCAAAAGTGACAGTTTCCATATTCCCCCGCCGTCCGATGCGGTAGCCGGCTGGCCACTCGTGGGCAAACCCCTTCATGGCTTATGGACACAAGCCGTCACCAACCTGCCCGACCTGCTACAGAAGTTCATACCGCAAATCAAAGGTGTCAGCCTCTCCCTGCTGAGCAAGCTGGCGGGGGCCGGCATGGGGCTCCTTTTATTTATCTTCGCCCTGATTGTTGCCGGTATTTTCTTAGCCTACGGTGAAAGTGGCCACCGCAGTGCAGTGCAAATCGCTTCGCGCTTCTGCGGCCCGGTCAAGGGACCGAAAATCACCGAGCTGTGCACCGCGACCATCCGGGCAGTGGCGTTGGGCGTGGTCGGCATCGCCTTCATTCAGATGCTATTGATCGGCATCGGCTTTGTGTTCATGGGCATCCCCGGCGCAGGTCTTCTCGCCTTGGCGGTGCTGCTTATTGGCATCATGCAATTACCGGCCACCTTGATCACCCTTCCGGTCATCGTCTACGTCTTCGCGAACGAAGGTGCCAGTACCGCGACCATTGTGTTTGCCATCTATGTCTTCGTTGCGGGCCTGGTCGATAACGTCCTCAAACCGTTGCTGCTAGGTCGAGGTGTCGATGTGCCAATGCCGGTGGTGCTGATCGGTGCCTTGGGCGGCATGGTCACGAGCGGTATCCTCGGCCTGTTTATCGGCCCCGTGATACTGGCGGTCGGCTATCGGTTGTTCTGGCAATGGGTGGACGATCAAGCACAAGAACCCGGGACAGACCACCAGGGACCGACCTGACACGTCTGCCGAGGATATCGCCATGCTGTTGAATCTACTGGCCGGCGTTCCCGTGATGTTGTTCTGCCTGCTCATGCAAGCCGTTTTCGTGACTATATGTTTACGTCATTACGTGCGTTTCAGGCATGTCCAACCCGCTCATGCATCGCAATGGCTGAATATCCTGTTGCTGTCGATGGTGATGCTGTTGATGTTGCTCGGTAATTTCGTGCAAATCGCCATCTGGGCCACCCTGTTCATGCTGCTCGACGAATTCGACGAGTTCGCCACCGCGCTGTATCACTCGGCGGTCAACTTCGCCACGCTGGGCTACGGCGATATCGTCATGTCCTCACGCTGGCGTCTGCTTGGCCCACTGGAGGCAGCCAACGGCATCCTGATGTTTGGTGTCTCCACCTCGGTGATGACTGCTGCGGTGATGGATGTCATAAAGCAAAACGTGGACGGGCTACAGCAGCGTAACCGTCCATAGGCACGCCAGAAAAAACGGGTAAGGCTCTATCTGAAAAAATCGCGACCGACTTTATTATTCAGATCACATTTGAACGCTAAGCTTGGGCCTATGGATGATTCAGATTATTTACGCCTGCTGACCATTGCGGCCGAGCAAGCCAACACGTTCCTTTCCAATGCCCGCAAATGGGAGCGTGAGCGTTGGGTTTGCCAGCGCCTGCTGCAAGGTCTGAACATTCCCTATCGCGCCGATGAGTTTGCCCCCGCCGGAGAGCCGCCGGACGTGCTGTTTCGCGACGCGAATTTCGAGGTGTTCTTCGTGCTCGACGAGGGTCGGCGCCTCAATGACGAATGGCGTGATGAGCTGCAACGCCGGCGCAGCGCGTTCTCCCTGAGCCAGCTGGTGCGCCGCGAGGCCAAGCCCCGGCGGATCCCGGCCAATGAATTCCTGCTGAGACTGGCGCCAACCTTGCGCAAAAAAGCCCACAACTACAAAGAGCGCGGTATGGACCTGGGGGATCTGGACATCATCGCCTTCGCCAGCCTCAAGCGCGAAGTGCTGGACCTCAACAGCCACTTTCCGCCCCCCACCGAATACCTGCGCCAGGGCTGGCGCTCGTTGTCGCTGGTCGGCCCGACCTTCGCCCGCGTGCTCTTCGCCCACCCCGACGCCCCGGATTTCCTGCGCAGTAACCTGGGGCGCAGCATCGTCTTCGATGTCGGGATCAGCTTGTGAGTCCCGCCACAGATACCGGCAACACTGCACAGGATGGCGCAATCACTGGCCGAATGTTACAAAGCGCAATCATTCGCCCGAACCACATGCACCGTTCAACGCTTGCAGACAAACTCTGTAACGTCTGCACATTCAGCAACGTCTACCCGACGAGGCCTTTATGACCAGCCGCCTGAACCCCGACGACCAGAAGCATGTCGAAGAGTACCTGCACCTGTCCCAGCACCAAGTCGAGCGCCGGCCTTTCCGGCCGTGGATGCTCCTGGTGGTGGTGCTGGCAGTGACCATTGGTCTGGGCCTGTTGAGCCGACTTATCAGTTACCTGACGCTATGAGCTGCCGAGGGTCTGTTGACGTTTGATGACGAACCGCGTTGCGTTCCAACGAGTGCGAGGCAAGGCGCGGGATGCCGCCAATGGTTGTTCCCTTGGCAAATCCCGCAACGCAGCCTCGCGCTCGTTGGAGCGCAACCCGAAGGGACGGACGCCCACGTGGCGCAGGGCAGCGTTGCTCGGAACTCATTTGGAACAACCAAATCACGTTCCTCGCGCCTTGCCCTGCGCCACGTGGGCATCCGTCGCGGTCGTCATCAAACGTCAACAGACCCTCATGCTCGCTTGGGTAATTGCACCGATTTCTTTTAGCCTTGCGAGATATCCCCATGACTCATCGTATTGTCATCGTTGGCGGCGGCGCCGGCGGTCTGGAGTTGGCTACCCGTCTGGGTAAGACTCTGGGCAAGCGCGGCACGGCCAGTGTGATGCTGGTCGACGCGAACCTGACCCACATCTGGAAACCGCTGTTACACGAAGTCGCGGCAGGTTCCCTGAACTCTTCCGAAGACGAACTCAACTATGTCGCCCAGGCAAAATGGAACCACTTCGAGTTCCAGCTGGGGCGCATGAGCGGGCTCGATCGCGCGCAGAAAAAAATCCAGCTGGCCGCCACCTACGACGAGGCTGGCCTGGAGCTGGTGCCGGCGCGTGAAGTGCCTTACGACTCGCTGGTGATTGCTGTCGGCAGCACCACCAACGACTTCGGTACTCAAGGCGCGGCGCAACACTGCCTGTTCCTCGACACCCGCAAACAGGCTGAACGCTTCCATCAGCAATTGCTCAATCACTACCTGCGTGCGCACGCCGGGCAAACCGATACCGTGCAACAGATCAGCGTGGCCATCGTCGGCGCCGGTGCCACTGGGGTCGAACTGGCAGCGGAACTGCACAACGCCGCCCATGAACTGGCGGCTTATGGTCTGGACCGGATCAAGCCGGAAAACATGCACATCACCCTGATCGAAGCCGGGCCACGGGTTCTCCCGGCGCTGCCGGAGCGGATCGGCGGGCCTGTGCATAAAACCCTGGAGAAACTCGGGGTCAACGTCATGACCAATGCCGCGGTCAGCGAAGTGACCGCCGACAGCCTGATTACCGCCGACGGCCAAGTAATCAACGCCAGCCTCAAAGTCTGGGCCGCCGGGATTCGTGCGCCGGGTTTCCTCAAGGACATCGATGGCCTGGAAACCAACCGCATCAACCAGCTGCAAGTGCTGCAGACCCTGCAAACCACCCGCGACGAGAACATCTTCGCCTTCGGTGACTGCGCGGCCTGCCCGCAACCGGGCAGCGACCGCAACGTACCGCCCCGCGCCCAGGCGGCGCACCAGCAGGCTTCGTTACTGGCCAAGTCGCTGAAACTGCGGATCGAAGGCAAGGCCCTGCCGGAATACAAATACACCGACTACGGCTCGCTGATCTCGCTGTCGCGTTTTTCGGCGGTGGGTAACTTGATGGGCAACCTGACCGGCAGCGTGATGCTCGAGGGCTGGCTGGCGCGGATGTTTTACGTGTCGCTGTACCGCATGCACCAGATGGCGCTGTATGGCGCGTTCCGTACGGCGATGTTGATGCTGGGTAGCAAGATTGGGCGCGGGACCGAGCCACGACTCAAGTTGCATTAAGAGCTTCGGCGTCACTTAGGGCTTCTTCGCGGGCAAGTCGGATCGCCGCACCGCTCGCTCCTACAGTTCGGAGTCGAATCGAAATGATGCGATCGACTCCCCCGTAGGAGCGAGGCTTGCCCGCGAAGCGGACGCCTCGCTCCAACTTCCTGACACCTGTGTGTCTCACTGTATCTCCCCCACGATTGCGCCCCTTCGCTTACAAACTCCCCCTTGCGCGACACAGTAGCGATACACCACGCCCGCTAAATGGCCACACCCGAGCAAGGCACCGCCTGCTACGGTCATCGCCGCACTTACGTGGCGTCCTTTATCGAACGGTTGTGTCGTGCAACCCAGGAGATTTGTAATGTCTCGTACCACTACTCTCAGCAAAAACACCGTTGGCCTGCTTGGCGCTGTCCTGGCCGGTGGCCTGATGTTGTCCGGTTCCGTATTCGCCGCGCAGCCACTGACCCAGGGCTACATGGTCGCCTCGGCCGAAACTTCGGTAAAAACCCCAGAAGGCAAATGTGGCGAAGGCAAGTGCGGCGATGCCTCGATGGCCAGGACAGACACCGATGGCGATGGTCAGGTGTCCCGTGCGGAGTTCCTGAAAGTGGCGCCCAAGGCCGACTTCGACAAGATCGACACCAACCATGATGGTCAAATCTCGGAGCAAGAGGCTTTCGATAACGTGAAAGCCAACTACGAAGCCAATGGCAAACAAATGCCAAAAGGCTTGTTCGAGCACCTGAAAGACAACAGCTAAGCCAATGAAGACCAGGCCCTGCTTCTGCATCGAGAAGCGGGGCTTTTTTTCGTCCGGCGGATTTACACCTGAAACCGCTGCACCATGGTCCGCAACGAGTTGGCCAACTGCGACAGCTCATGGCTGGAGGCGCTGGTTTGATCGGCGCCAGCAGCGGAGCGTACCGACAAATCGCGAATGTTCACCAGGTTGCGGTCAACTTCACGCGCCACTTGCGCCTGCTCTTCGGCGGCGCTGGCGATCACCAGGTTGCGTTCGTGGATCTGGTGAACCGAGGCGGTGATGGTCTGCAGCGCCTCACCCGCATGCTCAGCCAACGCCAGGGTGCTGGCTGCCCGCGAGGAGCTGGCTTGCATGGAGTCCAGCGCCTGGGTTGAGCCAGTACGCATGCCCTGAACCATTTGTTCGATTTCCTGAGTCGATTGTTGCGTGCGGTACGCCAGGGCGCGCACTTCGTCGGCAACCACCGCGAAACCCCGACCACTTTCGCCTGCTCGCGCCGCTTCGATGGCGGCGTTAAGAGCCAACAGGTTGGTCTGCTCGGCAATAGCACGAATCACATCCAGCACCTTGCCAATGTCTTGGGACTGGTTGGCCAACGATTGCACCAAGCCGCCAGTCGTCTGTACGTCGCTGGCAAGGGCGCTGATGGCTCTCACGGTTTCGCTCACTCGCTGCTGACCAACGTGTGCCGACTCACTGGATTGACGCGTGGCGTCGGAGGTAGAAACCGCGTTACGTGCGACCTCCTCTACCGCCGTGGTCATTTCGGTGACGGCCGTCGCCGCTTGTTCTATCTCGTTGTTCTGCTGTTGCAGATTCTGGGTGCTGTCGAGCGTGACCGCGTTCAATTCATCGGCTGCCGCCGCCAATTGCGCCGCCGAACCGCTGATGCCCTGCAAGGTTTCACGCAGGTTGTGTTGCATGGTCGCCAGCGCCTTGAGCAAGCGGCTCACTTCGTCGTTGCCATGGGTTTCGATAGGACGGGTCAGATCGCCTCGTGCCACGTTTTGCGCAGCGTTCAACGCCTCTGCCAAGGGTTTGACGATGCTGCGGGTCAACAGCATCGCAAGGCCGACCGTGGCCAACGCCGCGAGGGCAATGAACAGGCTGACGATCATCCGGGAGCTGGCATAGTGCTCTTGGGATGTCTGGCTCTCGGCGGCCACTTGCCGGGTGAACAGTTCCGCCAGATCGTTGAGCTGTTTGCCCGAACCGTCGACAACGGTCTTCATGTCGACCAGCAGCAGTTTGGTCAGCTCGTCACGCTTCCCTTGCTCAGCAAGAGTGAAGGATTGGGCGATGCCGCTGCGGTAGGCGGCGAAGGTTTTTTTGAACTGGTCATACAACTCCTGGCCCTCAGGGGTAGTGACCAATTTGTCATAAGCGGCGATTTTCTCGCTCAACTCCTTGTCGCGCGTGTCCATCTGGCTGCGGTAAGTGGCGACGCTCTTCGGATCCTGATCCAGCGCCATACGCAGGGAAATGGTACGGATGCGCAGCATGAGCTCGCGGATCTCGTCACCGCCGCGAATGCTCGGCAGCCACTGGGTCTCCACCGCCACCTCGCTGTCGCGAATGCTCGACATCTGCCCCAGTGCAAAAACCCCGAGCAACGCCACCAATACCGCGATCAAGGCAAAACCCAGCGCGGCGCGAGGGGCAATATTCAGCTGACGAAGAAACATAACGAGCGCCTTTGTTTTTATTGGCTGGAGTTGAGGCCCTGTCCGTGCCCCGTTAGCTCGTTATCGGCAAGTTGTACGATGACTTGAAGCGATCTACTTTTTCGCAGGCAAAAAAAATCCCCGTATCTTTCGATACGAGGATTTTTAATATGGTCGGGGTAAGGGGATTCGAACTCCTGACATCCTGCTCCCAAAGCAGGCGCGCTACCGGACTGCGCTATACCCCGGTAAAAAAAAGGCACCCTTTAAAGGCGCCTTCTGCGAACAGAGCTTTTGGCGTCTGATCTTAAGATTCGATTCCAGTGTTAACTGGTTTCAAAAATGGTGGGTCGTGTGGGATTCGAACCTACGACCAATTGGTTAAAAGCCAACTGCTCTACCAACTGAGCTAACGACCCAAAAATGGTCGGGGTAAGGGGATTCGAACTCCTGACATCCTGCTCCCAAAGCAGGCGCGCTACCGGACTGCGCTATACCCCGGTTTGAAATTGGCTCCGTGACCAGGACTCGAACCTGGGACCCAATGATTAACAGTCATTTGCTCTACCGACTGAGCTATCACGGAACTACACATTTCAATTACAACTGGTATTTCAATTTACAGCTGTGAAGCTTGCTTCACCTCTTCAACCCGTTCGCATCGCTGCGTTCGTGTGTCTGAGGCGCGCTATTCTACAATCTTAAGCACCTCTGTCAACCCCCTAATTTGCTTTCAAGTTAATGATTTGCAACTTATTTCAGATTCCTGCTTGGGGAGCAGAAACCCTCTCGGGGTGACTTACTGCGGGGCGCACTTTACAAGCATTTTCCTTTGAGTTCAACAGCCTATCGAAAAAAAGGCCTCGCAATGCGAGGCCTCTTTCATTTTGTTGCCACTGGGGATCAGACGAAGACGATTTCGTCGTTCTCCACCACACCTTTGGCGGTCTCTCCGGGCATGAAACGACCCGATAGAATCAGCTGTGCCAGCGGGTTCTCGATCCAGCGCTGGATCGCCCGTTTGAGCGGCCGTGCGCCATAGACCGGGTCGTAACCGACAGCGATCAGCTTATCCATCGCTTCCGGACTCAGCTCAAGCTTCAGCTCGCGCTCGGTCAGACGGCTACGCAGGCGACCCAACTGGATCTCGGTAATGCCCGCGATCTGATCCCGAGCCAGCGGCTCGAAGATCACCACTTCGTCGACCCGGTTGATGAACTCCGGCCGGAAGTGCGTGGAAATCGCATCCATCACCGCTGCACGCTGCGCTTCACGATCCCCTATCAGTTCCTGGATCTGCACCGAGCCCAGGTTGGAGGTCATGACGATCACGGTATTTTTGAAATCCACCGTGCGGCCATGGCTGTCGGTCAAACGACCATCTTCGAGCACTTGCAGCAAGATGTTGAACACGTCCGGGTGGGCCTTCTCGACCTCATCCAGGAGGATCACCGAATAAGGCTTGCGACGCACCGCCTCGGTCAGGTAACCGCCCTCCTCATAGCCCACATAGCCTGGTGGCGCGCCGATCAGACGAGCCACGGAATGCTTCTCCATGAACTCGGACATGTCGATCCGTACCATCGCCTCTTCAGTGTCAAAGAGGAACTCGGCCAGCGCCTTGCACAACTCGGTTTTCCCGACACCGGTCGGGCCGAGGAACATGAACGAACCGCTCGGGCGATTCGGATCGGACAACCCGGCACGGGAACGCCGCACTGCGTTGGAGACGGCGATCACTGCTTCGTCCTGACCAATCACACGCTGGTGCAACAGGCTTTCCATCTTCATCAGTTTTTCGCGCTCGCCCTCGAGCATTTTCGCCACGGGGATGCCGGTCCACTTCGACACGACTTCAGCGATCTCTTCTTCAGTCACCTTGCTGCGCAACAACTGGTTTTCGCTTTTGCCGTGCTGGTCGACCATTTGCAGGCTGCGCTCCAGGTCCGGGATCACCCCGTATTGCAGCTCGGCCATGCGGTTCAGGTCGCCTTTACGGCGTGCGGCTTCCAGTTCCTGACGGGACTGTTCGATTTTCTGCTGGATCTGCGCCGAACCGTGGACTTCGGCTTTTTCCGAGTTCCAGATTTCTTCGAGGTCCGAATACTCACGCTCGTGACGGGCGATTTCTTCCTGCAGTTTTTCCAGACGTTTCTTCGCCGCGTCGTCGCTTTCTTTCTTCAGCGCCTGGGATTCCACCTTCAGCTGAATCAGACGACGTTCCAGACGATCCAGCACTTCCGGCTTGGAATCGATCTCCATGCGGATGCGGCTGGCGGCTTCGTCGATCAGATCGATGGCCTTGTCCGGCAGCTGGCGGTCAGTGATGTAACGATGACTGAGCTTGGCCGCGGCGATAATTGCGCCATCGGTGATCGCCACCTTGTGGTGAACCTCGTAACGCTCTTTCAGGCCACGCAGGATGGCGATGGTGTCTTCTTCGCTCGGCTCGTCCACCAGGACTTTCTGGAAGCGCCGTTCGAGGGCCGCGTCCTTCTCTATATATTGGCGGTATTCGTTAAGCGTGGTCGCGCCGACGCAATGCAGCTCACCACGAGCCAATGCCGGTTTGAGCATGTTGCCGGCGTCCATCGAGCCTTCGCCCTTGCCCGCGCCGACCATGGTGTGCAATTCGTCGATGAACAGAATGATCTGCCCTTCCTGCTTCGACAGCTCGTTGAGCAGAGCCTTGAGGCGCTCTTCGAACTCCCCGCGGTATTTGGCACCGGCAATCAGCGCCCCCATGTCCAGGGACAACAGGCGCTTGCCTCTCAGGCCATCCGGCACTTCACCGTTGATGATGCGCTGGGCCAAGCCTTCGGCGATCGCGGTTTTACCCACACCTGGCTCACCGATCAACACCGGGTTGTTCTTGGTACGGCGTTGCAGGACCTGAATCGTGCGGCGAATTTCGTCGTCACGGCCGATCACCGGATCGAGCTTGCCCTCTTCAGCGCGCTTGGTCAGGTCGATGGTGTATTTATCCAGCGCCTGACGCGATTCTTCGTGGTTGGCGTCATTGACTGCCTCACCGCCGCGCAGGTTGTTGATTGCATTCTCCAGGGCTTTCTTGCTCACGCCCTGGCCAAGCAGCAATTTGCCGAGTTTGCTGTTCTCGTCCATCGCGGCGAGCAGCACCAGTTCGCTGGAGATGAATTGGTCGCCCTTCTGCTGGGCCAGGCGATCGGCCTGGTTGAGCAGGCGCGCCAGATCCTGCGACATGTTCACGTCGCCGGTCGGGTTCTGGATTTTCGGCAGCTGATCGAGCGCTTTGGTCAGCTCTTTACGCAAGCTGTTGACGTCGAAACCCACCTGCATCAGCAGGGGCTTGATCGAACCACCCTGCTGTTCAAGCATGGCCTGCATCAAGTGCGCCGGTTCAATGGCCGGATGATCGAGGCCGACAGCCAGGGATTGGGCGTCGGACAAGGCTAACTGTAACTTGCTGGTTAAACGGTCTATACGCATGGGTTCACCTTCCTTTTGAGCAGGCCGGACCTATAAACATCCCGAATGAAGAAACCTGCCAGATACCGCTATAGATGTGGTCGATTCTGGGAGATTCAAGCGTCGTGGAGTTGATGCAGATCAGAGAAGTCTAGCGTTCGAGTCTAGTGTTCGAGCCAAACCAGGGAGGCAAACCGGCCGGTGCGAGGGCTGCGGCGGTAAGAAAAGAAACGTGGATCGGTCACTGTGCAGAAACCACCGCCATAAACAGCCGTGACACCGCGAGCGGCCAGACGCAAACGCGCCAGTTCATAGATGTCGGCCATGAATTTGCCGGCGTTGTGGCTCGGTACAAAGGCGTTAGCGGTTTCAGGCAGTTGCTGGACGAAGGCTTCGCGCACTTCGGGGCCGACTTCGAAGGCTTGCGGACCAATGGCCGGGCCCAGCCAGACCAGCACGTCTTCAGGCGACACGGCCAGACTGTCGAGGGTCGCTTCCAGCACACCCGCCGCCAACCCGCGCCAACCGGCATGGGCGGCAGCAACGCGGGTGCCGGCACGGTCGCAGAACAGCGCCGGCAGGCAATCGGCGGTCATCACCGTGCAGGCGATACCGGGCGTTGCCGTCCAGCTGGCATCAGCGGTGGCAACCCGGCGTGGGTCGGCATCAGCCACGGCAATGCCGTGAACCTGTTGCAACCAGGCCGGTTGAATCGAGAAGTGATCGGTGAGGCGACGGCGGTTTTCGGCGACGGTTTCAGGGCTGTCGTCGACATGATCGCCCAGGTTGAGGCTGTCGAACGGCGCCAGACTGACGCCGCCCGCACGGGTGGTAACGCAGGCTTTGACGCTGGCCGGCGCGGGCCAGTCAGGCGTCAGCCAGGTCATCCGATGAACGCCTCACGGTCTTGCTTGAGCAGCGACAGCAACCAGACGAAGTCATCCGGCAGTGGCGATTCCCAGCTCATGCGTTTACCGGTGGTCGGATGATCCAGCTCCAGGAACCGCGCATGCAGCGCCTGACGCGGGAAATTCTTCAGGGATTCGACCATGGTCACGCTGGCGGCCGGTGGGATACGGAAACGACCACCGTAGGCAGGATCTCCGACCAACGGGTAGTTGATGTGCGCCATGTGCACGCGAATCTGGTGCGTACGACCGGTTTCCAACTTCACCCGCACGTGAGTGTGGGAGCGGAAACGCTCGAGCACGCGGTAGTGGCTGACGGCTTGCTTGCCACCTTCCATCACCGCCATGCGCTGGCGCTGCTGGCCGTGACGACCGATCGGGGCGTTGATCTTGCCGCCGGCCGTCACCACGCCGATCACGATGCACTCGTAGATCCGGCTGACGCTGCGGCTCTGCAATTGCGTGACCAGCTGTGTCTGCGCCTGAATGGTCTTCGCCACCACCATCAGACCGGTGGTGTCCTTGTCCAGGCGATGCACGATACCGGCGCGGGGCACATTGATGATGTCCGGCACGTGGTGCAGCAAGGCGTTGAGCAAGGTACCGTCGGCGTGACCGGCGGCCGGATGCACCACCAGGCCCGCAGGCTTGTTGATCACCAGGATGTCGTCGTCTTCATAGACGATGTCCAGCTCGATGTCTTGAGCGATCCATTCGCCCTGAGCTTCCTGCTCGGCAGTCAGTTCAAGAATGGCACCACCGTGAACGATGTCTCGCGGGCGGATAACCGCCCCATCCACAGTCAGGCGGCCGTCTTTGATCCAGGCGGAAAGGCGCGAGCGCGAGTGCTCAGCGAATAATTGTGCGGCGACTTGATCGAGGCGTTGGCCGCCCAATTCGGACGGCACCTCTGCGCGAAGTTCAATTTTATCGGACATGCTCAGACTAGGCGTCGGCACAGCCTTTGGTTTCGGCTGCGCGCTTGTGGTTAAATACGGCGTCTTTTGCCCCGAGGCTTTTCAACGGGGCACTCATCATAACAGGACGGCCCCGCCCAAGACAGCGGCCGTCATAGGGACGCAAGCCGCCATGCAAGTGAAACACCTGCTGCTGATCGCCATCCTCGCATTGACCGCTGCTTGCTCATCGAAGGAAGTCGTAGACGAAAACCTGAGCGAAGTCGAGCTGTACCAGCAGGCTCAGCACGATCTGGACAACAATAGCTACTCCAGCGCCACAGCCAAGCTGAAGGCCCTGGAGTCGCGTTATCCGTTCGGTCGCTATGCCGATCAAGCCCAACTCGAGCTCATCTACGCCAACTACAAGAACTCCGAGCCTGAGGCTGCGAAGTCCGCCGCCGAGCGATTCATTCGTCTGCACCCGCAGCACCCGAACGTCGATTACGCCTACTACCTCAAGGGCCTGACCTCTTTTGACCAGGACGTCGGCCTGCTGGCGCGCTTCCTGCCACTGGACATGACCAAGCGTGACCCGGGCGCCGCCCGCGACTCCTACAACGAGTTCGCCCAGCTGACCAGCCGCTACCCGAACAGCCGCTACGCGCCGGACGCCAAGCAGCGCATGATTTACCTGCGCAACCTGCTGGCGGCCTACGAAATCCACGTCGCCGACTACTACCTGACCCATCAGGCCTACGTTGCCGCCGCCAACCGTGGCCGTTATGTAGTGGAAAACTTCCAGGAAACCCCATCGGTCGGTGACGGCCTGGCGGTGATGACCGAAGCCTACCAGCGTCTGCACCTGGACGAACTGGCCGCGACCAGCCTCGAAACCCTGAAACTCAACTACCCGAACCACCCGAGCCTGGTGGACGGTCAGTTCGTGCCGAGGGTAGCCGAAGCCGACAACCGTTCGTGGCTGAGCAAGGCCACCCTGGGCCTGATCGAATCCCGTCCGCCGCTGCCGCCGGGCGAAACCCGCGCCAACCAGGACGTGCAGAAGCAATTCCAGGATGCCAAGGACGCGATTCCGAACGAGCTCAAGCCTAAAGATGAAAACGGCGATGTGATCGAAGAACCGGAACCCGAGTCCAGCAACACCGACCGTTCCTGGTTCAGTCACATGACCTTCGGCCTGTTCGACTGATCGCGCTGAGGGTGAGAAAAGGGAGATCTTCGGATCTCCCTTTTTTGTGGGCGTTAGTTTTCCAATCGATTAGTCCTCCTTTCCTTGCCAACCCATGACAGCGTTTTCCCTGCATAACCTGGGAAAATTCCCTTTATCGAAATGAATCTACCAGCCTTATTCCCGCCTCGTGGAAAACGCCCTCCTCCAGTATATGAAACGCCTTACACCACTCTCGGACTCATACCTAACGGGTGTGCTGTAACGTTATATGAAGCAACACAACCGATCGTTTGAAGCTCTTTGAGTTCTTTGAACAACGCACATTCAAAAGGATATGAATATGCAAAAACCACCCGTATTTGAATTGACCGAGGCTGTGCATACCACAGCCACAGCCCCTCCCGGCATCATCCCCGCTCCCGCAACTTCAATACACCGCCCTCCCTCCGGGCAATTCGCACCTCAACAAATTCTCTCGCAAAACGTCAACAAAATTGCGGAGGCGATTAAACAAGTTGAACAGGAGTATCACGTTCAATCCGCTTATCTGTCGCAAACTCTTGAGCACGAACTGGCTGCTACCAGACTGGAAGGTTCGACTGCCCCGGTTCCTCCTGTTGACGCGATCATTCGGGAGTTGGGCGTACGCAATACGCTACTCACACGCAAGTCCGCCGAACTCCAGCAGAAAACCGCGCTCGCCAACATGTTTTACGGGGCAGACCCTCTCGGCAGGCCATTGAAGGAGTTCTACGTGAGGGCCTTGATGTCGCAGCGGCATTTTGGTCCCGACAGCGTAGTGATTCAGGCTGGGCTTGCATCGTACAAAGCAGCCTACGAGGCACGACTACTCACCCAATCCATCCAGATGCTCAATCAACAGCAGGTCACAGTGCTGAACTGGCTGGCTGCGGTACAAGTCCAGGATCAGGCACAACGAGAAGCTCAACGTTTGGCCGCTGAGGCGGCACGTAAAGCCAGGGAAGCACAGATAGAAGCACAACGCCTGGCCGCCGAGGCGGAACAAAAAGCCAGGGACGCCCGAATAGAAGCGGAACGATTAGCTGCTGAAGCCGTGCGCAAAGCCAAAGAGGCGAAAGAGCGTGAAGAGGCAGAGGAGAAGAGACGTGCAGAAGCGGAGGCGCGGCTCAAGAGCCTCAACGATTTCTTCGCCGCCATAGACGAAGCCAAAGCCAGTCGCCCATTCCCCATTTCGGGGGCGGCAGTGGCAAGCAGCCCCGTATTCACTCTGGCTGCCGGCCGTCTCGCCACCAACCCGGCCACTACCTTGGCTATCAGGGCGGCGCTACAGAGCGCTGTCGCAACCGTCACTGCGGTGGGCGTCGCATCGGCAAGTGCAGTATTGGTTGGCTTTGCGGCACTGATGTTTCCCTCACCATTGGGTGACAGTGACCAGCACGAAATGCTCCTCCCACCGATGTCGGATCTGGTGCCCGACAACCTGCATAAATGGAGCCTCACGGTCGATTCATACAATTCCGACGATCAGCATGCATTGAGCGTTCCGCTCTCGGATCTCGTGCCCGACTCACTTCCTGATTTGCATGCCATTGCCTTGGTCAATGGGGACGTCGAACTGCCGGTCGCGATGGGGACGCGAACCGTAGGCAACACCACCGAGTTTTTTGTTGCGGCAGCCAATAGCGTGGCAGTGCCTTCCCGGGTGCCGGTGCGCCTTGCCACTTTCGACCCGGTGCTGAATGTTTACCGATCTTGGGATCCGGATGCTCCGTCCATTGGCATGACATGGACTCCGATAGTCAAGCCGGCCGGCTCGTCCACTTCCCTCCCCGCAAGTGGACCCAACGTAGCCATTTACAACGGCACAACAGTCACGGCTCTGGAAGGTCGAATCGACAGTTTCCCGGAGCTGGATCTCATCAGCTTCGGTGGCTTTATCACGGTGTTCCCGATTGAGTCGGGAATGGCCCCTGTTTACACGATGTTCAGGGATCGGCGGGATGAGCCTGGCGTGGCCAGTGGTTATGGAGAAGCGGTTTCCGGTGTATGGCTGGAGTTCGCCTCGCAAGCTGATGGCGCGGTGATTCCTAATCGAATAGCCGATAAACTCCGAGGGGGAAACTTTTCAAGTTTTAAAGCTTTTAGAGAGGCGTTCTGGAGGGCCGTGATTGACAGCCCTGATCTGACTAAACAGTTTACTGCGAACAATGCTCAAGAAATGAAAAACGGGAGAGCTCCTTTTTCTCGCAGAAAAGACAGGTTAGGCGGCCAAGTAAAATTTGAACTGCACCACGTAAAGCATATTTCCGAAGGCGGCGAAATATACGACATCGACAACATTCGAGTCATCACTCCAAAACGACACTCCGAGATACACAAAGGAGAAAAGTGACATGAATCACCTTGAACTTTCCAACTACACCGAAACAGATTTTCTTGAATTTTTAGCTAAAGTTTGCCGTGCAGAATATCCGACCGAAAAAGAGCAAATAGACGCTGTATTGTTATTTGAAAAACTCACAGAACACCCTGACGGTTCCGACCTAATTTACTACGCAGACTCAGACGAAGACGCAACTCCTGAGGCCATCATCAAAAAAGTGAAAGACTGGCGAGCTGCCAACGGCAAACCAGGCTTCAAACCCGAGTGACCCAAAAGGGTTGATAACGCGTCAAGTCGCACCGAAAGCTTCGCGTAAAGCAGCTGCTTTTGCAGCTGCTTTTATTACCGCACTTTAATTAGGCTGTGCGCCTGCCATGTCCTTGGCTAAACTGCCAATTCATTAATCAAAAAGCAGCTCACCATGCTTCGTCTATTGTTCTGGATCGCCCTGATTGCCGCTGCCGTATGGTTCTGGCGCAAGTTCAAGGGCCCGACGTCGGTCGCCAACATGCCGCGCGAGCAAGATGCTCCGCCCATGGTTCGCTGTGCTCATTGCGGCGTACACCTGCCCCGCGACCGCGCACTGAAACTCGAACAACAGTGGTATTGCAGCCAGGCTCACCTAGAGCAAGGCCCGGGCTCCAGTGATCGCTGAGACGCCCAGTCCCGGCACCAAACAGGCCCGGCGACTGCTGCGCCTCTATCACCTCTACCGCTTAAGCGTCGGCATCACCCTGGTGCTGTTGATCTCCAGCAACATGGACAACCAGTTGCTGACGTTTGCCGATGACGACCTGCTGCGTAATGGCAGCTGGTTGTATCTGGTGCTGAATATCCTGCTGGTGGTCTTTCTGGGGAACACTCGGCGTCCGGCGCATCTATTCAGCCTGACGCTGGTCGATGTCCTGCTGCTGTGCGGCCTGTTCTACGCCGCAGGAGGCGTGGCCAGCGCCATCGGCAACTTGCTGATCGTGTCGGTGGCCATTGGCAATACCCTGCTGCGCGGGCGAATCGGCCTGTTGATTGCGGCGGTCGGCGCCCTCGGCATCGTGGCTTTGAGTTTCCTGCTAAGTTTCAGCCACCCCGCCAGCCCCAGTGATTACCTGCAAATCGGCACCCTCGGCGCCCTGTGTTTTGCCGCAGCGCTGCTGGTGCAGGGCTTGACCCGACGACTGGAAGTCAGCGAAACCCTGGCCGAACAGCGAGCCAGCGAGGTGCTCGGTCTCGAAGCCCTCAACGCATTGATCCTGCAACGCATGCGCACGGGTATTCTGGTGCTCGACGACCAGCGGCGGGTGCAACTGGCCAATCACAGCGCCTTGGCCTTGCTGGGGCAAGAAAAACTGGATGGCCAGTTGATCGACGATTACTCGATACCGTTGGTCGAGCGACTCCAACTGTGGCTCAACAATCCAACGTTGCGCCCGCAAAGCCTGCAGATCGCCAGCAACGGCCTGGAGCTGCAACCAAGCTTCATTGCCCTGGACCAAAGCCCGCACCACCAGACGCTGGTTTTTCTCGAAGACCTCGCCCAAATCGCCCAACAGGCCCAACAACTGAAACTTGCCGCCCTCGGTCGCCTGACCGCCGGGATTGCCCATGAGATCCGCAATCCACTGGGCGCCATTAGTCATGCTGCGCAGTTACTGCAGGAATCCGAGGAACTGAACGGTGCGGACCGGCGTCTGACGCAGATTATTCAAAACCACTCTCAGCGCATGAATCGGGTAATCGAAAACGTCCTGCAACTGTCCCGTCGTCAGCAAACCGTGCCGCAACGGCTCGATTTGAAGCCGTGGCTGGAGCATTTCGTCGCTGAAACACGCGAAGGCTCGAACGAACATCAACAGATTCACCTGCGCATCGGCTTGGGAGACTTCAAAACCCTGATGGATCCGAATCAGCTGACCCAGGTTCTCGATAATTTGCTGCGCAATGCCTGGCGCCATAGCGCCCTCAAGCATGATCAGGCGCAGGCCTGGCTTGAGTTGTTTGTCGACCCGGACAGCCAGTTGCCGACCCTGGAAGTCCTGGACGATGGCTCCGGCGTTGCGCCCGACCAGCGCACGCACTTGTTCGAACCGTTCTTTACCACCAGCAGCCAGGGTACTGGCCTGGGGCTTTATCTGTCCCGTGAGCTGTGCGAAAGCAATCAAGCCCGCCTAGACTTCAAACCACGCCAAGGCGGCGGCTGCTTTCGCATCACCTTTGCTCACGGACGGAAACAAAGTTGAACACGAGCCCACGGCAAAAAATCCTCATCGTCGACGACGAGCCGGATATCCGCGAACTCCTGGAAATCACCCTGGGACGGATGAAACTCGACACTTTCAGCGCACGCAACCTCGCAGAAGCGCAGGCGTTGCTGGCACGAGATACGTTCGACCTGTGCCTGACCGACATGCGCCTGCCTGACGGCACCGGTCTGGCGCTGGTGCAGCACATCCAGCAGCGCTATGCGCAAGTGCCGGTGGCGATGATCACCGCCTACGGCAGCCTGGAGACGGCAATAAATGCCCTCAAGGCCGGTGCTTTCGACTTTCTGACCAAACCGGTCGACCTCACCCGCCTGCGCGAACTGGTCATCAGCGCCCTGAGTTTGCCGGCGCCAGGCGGCACCAGCAGCGGCATCGACCGTCGGCTGCTGGGCGACTCGCTGCCTATGCGCAACTTGCGCAAACAAATCGACAAACTGGCCCGCAGCCAGGCCCCGGTGTACATCAGTGGCGAGTCCGGCAGCGGCAAGGAACTGGTCGCTCGACTGATCCACGACCAAGGCCCGCGCGCCAGCCGACCGTTCGTCCCGGTGAACTGTGGGGCAATCCCGTCGGAATTGATGGAAAGCGAGTTTTTCGGCCATCGCAAAGGCAGTTTCAGCGGCGCCATCGAAGACAAACCCGGGCTGTTCCAGGCCGCCCATGGCGGTACTTTGTTCCTCGACGAAGTGGCTGACCTGCCGCTGGCAATGCAAGTCAAACTGCTGCGGGCCATACAGGAGAAAGCCGTTCGCAGTATCGGTGGCCAGCAGGAAACCGTGGTCGATGTGCGCATCCTCTGCGCCACCCACAAAGACCTCGATGCCGAAGTCGCCGCCGAACGCTTTCGCCAGGACCTGTACTACCGCCTGAACGTGATCGAGCTGCGAGTACCGTCCTTGCGCGAACGTCGCGACGACATTGAGCTTCTAGCCAACAATATGCTCAAGCGACTGGCGGCCAGCACTGGCCAACTCCCCGCAAAACTCCATCCGCAAGCCCTCGAAGCGCTGAAAAACTATCGCTTTCCAGGAAACGTGCGGGAATTGGAGAACATGCTCGAGCGGGCTCACACCTTGTGCGAGAACAAACAGATCGAAGCCAGCGACCTGCGCCTGGCTGAAGGCAACTGCAACCCGGACGGCGGCGTGCCGGACCTGACACAGATCGATAATCTGGAAGCCTATCTGGAAAACGTCGAACGCAAACTCATCCTCCAGGCCCTGGAAGAAACCCGCTGGAACCGCACGGCGGCGGCCCAGCGCTTGAATCTGTCATTTCGGTCGATGCGTTACAGGCTGAAGAAATTGGGGCTGGATTGAACCGTTAAAAGATCTTCTGTCAGATTCGTCCGACTGGCGCATACGGCGCAGGGTCGATAATCGGCGCCCGCCCCAGCATCACATCGGCAAATAACTGACACGACGCCGGCGCCAGCACTAGCCCATTGCGGTAATGCCCGCAGTTGAGCCAGAGCCCGTCATATCCCGGCACCCGACCGATATAGGGGACTCCTTCAGGCGACCCGGGCCGCAACCCCGCCCAATGCCCCACAACCTCGGCATCCGCCAGCGCCGGAATCAACTCCGCCGCCGATGCCTTCAGGCTTTCCAGCGCGGTGTCGGTCGGCGTCTTGTCGAAGCCCTCATGCTCCAGCGTACTGCCGATCAGGATGTGCCCGTCGCGCCGGGGAATGGCATAACGCCCCTTGGCCAGGACCATGCTCGGAAGGAAGTCCGCCGCGCACTTGTAGAGAATCATCTGGCCTTTGACCGGCTCGACCGGCAGCTCCAGGCCCAGTTCTTTCAGCAAGTCACCGCTCCAGGCCCCCGCCGTCAAAACCACCTCATCACCCCGAATGGCCCCCATCGAGGTCTGTACCCCGACCACCGCAGCGCCTTCACGGATAAACCCACCGACCTCGCATTGCTCATGAATCGTCACATTCGGCAGCGCCAGCAAGGCGGCCTTGAGGGATTTCACCAGCCGTGGATTACGCACATTGGCCACATCGGCCATGTAGATCGCCCGCGAAAAACCGGCGCCCAATACCGGCACCGCATCGTGGGCCGCAGAGATATCCACAGCCCGCAGCGGACGGTTCTCCCGTTCGGCCCAGGCGAGTGCTTCGGCCTCGTCATCCAGGTCCAGCCAGTACAACCCGGTGGTGTGCACTTCAGGATCGACACCGGTGGCAGCGAACAAACGCTGGGCCAGCTGTGGATAAAAATCCTGGGACCAATGAGCCAGTGCAGTGACCGCCGGGCTGTAGCGCCACGGGTAGAGCGGCGAAACGATCCCGCCACCGGCCCAGGAAGACTCCTGACCGACGTTCGAGCGGTCCAGCAGCACCACGCTCTGCACTTCGGACGCGAGATTGAACGCCGTCAGCAGGCCAATCACCCCGCCACCGACAATCACCACTTGCTGTTGACTGCTCATGTTCTGATCCAACCGTTCAATAGACAGAGGACGCAAAAGGCGCCCGAAAAAGAAACTCAGCGACCCCAGCAATCCTTGGTGGCCAAGCCGGACACGGCATTGACCATGCTCCTGACACCGGTATTGGAGAGAGTGAAATCACCGCACTTGTCGCTCGCCATGGTCGAACCGGCCTTGCGTGTTGCCGTCAGCAGGAAGGTCTGATCGCTCAGGGTCGGGGTGATGGTGTAGAAATCATTGCCGGCGCTGAGGCCGGTGGCATTGGTGTAGACATTATTCTTCGAATAGAAACGCTCGAGGATCTGCGCCTGCTCGGAAAGCAACCCGGCGACTTCAGTACGGCGGCCCTTTTTTACGTACTCGGTGAGGCTCGGATAGCCAATGGTGATGACGATCCCAATGATCGCGATCACGATCATGATTTCGATCAGGGTAAAACCTCGGTTGGATCTGCGCATGCCTCACTCTCACTTACTGTATTTGTCGCCACATGATGCGACGGCCGCTGCCGCCGCCGGATTTTTCCACCAGAGTGGTCACGCCACCTCCGGAGTCGTTCACAATCTTGCGGGTTGCGTCATTGACGACCGCGTTCAGGGTCGGGATACCACCGGTGAAGATCACCCCGCTGGAAATCGTGTCGTTGCCGTCGACCACCCCGTCGGCATTGGTGTCGAGTACCGCGTAATTGAGCATCTTACCGCTGAACGCATCGAGTTCGACCAGTTTGCCGGTACCGAAGCTGGCACAGGGGTCCACGGTATCCACACTGAGCGTGGTAAAAATGATTCGCCCCGACACCAGACTGGCCTGATTGATCACCCGCTCCCCCGTCAGCACGCTGTTATACACCAGGGGCAAGTACCAGCCTTTCTTGGCCGGATAGGTCACCTCGTTCTGGCTGGTGGTGATGAATTGCCCGGTACTGCCCGAAAACACGCCGGTCACCGCCTGCGCCTGCAAACTGGAAACGGTGATTTGCCCCGCGCCCCCCTCGGCATCCCACACCGCGTAGAACGCCTGTAGATCCTTGTTGGTCTTGTCGGCGACCTCATTGAATTTGCCGGTGCCGAAAAACACTTCCTTGCCACCCAACACGTGATCGGCCAGCAACGGCTGCGCGGTAATCGGCTGGGTCGCGCCGCCTGCGGTGGTGAACAACGGCTTGCCGGAAAACGCCACACCCCAGGTGTCAGGGGTGGTGCCACTCAAATCGAACTTCCACAACCGCCCTTTCAGGTCGCCCCCATAGGCGGCCTGCACCACATTCTGCGAGTTGACCCTGAGCTTCACCGACGACAGGCCGTTGGTGGTTTCGGTACTGTCGACCACGATTTTCTTGATCAGCGAGCCGTCGCGAATATCCACCACATACAACGCTGCCACCCCAGAGTTGCTGCCATAGCCGTTGGAGATAAACGCAGCCCAGCGACCATCGGCCAAGCGTGCCACTTCGGGGCGCGCATAGGCATAACCCAGATCATTGAAAACGTTCGCCGTACTGGCCGTGGCCGGTGCACTGACTTCCCACAGTGCCTTAGTCTCGTTACCGGCCGATGCGTCGAACAATTGCAGCGCATAGAAGGTTTTGCCGCCCGCCCCCGTTCCGCCAATCGCCAGGGTTTTCCACGCGCCGTTGAGTTGGGCATCGAACACGCCGACCTGGCCATCGACCAGAAACTGGTGGCTCACACCGTTGATGTAATTGGGGTCAGCGATGTCATTCAGCGATGGCAGCACGCTGGAGGGCATGTAGGCATAACGCCTGACACCGTTGGTCGAGTTGATAACGTTTACAAAACCGTCGTTGGCATTCACCACCAGGCTGGTATTCATGTTGGCGGCTTTGGTGGTCAGGTAGGTGCTGTAGGCGGTGTCGCCCACCAGATCGGACGCGGTTTTATCCGTGGGTGCGGCCAGTACGAGTGGCGAATTGATGATGTCGCCGAGCAATACGCTGCGAACTTTCAACCCGGTTTTGTTGAAGCCCTTACTCCACTCCACCAGATCGTTGCCGTTGATGCCAGTGGGCAGCCCCTGGTTGAGGGAGGTCTGCTGCGCTGAAGAGAAATTGCTGTAGGCCAGGGTGATCGCGGCGTTGGTCTGCGTGTTCCAGGACTGGTAGGTCGGCGCGGTGGCGCCGGGCACGATGGTGGTGTCGGTCGTCCACAGCACGGCGGCGGTGTTAACCGCGCCCGCCGACGTGAAGCCAAAGGACTTGACCGTACCCCGCCAGTCCTTGGGATCGTAACTGGTCTGGAAATAGCTCGAGTCGCTGGTCAGGGTCGTGCCGCTGGCCACGCCACTGCCACCTGAGCCGGCCTTGGAAGTGATATCGCTCAGGGCAGCAGACAATGCATTGCTAAGTCCCGCACTGTCGGTCGCCTGGTAGTACTTGCCCTGCCCATAGGTCGCGGCATCCGCCAACATCTGGTTTGCCGCGGTGAAACCCACGGTATAGGTGTTCATGTACTGCCTGGGAAAATCCAGGGCGTTCCAGCTTTTACCCGTGGCATCGGTTCCCGTGGAGCGCATGTCGATGTCGAAGGCGAACTTTGCAATGTCATCCAGGTACAGGGTGTCACCCTCATCATCGCCTGAGGGGTCTGCACCGTCGTTACTGCTGATCCCGTCCCAGTTCGGTAACCGGCTGCCTCCCAGCGGATCGTCGGTCGGAAAGGTTCGGTCGTAGGTCGGCAGACCATCGGTGATCACCACCCCGTAATTTTTCTGGCAACGGTACTGAATCGGACTGGTATAGGTGTCGGGCGTCGAGTTGTTGTACGGCGCCATGCCACGGAAATAGCGAGTGATCTCGTAATAGGCTTCCGCCAGCGGTGTATTGGCTTGCGCACTCAGCTCGTCGATCCCGGCGATTAGTGCGTTGTAATTGGTATCGGCCTGAGCCTGAGTGACGGAGCCGCTGACCGCCGACAAATCACTGATCGAGCGGGCAATGTAACCGCCGTCATTCCTATGGTTGCCGACCGCCAGGTTGAACGTAGACAGGCCGATGCGCAGCGAACGGTTGCCGGCGACCAACGTCTTGGAAACGTTGCGTGCCACATTCATCCGGTAATCATTGGGAATCGAGCCGTCGGTGAAGTCCCGGTCAGTATTGTTGGCCAGGCTGATCAGGTAGGACAAATAATTCGCCGTATACCGCGTGTCCTCGTTCCCCACCGGATCGGGGAGCTTCAGGCAAAGCGACTCCCAACCGAGAATGCTGTTTTTATAAAAACCGTACCATCCGGCCTTCGAGCATGTTCCATGAGTCAAACTCGACAAGGCAATATTGCCATCGGTCATGTCCAGGTCGCGGCCTTTCAGGCACGTACCATTGGAGAGGCAAATCGTCACCGGGGTGCGTGCGATTGTCGGGTCGAAGCCGGCCGCCCAGATAATGTTGTTCATACTCCCCGAGTCATCGAGCAGCAGCATCACATTGGGAGGCACGGCGGCGGCGCTCAACAGCGGCGAATCCGAGGGCGTGAAGGCGTAGGTCGGCGCGGCCAGATAAAGGCTCAAGGCCGCGCCGCAGAGCAGCTGCAATAACCAACGGCGCCAACCTGTGCGGGCCTCAGTACTTCGCATAAATACTCTCCACTACGCTGCGCGAGTTGCCCGCGAGGCCCACGGCGGTCACCCGGTAAAGGGTTGCCGATGTGTTGCTCGGCACATTCACGGCAGTCAGGGTAGTGCCGATGTTCTGCACTCCGTAAAAGCCGCTACCGGAGGCGATCCAGTTCACCCCCGAGGTGGAGTTGAACCCCGCGGCGGTGATGACCGACGCCTCGGCCGGCGGCGCGCATTGGCTGGAGCCACTGCAGACCGGTAATGAGTAGGAGTTCAGTTGTACCGCGCTTTCACCGACCCGCAACGCCGCTTCCGCGCCCTGGAACGACTGGTTGCGCAGGATCACGCTGCTGGTCATTTTCTCCTGCAACGTGGCGCTCTGCATCGACGAGAGACCGATCAATGTCAGCACCAGGAGAAACACCAGGCTGACCAACAGCGCCATGCCGCGCTGGGCGTGAGATGTCATGGACGCACGACTCATCGGCCCTCCCCTCATTGCAACCGGTTGCGCAAGGCGGCAACCACGTTGAAGGTTTGATTGCGGACCCGGTTGTTCGGGTCGGTGAGGGTCAGCGTCAGCCGCACACTGCGGATTCGCGCCGGATCGGACGGATTGCTGCTGTAGCTGGAGGCGGCCGTATCCGTGGCTGAACTGGCGAGGCCGAAGCTGACGCCAAAGGCACTGACGTTGTTTACCAGCACCGCCTGAGTCGGCGTGCCGGTGCCGGAGCCCATCAGCAGTTGGTTGTTGCTGAAGCTGTAGATCAGCCGCCTGATCGGAAACGCCAACTGCCCCGATGCCGGCGTGCGTAAACCTGTGTAGGCCGTCGCGGTATTTCGGCAGTCGGAAACCACCGTCCAGGTCGGCACTCCGCCACTGCCGCCGACATCTGCGGTGACCAGCGTCAATTTGAGATTGGCATTGTCCCAACTGATCGGCGTGATCTGGGCGGCGTTGAAATCCCCCGCCGAACTGGCATCGGTAATCGTACCCAGGCAACCGAACATGCCGACCATGCGGATTTCCTGAATCATCTTGCTCAGGACGAACCGTGCATCTTCCTGCATGCCGGCGGCAGTGCTCTGGCTGACGTAGGTGTTTTTGGCCGCGATGAAAATCTGCGCCACGCCCAGGATCACGATCAGGCTCAATGCCAGGGCGATCAGCAATTCGATCAGGCCGAAACCTCTGCTGGTTCTGATCATGGTGTCGTCACCGGATCAATGGTGGCGCGACTGGTGAGGACGAAACTGCGGCGCGAATCGGCGATATTGGCGGCCCGGGAGTCGTCCCAGGTAATGGTGATGATGTGCACCCGCTGGTTGCGGACGATGCTGCCGGTGGCCGTGGCGCCGCCGAAATTGATGATATTGGTAGTGAAGTCGTAGAGGTCCTGATCCCGGGCCACGCTCAGGTTACCCGAGGTCGGTGGCGTGACGGTGTAATCAGCGCCAGAGTTGGCGCGAATGCGGTCCATCATGTCGTAGGCGATAAAACTCGCCTGACTGGTCATCCGTGAGCTGTCGGTGTACTTCAGCGCATTGAGCTGAATCGCCGCCGCGCCCAACAAACCCACAGCCAGCACCAACAACGCGACCAATACCTCGATCAGCGTCATGCCCTCCTGTGCACGCCTGCTCCAACCCCTCATCCGCAACTTCCACCCAATAGAATTCGTCCGTTCAAACACACATTCAGCGTCCTGCTTTGCGCCCCCAGTACATAACTGATCACCACCGCCGTGGACGGCGCCGCCAAACCGCCGAGATTGTTGAAATCAATCGCGGTCACTCCTGAGGTTAGCGTCAGAGTTGCTCCGCTGCTCATCGCTGGAACAACCCGCAATACATTGGCCGGATTGCCAGTACCGTCATAAACGCTCAGCTCGCCGGTCCAGACACTGCCGCCGGCCGTCGGGCGAACCCGAGTGGTGAGGCCCCGATCAATCGCTTCAAGCCGTGCGTAATTGAGTGCCCGTTGCAAGTCGCCGACCTCGGTGTCGGCCTTGTTGCTTTGCACCGAGCGGGTGAACGCCGGAACAGCCAGTGTAATCAGGATCAGAAACACCGCGAGCGTGATCAGCAGCTCGATCAGCGTGAAACCTTTTGTACGATGATCCATCAGTGCGCTCCGTTGCCGTCGGCTATACCTGCTTCTACACGCTAGAACATTCGACCGGCGTATGTGCGGTTGTTTTGCCATTACTCGCGCAAGGATCGCGCGGGCCGCAGCACTCCATGGAGGGAGATGACATGCATCAGCAAGGTTTCAGCCTGATCGGACTGCTCATGGGACTGACAATTGTCGGGATTGTTCTGCAACTGGTCAGCCCGGCATTTGCGGCCCTGACAGAATCAAACCATCGGGAGCAAGCGGCGCAGTCGATTGTCAGTGGTATACGCACAGCCAGAACGGCTGCCATCACCCGCAATCAGAGCGTGGTGATTCACGCTATCAACGGAGACTGGAGCCAAGGCTGGCGGATCATTCTGGATATCAGCGGCAAAGGCCCGGAAGACAACAGCAATCCGCTGCTGGTTGAGCACACGAGTAGCACTCGGGTGCCGATTGTCGGCAATTGGCCGGTCAGGCGCTTCGTGCGTTTCAGCAGTCTTGGCCAACCGCTGATGCCCGAACGGGCATTTCAGGCAGGGACACTACATATTTGTTCGACTCGCGAGCCGGTCAGTCAGCTCCAGGTGGTGCTGGCGGCTAGCGGTCGAGTGCGCCTGGCCAACCATAAAGCTGAGCAGGCGCTGTGTCGCAAGGCGAAAAGTATTACAGCAGCGAACGCACGCGCAGCTCTTTAGGCATGGAGAAGGTGATGTTCTCCTCGCGACCGGCCAGTTCATCGGCACCGGTGGCGCCCCAGGCCTGCAACTGCTGGATCACGCCACGCACCAGCACTTCTGGGGCGGAGGCACCGGCCGTGATGCCAATACGCTCGACGCCGTCGAACCAGCTCTTTTGCAGGTCTTCGGCGCCGTCGATCAGATAGGCCGGAGTGGCCATGCGTTCGGCCAGTTCACGCAGACGATTGGAGTTGGAACTGTTCGGGCTGCCGACCACCAGCACCACGTCGCACTCGTCCGCCAGTTGCTTGACGGCGTCCTGACGGTTTTGCGTGGCGTAGCAGATGTCGTCCTTGCGCGGACCGCCGATCGCCGGGAAACGTTTACGCAGGGCGTCGATCACGCGACTGGTGTCGTCCATGGACAAGGTAGTCTGGGTAACGAAGGCCAGTCTTTCAGGATTGTTTACCTGCAACGCGGCGACGTCTTTCTCGTCTTCGACCAGATAGATCGCGCCACCATTGCTGCCATCGTACTGGCCCATGGTGCCTTCGACTTCCGGATGGCCAGCATGGCCGATGAGGATGCATTCCCGACCGTCGCGGCTGTAACGCGCGACTTCGATGTGCACCTTGGTCACCAGCGGGCAGGTCGCGTCGAACACCTTAAGGCCACGGCCTGTGGCTTCGGTGCGCACGGCCTGGGAAACGCCGTGGGCGCTGAAGATCACGATCACGTCGTCCGGCACCTGATCCAGTTCCTCGACGAAGATCGCCCCACGGGCACGCAGGTCTTCGACGACGAATTTGTTGTGGACCACTTCGTGGCGCACATAGATCGGCGGCCCGAAGACTTCCAGGGCGCGGTTGACGATTTCGATCGCCCGGTCCACTCCGGCGCAGAAGCCACGGGGGTTGGCGAGTTTGATTTGCATGCTGTGCCTCGTGTCTTGCGCGCAAGAAATTGGATCGTTGTACCCATGCAGGAGCAGAGCTTGCTCGGGAAAGCTGTGTGTCATTCGACATTGATGTTGAATGTGATGACGCCTTCGCGAGCAAGCTCTGCTCCTACATTAGACCGTATCCGGTCAGTTACAGCGCTTTGACGTTGATGATCTCGACGTCAAAGGTCAAGGTTTTACCGGCGAGCGGGTGGTTGAAGTCGATGGTTACTTGCGCGTCATCGAATTCCTTCACCACGCCTGGCAGCTCGGTATTGGCTGCATCGTTGAAGATCACCAGCAGTCCTGGCGACAGTTCCATGTCCTGGAACTGCGAACGCGGGATGATCTGCACGTTTTGCGGGTTAGGCTGGCCAAAGGCGTTTTCCGGCTCGATGGACAGGCTGCGCTTGTCGCCGGCCTTGAAGCCGAACAGCGCGGCTTCGAAGCCTGGCAACAGGTTGCCGTCGCCGACCTTGAAGGTCGCCGGGGCTTTATCGAAGGTGCTGTCGACGGTGTCGCCGTTCTCCAGGCGCAATGCAAAGTGCAAGGTGACTTCCGTGTTCTGGCCGATACGTTGTTCAGCCAATACCTGTTCAGTCATGAACGGTTTCTCCGGTCTTCTTACTTTTGAACATATCCAGCGCAAGCATCACGGCACCGACAGAAATGGCACTGTCAGCAAAGTTGAACGCCGGGAAATACCAGCGGTTCTGCCAATGCACCAGAATGAAATCGATCACATGGCCCAAGGCAATGCGGTCGTACAGATTGCCCAGCGCGCCACCCAGCACCAGGGCCAGCGCAATCGCCAGCCAGGTTTCGTTGCGCCCCAGGCGCTTGAGCCAGATCACCAGCACCGCGCTGACCACCACCGCGATCAGGGCGAACAGCCAACGCTGCCAGCCGGAGCTGTCAGCCAGGAAGCTGAACGCCGCGCCGGTGTTGTAGGCCAGGGTCCAGCTGAACAAATCGGGGATCACCACGATTTGCTGGTACATTTCGAGCTTGCCTTCGAAGTAGAACTTGCTGGCCTGGTCGATGACCAGAACCAGCAAACTCAACCAGAGCCAGCTCAGCCGTCCGAAACGGCCAGCCGCATTAGGCATAGTGACGAACCTCGCCCGCGCCGCTGATGTTATCGACGCAACGACCGCAGATTTCCGGATGCTCCGGATTCACGCCGACGTCTTCACGGCAGTGCCAGCAACGGGCGCACTTGGCGAAGGCCGACTTGACGATCTTCAGCTTCAGGCCACTGACTTCTGTGACCACCGCATCGGCCGGCGCCTGCACGAACGGTGCAACAGTGGCGGTCGAGGTGATCAATACAAAGCGCAGTTCGTTGCTCAGCTTGGCCAGGTCGGCGCTCAGCGCGTCTTCGGCGAACAGCGTTACTTCGGCTTGCAGGTTGCCACCGACAGCCTTCGCCGCGCGCTGGATTTCCATTTCCTTGTTGACCGCCACCTTCACCGCCATGATCCGCTCCCAGTAGTCGCGGTCCAGCTCGAAGCCTTCCGGCAGTTCGCTCAGGCCTTCGTACCAGGTGTTGAGCATCACGGACTCGTTACGCTCGCCCGGCAGGTACTGCCACAACTCGTCGGCGGTGAACGCCAGGATCGGCGCGATCCAGCGTACCAGTGCCTCAGAAATGTGAAACAGCGCGGTCTGGCACGAACGACGGGCCTTGCTGTCGGCGCCAGTGGTGTACTGACGGTCCTTGATGATGTCCAGGTAGAAACCGCCCAACTCCTGCACGCAGAAGTTGTGGATCTTGGAGTAGACGTTCCAGAAGCGGTATTCGCCGTAGTGCTCCTGCAGCTCGCGTTGCAGCAACAGGGTGCGGTCCACAGCCCAACGGTCCAGCGCGAGCATTTCTTCGGCCGGAAGGATGTCGGTGGCCGGGTTGAAACCGGTCAGGTTGGAAAGCAGGAAGCGCGCGGTGTTACGGATACGCCGGTAAGCGTCCGCACTGCGTTGCAGGATCTGCTCGGAAACCGCCATTTCACCCGAGTAATCGGTGGAAGCGACCCAAAGACGCATGATGTCGGCGCCCAGGGTGTCGTTGACCTTCTGCGGCGCGATCACGTTGCCCAAGGACTTGGACATTTTGCGACCGGATTCGTCGACGGTGAAACCGTGGGTCAACAGCTCGCGGTACGGTGCGTGATCATCGATGGCGCAGCCGGTCAGCAACGACGAGTGGAACCAGCCGCGGTGCTGGTCCGAGCCTTCCAGGTACAGGTCGGCGCGTGGGCCGGTCTCGTGACCCATCGGGTGCGAACCGCGCAGGACGTGCCAGTGCGTAGTGCCCGAGTCGAACCAGACGTCCAGGGTGTCGCTGATCTTGTCGTACAGCGGCGCTTCTTCACCGAGCAACTCGGCGGCGTCCATCTTGAACCAGGCTTCGATGCCTTCGACTTCGACGCGCTGGGCGACCACTTCCATCAGTTCGACAGTGCGTGGGTGCAGTTCGCCGCTTTCCTTGTTCAGGAAGAACGGGATCGGCACACCCCAGTTACGCTGACGGGAGATGCACCAGTCCGGACGGTTGGCGATCATCGAGTGCAGACGCGCCTGGCCCCAGGCCGGGACGAATTTGGTGTCTTCGATGGCTTTGATTGCGCGTTTGCGCAGGGTGTCGCCCGCCGTCGGCTCTTTGTCCATGCCGATGAACCACTGCGCGGTGGCGCGGTAGATCAGCGGGGTCTTGTGACGCCAGCAGTGCATGTAGCTGTGTTCGATGGTGGTGGTGTGCAGCAGCGCGCCGACTTCGGTCAGTTTGTCGACGATGGCCGGGTTGGCCTTCCAGATGAACTGGCCACCGAAGAACTCCAGCGATGGCACATACACGCCATTGCTTTGTACCGGGTTCAGGATGTCGTCGTTGACCATGCCGTAGGCTTTGCAGGTCACGAAGTCGTCTACGCCGTAGGCTGGCGAGGAGTGCACCACACCGGTGCCCGCGCCCAGCTCGACGTAGTCGGCCAGGTAAACCGGCGACAGGCGATCGTAGAACGGGTGACGGAAGTTGATCAGTTCCAGCGCTTTACCGGTGGCGGTGGCGATCACCGAACCTTCCACGCCGTAGCGGGCAAGGCAGGATTCGACCAGTTCTTCAGCCAGCACCAGCAACTTGTCGCCGATGTCGACCAGGGCGTAGTTGAACTCCGGGTGAACGTTCAGCGCCTGGTTGGCCGGGATGGTCCACGGGGTGGTGGTCCAGATCACGATCGAAGCAGGCTTGGCCAGCGACGGCAGACCGAATGCGGCCGCCAGTTTGGCTTCGTCGGCGATCGGGAACGCCACGTCGATGGTCGCGGACTTTTTGTTCTCGTACTCGACTTCCGCTTCAGCCAGGGCCGAACCGCAGTCAAAGCACCAGTTCACAGGCTTCAGGCCCTTGAACACGAAGCCACCCTTGACGATTTCCGCCAGGGCACGGATTTCACCGGCCTCGTTTTTGAAGTCCATGGTCTTGTACGGGTTGGCGAAGTCGCCCAACACGCCCAGACGGATGAATTCGGACTTCTGCCCTTCGATCTGCTCGGTGGCGTAGGCACGGCACAGCTCGCGGGTTTTGTCGGCGCCCAGGTTCTTGCCGTGGGTCACTTCGACTTTGTGCTCGATCGGCAGACCGTGGCAGTCCCAGCCCGGAACATAAGGTGCGTCGAAACCCGACAGGGTTTTCGAGCGGATGATCATGTCCTTGAGAATTTTGTTCAGCGCATGACCGATGTGAATCGTGCCGTTGGCGTACGGAGGACCGTCGTGCAGTACGAACTTCGGACGATCCTTGCCAATCTCGCGCAACTTTCCGTACAGGCCAATGCTGTCCCAGCGCTGCAGAATCTGCGGTTCGCGCTGAGGCAGGCCGGCCTTCATTGGGAAGGCGGTGTCCGGAAGGTTTAGCGTGGCTTTATAGTCGGTCATTTAAGGCTCTTCATTAGCGATTGGCGCTAGGTGCGACAGGGCACGGGCGGCGGCAACATCCGCATTGATCGCCGTCTTAAGCGCCTCCAGAGAGGCGAAACGCTGCTCTTCACGCAGCTTGTGGTGGAAAACCACCGTCAAACGCCGGTCATACAGATCGCCGGCAAAATCTAAAAGGTGTACTTCGAGGTGGGCTTTGCCATCCCCTTCGACCGTTGGCCGCACGCCGATATTGGCGACGCCTGGCCAGGTCTTGCCGTCGATGTCGACGTTGACCAGGTAAACCCCGCTCAGCGGCACACGACGACGCTTGAGCTGCACGTTGACCGTGGGCGTACCCAGCTGGCGCGCCAGCTTCTGGCCGTGCAGGACTCGCCCGGCAATCCGGTACGGACGACCGAGCAACCGCTCGGCCAAGGCGAAATCGGCAGCGGCCAGGGCATTACGCACCTGAGTGCTGCTGACACGAATGCCGTCCAGCTCGACGGTCTGCGCCGCTTCTACGGTAAACCCCCGGAGGACGCCGGCCTGCTGCAGGAAATCGAAATCCCCCAGCCGGTCACAGCCGAAACGGAAATCGTCACCGACTTCCAGATGCTGCACGCCGAGCCCGTCCACCAGAATAGTATCGACGAATTCTCTGGCGCTGAGTTTGCTCAGGCGCTGATTGAAAGCCAGGCACAACACTCGGTCGACACCTTCTTCGGCCAGCAGCTGCAGTTTGTCCCGCAGGCGGGCCAAGCGGGCCGGGGCGGTGTCCGGGGCGAAGAACTCCCGCGGCTGCGGCTCGAAAATCACCACGCAGCTGGGCACGCCCAACTCGAGCGCACGCTCTCGCAGCCGGACCAGGATAGCCTGGTGGCCACGGTGAACACCGTCAAAGTTGCCAATAGTGGCGACACAGCCCCGATGCTGGGGGCGCAGATTGTGGAGGCCTCGAACCAGCTGCATAACGCGCTTCTTGCTCATAAAGTGGTCGATTATAACCACACCCGGCGGCCGACGACAGGCAACACCGTAACCCAAAGTAATCGAGCCGACAAAACTGCCGGTTCGCCCATGATTATCGAGATAACGTCTTCAGCTCAAGGCCTTGCGATTGAAGTCGCGCAAACGGAAGCCCATCAACAGCAACATGCCGAAATATGCCACGACGCCGGCGATCACCAATGCGCCCAGACGCAGCAGCCGCTCAAGCATAGGCCCCTGCCCCCAGGCCGGCATAAAGTGCATCGCGCCCAGCAATACCGCAGACATCACCGCTACCGCCACCAGCAATTTGAGCCCGAACTTCGCCCAGCCCGGTTGCGGCTGATACATCTGCTGCTTGCGTAGTTGATAAAACAGCAAACCGGCGTTGATGCAGGCACCCGCGCTGATGGCCAGGGCCAGGCCGGCGTGAGCCAGCGGACCGATCAGCACCAGGTTGAACAGCTGGGTGACGATCAAGGTGAAAATCGCGATTTTTACCGGGGTGCGAATGTTTTGTTGCGCATAAAAGCCCGGTGCCAGCACTTTGATCACGATAATTCCCAGCAAGCCGACGGAATAAGCGATCAACGCGCGCTGGGTCATGGCCGCATCGAAAGCACTGAACTGGCCGTACTGGAACAGCGAAACCGTCAGCGGTTCAGACAGAATCCCCAGCGCCAGGGCGCACGGCAACACCAGCATGAAGCACAGGCGCAACCCCCAATCGAGGATCCGCGAGTATTCGTGGCGATCCTGGCTGGCATAGGTCTTGGCCAGTGTCGGCAACAAAATCGTGCCCAGCGCCACACCCAGCACGCCGGACGGCAATTCCATCAGGCGGTCGGCGTAATACATCCAGGACACGGAGCCGGCCACCAGGAACGAGGCAAAAATGGTGTTGATGATCAGCGAAATCTGACTCACCGAAACGCCGATGATCGCGGGCAGCATCTGCTTCATGACCCGCCAGACGCCGCTATCGCGCAGATTCAGGCGCGGCAATACCAGCATGCCGATTTTTTTCAGGTGCGGCAGTTGAAACAGCAACTGCGCCAGCCCCCCCACCAGAACAGCCCAGCCCAGCGCCATCACCGGCGGATTGAAGTACGGCGTCAGGAACACAGCAAAGATGATCATGCTGACATTGAGCAGGGTCGGCACAAACGCCGGCACCGAGAAGCGGTTCCAGGTGTTGAGGATCGCCCCAGCCAGCGATGACAGGGAGATCAGCAATATATAAGGGAAAGTGACCCGCAGCAGATCGGTGGTCAGCTGGAATTTTTCCGGAGAATCGACGAAACCCGGTGCCGTGGCCCAGATGACCCAAGGGGCGGCGAGCATGCCCAACGCTGTGACCAGCGCCAGTACCAGTGTCAGCAGGCCTGAGACGTAGGCAATGAAGGTTCGCGTCGCCTCCTCGCCCTTCTGGCTTTTATATTCAGCAAGAATCGGCACGAAGGCCTGGGAAAACGCCCCTTCGGCGAAGATCCGCCGCAGCAGATTGGGCAGTTTGAAGGCGATGAAGAAGGCGTCGGTCGCCATTCCCGCACCAAATGCACGGGCGATTAGAGTGTCACGAACAAACCCCAATACCCGGGAAAGCATCGTGATAGAGCTGACAGCGGCCAACGATTTGAGCAGATTCATTGAAAGAGTTTGTGCCTGTCGATAAACAGCAGGCGAACAACGCGCCCACTTATGCGATACTCCGCGCCGCAACAGCACAGAGCCAAAGCTCGCGAGTTTACAGGTCGCGCGCCGGAAAGAAATATCCAGCGCACCGTCCCCTTGAAAACGTAGCGAGCGAAGGCAAGACAAGGCGAAAGCAGGCGAGATAGCGGAGTTGACTTTAGTCAATGAGCATTTCGAGTCTGCTTTCAACGCTGTATTGCCGAGCGCAGTAGTTTTCATGGGGTCGGAACCGGCCACTTAGCGGAACGTCTCTCCCGCCCTTGACAAGCCATCAACTCATCGGCATGATTCGCGGCCTATTTTGTTTGCTATTTCCTAAAAAGTCTTTCGAGGAGCTCGACGGTGGCCAACACACCTTCCGCCAAAAAACGTGCAAAACAGGCTGAGAAGCGTCGCAGCCACAACGCCAGCCTGCGTTCCATGGTTCGTACCTACATCAAGAATGTAGTTAAAGCCATCGACGCAAAAGACGCTGCTAAAGCTCAAGCTGCTTACGTTCTGGCCGTGCCAGTTATCGACCGTATGGCCGATAAAGGCATCATCCACAAGAACAAAGCTGCTCGCCATAAGAGCCGTCTGAATGGCCACGTCAAGGCCCTGAACGTTGCCGCTGCTGCCTAAGCGACGCGCTCGTTAAAAAACCGACCTCAGGGTCGGTTTTTTTATTGCCTGCGATTTAGCAGGTGATACGCAAAAAAATGTGGGAGCGAGCCTGCTCACGATAGCGGACATCCAGCCAACCTATCAGCTGGATATCAGTGCGTTATCGCGAGCAGGCTCGCTCCCACATTGGACCTGCACCAGAATTACTGGGCGTGCGTCCACGGCAGAATCGGAATCGCCGTCACCGCATTCTGCGGACTGCCTTCGATCAAACGATCGCTGTAGACCAGATACACCAGGGTATTGCGCTTCTTGTCGAGGAATCGCACCACCTGCATGGTCTTGAATACCAGCGAGGTGCGCTCCTTGAATACCTCCTCGCCATCCTTGAGCTCACCCTTGAAGTTGATCGGCCCGACCTGGCGACATGCAATAGACGCCTCAGCGCGATCTTCGGCCAATCCCAGACCACCTTTCACGCCACCCGTCTTGGCGCGCGACAGGTAACAGGTCACGCCCTCCACTTTCGGATCATCAAACGCCTCGACAACAATACGGTCGTTCGGGCCGACGAACTTGAACACCGTCGACACCTGGCCAATTTCCTCGGCCGAGGCCAGCAGCGGCATCGCCAACAACAAGCCCAGTAATCCTTTTGCCACACGCATTCAGGTATTCCTTCAGACCAGAATCAGGTTATCGCGGTGAACCAGCTCCGGCTCCGCCATGTAACCCAACAGACCGATAATCGCCTCAGACGACTGACCGATGATTTTTTGCGCTTCCAGAGCGCTGTAGTTAGCCAGGCCACGGGCGATTTCACGACCGTCCGGCGCCACACAGACCACCATTTCGCCACGACGGAAGCTGCCCTGGACCAGCTTTACACCTACCGGCAGCAAACTCTTATTGCCTTGGGACAGCGCGGTCACTGCCCCCGCGTCCAGCACCAGAGTGCCGCGAGTTTGCAGATGCCCGGCCAGCCACTGCTTGCGTGCCGCCAGCATGCCGCGCTCAGGCGATAGCAAAGTGCCGATGCGCTCGCCAGCCTTAAGGCGATCCAGCACTCGCTCAATACGCCCACCAACGATGATGGTGTGCGCACCGGAGCGCGCCGCCAGACGCGCAGCACGCAATTTGGTCTGCATGCCGCCACGCCCCAGCGCACCACCAGTGCCACCGGCTACCGCATCGAGCGCCGGATCATCGGCCCGCGCCTCGTAAATCAGCTTGGCGTCGGGATTGTTGCGCGGATCAGCATCGAACATGCCGTCGCGATCGGTGAGGATCACCAGCAAATCGGCCTCGACCAGATTCGCCACCAGCGCCGCCAACGTGTCGTTGTCGCCGAAACGGATTTCGTCCGTGACCACGGTGTCGTTTTCGTTGATCACCGGGATCACTTTCAACTCGACCAGCGCACGCAGGGTACTGCGAGCGTTCAGATAGCGCTTGCGGTCGGACAAGTCGTCGTGAGTCAGGAGAATCTGTGCGGTATGCCGACCATGCTCGGCGAAGCTCGACTCCCAGGCCTGCACCAGCCCCATCTGACCGATGGCGGCAGCCGCTTGCAACTCGTGCATCGCACTGGGTCGCGAGGTCCAGCCCAGACGGCTCATGCCCGCTGCCACCGCCCCGGAAGACACCAGCACCAGCTCAACGCCCGCCTCATGCAGGGCAACCATCTGCTCGACCCAGACACCCATTGCCGCGCGATCCAGGCCCTTGCCGTCCGCCGTCAGCAAAGCGCTGCCGATCTTCACGACCCAACGCTGCGCACCTGTCACCTTGCTCCGCATCATCTTCAACCTTAGCTTGAGGGCAGCGCGACCTGGCACTGCCCGTGACGTTATTCGTGGTTCTTCGTGACCAACAGTCGATTTCCAGATACTAAAACGCCGCTCCAGTGAGCGGCGCTTAAGTTTATCGCAACGAATCAGTCACGCACGTAAATGATTTCCGGACCGTCTTCGTCATCCACATCTTCTTCGTCCCAATCGTCGTCACCGATGTCATGGACCGACTTCACGCCGCTGCGGCGCAGAGCACGCTGATCGTCCAGCGCCTGCAACTGGGCGCGAGCTTCATCTTCGATACGCTGATCGAGTTCAGCCAACTCTTCCTTGTAGGCCGGGTCGTTAGCCAGGCGATCGGCGCGATCTTCCAGGTAACGCATAATGTCGTGGCACAGACGCTCGGTACCTTGCTTGGCGATCGCCGAGATCACGTAGACCGGACCGGCCCACTCCAGACGATCAACGATTTCCTTGACGCGAGCATCGTGCTCTTCTTCAAGGATCTGGTCGCACTTGTTCAGCACCAGCCAGCGATCACGCTCAGCCAGGGACGGGCTGAACTTGGTCAGCTCGCTGACGATCACTTCAGCGGCATCCGGCGCACTGGTGTCATCCAGCGGCGCCATGTCGACGAGGTGCAACAGCAGACGCGTACGCGACAAGTGCTTGAGGAAGCGAATCCCCAGACCCGCGCCGTCGGAAGCACCTTCGATCAGGCCCGGAATATCCGCGACCACGAAGCTCTTCCAGCGATCGACACTGACCACACCCAGGTTCGGCACCAACGTGGTGAACGGGTAGTCGGCGACTTTCGGCTTGGCAGCCGACACTGAGCGAATGAAGGTACTTTTACCGGCGTTCGGCAAACCGAGCAGACCGACGTCCGCCAACACCTTCATTTCCAGTTTCAGGTCGCGCTGCTCACCCGGTTTACCCGGCGTGGTCTGGCGCGGCGCGCGGTTGGTACTGGATTTGAAACGAGTGTTACCCAGACCGTGCCAGCCACCCTGAACCACGAGCAGACGCTGACCAGCCTTGGTCAGGTCGCCGATGACTTCCTGGGTAGCAGAGTCGATCACCGTGGTACCGACCGGCACCCGCAGGACCAGATCTTCACCTTTTTTGCCGGTGCAGTCGGTACTGCCACCGTTGGAGCCGCGCTCAGCATCGAAGTGCCGGGTGTAACGGTAGTCGACCAGAGTGTTCAGGTTTTCGTCGGCCATCATGTAGATGGAACCGCCATCACCACCGTCACCGCCGTTCGGGCCGCCGTTTTCAATGAATTTTTCCCGACGGAAACTCATGCAACCGTTGCCACCGTCGCCGGCCTTTACTCGAATCGATACTTCATCAACAAACTTCATAACAAAACGCCTCTCGCCATACGGACGAGCCGAAAAACAACCAAGACATAAGACTCTTGCAAAAATGAGCGCAGCGACCTCAATCAACGACCGCCAATACAGCGCTGGAGCCCATCACAAACAGCTTTGCAAGAGACTCACCCCACAAACGAAAAAGCCCCGTCGCAAGACAGGGCTTTTCCAGCGATCGCGCAATTAAGCTGCGACGACGCTCACGTAACGACGACCGAAGGCGCCTTTTACTTCAAACTTGATCACGCCTTCGATTTTCGCGAAGAGGGTGTGATCTTTACCCATGCCAACGCCGTAGCCAGCGTGGAATTGGGTGCCGCGCTGACGCACGATGATGTTACCGGCCTTGATGACCTGGCCGCCATACATCTTCACGCCAAGGCGTTTGGCTTCTGAGTCGCGACCGTTACGGGTACTACCACCAGCTTTTTTGTGTGCCATGAGTTCAATTCTCCTAGTGAGGAATTAGGCTGATTAAGCCTGAATACCGGTGATTTTGATCTCGGTGTACCACTGGCGGTGGCCCATACGCTTCATGTGGTGCTTACGGCGACGGAACTTGATGATGCGGACTTTATCGTGACGACCTTGGGAGATCACTTCAGCCACAACGGTAGCGCCAGCAACAACTGGAGCGCCGATATTCACGTCGTCGCCATTGGCAACCAACAGAACGCGATCAAAAGTTACGGATTCGCCGGTAGCGATTTCCAGTTTTTCGATCTTCAGGTATTCACCTGGAGCAACTTTGTACTGCTTGCCACCAGTAACGATTACTGCATAAGACATGGTATTTCTCCGATAATCCTGCTCACCCAGCTCTTTATAAGAAGAGGTATTGGCTGGCATGGCTGCATGGGGCTGGAAGGCCCGCTTGCAATTGCGTAAGGCAGGTGCTGCCCAGGAAGTTCAGGGTGCGCGATTGTACGCAAGCTGCTCTGGCGTTGCAAGTGGCCGTCCATCGCGCCTTGACAGGCCCGGACGTGGGTCCTAGCATGCCGCGCAACCCTTCTGGAGCAACTGTCGCTGATGCAACCCCAAGCTTTCTACCGCGCGGTGGCGGACGATTTTAGCGCCGTCGACGGCATCATCAAGAAGCGGCTGACTTCCCGAGTGCCGCTGGTATCGAAAATCGGCGACTACATTACCTCGGCTGGCGGTAAACGCCTGCGTCCTTTGCTCGTGCTGCTGTGCGGCAAGGCACTGGGCCGCGAAGGCGATGACCTGCGCCTGCTGGCCGCGACCATCGAGTTCCTGCACACCGCCACCCTGCTGCATGACGACGTCGTCGACATGTCCGGCATGCGCCGTGGCCGTTCGACCGCCAACGCCATGTGGGGCAACGCGCCGAGCGTGCTGGTGGGCGACTTCCTGTATTCGCGTTCTTTCGAAATGATGGTCGAACTGGGCTCCATGCCGGTGATGAAGATCCTTTCGCAAGCCACGCGCATCATCGCTGAAGGCGAAGTGTTGCAGTTGTCGAAGGTCCGCGACGCCAGCACCACCGAAGAAACCTACATGGAAGTCATCCGCGGCAAAACCGCGATGCTCTTCGAGGCTTCAACCCACAGCGCCGCAGCCCTGGCCGGCGCCTCGCTGGAACAAAGCGAAGCGCTACGCACCTTCGGTGATCACCTGGGCGTGGCCTTCCAACTGGTCGACGACCTGCTGGACTACCGTGGCGACGCCGAGACCCTGGGCAAGAACGTCGGTGACGACCTGGCCGAGGGCAAGCCGACGCTGCCGCTGATCTACACCATGCGCGAAGGCACTCCGGAGCAGGCCGCACTGGTTCGTCAGGCGATCCAGAAAGGTGGCATCGAAGACCTGGAAAGCATTCGCGAAGCGGTCGAAGCTTCCGGCTCGCTGGATTACACCGCGCAACTGGCCCGCGACTACGTAGCCCGTGCGATCAGGTGCCTCGACGCCCTGCCCGCCAGCGAATACCGCGATGCGCTAGTGGAATTGAGTGAGTTTGCGGTCGCTCGCACGCACTGATTTCACAACAAAAGATCGCAGCCTCGTTTCACTCGACAGCTCCTGTGGTGACCGCGTTAGTCAACATTCCTGCAGGAGCTGCCAAGCGGAGCGAGGCTGCGATCTTTTGCTATTCGCTCCCTCCTGCGATAAATCCCTATATAATGTACGCTTTTTAGCCATCCTGAATCCAAGGAGCTTTAGTGAGCACGTTGCCACCCTGCCCGAAATGCAATTCCGAATACACCTACGAAGACGGCGCACAGCTGATCTGTCCGGAGTGCGCCCATGAGTGGTCCGCCAACGGCGAAGCCGAAGTAGCGTCCGACGATACCGTGAAAAAGGACTCGGTCGGCAACGTCCTGCAGGACGGCGATACCATCACCGTGATCAAGGACCTCAAGGTCAAAGGCACTTCCCTGGTGGTCAAGGTCGGCACCAAGGTCAAGAACATCCGCCTGTGCGATGGCGACCACGACATCGACTGCAAGATCGACGGCATCGGCCCGATGAAACTCAAATCCGAGTTCGTCAGAAAAGTCTGAGCCTTTTGTACTCCATCCCGCGCCTGGCGTGGGATGGTGCTTCGCCCTCCCCCGCGCCACCCAGCACGTCCTCGCAATAGCCAAACGCCAGCCGTTTGACCTTACGCAATCTTTACCCACAAAAAAAAGCAAACCGCTAATAGACCCTTGCTATTTGACGAATAAGAATTATTCTCATTGAAACCTATCAATGGAGATGAGACTCATGACTTATTTGATCGATGCCTGGCTGGACCGCCCACACCCCTACCTCAGAATCCTGCATCGGGAAACCGGAGAAGTCTGTGCGGTGCTTGAAGAAGAAGCCTTGAACGAACTGCAGGATCAGGGTGATCTGGACGTCAACGGCCTGAGTTCCAGTGAGCCGGTGGTGCTCAAGGAACTGGTGCGCAATCTGTTTCTGTTCTGCTATGCCCGGGCGTTGCGCCCGACGAATGAGCTGCACAACAAGATCGAGATATGAGTAACACTGCAAATCTCTGTAGGAGCGAAGCTTGCTCGCGACGCAGGCGACCCGGTTTGAGCTTGAAACCGAGTTGATGCGTTCGCGGGCAAGTCGGATCGCCGCACCGCTCGCTCCTACAGGATTACGGGATTACAGAACGTCGAGCAGTTCGACGTCGAATACCAGTACGCTGTGCGGCGGAATGCTGCCAACGCCTTGAGCGCCGTAAGCCAGTTCGCTCGGCACGTACAGACGCCATTTGCTGCCGGCATTCATCAGTTGCAGGGCTTCGGTCCAGCCAGCGATAACGCCGCCCACCGGGAATTCTGCAGGTTGGCCGCGCTCGTAGGAGCTGTCGAACACAGTGCCGTCGATCAGCGTGCCATGGTAGTGAGTGCGCACTTGATCTTCACGGGTTGGCTTGGCGCCTTCACCTTGAGTCAGCACTTCGAATTGCAGGCCGGAAGCCAGGGTGGTGATACCTTCGCGCTTGGCGTTTTCAGCCAGGAAAGCCAGGCCTTCGCCAGCAGCAGCTTCAGCCTTGGCAGCCGCTTCGGCTTGCATGATCTCGCGGATCACCTTGAAGCTGGCGGACATTTCTTCCTGACCCACACGGCTTGGCTTACCGGCGAACGCGTCGGTCAAACCCGCCAGGATCGCGTCCAGGCTCACGCCCGGTGGCGGGTTGTCACGCAGCTGGTCGCCCAACTGACGGCCAATGCCGTAGCTGACGCGGGTTTCGTCGGTGGACAGATTTACTTCGGACATGACACTGCTCCGCTGTGCGGACAGCCCTGGAACTTGCCGTGCGTGCACAGCGCATCCCGGAGCGCCCGGAATCAAAAGGGCGAGCAGACTAGCACAGATGCCGCCACGTTGATGAGCGGCGTCAGCCCTGTTACACAGAACGGAAGGTGCTTGGTAATTTCGGACTTTCCTCGGCGCTGGCACCGCACATTTCATCATGAGCCGCGGTATGTACAACGTTGAATGGCTTGGGACAGGCGTGAAGCACTTCACGCGCATGCTCGACCGAGCGCAGCTGCAATGTCACGCCATGAGCATCGAGCACTGGATGCGCCGCACCATGCATCCGAGCCTCCAGCACGTAGAACACGCCTTCCATCGAGATCAGGTTCAGCTCATCGATCTTTCCGGCGATGGCATACGCATTCAACTCTTGCAGGTTCATGAACGCACCTCATGCAGTGGCGAGCCAGGATCCTTACATGGATATGCCTCGACGCACCAAAGTACAAGCCACAAACGACACCGCCCGTCTGTTTCGCAACAGACGGGCGGTGCGGTGAAACAAGTAAGGGCGGATCAGTGCTTGGTCAGCTTATCCAGATAACCCATGGCAAATGCCGACACCACGAAGGTCATGTGGATGATCACGTACCACTGCAAATGCTCCGGATCGACGTTCTTGGCGTCCATGAAGATCCGCAGCAAGTGGATCGACGAAATCGCCACGATGGACGCTGCGACCTTCATCTTCAACGAAGACGAATCCATGGTGCCCAACCAGTTGAGTTTTTCCTTGCTGTCGTCGATGTCCAGTTCGGAAACGAAGTTCTCGTAACCGGAAATCATCACCATCACCAGCAAACCGCCCACCAGCGCCATGTCGATCAGCGACAGCAGCACCAGAATCAGATCCGACTCGGCCATCGAGAACACGTTAGGGATGACGTGGATGACTTCCTGGAAGAATTTCAGTGCCAACGCCAGCAAGCCCAGCGACAAACCGAAATAGATCGGCGCCAGTAACCAGCGGGAGGCGTACATTGTATTTTCGATAAAGCGTTCCATTGAATCTCACACAAGGGGCTGGAAATGGCGGCGAGTATAACAGCCGCCTGTTGCCCCCAGAAACCGCCGGAAAATCCGTAACCTGCGTGTGTGTGACAAAGTTTTTCTGCTAGTGTCCAAGATCAATGACAGGTCAGCGACATCGGACAGGAAGACTGGAATGGATGTGCGATTGCCTTTAACGAGTGCCGGACTTTGCCTCGCATTGCTGCTCGGTGGTTGTTCACCCAGCGATGAGAAACGCCAGGTCAGCCTCGAAGAAAAGACCGCGCAATTCGAAAAGTCTCTGGAGGCGATCAAGGATCCGGAACTCAAGGACGTCGTGACCGAACTCGGCGGTTCACTGCTGCTGCTCGAGCGCGCGCAACTCAAGCTCGACAGTAAACCGGTGGTCACCGAATACGGCGAAGATGCCCTCGCCGTGTTCAAGCACTACCCAACGCCCCAGGCCCTGGTCGACACTTACATCAACGGGCTGTTCGTGCTGCACAAGGAGTCCAGCTCGGATTACCTGACCGATCTGCAACCGGTATTCCCCCTTCACTTCAACACACCCGGCGCATTCCTTTTCCCTCATGACCTGGAATGGCAATCGGTAACCCTCAGCAACAAGCGCGTCATCGCGTTTCAGCCGGAATGGTCGGAAACCGACCCCGGAATCCAGCTGAGCCCGTCGAGCTCCAACCTGACCAACCCCGATGATTTGACGGTGACCTACCCCTTCATCGAAGGCCTGGGTGTGGACAAGAAAAACCTGCCACAACCGGTGAGCCTGCAAGGCAAGGTGGAGGTCATCGCCCCACGCCGACTCTACAGCTTCGACCTGACAAAAAAGGACGTCGGCCAGACGAGCACCAACGACAACCTCAGTGTCACGCTGCTGAAGCTTGAAAAAAACTATGCCGAAATCGAATTCAGTAACAGCGCACCACCGGCTCCCGAGGTTCGCGATACACCGCCCAACCCGCTGATCGTTCAGGCCAGGGACACCACCGGGCAATTCCTCTCGCGCTCGGGCGCGATCAATGAAACCGCCGCGCAAATTGCGTTCTATCAAAAACAACTGGCGCAAATGCAACAGCAGAAAGCCTGGAGCGAAGCGTTCGAAAAACAGCTCGAGGACGATCAGCGCGCGTTTGAAAAACAACAAACCCGACATTACGCCAAGGTGTACTTCAACGGGTCGATCGACACACTCGAAGTCAGCCTGCTGGACTTCTCGGCGGTCACGGTGACCCGCAAGAACCTGAACCTGCCGGTACGCCGCTTCGACCAGCACACTACGGAAAAAACCATCCAGCCACTGGCCTTGCCCGTGGTGGTATACGACGACCAGGCTGCGACCTGGCTCAAGGGTGCGACGCTGAGTGAGGAGCAACTGAAAAAAAACATCCGCATCAGCCAGTCGGTCGATGACCCTAGCGCCGCGCGCATCGATTTCGATCACCCCAGAAGCTTCAATGACGAACTGCTCGGCACCTCGTTCAATCCTGGCGAAAGTCCCGTGACGTTCTTCACCCAAGACAGCAATGGTCGGCGCGACGGGCCAATCGAGCTGCCACCGGAGGCGTATCAGGTCGACCCGCTACGCAGCAGCATCACCTACGATCTGAATCTGTTTGCAGAAACACCGGCCTACGCGGTGGGCTCCATGCCGCTGTTCCTGGCGACCGTCGACAAGCAGACCTACGACGCCCACCAACTGCCCAAGGGCCTGGCGCTCAAAGGGAATGAGTTGGTGGTTGATCTGAAGTTGTTACCCGCCCAGGACTGGCGCTTTTTCGCCAAGGACGACAGCGGCAACTATCTGAAGGAGATTCTTTCGGTCAGTCACGACGCGAGCGCGCAAGGCCCGGGGTTATTCGAAGTGCATTACTTCTACGGCCAGCCCACACGTCTGGAAACTTATCAGCGAACCAACCTCACCACCGTGCAATACGGCTTCGAGGTCAAACTCGACAAGACCGAGCCAGGCAACCTGGATCAATAGCCTGGATCAGCCCTCGGGCCGAAACCCGGGACCGGCAAGGTTGTGGTAACGGCCACCGTTGATCTCTCGCAACTGGGCTTGCAGGTGCAGGCACCAGATTTGCGGGTCATCGGCCAGCTCGTAGCCATGCAAGGTCAGACTTTCGACGATGGTGTCGAGGATCGATTCAGCCACGACCGGCCCACGGAACGGGCCTTGAGCCTTGATGGCTGAAGGTTGTTCGCCGGCCATTCCGGCGGCAAAGAGCAAGGTCCACATGCCCGTATCTCCCGCCAGCGGGCGGATAGCACATTCGATACGGGTCACAAGGCCCAGGCATTGACGGGTGAGGCAGAGGTTGCGCGACATGGCGGCGACCCTCGGTAGATCCGGTATTCAGCCTCCACGGGAAGGCTGTCTCGATCCAGTGATAACTGTCGATATCCTTGAGCAGAGAATAGAAGAAAAGTCCGGCTCGCACGCGAACCGGGAAACATAAGGCGCCGAGTGGTCGCCGTGCAAATATTGACGCCAGACTTGTGGCGAGGGGCAAGCCCCCTCGCCACAAGGAGCTTGCCTCTTTTGCGAACAACTCAGGCCGGTTTGACTTCCAGCAATGCTTCCTGCGCCAACTCCTTTTCGGCCTCCTTGAGGTCTTCGTCGCTGATCATTTCCGCAATTACCCGCAAGCGTTCCACCACCCGCGCGTTGACGCTGCCCTCAGGAAACTCGCCATTCTCATCCGGCGTACCGGCCGGCTCGCCGACCAGCAGGCTCAGCGCCTCGTCGGCCTGGCGCACCGCGTAGACATGGAACTGCCCCGCGCGCACCGCTGCCAGCACTTTCTCGTCGAGCATCAGCGTGGCGACGTTGGCCTGAGGAATGATCGCCCCCTGCTCGCCCGTCAGGCCGCGAGCTTCACAAAGCCGGAAGAAGCCTTCGATCTTCTCGTTGACCCCGCCTACCGCCTGCACTTCACCGAACTGGTTGATCGAACCGGTAATCGCAAAACACTGCTTGAGTGGAGTTTTCGACAAGGCCGAGATCAGCGTGCAGGCCTCGCCCAACGATGCGCTGTCGCCGTCGACGTAACCGTAGGACTGCTCCAGGGCGATGCTCGCGGAAATGGCCAACGGGAATTCCTGGGCGTAACGGCTGCCCAGATACCCGGTGAGGATCATCACGCCTTTGGAGTGAATCGGCTGGCCGAGGTTGACCTCGCGCTCGATGTCAACAATACCGCTGCCGCCCGGATACACCGTGGCGGAAATCCGCGCCGGGATCCCGAAGGCCGAATCGCCGACTTCCAGCACCGTCAGCCCGTTGCACTTGCCAACCGCCGCACCATCGGTGTCGATCAGAATGATCCCGGCCAGCATGTCATCGAGAATCCGCGCCGAAACGCGCCCGGTACGGGTGGCCTTGGCCTTGAGTGCACGCTCGATGTGCCCGGCGTCGGTCATCTCGTCACCCGCCAGGTCGCGAATGAAATCCGCCTCGCTGACCAGCTGGAACAGATCGCCGATCCGCGCCGACAAACGCCCTTGGTGCTCGGCCAGACGCGCGCTGTAAGTCGCAAGACGCGCCACCGCATCGGCGGTCAGCGGTGCCATGCCTTCCTCGGACGTACGGGTTTTGAGCAACTGGGCGAACTGCTCCAGGCTCTCGTCGACCATCGGGATGTCTTCATCGAAATCCACCAGGACACGGAACATCTCCTGGAAGTCCGGATCGAGGTCTTGCAGCGTGTAGTAGAGCTGCCGGGCGCCGATGATCACGACTTTGACCTGCAACGGAATGTGCTGCGGTGTCAGTGTCACGGTGGCCAGACGGCCCAGTTCACCCAGTGGCGACTCCATTTTCAGTTTGCGCGATTGCAAGGCACGCTTGAGCGCATCCCACACAAATGGCTCGCTGAGCATTTTTTCCGCTTCGAGGATCAGGAATCCGCCGTTGGCCCGGTGCAGAGCACCCGGTCGCAGCTGTCGATAGGTGGTGTAGAGCGCGCCCTGATCGGTGCTGTATTCGATACGGCCGAACAGGTTGTCGTAGGTCGGGTGCGGCTCGAATACCACCGGCGCACCACCGCTGAACGGATGACCGACCACCAGGCTCGGGGCGTATTGCTCTTCAAGCAATTTGCGGGCGACGGCGTCGGTCTTGCTGTCGTCCACCAGTTGCTCGACTACGGTTTTGAGCAGGTACACCTGCATCGCTTGCAAGTAACCGCAAACGCCTGCGTTTTCCGCATACTTTTCCGACAGCGGCGCCAGCAATGGCTGCAAGGCCAGGGTGATGGTTTCTTCGTTGAGCTGGCGAAGTTGATTACTCGACTCGCGCTTCCATTGCGGCAGGCTGGCGAGTTCTTCGTTCAACCGCTCTTCGAGCCCGGAAATGTCGTCGTGAAAGCGCTCGCGCTCGGCTTCCGGCAACTGGGCGAATTCCGCCTCATCCAGGGCCTTGCCTTCGCTCATCGGGGTGAAGGCAATGTTGCTGCTGTCGCGGTAGAGCGCGACGTCTTTCTCCAGCGCCAGACGCTCGATCACATCCAGTGCACGGTCATAACGCTGGTTGAAGGCGCGATCGATGGCGCTTTTCTTCTGCTGGTAGGACGGGTGCTCGAATACCGCCGGAAAGGTCGCCAGCAGGTTGTCGATCAAGCCGTTGATGTCACCGATAAAGGCGCCAGCGGTGCCCGACGGCAATTCCAACGCACGAGGCTCGCGCGGTTCATCGAAATTATTGACGTAGACCCAGTCCGCCGGGGTCTGCAGGCGTTTGCCTTCGGCCTTGAGGTAGCGTTTGACGAACGAAAAACGGCCGGTGCCGGGCTCGCCCATGACGAATACGTTGTAACCGGGGCGTGGCATGGCCACACCGAACTGCAAGGCTTCGACCGCACGTTCCTGGCCAAGCACACCGCGGAAGGGCTCCAGATCATTGGTGGTAGAGAAGCTGAACTGTTCAGCGGAAAACGGACGGGTCAGCGCTTCAGGCGCTAGACGCAAGCTGGCAGCAACAGGATCAGGCATCGGGCTTCCTTACATCAGGCGGGGCAGATAGCGGCATTCTGGCGCTGCCTGCACCTCACTGGCAAGACGCGCCTCAAGCCAAAGCATAGACAAACCGCCAGGTCCGGGCCGCGCGGGTCAAAATCAATGTTTTCAGGGAATGTCTCGCAAAAAATCACCGAACCCCTGGAACCTGCCTAAACTCCAAACTGCGCGGCTGGAACGAAATAAACGAATAACCGGCCCACTGGCACCATTAGGGGCCAGCACCCTGTCCATTGGTATGCACACAAAGAGAACATAGCTATGAAACGGATTCTTCTTGGTACTCTCTTCACCGCTGTATCCATCAACGCCATGGCTCAGGCGCCAGGCGGTCCGGACTGCGGTTGGGGCAACATGCTGTTCGAAGGTCAGCGTGGCACCCCCGCACACTTCCTGGCATCCACCACCAACGGCACCTCCGGCAACGCAACTTTCGGCATGACCTCCGGTACCAACGGTTGCGCGACCAATGCGGCGCTGACCTATGGCGGCAAATCCTGGTTCGCCATGAATGGCATGATGAACGAGCTGTCCGAAGACATGGCTAAAGGTCAGGGTGAAGCGCTGACCACTTACGCCGTAGTACTGGGCGTGGCGCCGGAAGACCGTGCGCATTTCGCCGCCGTGACTCATCAACACTTCCAGCAAATCTTCAACAAAGCTGACGTGACCGCTGAAGATGTGCATACCAATACCCTGGCCGTATTGAAGAACGATCCTCGTCTGGCCAAGTACGCCACTCAAGCTTAAGCTCGACCCGTCCCGCTCTCTTTGGGGAGCGGGTTTTATTTTTTGACCCTGGCCCTTTTTGGCCTGCCTCTTTGGGTCTTTGTTTCTTTCGACTTAAGTTGCTCACTATGCTCAAACGCCTTGCCTGGCTGGCGCTCTGTGTCTGCGCCCCGCTGTCCGCCGCGCCCCACATCGACAATCAACGTTTGCAGCAACTGGCCAACGACCCCTTCTGGATTTCCCTGGGTCATTACGAAACCGCCAAGCTCGGTGGCTGGCGCAGCTATGTCAGCGACAAAAAATTCTTTCTTGCCCCCGATGGCAACGAACACCCCGACCGTGAACTGGCGGCGACCGTGCAGGCGCTGTATGCCCCGGCCAGTGCCGGCGAGCAGCATGCGCAATGCGTCTATCCGGCCCGCACCCGCTGGTTGAAGGCGCAACTTGAGCTGACCGGTTTGCCGACGCCGGACTGTGCTGAATTCAAGCAATGGTTCAAGGACGTTTCGCCCCACAGCGCGGTGATGATTTTCCCGGCGGCCTACCTGAACAGCCCGTCGTCGATGTTCGGCCATACCCTGCTGCGCATCGATCAGGCCGATGTGCAGCGCGACAAGACCTCGCTGCTCAGTTACGCGATCAACTTCGGCGCCTACATCGAAGGGTCGGACAACAGCATTTTGTACGCGTGGAAAGGCCTGATGGGCGGCTATCCGGGGCTGTTTGCCCTGGTGCCGTACCAGGAAAAACTCTCGGAATACCGTAGCCTCGAAAACCGCGACCTGTGGGAATACCGCCTGAACCTGACCCAGCAGGAAACCGAGCGCATGGTCGAGCATGTCTGGGAACTCAAGCAGATCCAGTTCGATTACTTTTTCTTCGATGAAAACTGCTCCTATCGCTTGCTTGAACTGCTGCAAGTGGCGCGGCCGAGCCTGAAGTTGACCGAGCAATTCCCGTTGACCGCCATCCCTACCGACACCGTCAAAGCGGTGAAACAGGCCGGGCTGGTGGAATCGATCGAATATCGCCCGTCCCGCGAGCGGGAGCTGCTGAGCCGTGCAGAACCGTTGACCGATGAAGAGCAGCAGTGGGTGCTGAAAGTCAGCGCCGATCAGAAACAATTGCAGGAACCGGCGTTCAAGGCGCAACCGCGCGAGCGTCAGGCGTTGATCATCGATGCGGCTTATCGTCTGGAGCGTTATCGCGCCAACGGTCAGGAACGTGACCCGCAACGGGCTCAGCGCAGTTTCGAATTGCTGCGCGCGATCAATCAAAACCCGCCTCCTGAACTGGACATTGCGCGACCTGGCTTGCCCGAGGATGGCCACGAGTCCCGCACCTGGCAGGCCGGCATCGGCACCCAGGGTGACAAAGCCTTCGGCGAATATGGCCTGCGCATGGCCTACCACGACCTCAACGACAACGCCGAAAGCTTCCCCCTTGGCGCGCAAATCGAAATCCTGCAGATGAAGCTGCGACAATACGAAGGCAATCACTGGCAGTTGCAGCAACTGGACCTGGCGACCATCCGTTCCCTGACCCCGCGCAATGCACTGTTGCAGCCGCTGTCGTGGCAAGTCACCGGCGGCCTGGAGCGTGTACCGGGCAAGCACGATGACGAAACCCTGGTCAGTCATGTCAACGGTGGTGGCGGCGGGACCTGGCAACTGGGCGACGACATGCTCGGGTTCGCCTTGGGCACCGTGCGAGTGGAGCACAACAACGACTTCGCGGGCTTCATTGCCCCGGCGGCAGGCTTCAACAGTGGCCTGCTGTGGAAAAACCCGTTGGGCAATTTCAGCCTGGAAGCCAAGGGCGATTACTTCACCAATGGCGAAGTGCGCCGGAGCATGAGCCTGAACCAGCAGTGGGAGTTGTCGCGCAACCTCGGTTTGCGCCTGAGTGCCCAACGCGAATTCAGCCACCTGGCATCACCTGAAAACGAAGTGATGCTTGAAGTGAAGTGGTATCACTATTGATCGTTGCTTAACCGTAAAAGATCTTTCTTTCACTCCCAGCCGACAAATCCGCTTCTAGACTTCCCCTATAGGCCATTGAACGGCCCTGGAGTCCAAGATGTGGCGTTGCGTGGGAGTGTTGGGGTTATTGGTCTTGATCACAGGGTGTCAGTCGACCCACGAGGACCTGATCGCCAAGGGTTATCCGCCGGCGTTCGCCGATGGCTTCGACGACGGTTGCAGCAGTGGTCGACAGGCCGCCGGGGCGATTACCGGTGAATTTCGCAAAAACGTCCCACGCTACCTCAAGGACAAGCAATACGCCGAAGGCTGGACCGATGGCTTCCGTCAGTGCCAGGCCATGCGCGAAAACGAGGATCGAAACGAGTACAGGGAACGCCATTGGGACGAGCGCGAACGGGCCTGGCAACAGCAGAAAGACCGGGACGCCGCGCGAGCCTATCGCTCGCAATAAGTCGTTTACAGACATTCGTCGAAACTTAAAGCCTGCAACCATGGCCCAAACCCTATAACGGGAGAAAAGCATGAGTCGCGCCTTCGTCAACGAAGATAACGCCGCCGCGCAAGCCGACCTGCCGGTCGAACGACAGGTCAGCGCGCAGCCCAATTACGTCACGCCCGCCGGGCTCGCACAGCTGCAGGCGAAAGTCGCCGAGCTGCAAAACCTGCTCGACGAGGAAAGCGCCAAAGGTGACCTGGCCGACAAGCAGCGCCAGGCCGACCTCGATCGCGACTGGCGCTACTTCAAGCAGCGCCTGCAAAGTGCGCAGTTGGTCGCACAGGCCTCCTCGACCGACAAAGTGCAGATCGGCAACTGGGTGACCTTTGCCGACGAGCACGATCATGAACAGCGCGTGCAATTGGTCGGAGAAGACCAGGCGGATGCCGCCCATGGGTTGATCAATTGGAGTTCGCCGCTGGGACGGGCGTTGCTGGGTGCGCACGTAGGCGATGAAGTGTTGTGGAAACGCCCGGCGGGGGATTTGGTGATTGAAGTGCTGGCCATAGAGATCGGGTGAGTCAAAGACACCTTCGCGGGCAAGCCTCGCTCCTACAACGCCCATAAAAAAACGGAGCCCCGAAGGCTCCGTTTTTTTATGCGACCAACCTGAAATCAGGCCAGTTTCTTGTGCCGTACGCGGTGCGGCTGGGAGGCTGCTTCGCCGAGGCGTTTCTTGCGATCGGCTTCGTACTCGGTGTAGTTGCCTTCGAAGAACACCGCTTGCGAGTCGTCTTCGTACGCCAGGATGTGCGTCGCGACGCGGTCAAGGAACCACCGATCGTGAGAGATCACAATGGCGGCGCCCGGGAAGTCCAGCAAGGCTTCTTCCAGGGAACGCAGGGTTTCAACGTCGAGGTCGTTGGATGGTTCGTCGAGCAGCAGGACGTTGCCGCCCTCTTTCAGGGTCAGGGCCAGGTGCAAGCGGCCACGCTCACCACCGGACAGATCCTTGACGAACTTCTGCTGATCGCCGCCCTTGAAGTTGAAACGACCGACGTAGGTGCGCGACGGAATCTCGTAGCTGCCGATGCGAATCTGGTCGGAACCGTCGGAGATCTGCTGGAACACAGTCTTGCTGCCGTCCAGGTCTTCACGGCTCTGGTCGACGCACGCCAGTTGCACGGTTTCGCCGACTTCGATGCTGCCCGAATCCGGCGTTTCCTTGCCCATCAGCATGCGGAACAGGGTCGATTTACCGGCACCGTTACCGCCGATCACGCCAACGATGGCACCTTTAGGCATGGAGAACGACAGGTTGTCGATCAACACGCGATCGCCGTAGCCCTTGGTGACGTTCTTGAACTCGATGACCTTGTCGCCCAGGCGTGGACCGGCCGGGATGTAGATCTCGTTGGTTTCGCTGCGCTTCTGGAATTCCTGCGATTGCATTTCTTCGAAGCGTTGCAGACGAGCCTTGGATTTGGACTGGCGGGCCTTGGCGCCTTTGCGCACCCACTCCAGTTCTTCCTTCATGGCCTTTTCGTGGGCCGATTGCTGCTTGGATTCGGCCGCCAGACGATCGGACTTGGCTTCGAGCCAACCCGAATAGTTGCCCTCGTAAGGGATACCGGCGCCGCGGTCGAGCTCGAGGATCCAGCCGGCAACGTTGTCCAGGAAGTAACGGTCGTGCGTGATCGCAACCACGGTACCCGGGAAATCGTGCAGGAAATGCTCCAGCCAGGCGACGGAATCAGCGTCCAGGTGGTTGGTTGGTTCGTCGAGCAGCAGCATGTCCGGGGCGGACAGCAGCAGGCGGCACAGGGCCACACGACGCTTTTCACCACCGGAGAGGTGTTCGACCCTGGCGTCCCAGGCCGGCAGACGCAGCGCATCGGCGGCGACTTCCAGTTGGCGATCCAGGTTATGGCCATCGCTGGCCTGCAGGATGGCTTCAAGTTTGGCTTGCTCTGCAGCCAGCTTGTCGAAGTCGGCATCCGGATCGGCGTAGGCCGCGTAGACCTCGTCCAGACGCGCCTGGGCGTCCTTGATCACGCTGACCGCTTCCTCGACCACTTCACGCACGGTCTTGGTCGGGTCCAGGATCGGTTCTTGCGGCAGGTAACCGATGTTCAGGTCCGGCATCGGACGGGCTTCGCCGTCGAACTCGGTGTCGACGCCCGCCATGATTTTCAGCAGCGTGGACTTACCCGAACCGTTGAGGCCGAGTACGCCGATTTTGGCGCCGGGGAAGAACGACAGCGAAATGTTTTTCAGGATTTCCCGCTTCGGCGGAACAACTTTGCCCAGCCGATGCATGGTGAAGACGTATTGAGCCATGGAGAACCTAGGGTCAGTGACTGATGAATTAAAGCGCGGGCGAAGCCCGGGCCAGGCCATGCGCAGTGCAAGCGATTGATTAATCTCAATACCGGCGCGCGGAAAAAGCCTGAGTCTAGGGGGCGTTCTCAATTAGTTTCCCCGCCGCGTTGTCGCCTTAAAGCGGGCCAGGCAAGGCGCTGGCCGCTGGGAATGGTTG